>CAZRYC010000043.1:0-25015 GCA_964604175.1 uncultured Bacteroides sp.
GCATTGCAGGGCCGATGGTACTGAGAAATCGGGAGAGTAGGTCATCGCCACCCTTCAGCCTCCAGAATCTTTTGATTCTGGAGGCTTTTTATTTGTATGAGTATCGGTCGAGCAGACCGGGTCTCATTTGCGCCACCCTTCAGAGAGCCTCCAGGATCTTTTGATTCTGGAGGCTTTTTATTTATAAAGCCTTAAGCCTGATGCCTATCTTCTCTGGCATCTTATTTTTTTGATTAATTGGATTATTTTTTTAATTGTTTAATATTTTTTTGTATCTTTGCACAGAGATATAATCACCGATGAAAAAATAATTCACCAGATGATACTAATTGCTGGAAGTGGGAGCACCCACACCGAATGGGCTCTGGTTGAGCAGGGCCAAGTGATTGAGCAAGCTGGAACAGCTGGCTTAAATCCCTTTTTTCTTTCACGCAGAGAGATTTCTCACATTATCAGACTTGAACTTCCTGAATATTTCTTCAAAGCAAAGCTTGACAAAGTATATTTTTACGGTTCCGGCTGCGTCAATATGGAAAAAAACAAGCAGGTAGAGGCTTCGCTTGTGGCACAATTCCGCACACCCTCCGAGGTATATAGCAATCTCTTAGGCTCAGCCCGAGGTTTGCTTCAGCATAATGCAGGCTTGGTAGCCGTGATAAGCACGGGCACAAATTCGTGCTATTACGATGGCGAGAGAATCATCAAGAATGCAACATCGGGAGGTTATATTTTAGGAGATGAAGGTTCATCAGCATATATGGGCAAACTTCTGCTATCGGATGTACTTAAGGGATTAGTGCCCCCGGATGTGGCCACTAAGTTCTATGATGATTTCCGCCTGTCGCCTGACCAAATTTTGGATATGGTGTATTCGCATCCGCGCCCTAACAACAGTTTGTCACAGTTCTCCATGTTCTTGGCAGACAATATTGATATGGAATATTGTCGCAAGCTGGTTTACGACTCTTTCTTGACATTTTTCCGGCGCAATATCGTGGCTTATGAATATGAAAAATATCCGCTAAGTGTGGTAGGTGGCACGGCTTGTACGTTCCGCCAGCTGTTGGAGCAAGCCGCCGAAGAGTTTGGCGTGAGGTTAGATAAGATAGAATATTCTTCAATTGAAGGCTTGGTAAAATACCACTCAAAATAACAGGAAAAAAGGTTCCAAATTTGGAACCTTTTTTCTATTTATAGTTTGCTTATTTCGCTATCACGGAATTGAATAAATCTCTAAGATTTTGTGAGGCTTGATTCTGCGGAAGATATTCCAAAATCTGTAAGGCTTTATTTTTGAGCTCATCCATTTTCGCATAAGCATAATCGATGCCTCCGTTGTTGACTGCGTAAGCAGTAAGGGTGGCTATATCGTTGTCGTCAAGTTCCTCTTTGTGTACCAAATCAGTCATTTTTGCATGGTCAGGAGCAGATTCGTCAAGCAGCACATGGAGCAGAGGCAGGGTGATTTTGCCCTCGCGGAGGTCGTTGGCAGTGGGCTTGCCAATTGAGGAGTCGGTGAAATAATCGAAGATGTCGTCGCGAATTTGAAAACACAGGCCCAAAAGCTGCGCATACTCCACCATCTTCAGCCGGTATTTATCATCTGCATTCACGGCATAAGCTCCCATCTGAGCGCAGGCTACAAAAAGCGAAGCAGTCTTGTAACTGATAGTCTTAAAGTAGGCATCCTCAGAGAGCTGGTGATATCGAGCGTTGTATATTTGGTCAAGCTCACCCAGTGAGAGGAGCTTACCCATATGGCAGAGAGCATCAATGATGCGCAAGTCGTTAGTGGCAATAGCGCATTGCATAGCTGAAGACACGAAGAAATCGCCAACGAGCACAGCTATGTGGTTATCCCAAATAGCATTGACAGTGGGTTGATTGCGACGCATCTTAGAGTTATCTACCACATCATCGTGGATAAGAGAGGCATTATGTAACAGCTCCACTGCAGCGGCAGCAGAGATAACATTCTCGTTGACCGAGCCTAATAGCTTGGCCGTAAGCATTACTAAGATAGGGCGAATCTGCTTGCCTTTGGTGCGCAGATAATTGTTCACTACCGATTCCATCAAAGGATTAGAGCTACCCAATTGATTTTTGATGCGGCAGTTGAGCAAGTCAAGCTCCGTAGCAAGAGACTTTTGTATAGTCTGTAATGTGGACATACATTAGAAATTCTGTGCAAAGTTAGTAAAAGTTATTGTAATTTGTGGAATTATTGTTAATTTTATGCCGAAAATTCGACATTTAGGACTACTTTAACGTTTTTATAAATATTGTCGGCAGTCAAACAGACCCAGAAATCATACAAAAGCTTAGGCTATGGAAGGAAAGAAATTATTTTTACTCGATGCGTATGGCCTCATCTATCGCGCATATTATGCCTTGATTCGGGCTCCACGCTTCACGTCAAAGGGAGTTAATACATCAGCGATATTCGGCTTTTGCAACACCTTGGATGATGTGCTTCGCACTGAGGAGCCGGAGTATATAGCAGTGTGCTTCGATCCGCCTCATGGCGAGACTTTTCGCCATGAGATTTATCCCGAGTATAAGGCACAGCGCGAAAAGCAACCAGAGGACATCACTCTTGCTCTTCCCTATATAAAGAAAATACTGGAGGCTTACCGCATACCCATCTTCGAAGTAGAGCATTATGAGGCTGACGATGTAATAGGCACCTTGGCCAAAAAAGCCAGCGAGGAGGGTTTTGTAACATACATGATGACACTTGACAAGGACTATGGGCAACTTGTGCGAGACAATGTGCTGATGTATCGTCCAGCTCTGCGAGGAGTGGGGTTTGAGGTGAGAGGTCCCAAGGAAGTGTGTGAAAAATACGGCATAGACCGGCCAGAACAGGTGATCGATCTTTTAGCTTTGGAAGGCGATTCAAGCGATAATGTGCCTGGCTGCCCAGGCGTGGGTGAGAAAAGGGCGGCTAAGCTGATTTCAGAATGGGGGAGCGTAGAAAATCTGATTGAGCATGCCCATGATCTGAAAGGAGCCATTCAAAAGAACATAAAGGATAACGCAGAACAGATAAAATTCTCTAAAGAATTAGTAACAATCAAGACCGATGTGCCGCTTGATGTGCCGCTGTCCTCGCTCTTGCGGACAGAGCCTGACATTGATAAGCTCATAAAGATATATGATGAGCTTGAGTTCAAGAGCTTTATAGCCAAGCTTAAGGCACGCTCTGTAATAGATAATTCAGCAGAGCCGCCCAGAGTGGAGCAGCCTACATTGGGAGGCCTGTTTGATGGCATCGATACGGAAGGTATTCAGCCGACCTCATCAACCTTTGCATCTATGGAAGAAGGCGGGGCCATCAAAAAGTATGAGATCATAGACTCAGTGGATAGCTTAGCACCGCATATAAAGGCTGCCATAGCCACAAGCACTGTGGGAATAAGCATATTCGCCATAGGAGAGGAAGCGATGACAGCTCAGCTTGTAGGAATAGGCCTGGCATATGGAGAAGATCACAATCTGTATGTGCCAATGCAAGAGGGACTATTCGGCCAGCAAGAGTTGATGACTGTGATAGAGCCATTAGTGTCTAATCCGGATGTGCTGGTGGTAAGCCAGGATATAAAGCGGGATATGATCCTGCTGATGCGCCAAGGAGTGGACCTCAGGGCTAAATATTATGACAACGGGGTAGGCCACTATTTGCTGAAGCCTGATATGAGGCATGGCATAGATTTTGTGGCTAATGATGTGATAGGATATCGCACTCTAAGCTATTCGCTTAGTGATGTAGAGCGCAAAAAGTTGTGGAAGCAGGTGCTCCCCGATACTCCACAGAGAGTGGCAGAACAAGCCAGAGTGGCTCTAATGCTGATGCCAACCATCAAGCAGTCGCTGTCAGAGCAAGGCCAGACAAAATTGATGGATGAGATAGAACTGCCACTGGTGGAGGTGCTCGCTTCAATGGAATGGGAAGGCGCGCGAATCAATGTGGCAGAGCTTAATAAAATGTCGGTGGAGCTATCTCGCCGGCTTGAAGAATTGGAGCGTGAATGCTATCAGTTGGCTGGTGAGAAATTCAATATAGGCTCGCCATCGCAGGTAGGCGATATACTCTTTGGAAAGATGCAGATTGACCCCAAGGCCCGCAAGACCAAGACGGGCGCTTGGAGCACTACCGAAGAGATTCTGGAGAAGCACCGAAAGGAATATCCAATAGTAGATAAAATACTAAAAGCCCGCGCATTAAAGAAACTGCTTACGACGTATGTAGATGCCCTTCCCGCCCAAGTAAATCCAAAAACCGGTAAAATCCACACCACATATCAGCAGACAGTGGCTTCTACGGGCAGAATTTCTTCTACCAATCCCAATCTTCAGAACATCCCTATCCGCACCGATGATGGTCGCGAGATACGCCGAGCTTTCATCGCAGATCCAGGCGATCTATTGCTTTCAGCCGACTATTCGCAGATAGAGTTGCGCTTGATAGCCGATTTCAGCGGCGACCAAGAAATGATTGGGGCCTTTAAGAGTGGCAAGGATATCCACAGAGCCACAGCAGCCAAGATTTACCATATCCCTATTGAAGAAGTGACAGATAATCAGCGCCGAAATGCTAAGACAGCGAATTTCGGCATTGTATATGGCATTTCAGCCTTTGGCCTGAGCGAAAGGCTGGAGATACCGCGCAGCGAAGCTAAAATGCTTATTGACGGCTATCTGGCTACTTATCCTCAGGTAAAGAAATATATGGACGATTCCATAGCCCGGGCTCGCGAGCATGGATATGTAATTACCATAGAGGGCAGAAAGAGGTACCTGCCTGATATTAATTCGCGCAACGCCACGGTGCGAGGCTATGCTGAGCGCAATGCCATAAATGCGCCTCTGCAGGGCAGTGCGGCCGACATCATCAAAAAGGCTATGATCAGAATTTATCGAGATATTCTGGCGGCGGGCATGCGCTCGAGAATGATACTGCAAGTGCACGATGAATTGATATTCAATGTCAAGCCTGACGAATTGGCGCACTTACAGGAAATAGTGGTGCGCGATATGGAAGAAGCCTACCAAGGCAATGTGCCAATGGAGGTAAGCGCAGGTGTAGGCACCAACTGGCTTGAAGCGCATTGATGCTGCTATTTTACGCGATCAGGATTTTTAGCAATGAAATCTTTCCAAGATTTGAAAGATTTTGTTGTTACCGGCTTCTGAGATTCGTAGAAATGGCAAAGGGCTGCGGCTAAGGCATCAGTGGCATCCAGCTCTGGGAGTAGGTTATCTTTAGGGATGGAGAGTATGCGGCGCAGCATTTCTTGCACTTGTTCCTTAGATGCACTGCCATTGCTTGTGATGGCTTGCTTGATTTTGCGAGGCTCGTACTCATGGATTGGTACTTGCCGAGCCAGAGCGGCTGCGATTGCGACCCCTTGGGCGCGCCCCAGCTTGAGCATGGATTGTACATTTTTTCCGAAAAAAGGTGCTTCGATGGCCATCTCGTCTGGCAGATATTGCTCCACCAGCCCGAGCACGCGTTCGTAAATTCGGCCTAATCGCATATAGTGGCTTTCAAATTTATCCAGCTTGATAACCCCTATGGCCACCATGCATGGCTCTTTGCCTTTCACACCCAAGATACCATATCCCATGACATTAGTGCCAGGGTCGATGCCTATTATAATTTTGTCATATTCCATAGGGCTCAAGCAGGGTATAAAAAGTGAGGGCACGCTCGCCATGACGCTTAGCCAAAATATCGCGAAGGTTCTGTCCTACGCCTTGATTCCACTTTTTGGCCAGCTCAATGGTAGGAAAGGTAATGTGGAGGGCGAATGTGGGATCGGTGGCTTCAATAACCTTGGAGAGGAGCGTTTGCTCTTGAGCCCCACATTTTATGGCGCTGGGAATGTAGGCTGATTTAATCCAGTTCAAAATCTCTGCCTCGGAGTCAGGATGCAGGCAGAAAGTGGTGTTGACAATGATCATTAAACAGGCTCTTATTGTTTGTTGGCAGCGTTGGGGCGGCGCTTTAAGTAGCGCCGGGCAAAAGATATATGTCGATAGATGGTGGGCAAGGTTCCGAAGTAAGTGCACATGATTTTGAAGCGTTCCTTCAGGGAAGCTTTGAAGTGTCGGGTGGTTTCGCCCTCATTCAGATAATCCACCAAAGTAGCGGGCATATACACATTGCGCCGGGAATGTTGCAAACAGATGATGCACCATTCGTAATCAGCCGAGTATTTGTATTTCAGATTATAATAATCGGCAATTTGGCGCAGTACTACAAAAGCTTGATGGCAAACTACCATTCCCTGTTTGAAACTATCGAGCGTAAGGCTTTCCGGGGCTCTCAGATGCCTTGGCCCAAGATAAGAGCCTGAGTCATCGACAATGTCAGTCTGGCCATACACGATTCCAGGATAATCATTGGCGAAGATTACATCAGCAATCTCTTGCAAAGTGTCTTCAGAATGGAACTTGTCACCGGAATTAAGGAAGATGAGGTAGTCGCCGTGAGCTTCAGCAATGCCCTTGTTCATGGCATCGTAGATTCCATTGTCAGGGGCGCTGAATACTTTTAACTTATCGTGATTTAACTTCTTAGTAATTGCCAGAGTGCCGTCAGTACTATTGCCATCCATGATAAGATGTTCGAAGAGAGTGCACGATTGGGAGGCCACGCTGCGGATGGTGCGCTCGATAGTTTTTTCGGCATTGTATGTCACCGTAATTATGCTGAACAGCGGATCCATATATGTCTTAAAATCTTTATACTGGAGATAAACGCAAAAGAGGGTTAATTTGTTCAGAATTTATTATAAAAAGCTGCGGCTATGTTTTCGGGAGAAATTTTTACATTTCCGCTCACTTTAGCCAAGGCTCCCAAGGCAGATTTGCGGCGTCCATCGGCTTTGATGTCGTTAAATTCCGATATTCGGGCCGCTGGCACCCACTCATAGAAAGGAGAAGATTCACATTCCCCCTCCATAAGGCGCTCTCCGGCGGAGCTGATGGTGCCTTGGGCAATAGCGGACATGGGGGTGAAACGCTCGTAAATAGTGCCTTTGCTATTACAATGCAGGCTGTACAGACCATCTTTGTCGGCCATTGGACAGGCGAAAATCAGTTTGCGGTCAGTGCAATGCTGATGTATCATGTTTTTACGCTTCTGTACCAGCTCGCGCATGGGCACTTTCACTGCATATTCATTTTCATAGATTAGCACCAAGTATTGGTCCATCTCATCAGCTTTGATAGCCAAGTCCAGACAATCGTCCTCTTCGAGGCTCCATTCGTCGGGAGTGAGCATATACCCATAATCCCCAATAAATCTTATATAAAGGGAAACAGGTGCAAAATGCTCCGGGTCTTGGTATTCATGAAGAATATTTTTGCGAATTTTCGAAGTGGGGATGCTCCAAAGGCCTTCCTCTAAGGTATCAGGCTCTAAGGCTGTTTGGTCTGGAGAGGGTTGGGGCAGAGGTTCGCTATCTTTTTTCTTTGGTGCTGCTTCAGCGTCAGGCTCACCCATAGGTGTCTGGTTTTGAATATTAGCTTGTACTCTTGCCTGTTGCTGGAACAGGCGCTGGCGATCTTCTTTAAACTGTTGGATTTCTTCGGAGCGAGTGATGGGCTCAGTCTTGGCGCTGTGGCGTACAAATATTTGATTGTCATAGTACACTACATGGGGGCAAGGATCCACTTTTACCATAATTACGCCCTTAGAAGCTTCATCATCGATATAAGCCTTGGCATAATCACCGGCGTTGAGGCCCAGATTGAAGGCGCGATCGATCACATTCTGCAGATAGTTGGCCATGTTGTCAAGCGATCGAATGTTGCGACGGTACATAGTGTTGCGTTCGCTCTTGTCGAGGTTATAGAATTTTAAGTCCTCCTCCAAGCCGCGCTCATAATGGTCATCGCTGACACCGATGTAAAGAGTGCCACCGGTGGTATTGAGGAATCCAGCGATGATATGCATGATTTCGTACTCCTGCTTGTCCGGATCGGCCAGAGAGATGCCGCTTTTACCTTTCTGAGCCGGATATACCAAAGATGTTTTGAACTCTACATACTGGCTCTCCGAGCCATAATATTTGAGCTTTCGCTGCTCGCTGCTGACATTAAGCTTCTTGGCTATTTGGTCCTTGATGGTAGCAAGTGCGGCATCCTGATGGTTAATCTCATATAAAAGATTGTGAGAAAGAACCATCTGAGCCAGCTCTCGCTCGGTATCATCGGATTTTTCATTGTGGACGCATTCCCATAATCGGGAATTGTCATCGGAATTGCAAAGAGCCGATACAATGTAGAGCTTAGAGGCCAATCGTTGGATTAGATCGTTCTTCGGAGAGTCTTCGAGCACCCGGTCTAAGTCCTCACGATATATAACCTTGTTTGCCGCATAGTGCTTATGGAGCATCAAAATCTCCTTGTGAGCTTTGATTACAGCAGCTAATTCATCATCAGCTATTACCCGAGCCAATATGCGTGCAAAGCTAAGATAGTCGTAAGATTGGATAATGTCATCGCTCTTGGATACAGCCTTGTATCTCATTATCTGAGCCACTTCGCGAATCTCATCGGCGTCGATAATGTCTTCTTCGTCCAAATCCAGCTCCGGCTCTGAAGCGTTGTCCTCCATTATAGCTATCTCTCGGAGCAGATTATGCAGGGCCAAGGCATTGTTGATGAGCATCCCATCGAGGGGACCCTCTTCAACTTCAGCTTGTACGGTATCCTTAACAAATCCGGTAATTCTAACCTTTAGCACGCTGCCATTGGGGAAAGGATATTTATCATTAGGATCTCGCTGCACATAAAGGCCAAACCCTTTTTCTGAGATTGCGCTGTAGCTGGCGCCATTGTTTTTTGTGACCACGCATAGGCAAGTGTCATCAGTATGGGTCATATCGCGGATTACCTCCTTGCAAGCATCCATGAGAGAGAAGTGAATGATATCGTTCTCATCAATGTCCACCACGATGGCTTCGAAAATCATAGGGGTGCCATTGTTATGGCGGAAAGTGCCCATCGTGACCCCATGAAGATTGTAAGTGACCACATCTTCCGCATTCATTAATCCCTCGCCTTCGGAGAAATGGTCATCTACGATAATGCAATGAAAAGCTTCTACACTCTTAAGATTTGATGGAGAAGATATGATGCGGTCTATTTCAATGCGCACGGTATCGCCAATGTCAGGCATGCGCTGCACCGTAGCATGGGTTTCTTGAATTTCTTTTGGTTGGAAAAGAGAGGACTCCACTTCGTCCCAGAACTCCTTGTGGCCATCAAGAGATCGCATCTTAGCTGGCTTCATGGCATGGGCATCACTGGCTTTGACATGGATGCCTTCCCAATCGAACATCTTGTTTGGAACCAGATTCTGGCACTCTCTATCGCTTTGGCTCACAGTGATTCCCTCTTGACCGATTTCGACTTCCACTTTCTCGCCGATGTAATACCGGTTGTTTTGTGGCACTTGAGCGAGCAAAGGAGGATCCACGGCAGCGCGCGTCATCATCATGGTAGGCTCTTTAATGTCGTTCCAAGTGAAGTCGATAGGCAATCTTACCCCCATCAGGGAAAGGAATGATTTCCACAGCAGTGTATCGGCTTTCGCAGTACGCAGTAAAGACAAGCAGCGATAGAATAGCGACATATTGCGCTGGATGTTGATATTGTCTTTATCCGTGGCTAATGCTTGCTGAATGGCAATTGCAGTGAGTACCTTTTCGATTTTTTCATTGTCTTCGGCAGTGTCGGGCATCAGGAAGCGATCTATGTCGGTACGAGTATCCTCGATATATATTTCAAGCTGTTCGACAAAGGCTTGGCGGAAAGGCTCGGCTTTCCAGGTTTCAGGATACCACTCCATCAGGGCATCGAAGATGTTGCCAAGTGAGCTATTGACCAATTCGGGTGAGTGGCGGAATAGTATCATCAATATAGAAAACTGTGTGACAGGATGATATATGTATCCGGCATCTTTTAGATGGTCAAGCAGGATGTTGATGAATTGAATTTGTCCATTTTTATTGATAATGTCGAGAGCTTGGATATAGATGTCGATTTGTTCGATTTGTCCGGTAAGGGTGCGTTGCATGCTTATTCGTTCGCCACCCTTGACGTTCCTAAGGAAATCGCTTCCCTCAAGCATGTACAGGGCCACATTGCGGCAGCCGTTGAGTACATCGCGCACGGTTTCATAGCTATTGTTGTGCACAGCGAGGTTGAACCATCGGGGCAGCCCCTGGCGCAGGGTAGCAAAGGCAGTAATGATCCAAGCGCTATTCCCGTGATCGAGCTCGCTCATGGCCTTTGACATCTCGGGCATTTCCCTCAGGGATCGCTCCACTTTCTCCATAGTCCAAGACTTAAGATTGAGAATGCGGGCGATATCGCGAAGGGTAAGAATCTTTATTTGAGCATCACTGTCGCTGCGGCGCAGAATATAAACATTTTGGTCAAGATATTCAAATCTGCATTTAACCATTTGCCCGATAGCAAAGGCGGATTTGGGCTCTATTAGCTTAAATTGCAATCCATTGCTATCCTCAAGGCGGTAAAAGCCATTGTTGTCGTGGGGCTTTGTGATAACTTTGAACTCAAAATCCTTGCCTGAGGAGAATCCGTCGGCATAAAATTCGCTCACATACCGAGGCATATTATGCCCAATAATAGGAGTTTCATCAATAAAGCCCTTAACTCTGCAATTTAAAGTATCAGGAAGAGGTTGGGATAATTGAAAAGGTAATTTTTTAAGGTGCAATTCCCGACCGTTCGGAGCGATTAATCTGAAAAAATCTTCATCTTCACCAAATTCTTTATTAACAGGCAAGTCAATAAGCTGGATTTTCTTATCTGTAGAAAACATAGACCATAAAAATAAAAAAATGAAAAATATGTCAGTTTAAATAAAAAGATATGCAAATTTACAAAAAAAAATCGGAAAATCTCAGGTGAGGTCATTGTAGAGTGATGAAAAATGACTAACTTTGCATACTAATTTGAAAATCTCAAGTATAAGGACCTGAAAACATAGGTTTTTTGTATTGGTAAATGATTTCAAGGGCTAAGTGTAGATGTAGTACCAATCCCATATTCCCCCGCTACGCTATACACAGTACAGTGCGATTCTTTGTGTCCAAAGCGTTGTGCGCTCAGAAGTGAGCAGTATTGCCCTTGTTAACTTTTTTATATAGGTGTGATTGGGGGTATTATATACATTTATTGGGAATGTAGGAGGGGGCAGTGCGAACTGCCCCCTCTATCGTTATTTATTTTCGAGATTATTTAAGCAATAGGCGATTGCATTGTGGAAAAGGCGGCAAAACTCAGGGCTTGAGAGCAACTTGGGGCTGTGGCCAAACTGAAAGTACACATTAGGTGCCTCCTTATTCGGATTTGTCCATATCACCGGGTGGTCTCCCATAGTAACGTCAGATGCTGGGGAATAGGATGCTTCGTCAACATTTGCCAGAACAGTGACATTAGGGCGAGGCGATGAATGATATGTGTACCATTCGTCATCAGCCAGGGTAAAACTTTCGGGCACACAGTCGAAGATAGGATGCTTGGTGGCTTCTACATGCACAGTGCCATCTGCCAAGGGTGCGATATAGTTCTTGAACTCCACTGAGCCCATAAAATCGCTGAACCATTTCCACATTGGATAACCGTCGAAATCACCGAGCAGAGTGGCATGGTGAAAGCCTATCCAACCGCCTTTGCCATTATCCACATAATCGATAAAGTTATTTTGGGCCTCTTCAGGCCAGGTGTATGGAGGGAAGTCGAGCTGAATTATTAAATCAGTGCGATGGAGCAAAGCGGGGTCGGCCAGAAAGTCAGCGTTATTAAAAAGTTGAAGGTGGAGATTTTGCACAGCGCTTTCATCGATTAACCATTTAAGAGCGGCATCCACGAAAGCTTTGTGCTGGCCAGCGCACTCCGCTATTACGATTACATTGCGCATAGGATCAGAAAATATGGAATCCTCTATCAAGTATTCCTTGACTTTTTGTGCCAGAGGATGGCCCGGTCCATCGCTTTCGTAACACCAGTACATGCCGCCTCTGAGATTTTGATCCTTGATATATTGACATTTGTATCCAATGGAGCGGGGATTTTCATATCCGAATATCAACTCTCCGATACTATCTGTGAGATACGGCACTTTGGCGCTTTCGTCCCAGCATTCTTTATATTCGGGGCTATAGCCGTGCTCTTTAAAAGCTAAAAAGTCGCGGTGCTTTGCTCCGCCTCGGCCATAGAAAGGCATGCCCATCACAAGCTTGTCTTTGGAGACTCCCGCATTGATGTGGGCTTGCACAGCCTGGCTTGATGTGAAGCCGTGGGTGTGCTGCGAATGGTATAATCCGCTGTGAAGGCTTGGCGCATTGCCCATGTCGTAAGCCATTATGTTTACAAAGTCCACCATTGGCATGATAGCCGGGAAGTCAATGTATTGAGCGCTGCAAACTGTGGCGATGGTCAATAGCTTCTTCTTCCCTAAAGCTTTTCTCAGGTCCTGCATCAGCTGGGTGAAGTTGTCAGTGTCGGCCGGTGACGCGCTGATGCCGGCATCGGAGCTTGTGGGATATTCCCAGTCGATATCAATGCCGTCAAGGCCATACTCTTTTACTGCTTTGGCACAGCTCTTGGCAAAGGCCTCACGGTTTTTTGCATCGGCGGCCATCTCACTGAAGTTGCCGCTACCCCACCCGCCAACAGAGAGCAATACTTTGAGCTCAGGATTTTGAGCTTTTAAAGCTACAACGCTTTTGAGGCGATCAGGATTATCCACTTTCACGCCGTCGAATGTGTCAGACACATGGCCGAAAGCATAATTGATGTGTGTCATCTGAGTGGGATCTGGCATGACATCCGACCAGGATGTGAGATAGGCCACCACTACTTTGTCGCTGGCGTGGGCCATCAAGACCCCGACCAGAGCTAAAATCATTATTATCCTCTTCATGTTGCAATAGGTTTTTATGGAGTGTGTTGTTGTTAGTCAGTGACTGGTAATTGAGATATTTGCGCACTTTCCTTCTGTCTTGAACCCAGCAGGGCGTAGTAAAGCATATAAGCTTCGCCGACAAGCACCAAAAGCCAAGTAATAGACCACGAGCCTAAGAGGTCGGCCAGCGCACCTTGCGCCAATGGCAGGATTGCTCCGCCTACCACTCCGATCATAAACACGCCGGAGGCCTTGGCAGTGTATTTGCCAAGCCCGGCTACAGAAAGCGTGAAAATTGCTCCCCACATAATGGAGTGGAAGATGCCAATCCAGGCCAGCAACCAAGGGTTCTTAAAAGTCATAGCGGCAAGCAACAGCGCAGATGCTCCGATGGTGACAAAAGAAAGCTGTACGCGTGGAGATATCTTGTTTAAGAGGCTGCAAATGCAGCGGCCAACAAGCATTAGCCCCCAATATAAGGTGGCCATCAAGGCCACATTGTCAAATCCAAGCTCTATGGCATATAAGTTCAAATTAGCCCCAACGCAAACCTCTACTCCTACATAGAAGAATATGGCTATGACACCGAGGGTAAGATGGCGAAACGACCATACGCTCCTCTCCAAAGGAGCATTGCTCTCGCAGCGTGTGCCTTTAATGTCCGGCAAGGAAAGGCGAGAAAGTATGAATGCAACCAGTATGATGATTCCAGTAAGGACTAAAAATGGAATCATAAGCTGCTCTACTGTGATGTCTTCTAAGGCTAAACCGCCGAAAACCACACCAGCTACGAAGTAGGGTGCAATTGTTGTGCCCAGAGAGTTGGCTGTGCCGCCGATTGCCAAGCGTTGCAAGCTCTGAGTGCCCTTTACTTCACAAGCCGTAAGATACGGGTTGATAACCACTTGCAAAATAGTGGCGGATGCTCCAGTGACAAACGAACCAAGCAAGAAAATGAAAAAGCCTACCGGCAGCCTTGCAGATCCTACTCTCATTTGGCTGTCGGGGAGATAGTATGTATAGGCAGAAGAGGCATAGAACAAGAGCAAGCCCGCTGTCATGACCATAAGCCCGCGCAGGAGAGTGGATTTGTAGCCTTTAGAGTCAATCCACTTGCTGCCGAGGCTGCCGCACAGAGGATAGGCTAAAAACCAAGAAAACGTAATCAGCAGAGTAAGCGTATTTTTCAAATCTCCGGAATGCAGCAGAAATGTCTGCTGCAGAGGGGATTGAAATTGCATATTGGCAGTGGTGAGAAAACCCACCACCAGAAACAAGAATACCATTGTAAGGAATGGTCCGAGATAGCTTTTCATATAGAGTCAAAAATCAGTAAGCCATGTAATATTGGGGTGAAGCTGGAGCACAGAAGCCGGCACATCTTTTGTAATAGGGCCATGCTGCGCCAACTCTACAATCGCTTTTTTGTGTGCGCCTTTTGCCAAAAGCACTATTTTGCGAGCTTGCATTAGAGCTTTTATTCCCAAGGTGACACCGCCAAGCGGAATTGAGGCCGGAGTGGCTGTCTCACGCCGGATGCGCTCTTCCAGCTCAGGGTACATTACTGTAACCCAAGCCTCTTTCTCCCAAGGTGAGCCGGGCTGGTTGAATCCGAGATGCCCATTTTCACCGATGCCCAGCATCAGCAGGTCTATTCCTCCGCGAGCCTTGATGGCGGTTATGAAAGAGGTACAGTCGCGTGTCCAGTCATTGCTGGTTGTGGGCAGCATGAGAAATCGCTCGTCAGGAATGGCGAGAGAGTCGATCAATTCATCGCGCAGCATCTTCACGCAAGCCCCGCTGTAAGAGGGGGAAACATTAGTCACCTCGTCAATTCCAATAAAAGTGACTTGGCTTACATCAAATGCGTGCTCCTGGTGCATCTGGGCTATAAGCCGGTGCATATTGCCAGTGGTGCGTCCAGTGCTAAGACCAATCAGGCTGCGCGGCTTTAGCTTGATTTGATCCACAACTATTTGCGCGGCTTGTATGTCAAATTTGTCCATAATTTTTAGAGTTTGCTCGGCAGGGTGCCAAAGCGCTTCTTAAAGCAAAGGCTGAAATATTTTGGGTCGGCAAATCCTACCATTAGTGATACTTCGCTCACATTGTAACGCTTGCTTTGAAGCAGCTCGTGTGCGCGGTTTAGGCGCACGATACGGATATAATCGTTGGGACTGTGGCCGGTGAGGGCTTTTAGCTTGTTGTAAACCGATGTGCGGCTCATGCCCAGCTCTTGGCAGAACTCCGGCATGGAGAAGTCGATATTGTCCAAGTGGCTGTCAAGTACATGCTGTACTTTTTCCATAAATTCTTGGTCGAGAGGATTGTCGCAGACAGCTTCAGAGCTGCTTTTTTCCGGCTTGGCCTCCAAGAGGGCTTTGCGCATTTTTTCGCGATTGGCCAGGAGGTTTCGCAGTCTCAACCGCAGCTCGGGCAGGTCAAAGGGCTTAACGATATAGTCGTTGGCGCCGGCCTGGAGGCCCTTGATTATT
This sequence comes from uncultured Bacteroides sp., assembly GCA_964604175.1. Taxonomy (GTDB): domain Bacteria; phylum Bacteroidota; class Bacteroidia; order Bacteroidales; family Muribaculaceae; genus CAG-873. The sequence goes on from CAZRYC010000043.1 coordinate 15,448, forward strand.
TGTTCGCGTTCGCCCAATCCCGTAAGCAGCACCACTGGGATGTGGCTTGTATCTACGGAGGATTTCAGTATGCGGCACATCTCATCGCCACGCATCTGAGGCATGTCAATATCAGAAAGCACCAGATCGGGGTTTTGTTCCTTAGCCATGTCCAGGGCCTCTTTGCCATCGGTGGCAATAATCACATGGTAATCAGCTTCCATACTCTTTGCCAGATAATTGCGCAAATCTTGGTTGTCTTCGACAATCAGCAGGGTATTCTTGTCAGGGTCTTCTTTCTTGTCTTCAAAGGCGGGGAAGCTGGCTTGTTGGTCCGCGGGATTGCTTACATCCTCGATCATAATTTTGTGGTTGAAGCGATTGGGGAAGATAGCAGTGAAAGTGGTGCCGTACTCTTCAAGGCTCTCGAAGCTCAGAGAGCCACCATGCTGGCGAGTGATAGTCTGGGCAATTATAAGGCCCACGCCAGAGCCTGAGTCTGTCATTTTTACGGCATTTTTGGCGCGGTAGAAGGCGTCAAACACTCTTTTCTGCTCATCTTTAGGAATGCCAATGCCAGTATCAGCCACAGCGATGCTCCAAGTGCGATCATCGCTCTTTACAGTCACTACTACTTCGCCACTATTGGTATAGCGGATGGCATTTGAGACCAGGTTGTCAATAAGTCGCTCTATCTTGCGCGTGTTCATCCATACCTCTGGGGTTTTGATTTCGCATTCGAGCTTTAAGGCCAGCCCCTTTTGCACAGCTACCATTTGGTACTCTTGTATCTTTGTCTCAACGAATTTTTGGAGGTTTGCTTTTACAACAAGCAGTTTTTCATCGGGGCCCAATTCGGATTTTTGCAAGCTTAGCAGGTTGCCCACCATCGATTGCAACTTGTCGGCATTTTTAAGAGCCAGATTTAGGCGTTCGCGACAGGGGGCTGGCATTTCCTGATCGGCGACCAGTTCGCTAAGCGGGGCCTTGATTAGAGATACGGGAGTGCGGATGTCATGAGCTAAGTTGACAAACGATTGCATCTTGTCTTTCGTTCGCTTTTCGCGTACGCGATGGCGAAGATTTTGCCAAGTCACTGCGCAAATTACAATTAGTAAGATGGCATAAATTACCCATGCCCACCATGATGTCCAAAGCGGGGGCCGCACTACTATCTCGAGCTGGCGTTCTCCGATGGGTTCTCCGGTCCAGCGATCAAATGCTGATACCTCGAATATGTACTTTCCCGGATCAAGATCCGTGAAGTGCACAGTGGATGGACTGTCACAAGTCTTCCACTGTTTTTCGAAGCCAAGCAGCCGATACCGATATGCTATGCGCGAAGGAGCGCTGAAATTAATGGCAGAGAAAGTGATGGAAAAAGTATTCTGATTATGGGCCAGCTTTATCTGGCGAGTGTCATCAATGTTCTCCTTTAGCACTTCATTTTCGCCGACGCCCACTGATTCGTAATGAATTTTGAAGTCGGTGATGATGAGCTTAGTCTGGTCAATCGGAGCAATCTTGTCAAAAGGCATGAATTGTATTGCTCCCTCCGCTGTGCCAATAAGTAAAGAGCCGTCAGAAAGCAATTGAGAGGAGCGGGGATTGTAATAGCCCCAGGGCGACGAAATCATGCCCTGGGCTTGGATTAGCCTGTGCTGTGCCTCATCGTAGCAATATAGGCTCTGCTCTGTAGTGAACCAAAGGCGTCCGTATTTATCTTCTGCCAGATTGGTTATGGCGTTGGCATCGATTCCATCTTCTTGAGAAAGAACAGCCAGTTGATTGCCCTTAATATCATATTTGAAAAGTCCGATGCCATCGGTAGCCAGCCAGATGTCCCCGCTGCTTGTCAAGATCATATCCGACACGGGATAGCTTTCGCTTGCTGAGGCGCCTTTTGGCTGGAGCCAATGTATTTGAGTGTCGCCCGGGGCCAAGATAGCGAAGCCAGGACAGCCACCAAGAAGCAGGGTGTCGCCAGGACCATCTTTAATTATGTCAATGCATTCGCTTTCGTAATAAGAGTAAGAATTAGAGGCGGTATTGTACACGGTAAGGCCACCTTCGATGCCTCCAATCCATAGGCACCCTTTGTGAAAATGAAGAGTGTTGATATAAACAGTAGCCACGCCGTTGTGGCCGCTGCCTTTCCTTGGCAGTTTGTTCACCTTTCCCGAATGCTTGTCTATCGAGGATACTCCGATGCCGTAACCTCCTACCCATACGGTGCCATCCGGGGATTCTTCCAGAGCAAGCACCACTTTGGTGTTGTGAGGCTCATCGGCCAAGTATTGGGTCCAAGAGTCGGCTTTGCGATTGTAGTAGCTTACGCCATCGTTGGTACCGAACCAAAAATCGCCGTCGGAATCTTCCATTACAGTGTTCACATGATTGGACCGCAGAGAGTTGCGGTTCTTGATCTGATGGATATACCTATTTATGAAATCGCTTTCATGAGATTGAAAGTTTATGCCATTAGTGGAAGTGCTTGCCCACAAGCGCCCATCATGATCTACGCACAGATCGGTAATAGTGTTGCCTCCCAGGCTGTGAGCATTATCCTCATCAGCCATGAAATGCTCAATAAGTGAGCCGTCAGCGGCGTTTACCTCAAATATTCCTGCTCCATCCACTCCGATTAGCACATTGCCATTATGGAAGCGGGCAAAAGTGCGCACAGGCACCGAAGGTACAAAACCGAGCTGCTGGCAATTCCAACCAACCCGGTCAATCATCCACGCCCCTTTGTCGTAGGTGCCTACCCAAAGGTTCTTTTCTGTGGCGCACAGAGATTCCACATTTAGCATTTCTGTGCCAGGTATGAGTGTCATCATTAGCTGGTGGGAAGAGTCATTCTTATTTGCATGATACACTCCGTGAGAGGTGCCTATGTACATATTGCCCTCAGGGGCGATAGCAACGCTTTTCACCCATTGGCCAGCCAATCCGCGTGGAATCAAACCTAACTGGGGATGCCATTCGTACAGGCCTTGGGCGCTCCCTATCCATAGATGGCTTTCCTTGTCGAAGATAGCATTGTACACTTCGAGATTGGGAATGCTTTCCTGAAGATCAATTTGCAGTAGGAAGTCATCCAAATGTCGGTCATAGGCATAAATGCGTCCATTTTTAAGGGATACCCAGAGGCGCCCCTGATTGTCGGTAAGCATATTGGTGAAAGCGTGGATAAAATCTTTGCTTTCGGGTTCGCCTTTGAGTTTGTAATGCTTGATTTGCGATCCGTCGTAGCGGTCGATGCCGGCGTGGGAATATGTCCATACAAACCCTGTTGAATCTTGGGCGATGGCATACACCTCGCGGCCGCACAGCCCATCGGCCACAGTGAGTTGATTGAAATTTATATTGTCGCCCAGGAGACTCAGAGAGACAGCCAGAAAGCATGCGCCTATGATGGCTCTGTAAGAGATCATATTAATGCAAGATATGTGGGATTTCCTTTTATACTGATAAAATTCTTTGCAATATTACAAAAAATCTTGATACATTAAGTAGAAAATCAGTCATAAAACCTCTAAAAATTATCGCCAAGCTCCAAAATATGCTTTAAGGTGACTTATAGAGAAAGTAATTTTTCGTAACTTTGCACAGTAAAATGTGAAAAGTTATGACAAAACCTACACTTTTAGTGCTTGCAGCGGGCATGGGCAGTCGCTACGGCGGTCTGAAGCAGCTTGATGGGGTAGGGCCTCAAGGCCAAACTATCATGGATTACTCTATCTACGATGCTATCCGCGCCGGGTTTGGCAAGGTCGTTTTTGTAATCCGCAAGGATTTTGAGAAAGATTTCAATGAAAAGATATTGAGCAAATATAAGGGCCATATCCCGGTGGAAATCGCTTTCCAATCTTTAGATGATCTGCCCGCAGGCTTCGCTGTGCCAGAGGGGCGTGTAAAACCTTGGGGTACTGGCCATGCCATCCGTGCCGCTCGCAATGTAGTGCATGAGCCCTTCGCCGTAATCAACGCTGATGACTTTTATGGCAGAGACGCTTTCGAGGTAATGGCAAAATTTTTATCCTCCGGCGCTGAGGATTATTCCATGGTCGGCTTTCAGGTAGGCAATACCATGAGCGAGAGCGGCAGTGTGAGCCGAGGCGTGTGCACTGTGGATGGATTCGGTCACTTGACTGATGTTACAGAGCGCACAGCCATAGCCTACGATGCTGATCGGCATATAAAATTCACAGATGAGACGGGTCAGGAGCAAGAGCTGGATCCCAGAACCCCCGTATCAATGAACTTTTGGGGGCTCGGAGCAGATTATTTCCGTTATTGCGAGCAGCAATTCCTTGAGTTCATGAAAGCTCGCGGCCACGAACTGAAGAGCGAATTCTATATCCCCAGCTCTGTGGATGAGCTCATAAAAGCCGGCAAGAAACAGGTAGAAGTGCTGGGCACCTCTTCGCAGTGGTTCGGTGTCACGTATCCTGAGGATAGACCGCTCGTTGTGGAGAAGCTTGCAGCTTTGCACGATCAAGGGGTCTATCCTGATGCTTTCTTTAACAAATAAATGCTGGTAGAGCCTCGGAATGGATTTTAAGCTACAATCAACTGCGCCGGGCACCCATGCTCGTGCTGGTCTTATCAGCACAGCGCATGGTGAGATCGAAACACCGATCTTTATGCCGGTGGGCACTGTGGGCAGCGTAAAAGCTGTACACATGCGTGACCTGCGCGATGACATAGGGGCTCAGATCATTCTTGGCAACACCTACCATCTCTACCTGCGGCCTGGAATTGAAATCCTGCGACAGGCTGGGGGCTTGCACAAATTCAACGGGTGGGAAAAGCCCATTCTTACTGATAGCGGCGGCTTCCAGGTGTTTTCCTTAAGCGATAATCGCAAGCTCACCGAGGAAGGGGCCTACTTTCGCAGCCACATAGATGGCTCCAAGCATCTGTTCACTCCTGAAAATGTGGTGGATATCCAGCGAGCCATAGGCAGCGATATTATGATGGCTCTTGACGAGTGCCCGCCCGGGCAAAGCGATTACGCCTATGCGCGTAAAAGCTTGGATCTCACTATGCGATGGCTTGACCGAGGCTGGAAGCGCTATAATGAGACACAAGGGCTTTATGGATATGAACAGGCTTATTTCCCGATAGTCCAGGGCTGCACTTATCCCGATTTGCGCCGGGAGTCGGCCGCTCATGTGGCTTCTTTGGGCGCGGATGGGAATGCCATCGGAGGCTTGGCTGTAGGCGAGCCGGCAGAGACGATGTACGAGATGATCGAAGTGGTCAACGAGATACTTCCCGCCGATAGGCCTCGCTATCTTATGGGGGTAGGCACCCCTATTAATATTCTCGAAGCCATAGACCGGGGGGTGGACATGATGGACTGTGTGATGCCTACTCGCAATGGTCGCAATGGCATGCTTTTCACTCGCCATGGCGTGATGAATATGAGAAATAAAAAGTGGGCCGACGATTTCAGCCCGCTTCAGGAAGACGGCCCATCTTTTGTAGATCAAGCATATAGCAAAGCCTATGTGCGCCATCTCTTTATCGCTAATGAGCTTTTGGCCTTGGAGATAGCTTCGATTCATAACCTTGCATTTTACCTATGGCTTGTGAAAGAGGCTCGCCGCCAGATAGTCGCTGGCACTTTTGCCAGTTGGAAAGCCCAGATGATTGAGGTCTTAGGTAATAGGCTATAGAGTACAACAATATAATTTCATTACGAAATTGAAAATAATAGATTGGTATATAATAAAGAAGTTTCTTGGTACCTATGTGTTTGCCATAGTGCTGCTTCTGGCAATTGTTGTCATGTTCGACATCAATGAGAAGCTTGATGCCTTTCTCAAGGCTCCTCTGCGAGCTACGATTGTCGATTATTATGTCAACTTCCTGCCTTATTTTGCCAACCAGTTCTCTCCGCTATTCACTTTTATCGCCGTAATATTTTTCACCTCTAAGATGGCAGGCAACAGCGAGATTATCGCCATGCTTGCAGCTGGGATTAGCTATGGACGCTTGTTAAGGCCTTACTTGATTTCGGCTGCCGTAATTGCGTTGGCTACCTTTGTGCTGGATGCATACATCATTCCTCCTGCCAATATTAAGCGCATAGACTATCAGAATACTTATGTGAAGAACAAGGCTGTTGACTATGGCAGCAACATTATGCTAATGGTGGCTCCAGGCGAAATAGCCTATATGAGCAATTACAACAAGGCTACCAAGACTGGCGCGCGCTTCTCGCTCGAATCTTTCGATGACAATAAGAGGCTGGTGTCAAGAATGACGGCACAGTCCATACAATGGGATACCCTATATCTTTGGAAAGCTCGCAACTATGTAATCCGTGATTTCGAGGGGGAAAAGGAGGTAATTCGCAAAGGCAATTCAATCGACACGATGATTCCCTTTGAGCCGCGCGATTTCCTTATAGCTAAGAATGATCATGAGAAGATGACCACTCCGGCTCTGGCCACTTACATTGACCGCCAGATCAAGCGAGGCGTGGGCAATATACAGTCATTCCAAGTGGAATATCATCGCCGCTATGCCATGACAGCCGCAGCCTTTATCCTTACGATTATCGGCATGGCCCTCTCAGCCAAGAAAGTCAAGGGAGGCATGGGATTAAACATAGGCATAGGCTTGGTGCTAAGCTTCAGCTATATCCTGTTTATGACCATTACCCAGACATTTGCTATCTCCGGCTTGACCTCGCCCATGGTAGCCATGTGGATTCCTAACATTGTATATGCCGGCATTGCCTTCTGGCTTTATCGACGCCTGACCAAATAGGTGACAATAAGGGTATATTATGGTACTAAATTCGTATGTCAATGTGGTGCTGCCCCTGCCTCTGGGGAGTGCGTTCACCTATAGCTTGCCCGAGGCCATGGCGCAGCAGGTGAGCGTGGGCAGCCGTGTGATAGTACCGTTTGGCAAGCGAAAATTCTACACTGGAATCATCACAAGCTTTGCGCCCATAGCCCCAAAAGAATATCAGGTAAAAGAGGTGCTTCATGTACTCGACAAACTGCCAATAGTGCGCCATCCTCAATTGAAATTTTGGGATTGGCTGGCAGAATACTATCTTTGCTCAGCAGGTGAAGTGTACAAAGCAGCCGTGCCCTCCGGCTTGAAGATAGAGAGCGAAACTCAGCTGGAGGTAAATCCAGATTTTGATATGGAGGATATAACTTGCTTGAGCGAGCGAGAAGCGATGGTGTTGCAATTGCTATCCTCCAAAGGCAAGCTCTCAGCCAAAGAGATAGAGAAAGAGACTGGTTTCAAGAGTGTGGCAGTGCTGATGCAAAGGATGGTAGAAAAAGGAGCGGCCATAATTTCAGAAGCGTTGGTTGAGAAATTTCGGGCAAAGAAAGAGAAATGTGTGCGCCTGGCCTTTAAGCGAGGCGATGAGGGGGCTATGCAGGAGGCCTTTATGGCAGTAAAGGGCGCACCCAAGCAAGAGCAGCTCCTGCTGACACTGTTGCAACTCACCCATTTCAACAATAGGCAGATGCCAGTGGTGGAGGTATCGCAATCGGACCTTCTTGATCGCAGCGGGGCCACCACCACAATCTTAAAAACCTTAGTGGACAAGGGGATAGCAGAGCGCTATACTCGTGAAATTTCCCGCTTCGGGATGCAACAGATTGAATGTGTGACCCTGCCGGAGCTTTCACAAGCACAAAAAGGCGCCTTGGATGCTGTGCATCAGACATTTCGTGACAAAGGTATTGTGCTGATGCATGGGATTACCGGCAGCGGAAAGACGGAGGTCTATGCCCATGCCATCGACCATGTGCTGCGCCAAGGCTTGCAAGCCTTGTACTTGGTGCCAGAGATAGCCTTGACCACTCAGCTTACCTCGCGCCTGCGGGCATTCTTTGGCAACAGATTGGTGGTGTATCATTCGAAATTCAGCGATAACGAGAGGGTGGAAATATGGAACCGATTGCTCCATACCAACGAGCCTCTGGTAATCGTGGGAGCTCGCTCTGCGGTGTTCTTGCCTTTTGCCAAGCTGGGCTTGGTGGTAGTGGACGAAGAGCATGACCAGTCGTACAAGCAATTCGATCCAGCCCCGCGATATAATGCTCGCGATGCAGCTATCATGCTTGCCCACATGCATGGCGCAAAGACACTATTGGGAAGCGCCACCCCATCTATAGAGACATATTACAAGGCAGTCAGTGGAAAATATGGCTTGGTCACACTCTCTGAGCGCTATCAGGGCACCGAAATGCCGACCATTGAGATAGTAGATTTAGGGAAAGAGAGAAAGATGCGCGCCATGCGCGGGGCTTTCAGCCGTCGCATGATTGAGGCTGTGGGAAATGCTATGGCTGAAGGCAAGCAAGCCATTATCTTTCATAATCGGCGAGGCTACGCGCCGCATGCTCATTGCACCCAATGTCAGTATATCCCCAAATGCCAATACTGCGATGTGTCACTGACCTATCATAAGGCCTCCAATAGTCTGGTATGCCACTATTGCGGCGCGCATTATCCATATCCTGAGACTTGCCCGGCATGCAAGAGCAAGGCTATAGAGGTAGTGGGCTATGGCACCGAGAAGATAGAGGATGAGGTAGAAGAAATATTTCAAAATCGCAGGGTGCTGCGCATGGATCTTGACAGTACCCGAAATAAGAATAGTTACAGCGATATTATAGACCAATTTTCCAGTCATAAGGCTGACCTGCTGGTAGGCACGCAGATGGTTACCAAGGGTTTGGATTTTGGCAATGTGTCAGTGGTGGGAGTGCTCAATGCAGATGCCCTAATTCATTATCCGGATTTCCGCTCCAGCGAGCGCGCTTTCAATATGCTTGAGCAAGTTTCGGGCCGCGCTGGACGCCGCGAAGAAAAGGGCTTGGTAGTAATCCAGACAAGCGAACCAGACCATCCCATCATTAAGTATGTGGAGGCTCATGATTATCAGGGATATTATGAGCATGAGCTGGAAGAAAGGCAAGCTTTTAGCTATCCGCCATTTGCCCGCATGATCTATATCAACCTGAAGCATCGTGATGAGCGAGAGCTCGACCATCTCGCTACCATTTATGCCACGAAGCTTCGCGAACTTTTCGGCACACGCGTCTTCGGCCCCACTAAGCCGCCTGTTGCTCGCATCCAATCATTATACATCAGGCAGATAATGCTGAAATTCGAGCTGACCGCTTCGATGACAAAAATCAAGGAAATAATTCGAGGGCTACAAGGGCAGCTCCATGCCGCCATCCCTGAAATGCGCTCCCTATTACTCAATTATGATGTAGATCCTTATTAAGCATTTTCATTTTCTGAAGGTTTTAATGCCTATTTTAAAATTAGAAATCGTCAATCGACTTAGTTGATTGACGATTTCCTATTAAATTTTACATTGGTTGTACTGAATCCAGGTCGTCTATGATATCAATCAAACGCTTGCCATCGATTTCAAATTGTTCGATGAAGTCGTTGGCATTTGCATATCGTTGAATCTCTTTTGTGAAATTTTCATCACATAGGGCAACATACCCATCATCAGAAAGACAATGATAGTAAGCGCTCAATTTAATTTTTAAAAGAATGAGTAATTTTGCTGCAAAAAAGC
>CAZRYC010000044.1:0-9897 GCA_964604175.1 uncultured Bacteroides sp.
AAAAGTGACCCAGCATCACCGTTTTTCCTGACCCATTATAGTCCGTTTTATCCAGCTGGGCGAGCAAGCTCACCCGACTCCAACACCCATAGCGAGGGGTGATGCTGAAGCCCTATCGGGCTGGGCGAGCAAGCTCACCCGACTCCAACACCCATAGCGAGGGGGTGATGCTGAAGCCCTATCGGGCTGGGCGAGCAAGCGGACCCACTCCTAGCTGGGGTGACGAGGGGTGATGCTGAAGCCCTATCGGGCTGGGCCCGCAAGCGGACCCACTCCTAGCTGGGTTGGCGAGGGTTGGCACCACTAACCACTAACCGCTAACCACTAACCTGAAGAAACGTTAGCGGGGGAGGAGGGAGTGGCGGGGGGTGAGGGCTACGCGGAAGGGGGTGGCCTGGGAGCGGGTGCGGGGGCGGTTGCTCAGATAGTAGTACCAGACCTTCTGCCGATCCCAGGAGGGTATGCGCACCATGCGCGTGTCGCCAGCCGGCAGCGGCACTGAGATGTCCTCGGTGCGCTCATGCAGTTTGCGCCCAGCCATATCCATGTAAGTGATGGTAAGGGTGATGTTGTTGAGATCCTTCGGACCCTTATTTGTGATAAAGAAAGACTCCACCGTAGATCTTAGCTCTTTTTCATAACCCGAAATGACCACCATCCCAGAGTCCAGTAGCAGGGTATCAGCAATGGCCACCGGAGTGTCGGCTTCAGTTTTGAGCTTAGCGCGTGTGGTTTTCTGAGAGAAAGCGAGAGTAAAGGTGATTATTAAAGTCAATAGGATTAGAAATTTTTTCATAGGGCTCTACAGTATAGGAGTAAATTTGGGAGGATAGATGCGTGTGGCTCCGGTGAGGCCATCGGGCTTGGAGTCTTCGCGGAATGTGATGCGTAAAAAGTAGGGTATCCAGCGCTTGATCGACATGCTCCAGCCCTGACTGTATGGCTTGAAGCGTAGCACCCCATCGTCAGTGACTGTGATTGAGGTTGTGGATTTCTTCAGCTTATTGTCGCCGAGGGCTTTGTTGTCGAGCTTGGCATCATAGGTGCGGAGCGTAGGAGTTACGGCGGCAGAGCCTATGTTGATGCCAGGCGGCACATCCAGGCGCGGGGAGTCGAGCATAATGATATCGAAAGTGGTGGCCGAGGCTCGCAAGATCAGCAGAGTGGCCCCATCATCGGGAAATTGCCACACACCCTCGATGGGGTCCAGTACCCGACCATCGAGGGCTGTGCGGATGCTGTCAGCATCCCATGGGGAGGCTTGAGCAGTGTGAAATAAGAAGTGAATAATGAAAATTAAGGAGAGAAAATTTTTCATTGTTTAAATTGTAGAGAATTTATAAGAGAAGCCAATTGAGAGTATTTCCTTGACCTGCAACTTCTTCCATTTGCCTGGATCTTCGCTTGGCGGGGTATCGGTGTCGTAGCGAAGGTGGGCGTAGAGCTGGCATGTCATAAAACGCGTGAGCTGGAACACCAGAGTGTTCTCCCAATCGGCATAAGCCCGGTCATAGTCGGTGAAGCAGAAAAGGCGCGAACTAAAATTGATGGTATCACAGATTTTCCACCCCAACTTGCATTCAGCGCTGCTACCGATGTTGCTCTTGAAATGCTTGCCCTCATCGATGCCGTAGGCGGTGGGATTGAGGCGATTGTTGGTGCACATGGCCAAGTTGTAGGAGAATGGGGCTATCGAAGCATCAAACTGCACAGTCTTGGCGGGATTGGCATGGCTGTAGGTCATACCAAGACCCAAGTTGAGTTCGCCCGGGGAGAGAAAGGCCGATTTCAACTGGTTGCTATTTGTAGGATAAGCATTGATTAGCTGGGTCTTGAACTGCCCGGTCACTGAATAGTACCAGTTATGGGCGGCTTTGTAACCGAACACCGAATTAATCTGAAGAATGTCGGTGCTCACATTGTAGTTGCGCAGAGAGTCGTCCGGCGCGTTGTTCATGCCCAATTTGTACTGGAATGTGGTCTCGAACAGGAGCTTGGGATGGAAGGTCTGGTTGAGCTTTACATTATAGTAGAGGTCGATTAGGGCATTCAGGTTGTCGTTGCCGCCTTGGTACCAGTTGGGCGACACATAGGCCTGGCTGAACTGCAAAGAGGCATTGAATGTCTTGATCCAGTGCTTTTTCTCAATTTTCTCTGCTTCGAGGGTAGTGGAATTTATGTCAGCGGTGATCTCGTTGATGCTGATGGTGTGGTCCTCGGGATTGACCACGGCTACAAACTCCTTGGGGGCTTCGGGCAGCCAAGCGTAGTTGTATTTCACCACTTCCGGCGAGGTCATCAGCATCCTATGCTGGATTGCTTGCATGCGCCTCTGGGTGGCAGTCAAATTCTCAGCCCACTCCAAGCCGGGGGTGCCGGTAATCTCAGGGGAGAAGGGTTTCACAGAGTCCACGAACTGGTATGTGCGATATACCTGAGGCAAGAAGAATTGGCGTGGCAGGCGAGCAAAGCTCATCACGGTGTCAGGGGCATAGCCTTCAGCCAGCAGAGAGTCTAAGAGCGACTCATAGCGGGGCAGCGTGTCCTCGACAGCGAAGAGGGAGTCGGGCACAGTGGCGGAATTTTGATACATGGCCTGAGACCAGGCGCAAAAGCCGCAAAGGCAGGCGGCAACAGCAGTAGCTATTCTCATGCAGGTGGTTTTCAGTTTTCAGTTTTCAGTTTTCAGTTTTCGGCGTTAGCCGCCTTCGTGTTCGGCGGTTTTGCCGCCGGATTGGGGCTTTGAAGCGAGGTATATGGTGCAAGAGCCGAAGGTGAGGGGGATGTGACGAGGCTTGACAAAGCCGCAGTCGCGAATAATCTCATCCATCTCGGGCCCTTGGGCCAGGGCCTCGATGCTTTGCGGCAGATAGCTGTAAGCGGCATCATCGGATGAAACCATCCGGCCGGCTCGGGGAATGATTTGCCCGGTGTAGAGCTTATAGAGCGGCAGGGCTAAGATGTTGGTGGGAGTTGTGAGCTCGAGCACGCACATGCTGCCGCCGGGCTTTAGGCAGCGCAGCATCTCACGATAGCCATCTTGCAGTCGCTCAAAGTTGCGCACCCCGAAAGCCACGGTGATGGCATCGAAGGTGTTATCGGCAAATGGCAGGGCCATGCAGTCGCCTATGCCAAGTGACACCCGGTCGTAGAGCTTCTCCACCGTAACTTTGTCGCGGCCTATCTCCACCATCTTCTCGGATATGTCGATGCCCGTGACCGTGGCTTGCGGTATCTTTTTGGCGATAAGGATGGCGAGGTCGGCAGTGCCGGTGGCCACATCGAGGATGTGGCAAGGGACCTGGGCCGGGAGGGTGGCTTTCAGCTCTTTGATCAAGCGTCGGCGCCACCGCTTGTCAATGCCGAGGGTCATGGCGCGGTTCATGAAATCGTAAGTGGGGGCTATGTTGTCGAACATCTCCTTCACTTGCTCGCCTTTGCCGCGGGTATCATTGTAGGGTGTCACCATTTTAGGAATAGGATTTTAGGGATAGGATTTTAGGTATCCTAGGAATCCTAGGAATCCTAGGAATCCTAGGTATCGTAGGAATTTTAGGTATCCTAGGGAGCTTAGGGAGCCTAGGGAGCTTAGGGAGCCTAGGGTTTTAGGATAGGGCGTTGAGGCAGTCGAGGACATTTTTGGCGATGCGGTCTTCGAGATGAGCCTCGGGGGCTTTTACGAATTTTTCGCCAGTGATGTGCTCGTAAAGCTCGATATAGCGGTCGCTTACGCTCTGGATAAACTCATCGCTCATCTCAGGCACCTGCTGGCCGGCCTTGCCCATGAAGTTGTGCTCGATAAGCCATTGGCGCACAAATTCCTTGCTGAGCTGGCGCTGGGGCTTGCCCTGCTCGAAGAGCTCCTGGTAGGTGTCAGCGTAGAAGTAGCGGCTGCTGTCGGGGGTGTGGATCTCATCGATGAGTATTACCTTGCCGTCGCGCTTGCCAAACTCATACTTTGTGTCCACCAAGATCAAGCCCTTGTCGGCAGCCATCTTGGTGCCTATGGCAAAGAGCTTGCGGGTGTAGTCCTCCATCACCTTGTAGTCCTCCTCGCTAACGATGCCCTGCTTGATGATTTCCTCGCGTGAGATATTCTCATCGTGGCCAGCCTCGGCCTTGGTGGTGGGGGTGATGATGGGTTCGGGGAATTTCTCATTCTCTTTCATGCCATCGGGGAGCTTTACGCCGCAGAGCTCGCGGCAGCCAGCAGCATATTCGCGCCAAGCGCTGCCGGTGAGATATCCTCGGATAATCATCTCCACACGGAAGCCCTCGCACTTGAGGCCTACGGTGACCATGGGGTCCGGAGTGGCAAGCTTCCAGTTGGGCACCACATCAGCGGTGGCATCGAGGAACTTGGCAGCAATCTGATTGAGCACCTGTCCCTTGTAGGGGATGCCCTTGGGCAGGATTACGTCGAAGGCCGAGATGCGGTCAGTGGCGACCATCACCAGGGTCTCGTCGTTGATATCATATACATCGCGCACCTTGCCATGGTACACGCTCATCTGCTTTGGAAAGTGGAAATCGGTGTGAGTAAGAGTTTTCATATTGTGATTTTTTCAGGATTTTATTGTAAATTTTTAGAGTCATCAGCCACTTGGGGCGGCTGGTTCTCTTTGTCGTACTTTTCGTAAGCCTCTACGATTCGCTGCACCAGCTGGTGGCGAATGATATCTTTCTTGGTGAACTCCACCTTGCCTATGCCGTTGACATCGCGAAGCACCTTGAGGGCTTGCACCAGGCCGGAGCCCATGCTGCGAGGCAGGTCAATCTGGGTGATGTCGCCCGTGATGATCATCTTGGCGTTCATGCCCAGGCGTGTCAGGAACATCTTGATCTGGTGTGTTGTGGTGTTCTGAGCTTCGTCGAGCACAATGACGGCATCATTGAGGGTGCGGCCTCGCATAAATGCCAGGGGGCTATCTGTATTGTCTTGGCCTCCATGTACTCCTTGAGCTTAGGCCCGGGGATCATATCTTCGAGAGCATCATAGAGGGGCTGGAGATAGGGGTCGATCTTGTCCTTCATATCGCCAGGCAGGAAGCCGAGCTTTTCGCCAGCCTCCACAGCGGGGCGCGAGAGGATAATCTTGCGGATCTCTCGGTTCTTGAGCATTCGCACAGCCATGGCAATGGCAATGTATGTCTTTCCGGTGCCGGCGGGTCCCAAGGCAAAGGTTAGGTCAAAGTTGTTGATGGCCTCCACGAGCTTTTGCTGGTTGGGGGTGCGGCCAGTGATGGGCTTGCCGTTTACGCCGTAGATGATTACATCATCCTGCTTCATCTCCTTTGGGGCTTCGCCATGCACGATGTCGAGGATGGTCTCTTCGGTGAGCTTATTGAATTTTTCGGCATGCTCTTCGATCTGCTTCATCTTCTTCTCAAACTCGGCAGTCTCGGCCTCTTCGCCGATAACCTTGATTACGGAGCCGCGCGCCGCGATTCGCAACTTAGGGAAAAGGTTGCGAATCAGGTGCATGTGGCTGTTGTTTACTCCGTAGAAAGTTATCGGATCCACCTTGTCTATTATGACTATTCTTTCTATCAAGGGTTTGCGGTTTTCAGTTTTCAGTTTTCGGTTTTCAGTTTTCAGTTTTCAGTTTTCGGTTTTCAGTTTTCAGTTTTCAGTTTTCAGTTTTCGGTTTTGGGGGTGGGAGGGGGCGCGGAGGGAGTCGAAATAGAGGTATGCAATGATGGCAGCGTAGGCTATTAGGCCAATGATCTGCTGAGGCAACTGATCGTTGGTCTCCGGCGGGGTCTTGCCGCACATGATTGTGATGGCCGCGAACACCCCGAATAGGGCTCCGCCGGCAATCAAGCCCGATGAAATCAGTGTGCCTCGATCTTGGCGGGCCTTTACTATCTCGGCATCCTTGCTGCTGCGGGCTACCAACCATGCTACCAAGCCTCCCACAAGCAGCGGAGTGTTGAGGTAAAGCGGTATGAACATGCCCAAGCAGAATGCCAGGGCCGGCACGCCCAGCCAGTTGAGAATGACGGCCAGCACGGCTCCCACGATGTAGAGTGTCCACGGGGTGGCCCCTCCGGTCATCATTGGCTCTATGACCTTTGCCATGGCATTGGCCTGCGGAGCAGCCAAGTTGTGCTCGCTGCCAGTAAAGCCATATACCTGATTGAGCACCATGATCACGCCGCCCACTGTGGCAGCTGACACCAAGGTGCCTAAGAATTTCCATTGTTCTTGCTTGCGAGGAGTGGAGCCTAACCAGTAGCCAATCTTGAGGTCGGTGACAAAACCTCCGGCCATTGAAAGAGCCGTGCACACCACGCCTCCCAAGACCATGGAGGCCACAATGCCATTGACACCATTGAGGCCGATGGCCACAAACACCGCAGAGGCGATAATAAGTGTCATCAAGGTCATTCCGCTCACCGGGTTGGTGCCCACGATGGCTATGGCATTTGCAGCCACAGTGGTGAAGAGGAAAGCAATGACTGTGACCACAGCCCAGGCTATCAGGGCTTGCCAGAAAGTGTGGATCACGCCGAACCAGAAGAACAGAAACACGGCAATCAAAGCCAATGCTATGAAATAAGTGATATGCTTCATGCTGATGTCGCGCTGCCAGCGAATGGGCGACACCTGAGCGCCTCCCTTAAACTCGCGGCCAGCCAAACCCACAGCTTGCTGAATGATAGGCCAGCTCTTGATGATGCCGATAATGCCGGCCATGGCTATGCCGCCGATGCCTATCATGCGGGCATAGCCGCTGAAGATAGCCTGGGTGGTCATGGCCTGAATTTCTGCCGAGCCATAAGCCCCGAGCAGCGGTATGATTATCCACCACACAAAGATGGAGCCGGCAAAGATTACAAAAGAGTATTTCAGGCCTATGATGTATCCCAAGCCCAGCACAGCTGCCGAGGTGTTGCACGAGAGCACCACCTTGGTCTTGTCGGCTACCAGGGCACCCCAGTGGTATGCTTGGGTGGTCACCACCTCGCTCCACCAGCCAAAGGTGGCCACTATGTAGTCGTACACGCCTCCGATAAGGCTGGCAATCACAAGCAGCTTGGCTTGCCCGGCCGAGGAATTGCCCTTGGCGTTGCCACTGACCAGCACTTGGGTGGTGGCCGTAGCCTCCGGGAATGGGTACTTCCCGTGCATATCCTTTACGAAATATTTGCGGAAGGGGATGAAGAAGAGGATGCCGAGCACGCCTCCGAAGAGCGAGCTGAGGAAGATCTGCAAGAAATTGACGGTTATCTCCGGGTGGGTGGCTTGCAAGATGTAGAGGGCCGGCAGGGTGAATATGGCGCCGGCCACAATCACGCCGGAGCAAGCCCCAATTGATTGAATGATGACATTCTGGCCCAGGGCATTCTTCTTTTTCAAAGCCCCGCTCAAGCCCACAGCTATGATTGCGATGGGAATGGCTGCCTCGAATACCTGGCCCACTTTAAGGCCCAGATAGGCTGCCGCGGCGCTGAAAATCACCGCCAGTATTAATCCCATGGTCACAGAGTAGGGGGTGACCTCCGGGTAGTCGTGCGCCGGATGCATTATGGGCTGGTACTCTTCGTCAGCCCCAAGCTCGCGGAATGCGTTTTCGGGAAGTTGGTATCCTTCTATCTCTTCCATTATTTCTTAGGTATCTTAAGTTTCTGTCCGGGATGGATATTGTCTGATTTGAGGCTGTTAGCTTTCTTGATGGCATCCACTGTGGTGCCATACTTCACAGCTATGCGGTAGAGGCTCTCGCCGCTCTTCACGGTGTGTGTGGTGGTAGAGGCCGTGCTGGTCTTCTTGGTGTTGGAGGCCTTCTTAGTCTCAGTCTTCTTTGGCTCCACTTTCTTTGGCTCCACCTTCTTGGTGTCAGCCACGGCTGGAGTCTCTTCGGCTACTTCTGTAGCCTGCGGAGCAGTTTCTTGTGCAATCTCATTGGGCGCATTGGTGGTGGGCACAGCCACAGAGTCGGTGCTTACATATTTGCGCTCGTAGGTGTGGATTGTGAGTACGCGGCCAGTCTTTACGCGGCTGCTGGAAAGATTGTTGACCTTGCGGATGCTCTCCACGGTCACTCCGTATTTCTTAGCGATGGTCTTCAGGGTCTCGCCCTTCTTCACCTTGTGCTTCTTTATTACGAGCTCTTCCACATAGTTGCCGTTGGCGCTCTTGCGGATCTTGCCGTCACTAGGCTCTACCTCTTCGCGGCCGAAATATTTGCCTCGGTCATGGGCTATGATAGAGTCTTCGTTGGCTACATAGCAGTAGGCTTGCACCGAAGGCAGGATTAGCGCGTATGGGCGTATGTGGCCGGGAATGATGTCCTGGCGGTATTGCGGATTGAGAATGCGGAGCTCTTCCATGGGGATGCCCAGCACATCGCTGATTTGCTGGAAGTGCACCCTTTGGGTCACATGCACAGTGTCGGTGACAATGGGCTTGCGAGCCAGGGCGTGGGAGATGCCATGCTCCGGGTAATAGTTCATTATATAGTTTGCGGCGATGAAGGCTGGCACATATCCGCGGGTCTCCTGAGGCAGGAATGGATATATGGCCCAATAGTCCTTCACATCGCCGGCTCGCTGGATAGCCTTGTTGACATTGCCCGGGCCGCAGTTGTAGGCTGCGATGGCCAGGGTCCAGTCGTTGTAGATATTATGAAGCTTGAGCAGATACTTCACGGCGGCGTCGGAACTGGCAATAGGGTCGCGGCGCTCATCGACCAGGGTGCTGATTTCCAAGCCCTCGCCCTGAGCGGTGGCTGGCATGAACTGCCACAGACCGCAGGCCCCGGCACGCGAGATGGCGTTGGGATTGAGCGCGCTCTCGATCACAGGCAGATATTTCAGCTCCAAGGGAGCTTGGTACTTTTCGCACGCCTCTTCGAAAATGGGCATGTAGTAAAGGCTCATGCCCAGCATCTGCTCCACGAGGGCTTGCTTGCGCAGGGCGTACATTTCGATGTAGGCCTTAACCACGGAGTTGTAGGGCATTTCGATGATGTTGGGCAGCTTCTGCAGGCGCTCTTTGTACACCTTGTCGCTGGCTGGGATGCCAGAGCTGAAGGCAGCGATGCTGTCAAGCACGGTGTAGCGCTGGAGATACCAGTTTTCGTGGAGGTTTTTAGTCTCAGTAGAGAACGAAGGGGGGAAGATAATGTTGCTGTCGGTGATAGTGTCCTTGGCAGAAAGCAGGTTCTGGCCCATTGACATCAGTGAGCTGGCAGCTAATAAGGTTATGGTAAGAATATGTTTCATCAAAAATATGTTTTTCCCAGCCGGGATGAGATTTAGAAATTAAAGCACCAGAGCATGCCAACGGATGGAAGCTTGTTGCGGCCGTCTTGGAACACAGCCGGATGCACATCCATGGAGAGCTCCGGAGTGATGTCGAAGTGAGCCAGAGAAGCATCCACATAGGCATCGACCATAGCCAAGAAGTACACGCCCACCATGCAGATGATGCACAGGTCGCGGTTGCGCCGGAAATAGTCGCGGCGGTTTTTGAGGAGATTGGTCAGCCAGGTCTTGTCGAGGTCTTCTTCCTTGACTGTAGGTGGGAAGAAGTCCATGTATGTCTTTGTGCTTGGGTCGCTGTCCATGATGTCGCGGTAAGCACGGGTGTAGTCCTTGAGCATGGTATTGTTCCAGGAGGTGGCGTATGCCAAGCCCAGATAGCCGCCCACCACGATTGGCAGCTTCCAGTAGCGGCGGTTATATACCTGGCCCAGGCCGGGCAGCAGTGCACTGAGCCAAACGGCGCGGGTAGGGTCTGGGCTGAACTCCACATCGCGCTCTTCCCACTGGTTGTAATCGGCGAAGCGGTCGAATGGCTTAGCAATGGGGATAGAATCGGAGCCCATTATAGACTCAGCGGCGGAACCGCTGAGCACGGGGCTGGCTAGCGCAGTGGTATCCTGGGACT
>CAZRYC010000044.1:9997-24920 GCA_964604175.1 uncultured Bacteroides sp.
CAGCGGCGGAACCGCTGAGCACGGGGCTGGCTACCGCAGAAGGGCTGGCTACCGCCGTGGTATCCTGGGACTCAGCGTGGGACTCAGCGGCGGAACCGCTGAGCACGGGGCTGGCTACCGCAGAAGGGCTGGCTACCGCAGAAGGGCTGGCTAGCGCAGAGCCCAAAGCCATGATAGATGCGATTAAAGCTAATATGGCGCGCAAATTACGCATTAGTGTTCTGATGCAAATTGTCGAAGATTGCGATGAGGCGCTCGAGCTCCTCTTCGTTCTTGAATGGGAATGTGATTTTGCCTTTGCCGGATTTGTCGCAAGAGAATTGCACCGGGGTGGCGAAAGTGGTGGAGAGATGGCGCTTTAGCAGGTCGAAGTCACCGCTGCGGGAGCGACCCTGAGCCTCATCCTGTACCTGCTTCACCTTTTCATAATCGCCGCGCTGGTATGCTTTGGCAAGCTGCTCAACCTTGCGCACGCTCAGGCCGTGCTTCAGGATCTCGTTGTAGAGCTTGAGCTGCAGGGCAGGCTGGTCGATGGTAAGCAGGGCGCGGGCATGGCCCATGTCCACTCGCTTGTCGCGCAGGCCGAGCTGCACCTCAGCGGGGAGTTTGAGCAGGCGCAGGAAGTTGGCGATAGTGGCTCGCTTTTTGCCTATGCGTTCGCTGAGTTTTTCTTGTGTGAGGCTGTATTGGTCGATGAGTTTTTTGAAAGCCAGGGCGATTTCTATTGCATTGAGGTCTTCGCGCTGGATGTTTTCGATCAAAGCCATTTCGGTGAGCTCGGCATCGCCAACGGTGCGGATGTATGCTGGCACCCTTTCCAAGCCAGCTTGCAAGGCGGCGCGGTAGCGACGCTCGCCGGCAATGATCTGGTAGGTGTCGGGACCTGTCTTTCGCAGGGAGAGAGGCTGTATAATTCCCAGCTCGCGGATTGAGGAAGCCAGCTCAGCGAGCGACTCTTCGTCGAAGAGCGTACGGGGCTGGTCGGGGTTGGGAGAGATGCGGCTAAGCTCCACATCGCTGATAGCCGAAGAGCCGCGCGCGGGGGTGTCGTCCATTGAAATCAGGGCGTCGAGGCCGCGACCCAGGGCATTGCGTTTCTGAGGTGTTGACATTTTGGTTTATTTTTTTGCGGGGTGGCGATGCTTGGCTATTAGCTCTTTGGCGAGCATTATGTGGCTTGTGGCCCCTCGGCTCTCCGGGTCGTATAGCAGGGCCGGAAGGCCGTGGCTTGGGGCTTCGCTAAGGCGAATGTTGCGCGGAATCACGGTGTTGAACACCATGTCGCCGAAATGGCTCTTTAGCTCTTCGTATATTTGGTTTGCCAGGCGCAGGCGAGCATCGTACATGGTGAGCAGGAAACCCTCGATTTCGAGCTCTGGGTTAAGGCGCGTCTTGAGGATGCGTATGGTGTTGAGGAGCTTGCTGATGCCTTCGAGAGCAAAATATTCGGCTTGCACGGGTATGATAACCGAGTCGGCGGCAGTGAGGGCGTTGACAGTGATCAGGCCCAGGGAGGGGCTGCAGTCGATCAGTATGTAGTCATATTTTTCTTGTATGGGCTTGAGCAGCTTTGCGAGCACTTTTTCGCGGTCGGGCTTGCTGATAAGCTCGATTTCAGCCCCGGCCAGGTCGATGCGGCTACCCAAAAGCTCGAGCCCCTCAACGCAAGTGGGCACTTGCGCGCCATCGGCCGGATAGCCGTCGGCCAGGCATTCGTAGATGGAGCTGGTCATGGAGCGGGGATCGATGCCGTATCCGGATGTGGAATTAGCTTGGGGGTCAGCATCGACCAAAAGCACCTTCTTGCCCTCGGCAGCCAAGCTGGCAGCTAAGTTGATGGCAGTGGTGGTCTTGCCTACGCCTCCCTTTTGATTGGCAATAGCGATAATTTTTCCCATAGGTAATGCCTAATGAATAAGTAGAGTGCAAAGTAACAAAAAATATGCCATATATGAAAATAATGTTCCACAAAAAATTGTGAAAATGTTCCACAAAAGAAATACAAAATAAGAAATACAAAATACAAAATACGAAATACAAAATGCCTCGTATTTCGTATTTTGTATTTTGTACCTTGTATTTTGTATTTCGTACCTCGTATTTATTTAAGAATGTCGAAAGTGTCGACATAGATTTCTGTGATGTAATGCTTGATGGTGTTGCGATCCTCCCACACTCGCGTGCGAAGCTTTCCCTCCACCAGCAGGCGTGTGCCCTTGCGGATATATTTTTCGGCGATTTCGGCTGCGGAGTCGAACATCACGATGTTGTGCCACTCGGTGCGCTCCGGAATCTCGGCCCCGGAGGCAGTGCGCCTCGCCCTCTCGGTTGTAGCCAGCGAGAATGACGCCACGGGCCTTGTCTCTATGTATCTGATTTCGGGATCTCGGCCCACATATCCCATAAGTATTGCCTTATTCACTTTTTAAAATAGAAAATACGAGGTACGAAATACAAAATAAATTGTGTTTTTTATTGTTTTGGCAGGTAGAAGCATTTCACGCTGCCCACCGGGAGCTTGCCTTCGAGTTTTACGGGTATGCCTGTCTTCACATCCACCCAGGCCCACATGTCGTCGCTTGTCCTCTTGCCGCCCTCGCTGGTGAAGATAAAAGCGATTTTATAAGCCTGATAAGTGATCTTCTCGCATTTCACATCTTCGATGCCCAGGTACTTGAATGTAAGCAGCTCCTTGCGCTTGCCGGAGAAGATGTTGATGCTGGTGGTCTGGTCTAAGGCCCAGGTCTTGAAATCCAGATGGCGCAGGTAGTAGAATGCCGACAGCATATCCACCGTGGTGCCTTCAGCCTCCAGGGTGCGCGTCTCGTCCTTGCGCACCTTGCCTTTGCGCTCGGCATAGCGCTTGCATTGGCCTATGGTGGTGGCTCCGGAGCGGCGGTATTCTACCACATCGTGCTTGTAGTCCACGTCTTCATGGGATATCTTTTCGTAGCGCAGCGGCAGGAACCCCTCAATGGCGATGTCGCAGCGCAGGGTGTCGCGCACCTTGTATATGCCATCGGCCCAGGGGGCAGACTTTGCGGTGAGTTCGCAATTGTACACGCCATTCTGATTTTTAAGGCTGATGTTCACATCGCCGGCCTTTTTGTTGATCAGGCCCCACTTGAACATCACCTTGTAGTCGAGGCTTTCGTCCTGAAAGTTCAGGGCTGAAGCCAGCAATGATGCGGACAAGACGAATATGATGAGTGAAAAGAACTTTTTCATGTCAAAAAATAAATAATAACAATTAGAGTGCAAATTCTGATAAAGGTTTAAGATATTGGTTAATAAACCCAGAAGCTATAACGGAAAACGACTACTCTCACGAGCAGCCGTTCCATTAACCTATGATTCACTTATTGAATCCGTAACAAAATTAGATATAATTTTTGAATTACACATACAAATTTGCAAAAATTATATATTTTATTAGGATTTTTGCGAAAAATTGGGCTTTTGGCCTCTTATTCCCACTCGATTGTGGATGGCGGCTTGGAGGAAATGTCGTAGGTGACGCGGTTTACGCCCTTGACCTTGTTGATGATGTCGGTGCTCACTTTTGCCAAAAATTCGTAGGGCAGGTGAGCCCAATCGGCGGTCATGGCATCAGTGCTGGTCACAGCTCGCAGGGCCACAGCGCGCTCGTAGGTGCGCTCATCGCCCATCACGCCTACGCTCTGCACTGGGAGCAGGATCACGCCGGCCTGCCATACTTGGTCGTAGAGGCCATTGTCGCGAAGCCCTTGGATAAATATATCGTCGGCATCTTGGAGAATGCGCACTTTCTCGGGGGTGATGTCGCCTAAGATGCGCACAGCCAAGCCGGGCCCGGGGAAAGGATGGCGCTTGATTAGGCGGTCGGGCATGCCCAGTTCGCGGCCTACGGCGCGCACCTCGTCCTTAAAGAGCAGACGCAGAGGCTCGCAGAGCTTGAGGTTCATCTTCTCCGGCAGGCCGCCCACATTGTGGTGGCTCTTGATGGTGGTGCCAGTGATGGAGAGCGACTCTATGCAGTCCGGGTAGATGGTGCCTTGTGCCAGCCACTTCACATCTTGGATCTTGTGAGCCTCTTGGTCGAAGACATCGATAAAGCCCTTTCCGATGATTTTGCGCTTGCGCTCAGGCTCAGTGACGCCGGCCAATTCGCTGAAGAATTTCTGGCTTGCATCCACGCCTATCACATTCAGGCCCAAGCCTTGGTAATCGCGCAGCACATCGCGGAACTCGTTCTTTCTGAGCATTCCATGGTCCACGAAAATGCATGTGAGGTTCTGGCCGATGGCGCGGTTGAGCAGCACGGCAGCCACTGAGGAGTCCACACCGCCGCTCAGGCCCAGCACCACCTTGTCATCGCCCAGCTGCTCTTTGAGCTGAGCCACTGTGGTCTCGATGAAAGATGCGGCGCTCCAGTCCTGCTTGCCTCCGCAAATGTCCACCACGAAATTGCGCAGCAGCTGCATGCCGCATTCCGAGTGATAAACTTCCGGGTGGAACTGCACGCCCCAGAGCTTTTCGCCCTCGGCATGGTAGGCAGCCACCTTGACCTTGTCGGTGCTGGCAATGATGCGGAATGTTTCGGGCAAACGGGTAATGGTGTCGCCATGGCTCATCCACACTTGTGCCCCTACGGGTATATCTTTGAACAGAGGATCCTGCTCATCGATGTGGCTGAGGTGGGCGCGGCCATATTCGCGGCTTCCGGCCGGCTCTACGCTTCCGCCGTTGTCGTAAGCCATCAGCTGGGCGCCGTAGCAGATGCCCAGCAGAGGGTATCGGCCACGGATGCCGTGGAGCGAGAGCTTGAAAGCCTTCTCGTCATAGACAGAGAAAGGGCTCCCGCTGAGGATTACGCCGATAACGGATGGGTCGTCGTAGGGGAACTTGTTGTAGGGCACTATTTCGCAGTACTGGTTGAGCTCGCGCACGCGGCGCCCAATTAGCTGAGTGGTCTGCGAACCAAAGTCAAGGATAATGATTTTTTCTTGCATATTTAGGTTTTCAGTTTTCGCAATTGAAGCGGGAGGCAAAGGGGGCGATCTGTGGGTAGTCAGTCTGATCCGGTGTCACGGGCACCAGGGAAATGTACTGACGTTGCAGCCAATATTCGTCGGTGTCGGTTGCTTCGGGCTCAGTGTTGACAAAGCGGCCGGTGAGCCAGAAGAAGGGGTTGCCGGCGGGGTCGAGGTATCGCTTGTATTCTTCGCTCCAGTGCCCACGAGCGGCGCGGCATGCGCGCACCCCCTTGGGCACGACCAATGCTGGTATATTAATATTGAGGGCGCACCATTGGGGTAGCCCCTTGGCCACCACCTCGGCGGCAAGCTGGGCCACATACTGGGCGCTCAGAGAGAAATCGGCTTTGAGCGAGTGGTGGAGCAGAGAGAAGCCTACGCTGGGGATGCCGGCCATGCATCCCTCGAGCACAGCCCCCATGGTGCCGCTGTATATGATGGCGGTGCCGGAGTTGCTGCCATGATTGATGCCGGAGAAGAGAAAATCGGGCTTTCGAGCGAGGATGGTGTGGAGGGCGAGCTTCACGCAATCTACGGGGGTGCCGGAGACGGAGAACACCCTTGCCCCGTGGCTGTCGGGATGCTCGGTAATATGAAGCGGGGCACCCACGGTGATGGCGCTTGATTTGCCGCTTTGCGGAGTGTCCGGAGCCGCCACCACCACTTGGCCCAGGGGTGTGAGCACATCTACCAGGGCCATCAGCCCCGGTGCAGCAATGCCATCATCGTTAGTTACCAGAATCAGCGGTTTCTCCATCTTTGCTCATATTTTCTGCAAAGATAGCGATTTTTTATTTAGGCGAAAAGTTCGTGACGAAAAATTCGCCACGAACTTTTCGCCACGGAATAGCATTTGCCGCTCAGGCGCATGTGAGGTCAGCGCAGGAAGCGGGGAGCGGGCATGAAGATGCCGAAGGCTATGCCGGCATTCCAGTTGCGCGCCGGAGAGGAGGCATAATTGACATAACCGGTGACAGTGCCGAAGGGCAGCTTGTAGCAGAGGTCGATCTCGCCGAAATATTCCGGATGGTTGAGCCATCCATGGGAGTAGGCCGCTTGGCTGTTCTCGGTCTCGATGATGCGGCGCAGCGGCAAGAAGCAGTACGAAGACCAGCGCAGGCTCAGGGAGCTGTTGTAGCGGTATACTGGTGTGATGCCTACTGCCACAAACGAATTAGCGCGGAAAGCCTTGTTGAACGAGTTGTAGCTTGCGGGCGTGGGCAGGAATCCCGGAGCTGTGACCATGGTGGCGTTATAGTCGGTCAGCAGCTTGCGAGTGCTCAGCATGATGTCGCCCTCGATGCCCAGCGAGAAATGGCGGCCGAAAGGTATGAACTGGCGCGATAAGCTCTCCAGTTGCAACCATTTGGGGTGGCTGTGGCGCGTGCCCAGCTCAGTGTCGCCATAAATATGGTGGAAGACCCCCCAGACTCCCATGCCCTTTAGCTGATAGAAGCGGCCCTGGGTAGGGAAGTTGGGATCATCGAGAGTATTGGTCTGGAACTGGATATAGGCTTGACCCAGGTCGAACTTGCACTTGTCCTTGTCAGTGAGGTAGCCCAGCTGATAGTTGGGCTGATAGAAGCTGTCGTAGAGGTGCCCGTAGCCTAAGCCTGACTCCATAGCGCACAGGCGCCCTACGGCCCAAGCCCATTTCAGACGCACGAAATACTCATGGTCCAGGATATAGCTTGGGGCCTTTTCCTCGAAGAACAAGTAATTGTCTGTGTAATATTTCTGACGGAAAGCGACAGCTTCGAGCTCCACAGCGCTTGGAATATGAGTGGGCAGATAGCGGCGGGTGTTGAGGATGGCTCCCAAGTAGCTCTGGCCCACCCACATGCCGAAGTTGGCGGAAACAGACTTGAAGCTCATGGTGTTGTAGCCGCCGGATAGATATATGTAGCTCTGAGTAGATGAGGTGATGTAAGCCCCGAGGCCCACCTTGAAATTTTCCTTTGGGGCAGCTCTCAGAGTGAGGCGGAAAAGGCCAGTGGTGTCGTTGTAATATGCATGCGGCACTAAGTCGCGGAGCATCCCCGGGGATATGGCGCGGTAGTAGGCGTAGCGGGCCTGTGCGATGCTGATGGTGTCGTGGCGATTATGGGTGAAAAGGTACTTGATGTACTCGTTCTGCTTCTTTGTGGCACCGGAGACTTCCACTGAGTTGAAGTAGATCTTCGGCGTATGGCTCTTGAACTCTTGGCGCCTGCGTTCGCGTGCCTCCTTGGGTGTGCGGCTGTGTATGCGGCTTTTGATGCTATCCATGTACTGCATTGCCACATCGTAGCCAATCTTGTAGATTTGGCGCGCTTTGGGGAAGTCGAGCAGCCCGAACTCATTCAGGTGATAGCGAATCTTGATGCCGATTTTGGGGTCGAGGTAGTAGTCGTTGTTCTGAATCACCAAGTTGTCAAGCTGGTCCATAATTGAGGTCTGGGGGCCTATGTCCTCGCTGCTGACGTTGATGCCTAAGATGAAGTCGGGCTTGAATGTATCCGTCATCACGCCTACTGGGAAATTGTCATACACGCCACCGTCGTAGAGCACCAGACTGTCGATCTGCGTTGGCTGGAACACTATGGGGAAACTCATGGAAGCGCGAATGCTGTATCCCAGGTCGCCGTGGTCGAGGACCACCTTGTGGCGCCCATTCACATCGCTGGCCACGCAGCGGAAAGGCACGAAGAGCTTGTCGAAGTCGCCGCCGCACTGGGCAGTCTGAGCCCCGAACAGATCCATCACAGCGAAGTTCATAGGCATGGGCGAGATTAGGGAGGCATATACCGGGGTGCGCGCCTCGATTATGGAGTCGCGCTTGGTAGAGCCTAAGGGCAGCGACACCATTGTGGGCGATGGCCCTTGTGTGGAGAAATAGTAAGTGAGGCTGGGGTCGATCTGGCCAGTGCTCCAGTATGAGAAAGAGTCAGAGAGGATAATGTCGAGCATCTCTGCCGGTGTGTAGCCGGCAGCGTAAAGACCTCCCACAATGGCTCCCATAGAGGTGCCGGTGATGTAGTCGATAGGAATGTCGTTGTCCTCCAGGGCTTGTATCAGACCTATATGCGCGATGCCCTTGCTTCCTCCGCCGCTGAGCACCAGACCGATGGTCTGGTCAGAATCCGGCTCTTGGGCTGGGGCCAGCAATGGACAGATGAGGCTCAACAGGCAAAGCAGGCCTATTGGCATATTGAAGCGTTTCATTTCTCACAAATATAATAGTTGACACCATTATAACGCCCCTATCCAACCTTTTGTTTAATGTTATTTATCACTAAATTGTAGCAGAGCGGGGCTATGTCGATGGAATTGTAAGAGACGGAGGGGATGGGCATATATAGAGACTGGGAAATAGTGGCAGCTTGGGATGAGCAGGAGTAAAATTCCATCGTGCCTCCTGGGACAAGGGCGCAAACCGGTCTCTCCGGGGTGCCTCGCACACCAGGGTATGGGCTGAGTTGCAGCGCATAGGCGGGGTCGGTGATTAGGATGGGCTCGGCCACCGGCTGGAGCCAGTCGCTCATGCGGAAGGCCACCAGGCGCAAAAAGTCGCTTGGAAGTGTGATTGAGCCGTTGGGCTGGTCGCCATTCCAAGCGATGGTAGCGGAGAATGCCGAAGCATTGGTGAGCCAGTGCAGGGGAGCTTGCAGGTGGGCCTCGGTGACCGCATCGATTATGCATGCTCGGATGCGCTGGTCGATAGTAAGCTGCTCATCATCGAGTATTAGGGCTGCTGGAGCCTCTTCGTTGAGCCCCAGGGCTACGCGTGTGTCTTTAATTATTTGAGCTGTGGTGTATTTCATTGGTTCCTGTAAGTTTAGGTACGATGGAGAGGTCGAATTCAATGTCGCTGATGCACCGCTTGATATTCTTCATGAGGTGCTTGCCGGCGATGTTGGCCACCTGATCGGGAGAATAGTACTGCTGCATGAGGCTCACATCCTTGTAGGCGGCTTCGCGCACGAACTCGTTGAAAGTGCCCAGGATGTCAAGCAGGGCAGTGTGGGCATTCTGAGTCTGCTGGCTGTAAAGCTCAGCGCTCATGGCCGAGTTGGCGAGCTTGCCCTCCAAGGCCCCGTTGACACCGCTGATGTCCTCGAATAGCTTCATCTGCAGGTTAAGCAGGTCGGTGATGCCGATGTTGGTGCTGTTGCTGGCTACTTGCTTTGGAATGTCGCCGTTGAGGCTTGGGCGGTACACGAGCACACCGTTGAAGCGGCTCCAGGTGTCGGCAAATTGGCTGGGAGTGCAACCGCGGGGTATGCAGTCCTCCGGCACCAGGAGCACCCCCTTGGCGCTGCTGCGCACTATCCAGTCATAGAGGGTGATCAGGCGGTTGGTGTATCGCTGCTGGTCGATCACATCGCTAACAAAGGCGTGGATTTCGCCATCGATCATAGGGTAGGCTTTCATCACATAGGGGTGGCTGCCATGGGCATAGGGGCTGTCGCCCGAGGAAAGCAGGTGGCCGTGAGGCGAGAGGAAGTAATACCGCCAGATTTCGCTCATGCTCCACTGGGTGGCAATCAGCGGACGATTCTCTTTCTCGCGGCGGCGGTTCTCTTTGGCAATGCGATTGCTTTGGGCTTCGGTCAGGTAGTAGAGCTGGCCGGTGGCGCGATCGTGGCACAGGATTTGCGCTTTGGTCTCTTTGCGCCATACCTCGATTACACGGCACAGAGCGGGGCTTTGAGGAGCCAAGAAATCGAGACAGGGCCCCGAATTATATCCAAACTCTTGCCAATCGCAGCGCAGGGCATTTGCATCCACGGGCTTGGAGTATATCTTACGCAGATTTTGCGCCTCATCGGGGCTCTTGGCGAATTGCTGGCAGAGCTGGTCGATGGTGACATCGTGGATCTGGCCTGCCAAAGAGCAGTCCCAGCCGCGGAAGTCGCGCATATCGGTATCAACGAAGAAAGTGTTGGGCTGCACATAGTCAGTCCAGCAGTCTGTGCGTCCGTTGCGAGTGCCGTACCATTTGCGGTGCACCACCAATCCGCCAATCAAGAACTCTTCCAGACTGCGCACATATAGAGCCGACAGGCGGTTGAGGTCACCATTATATTTAAGGAGTGTGGTCATCAGGCGCCCCAGGGCCTTTTCCTCGGGGTCGCGCACCTGGCATAGGGTGTCGCCAGCCTGAGCGCTATACACGCCTATTACATTGCGCACGAGGCGGCGGATAAGATTGTTCTTGAGGGGTTCGCTGCCTTGCGACCGTATCCATTCCTCTTCGGTGATGGGGCGCCCATCCACTGTGATGATGTCGCCCCACTGGTTGCCATAGTGGTAGCGCTTGTTGCGCTCGCGGTCTTTTCTGTAGCGCGCCAGAGCCATCCAGCTCTGCTGCGCTGTGATCAAAAGTGGTATCATCTCTTTTTTTGAGACAAAATTAGACAATAGGGAAAGGAGGGGAGTAATATCTTCAAAAATACAGAAAGTTTTTGAAAATATGGTTATCGTCTGTATTTTAGCTGCTAATTTTGCGATGTGAATTCACAGAAACCCTCCTAGGTATCCTAGGCATCCTAGGTGGCCTAAAAATTCTAAAAAGCAAAAAAACTATGACCGGAAGAGAAACCCTTGTGCGGTTGCTGCGGGCCGAAGCGCCCGAGACCGACTTCACCGACGATGAGGCAATCTATGCCCAAGTAATCTCCGACTATGAAGATTACGCACGCTTGCTCACTATGGAGCAAGAGATGGAAGACACCAAAAAGCGCCAGGCCGAGGAAATCGCCGCGGCAGAGCTTCGAGGGCGCAATGCAGCCATCGAGGCGGCTATGGCCCCGATCGCCACTGATGGCACCCCGCATCTGGGCGGTGCCTCGGCCCCGGCAGCCAGTCGCAGATCATACTTCGATTTGGCGAGAATATGAACTAATGAAGAAAACAGAAAACTATGGAAATTATCGAAAATCAGGCCCAAGCGCCTGTGGCCGGCAACACCGGCCTTAACACACAAGTGCCCGGCGCAACCACCACAGTAAGCAATGTGGCTGCCAACACTGGAGGCATCGCCCCCGGCAATGTGATCACTGCTGACATCGATGAGCAGCTCTTCCAATTCCAGAGCGAGGACACAGCCCTGATGTCGCTTATGCTCCGCGCTCGCCGAGAGCAGGTGTCGAGCCCCGAAGTTATGCACTACATGATTGATGAGCAGCGAAGCACATTCGCCACTACCGCTGAGGTGGGAGCTTCCAGCGCCTCGC
Organism: uncultured Bacteroides sp.; assembly: GCA_964604175.1. GTDB lineage: Bacteria > Bacteroidota > Bacteroidia > Bacteroidales > Muribaculaceae > CAG-873. Next base: position 21,231 of record CAZRYC010000044.1, read on the forward strand.
AGTTCACTCTGCCATTGGCCGCTGCCGATCAGAACATCCCTCGAGTGGGCCACACCTTGCTGCTGCGCGGAGTGGACGGCTACACTGAGGATGGCAGCGCAGTGACCCCCGGAAAGGATCTGATGGTATATGTAAAGGGAGTGAACACTGACAATAACAATCCCGTAGTGGTAGCCATCAATGGACCCAAGACTAACAAGACCGACATGGTATGCGGCAACCCGAAGGTGCCCAAGGGCACAGAGGTCAAGCTACTGGCCAATGCTATGTATGAGACCCAGAAGGAGGTGGATCCCGACCTGATAGTGCCTCAGCCGGAGACAATCTATCTGCAGAAGAGAGGCATGAACCAGATCGTGAGCGATTATTTCGAAGCACAGAGCAAGAATGCTCCATTCTCGCAGCGCATCATCGCCGAGCAGGCCATCCTCAATTTCAAGCGCGCGGGCAATCGCACGCTCTGGGCTGGCCGCAAGGGCAAGATTACAGTGTCAGTGCCAAAGCTCGGAGAGCAGTTTGTGTACTTCACCGAGGGTCTGCGCTGGCAGTTCCGCCGCGAGCTTCAGCACTCCGGCGCTTGGACTATTGAGAAGCTGATTGCTCTGGCAAAGATGTTCTACACTGGCGAGGATGTGCCAGCCACCGCCATCCTGCTTGCTGGCAAGAACTTGCTTGAGGCCATACAGTGCATCGACTTCAGCAAGCATCCGGAGATACAGATCCTGGTGACCCACAATTCCCTGGGCTGGGCGGTGACAAGAATACACACAGTCTTCGGCAACATCGACATCAAGCGCGAGCCCACCCTCGACACCCTGGGCTGGAGCAATAGCGGGGCACTGCTGGGCGAAAACCGACTGGTGCACTATACCTACAGCAGCCAGCATGAGTTCGCCGACCGAGTGGAGGGCGAGGAAGCCACCCGCCATGGCATGGTGGTATGGGACGGCTTGGCCCTGAAGGGCTGCTGCCATATCTGGATCGACGGCGAGGGCACCGAGGCCAATCCCGATGCCCTGACATTCAAGATCTGGAGCAAGGCCACCAAACCTACCGGGTCGGACCTGGTGGTAGGCGCCGTGTACTATCTCACAGTTGACTGCTCAGCCATCAACACTGATGCCACTGCTGGCACCATGTGGACCACAGCCGATGGCACCGTTTGGACACAATTCACTGGCGAAATCTATGCAGCATGAATATGAAAAAGACCTATTATGTAAATGGCCTGGTGGAATGGACGGCAGCCCTGCGGGCTGGGCGAGCCGTGATCAAGGTGCCTTTTTCCGGAGGCGCGTTCACCAAGTACGGCCATCACCCGGCTCGCTTCACCACCAGCAATCCTACCATTCAGGAAATCATCGAGCGCAGCCCCCACTTCAAATCCGGGAAAATCTACACTTTGTGAAATACAAAATACGAAATACAAACTGAAAACTGAAAACTGAAAACCGAAAACCGAAAACCGAAAACCGAAAACTGAAAACTGAAAACCGAAAACTATGATCCTAATCGACAATGGCCATGGGCGCGATACCCCTGGCAAGCGCAGCCCCGACGGGCTGCTGCAAGAATGGCGATACACTCGCCAGTTGGCCCAGGCTCTGCACGAGAGCCTGGAAGCCAAATCGATCCCCAGTGTGCTGCTGGTGCCGGAGGAGGGTGATGTGCCCCTGCGAGAGCGCGTGCGCCGCGCCAATGCCTACGGCCCGGACAGCTTGCTGATCAGCCTCCACTGCAATGCTGCCGGCAATGGATCCGGATGGAGCACAGCGCAAGGCTGGAGCGCGCATGTGGCCCTCAATGCCAGCTCCGCATCCAAGGCTTTTGCCACCGAGCTGGCGGGCCAGGCACGAAGTCTGGGTCTGAAAGTGCGCCAACCTATGCCCAAGCAGCTGTATTGGATGCAAAATCTGGCCATCTGCCGCGACACTCGCTGCCCGGCAGTGCTTACCGAGAATCTTTTTATGGACAATAGCGCTGACTGCGCTTGGCTGCTCTCGCCCGCCAGCATCGAGACTCTTGCCAAGCTCCACGCTCAAGCAATCCAGCAATTTATCAAATTTTAGTACTATGAACAAAGAAAAAATCAAGTCAGTAATCAAGGCTCTTCCCGAGCTTCTCCGCAAGCTCTACGCCATCATCAAGTATGCCAAGAGCCTCTAACGGTGGTGGAGGGGGTTGGTGCTGAAGCCCTGCCGGGCTGGGCGAGCAAGCTCACCCGACTCCAACCGCCTGGTGCCAACCCTCGCCAACCCAGCTGGGAGTCGGGTGAGCTTGCTCGCCCCGGCCGAGAGGCCGAAAGCACCACTCCGTGCCCGTACAATAACAACCGGGTTGATGCTGAAGCCCTGCCGGGCTGGGCGAGCAAGCTCACCCGACTCCAACCGCCTAACCGAAAACCAAAAACTGAAAACTGAAAACTGAAAACTGAAAACTGAAATGACCCTCACACTAACAGTGTCCTTGGCGCAAGTGATCGAAGACGTAGGCCGCACCGCGGCCTACGCCGGCGCCAAGAACGATGATTACACACGCCTGAGCACCACCGAGGCCGACAAAGCCCAGCTCAGCCACCTGATCTCGCAAGCCGCCGGGGCTGTAAGCACCGCCCTAAAGCGGCATATAGCCAGCGAGGCTCTCACCGAGACAAACTATCAGATTGTATTGGAAGTTTCGGCTTCCTTTGACCCGGCGCTGAAGGCCTCTATGCAGTCGAGCCTGGCCAATTATATGGCAATGGCTGTTACTGCCCGATGGCTCGCCCTCAGCAACCGCGACGAGGCCGATGACTATGCCGCCGTGGCTGCAACCCTCATCACCGAGCTGCAGCGCTATGCCGCCAGCAAGCGCCGCCCCTCACGACCCACCTATGACAATTAATAAGACCATGCTTACTATTACGCTACAAATCAAAGAGATTGTCTTTGACATCCAGAATAAGACATTTCTCACAGGCCGCAGCCGCGAAGCGCAGACTGCCGCCAACTTCGAAGCTGCCAGCTATATGCAAGCCAGCGACGACTCTGAGAACAGCTACCAGCTGCGCCGCAGCGTGCACAATGCGCTCTCCGATCTGAAGACGCACCTGGCAGAATACCTGAGCGAACGCACCACCGACACAAACAATCTGATCAAGAGCACTATCGACACGGATGGAGCCGTAAGGTTCTCGCTGGTGATGCCTAACAACTTCAACCCGGCAGCTGCCGACAACCTGGGCTCGGCTCTCCACCAGTATGTGGTCAACCGGGCCATATCCGACTGGTTCGGCATCACCAACAAGGATGATGCCAGCCAGTACGCCACCTTGGCAGAAGAGGCTTTGGCTACGGCTCGGCGCGCCCTGTTCAAGCGTCAGCGCCCCACCAGACCTACCTATGATGAATAGCCTGTACTATGAAATCGAGAATTGCGCCTATATCGAGGCGCATCTCATGGGCGAGGATCAGGAGCATTGCCGCCACACTGTGGCCGATATCTGCCAGCCGGGCAATCGCGACCGCGTGGATTCTGTAATCGGCCTGGCTTTGGCAGAGCTGCGCATGCCAGCAGAGGCAGCTCTGGCCAATCCTCATGCCCGGGAGTATATCGTGGCCTGCGTGCTGGCCGACTGGCTTGGTTTTGCCAAGCCGGCTGGGTACAACGGAGCATTGTGGGTCAGGCAGAACGGAGTGTCAGGGTCGTTCC
>CAZRYC010000045.1:0-24150 GCA_964604175.1 uncultured Bacteroides sp.
AAGTGTTCTACGAGATGCTACAGAAAAGTTGCATTTAGAAATTGAATCTACGCAATATGCTAAAATCCCAAGAAATTTTGTAGATTTAAAATTAATTCGTAACTTTGCACCCGGAAACCCAAGCCCAGATGGCGGAATTGGCAGACGCGCTGGTCTCAAACACCAGTGGAGAAATCCATCTCGGTTCGATCCCGAGTCTGGGTACCAGGAGTAAGCGGCAAGCCGTTTACTCTTTTAAATAAATATCAGGCTTATGCCTTGTGGACAAATTTGGCTGCTTGCAACCACAGTAAAAAATGCTAAAACCGCAATCCCCACATTTAGGACTTACGGATTAAGGCATAGTGGACATCAGTTAGATATCCGCAGCATCTGCGTATTCTAATTATTCACTAATCCCTGCTTTTATGCACTATCTTTTCACTTCAGAATCAGTGTCGGAGGGACACCCCGACAAAGTAGCCGACCAGATCAGCGACACCATCCTCGATGAGTTCTTGGCTCGTGACCCAAAGAGCCATGTAGCTTGTGAGACACTCGTAACCACTGGTCAAGTGGTCGTATCAGGCGAAGTGACCAGCGAGGCTTATGTTGACATAGCCAAGGTCACCCGCAACACCATCAACGAAATCGGTTATAACCGCCCCGACCTACAGTTCGACGGCAACAGTTGCGGCGTATTCACCGCTATCCACGACCAAAGCGGCGACATCAACCGCGGCGTGGATCGCTCATTGCCAGAAGAGCAAGGCGCCGGAGACCAAGGAATGATGTTCGGCTACGCTACTGATGAGACACCCGAACGTCTGCCCCTGACCCTGGCCCTTAGCCATGCCTTGGTACGCGAACTCGCAGCTATCCGCCGCGAAGGCAAGCAGATGACATACCTGCGCCCGGATGCCAAAAGCCAAGTGACAGTAGAATACGATGAAAAAGACGAACCCGTGCGCGTGCACACTGTAGTGGTCTCCACCCAGCATGACGATTTCATTCGTCCCGGCGAAAACATGACTCAGGAGCAAGCGGATGAACGCATGCTCGAATTCATCCGCAAAGATGTCCGCGATATCCTTATTCCTCGCGTAAAAGCTTCCCTCCCAAATGAACTTAAGCGCTTGTGGAGCGATGATTATGTGCTGCATGTAAATCCCACGGGAAAATTTGTAATCGGCGGCCCCCATGGTGACACAGGCCTTACCGGACGCAAAATCATCGTTGACACTTACGGAGGCCGAGGAGCCCACGGCGGTGGGGCCTTTTCTGGGAAAGATCCCAGCAAGGTTGACCGCTCAGCTGCCTATGCAGCTCGCCATATAGCTAAGAATTTGGTAGAAGCCGGGGTGGCTCGCCGAGTGCTGGTGCAAGTAGCTTACGCCATAGGCGTGGCTCAGCCGGTGAGTTTGTATGTCAACACCTACGGCACAGCCAAAGTGCCGATGAGCGATGCCGAAATCTCAGCTAAGGTAAGCCAAATCTTCGATATGCGCCCTAATGCGATTGAGAAACGTCTGGGGCTGCGCAACCCCATATATCGCGAGACAGCGGCCTACGGTCATGTAGGTCGCAAACCACAGACCGTAACCAAGCAATTTCACGATCCCGGGCATGAACCTTTCAAGCGCACCGTAAGGCTCTTCACCTGGGAAGAGACGGATTATGTGCCAAGAGTAAAAGAGGCTTTTGGATTATGAGAATCGCCATCATAGTAGCCATGAGCAAGGAGCTAAATCTGCTTCTGGCTCTTATGGAAGACAAGAAAGAGGTATCAGTCAACGGCTTTACCTACCATCGAGGCACCTTAGAGGGTCGCGAAGTGATAGCCATGCAGTGCGGCATAGGCAAAGTGAACGCAGCCATCGGCACCTTAGGAATGATTGATACTTTCCACCCAGATGTAGTAATCAACACAGGTGTGGCTGGAGGCACAGGCCAAGGAGCCGGCATACTCGACTTGGTGCTTGCCAGCAACATCGCATACCATGATGTGTGGTGCGGTCCTGGCACCCAGTGGGGCCAAGCAGCTGACTGCCCTCGGATGTTCGCTTGCCCAGTGCCCCCCGAGCCGCTGGCTGCACATATCGGCGCAAAATGTGGTCTGATTGCCAGCGGTGACATCTTTGTCAGCCGAGCTGAAGATGTGGAACGCATCAAGGCCCTATATCCCGAAGTAATGGCTGTGGATATGGAGAGTGGTGCCATAGCCCAAACCTGCCATCTTAAGAATGTGCCAATGCTCTGCCTGCGAGTTGTAAGCGACACTCCTGGAGCCGCTGACAACATAGCCCAGTACAAAAACTTCTGGATTGATGCACCCAAGCATACCTTTGCCGCCTTGCGCACACTGATCAACCAGCTGTAGAATTACAATAAATCGGTGACTATCTCGTTTTATTGGGGTAATGAGAATTTTTCGCACCCCAATAAGACCCATTTGCTTTGCCGTGGCAATGCTTGCCGCGGCAAGCACTGCTTATGGGCAGACCGATGCGGAGTTTTCTCAGTATTACGAAGTGCCATCGCTCTATAATCCCGGGGCCTCTGGCATGACCGATCTTCTAAAGATCCGCGCCGGAAGCCGCTTGCAATGGGTCGGCATTGACAATGCGCCCACCACATTCGTACTCACTGGCGATATGCCACTGAAGATTGGATCCAAGCGAATAGGCGTAGGCGCCACCGTGGAGACAGAAAAAATGGGTCTCTATAACTCGCTCCAAGCTGCTGCGCAAGCGGCTTACAAGTTTAAGAAATTCGGCGGAGAATTTTCGATTGGCTTGCAACTGGGAATGTACGACCAGCGCTTCGAGGGCAGCAAAGTCTATATCCCTGATGATGACGACTATCACGAAAGCACTGACAACGGCATACCCCAGCGCGACATTCACGGCACAGCTTTTGACCTGGGGCTGGGGCTGTGGTACACTCACCCCAAATTCTACGCCGGAGTATCAGTGACCCATCTCACCTCTCCCACCATCACCATGAAAGCCGAAAGCGAAAGCGGCACCGAGACCGGGGAAGTGTATGAATTTCAAGCCAACCGCACCCTATATTTTACCATCGGTTGCAATATTCCAATTAAAAATACGTTATTTGAATTGATGCCGTCTGCCCTGTTGATGAGCGATTTCACATTTACTACTGGCGAAGCTACTCTTCGCGCCCGGTACAACAAAATGTTCTCTCTGGGCTTGGGTTACCGCTATGACGATGCAGTGTACATCTCCTTGGGAGCTGAGTTTAAGAATTTTTACTTAGGTTACACTTATGATTACTCCACATCTGCCATAGCCAAGGCTTCATCCGGCAGCCATGAAGTGTTTCTGGGATATTCCCTGAAGCTCGATCTCTCTGACAAGAATAAAAACAAGCACAAAAGCATCCGCATAATGTAATGAAGACTATCAACTGCATATTAATCTCATTGTTAAGCCTGGCCCTGCTTCAATCATGCTTCGGAGGACACAGCTCAGCATCCTCGGGCGGCGAAGTCACCGGCGTAGGAGGCACCTCTTGGACAGAGCCCAGCCCCTATGGCATGGTGCTTGTGGACCGAGGCTCCATAAAGGCCGGCCCCAACAAAGCCGACAGCGCTTGGAATCTGGCAGCCGACAGCCGAGGCATATCGGTAGATGCATTCTGGATGGACGAGACAGAAATCACCAATGGCAAATACAAACAGTTTGTACAATGGGTGCGTGACTCTATCATCCGCGAGCGCCTGGCTGATCCAGCCTATGGCGGCAACGAAGATTTCAAAATCGAAGAAGACAAAGAAGGCAACCCCGTAACTCCGCACCTCAACTGGAATAAAGCCATCCCCTGGCGCAACCCCAACGAAGACGAGCAGCGCGCTATCGAAAGCGTGTACCGCACCAACCCCATCACTGGAGTGCGCGAGCTGGACGATACCCAGATGAATTTCCGCTACGAAGTGTACAACCACACTGAGGCTGCCAAGCGCAAGAATCGCTTAGATCCGGCTCGACGCGATTACAACACCGACAAGCGCCCATCACCCATCCTGCCAACCATCAGCAAGGATACTGCATACATCAATGATGATGGCGAAATCATTCGCCAGACAATCACTCGCCCGCGCGAAAGCGATTATGACTTTGTCAACACTTATATCGTAAACATTTACCCCGATACCACCGCCTGGGTGAATGACTTCGAGAATGCCTACAACGAGCCTTATGTGCGCCTCTACTTCTCACACGGAGGCTACAGCGACTATCCAGTGGTAGGCGTAAGCTGGGAGCAAGCCAATGCATTCTGCGCTTGGCGCACACTGTTTCTGCGCCGCAGCTTAGGCAAGGAAGGGGTCTATATCGAGCCTTATCGCTTGCCTACGGAGGCAGAATGGGAGTTCGCAGCGCGTGCCGGCGTGAGCGAAAACCAATATCCTTGGGAAGGAGACCTGACCATGAGCGAGGACAAAGGCTGCTTCTATGCCAACTTCAAGCCTCAAGAAGGCAACTACACCAAGGATGGCCATGTGATTACCTCGCGCGTAGGCACATTCGCGCCCAATGATTTCGGTCTTTACGATATGGCCGGCAATGTGAGCGAGTGGACTTCCACGGCCTTTACCGAAAGCGTGAGCAAGCTCACCAACGACCTCAATCCAGAATACCGCTATGATGCCGCTCAGGAAGATCCCTACCGCATGAAGCGCAAGATAGTGCGCGGCGGCTCTTGGAAAGACGTGGCGCACAACATCCGCAGCGACCTGCGCATGTGGGAATACCAGAATGAGCAGCGTTCCTACATTGGCTTCCGCTGCGTACGCTCACAGATAGGATTTGCAAAGGGCACAAAGTCGAAAAAATAGTCTTTAGTCTGTAGTTTTTAGTTTATAGTTTTTAGTTTATAGTTTTTAGTCGATGACTAAGGTAGATATATACAAGCGAGGCATCTCAAAGTTTATCACCAGTGAGAAAGGCCAACGATTTTTCAACTTCGCATACAGCATAGGCGCTGCAGTGGTAATCTGGGGCGCTCTGTTTAAGATATTGCACCTTCCCGGCGGCAATGTGCTGCTTTCTATCGGCATGGGCACCGAGGTGCTGATGTTCTTGCTCACCGCTTTTGACCGCCCACCAAAAGAGTACAAGTGGGAACAGGTTTTCCCTGAGCTCAGCAAAGAAGAAATAGAAGAACTTGAGAAAACCGAGACAGCCAAAGACGGGCTTCCTCGAGTTGATGCCAATGGCCAGCCCTTAGTGCAAGGCTCTGGCACAATAATCATTAACGGCTCAAGAGGTTATATCGACGGTTCTAAGGGCGCCAATATCCCTACCGCTGAAATACCTGCCGAAAAGAAAGCGCCGATTACACCTCCGTCGGACCTGGGCGGTGCCACTCAATTGTATATCGATCAGATTACCTCTGTGGCCGAACAGCTACAAAAGCTTGAAGAGACCACAGCTACACTCAACAAAGTGTCAGAAACCCTGCTCAAGAGTTATGGGGCTATCACAGCTCATGCCGACGACATCAACGACTCCAGCAACGGCTATGCCACCCAGATGCAAAACCTCACACAGAATATCCGAGGGCTCAACACTATTTACGAGCTCCAGCTCAAGAGCGTGTCAAGCCAGATTGATGCGATTGATCGAGTGAACAAAGGCATCAAAGATATTCGCGATATGTACGAGAAGAGCGCTGAGCAGAGCACCCGCTATGCTGAAGAGACCGAGAAAATGGCGCGATACATGCAGCAGCTCAATCAGATTTACGAAAAGATGATTCAAGCTATGGCTCCCCAGGCTAAGAATTAAGTGGTCAAGTTACAAGATATTAAGTTATAATGGGCACTAACAATACTCGACTATCGCCAAGGCAGAAGATGATAAACTTGATGTATATCGTCCTGACAGCCATGCTCGCGCTCAACGTGTCGAGCGATGTGCTCGATGGCTTTACTCAAGTGCATGATGGACTGAGACGAAGCAACAGCAATGTGGACGACCGCAACGATGCCATGTACCGCCAGCTCGAGGACTTTGCCCTGATTAATCCAGAAAAAGGCCAGCAATGGCTCGATAAGGCCAGCGAGGTGCGTCTTACCACAGCGGCACTCTACCAGTATGTGGACTCCCTGAAGCTTGCCATTGTGCGCGAAGCAGATGGCAAAAATGGCGATCCTAACCACATCCAGAGCCGTGATGACTTGGAGGCTGCCTCAGTAATTATGTTAGCCCCCGGAGCCAAACGAGGCGAAAAGCTACGCAATCGCATCGACTCTTACCGGCAGTATATCACCACCCTGATGCCTGACAGCACCAAGCGCCTAAATATCGAAGCAGCGCTCTCCACTCAGCCTACCACAGCCCTTGGCACCTTAGCCCCTCAGACTTGGGAAGAGACACAGTTCGATCAGAAGCCTGTGGTAGCTGCCATAACCCTGCTCACCAAGCTTCAGAACGACATTCTATACGCCGAGGGCGAAGCTCTCTCTACATTGTACTCGCAGATAGATGCCAACGACGTGCGCGTAAACGAAATCAATGCCTTCGTGATACCTCAGAGCCGCATCGTAATGCGCGGCGGCACATATCAGGCTAATATCGTGTTGGCAGCAGTTGATACCACGCAACGGCCGCAGATTTTCATCAACGGCAACGAACTGGCTCAAGGAAGCAGCATATACTCGGTAGCCGCCAACTCTACCGGAAACTTTGATTACAAGGGATATCTGCAAGTGCAGCACGGCGATGGCACAGTTACCACCCACGACTTCAATTCCTCCTACACTGTGATTGAACCTATGGCCACAGTATCTGCTACCATGATGAATGTGCTGTATGCGGGCATCGAAAATCCAATCAGCATCTCCGTCCCCGGAGTCCCTATGGGAGACATCTCTGCTACTATGACCAACGGCAGCCTTACTCGCCAAGGCGACCACTGGATAGCTAAGCCTCAGACAGTGGGCACCGACGCTGTCCTTACGGTAAATGCAAATATGGATGGGCGAAATTCTACAGTGGCAACCCATAAGTTCCGCGTGCGCAAGCTCCCCGACCCCACCGCTTACATTACTGTGGCAGGAACCGATGGAAATACATCTCGCTACAAGGGAGGCAAAATATCCAAACGCCAGCTCTTAGATACTAAAGAACTGGAAGCTGCTATTGATGATGGACTGCTCGACACCAAGTTCTCTGTGGTAAGTTTCCAGACCGTAGTTACCGACAATCTTGGCAACTCTATCCCAGAGAACAGCAATGGAGCCGCCTTTAGCGAGCGACAGAAGCAACAAATCCAACGCCTCAACCGAGGGCGCCGCATACTGATTACCAGCATCAAGGCCATCGGTCCAGACGGTATCACACGCGAGATATCTCCTATTGATGTAATCGCAAACTAACCATCGCACTCAGATTATCCCAGAAAAATAGATTTTATGAAAAATCTGATTACTATATTGATCCTTTGCATAGGACTTTCGTCCATCGCCCAAGAAAGCACCAATACTGGCGTGCGCCGGCGCGACACCAAAACAGAACAAACCAGCACAAGCGCAGTGACAGGTCGGCTAAAATCCGCCATGGGCACCGAAGACACATCCCTTAGCGAGGGCGATGTGCAATGGCTAAAGGTCATCTACCGAGAGCTTGATCTCACAAAGGGCGCTAATGCGGCCCTCTTCTATCCGGAAGACATCATTGATGGGCAGGAGAACCTTATCCGCATCATAATCCGCTTGCTGGCCAACAATGAGATACCAGCTTACGAATATCTCGATGGCAAAGAGATTTTCACAGACCAGTATCGCATCGACTTGAAGCAAAATCTTGAGCGGTTCAACATATATGTGACTGAGGCTAAGGGCAGTACCGAAAAGCGCCGCCTATATGAAATTCAAGAGAATGATGTGCCCACCAACGAGGTGCTTATCTACTATGTGATAGAGCGGTGGACATTCGATAACCGCATGAATCGCCTCAGAGCCAATGTGGAGGCCATCTGCCCAGTATTGGTGGAGGATAGCGGCTATGGCGACATGCAGAAATTTCCTCTTTTCTGGGTGAAATACAGCGACTTGCGCCCTCATTTAGCCCAACAGGAAATATTTGTGGATGATGACAACAATATCGCCACCTACACCTATGACGATTTCTTTGCCCTGAACCTCTACGAGGGCGACATCATCAAGACCCGCAACATGCGCAACAAATCGATGGCCCAACTATATCAAGACCCCGATGATTTGAAGCGCGCACAGGACAGCATACAAGCACGCCTTGACAGCTTTGAAAACAAGCTTTGGGTGCCTAACCGTGAAGAAATCATCGCCGCCCGCGAGGCTCGCGAAGCAGCTGAAGCTGCAGTGGAGGCTGGCGATAGCACTTTGCTGGCAACCGACAGCAAAGCTGTCAAGAAAAAGGCTGGGCGCACCACCAGCCGCAGTGCCAAGAAGTCAACCAAAGTAAAAGAAAAGAAGGCGAAGTCGAGCTCCGCCTCCTCTTCTTCCTCTGCCACGCGCTCAGTGCGCCGCAAGAAATAAGGTTACAGATTTACCGTCACTTTTTTACCCGTATAGTTGACAATCTTGGACTTGCCATCTGGGGTAACTATGCGGAATTGGCGGCTTCCAAGCATGCCAGGATAAGCGCCTTTGCGCGCTCCAATTGTCAAGCGATGTGAGCCATCGTTCCATTCAAAAGGAATCTCTGTGTATTCCCCTGCTTCATATCCGTAGCCATCGCCGGCATCCTCATAGAGAGTGAAGCTGCCATTTGCTCCGGGATATACGCGCATCTCAAGATTATCCCAAGGCTTTTCGCCGGTGTATTGCACATCAGGCCCAAGCGGCAGGATACTGCCAGCCTTTACAAAGAATGGTATCTGGCCCAGCGGAAGCTCAAGCTCTACAGTCTGTCCGCCATCGTAAACATGATTATTGTGAAAATAGTACCACTGCGTACCCGCGGGCAAATATGCATTATGAGCAATCGGTTTGTTGAAATCCACATTTTCCATATCGATGCTGGTGCGCCCCGTGTTCTTATCCCAGCCTGCATTGGCATCCTCATCCTGACGAATTACCTCCGGAGTGTAGTAAGGGTCTATTACAGGCGTGGTAAGCAATGCGCGGCCGAACATATAGGAATTCTTGCTCTCTACAGCTACTGGGTCATTAGGAAAATCCATAAGCAGCGCACGCATAAATGTATCCCGGTTTTTACTTACCTGCCAAGCAGTAGAATAGATATAGGGCAGAAGCATATAGCGCAGTTTTACTGCTCCTAAAAGCGCATCATACACAGGCTCACCTTCCTTGCCATAAAGATAGAGCTCGCGAGGAGTGTCAGCTCCATGGCTGCGCATCATGGGATAGAAAACGCCATGTTGCATCCATCGCACATAGAGCTCGTGGAAGGCCGGATTCTCATAGCCAGGCTTACCTTTATACGATCCATTATAAGAACCTGAGAAGAAGCCACCCAAATCGCTATTGTAATTGGGATTGCCTATCAAGGAATAGTTCAGTCCAGCGGGAATCTGCTTGCGAAGCATGTCCCAGGTGGAAACCACATCTCCGCTCCAAGTATGGGCCCCAGTGCGCTGCTGACCAAAGGTGACTGAGCGAGTAAGGATAAAGGCGCGAGTGGTGTCATCGATAGCTCGCTGATGGTCATACACACCCTCCACACACTGTATGGGAAAGGCATTCACAAGATTTCGATAACTCACATCGCGGGAGGTCATGTGATCGTAATGCTCCTTTGTGGCCTCGAAGCAATCCGGCTCGGTGCTGTCCATCCACCAACCATCCAAGCCATAATCGTAGAGGCGTCGCAAGTGGTTCCAGTATATGTCGCGAGCCTCTTGGCAATATGGGTCATACACGCGCACTCCGCTGGGATAATCCATTCTGGGAGGCCATATATGAGAAATGCCCGATGTTGGCCAAGTGCTGAAATCCATAAGCAGCCCTTTCTGATCGAGGTCTCGATAAGGGAGGGTCTGCGGCCCGAAAGATTGCCATATCGATATCATGCATTTTGCATTCTGACCATGTATGCTATCCATCATTTCCTTAGGATTAGGGAAGGTCTCGTTGAGAAAGTCCATAGCATTCCACAGATAGTTGTTGCCCCAGTATTGCCAGTCTTGAATCATGCAGTCCACTGGCACTCCATCTTTGCGATATTGAGCCAGAACTCCCAAAATTTCCTCTTGGCTTTTATATCGCTCGCGGCTCTGCATAAAGCCGAAGGACCATAGAGGAGCCAGGGGCACATCGCCGGTGAGCTCGCGTACGCCGGCTACCACTCCATCAGCATTGCCACCGTAAATAAAATAGAAATCTGCTGCATCGCCCACCTCGGATGTGAGTGTGATTTCATTGCCATTATCAGCAATTTCTACTGGCGAATAATTGTCAAGATACACTCCATATCCCTTGAGCGACTGGAAGAACGGCACGCCATCCTCTGTGTTGCCAGTGCGCAGTGTGCGGTTCTCGCCACGTTGCGACAGCTTTAAGTTTTGAAGAATTCCCAGCCCGTAGATAGGTTCGTCAGCGTCAAGACAGAAAGTTTGACTCACTTGATATGAGGAGCGCCCCGCATCATCCAAAGGAGTGAATGTTGTCTTACCAGCTGTCATTAGATTTTGTCCATTAGGAGCGGAAAAGATGATATCACCAGTGTTAAGATCAGCAGCCAATTCCAGAACCGAGGATTTCAAGGCGACTTTAGTTGGAGCCTCAGCATACTTTAACTTAACTTTTTCGGGAACCTTGGTGACAGCTATTCCCAGAGCTTGATATGCGGCTGACTTGGGGGTCTTTACCACGCGCACAATATTCGGTGAGTAGAACTGTATCTCCACAGTCTGTCCGTCGGTGGCGAACTGCAGCCCATTGTCCGTGCGCTGCACCTGAGCAGTTGCAAGTAGCAAGAAGCCAACCGCCAGCAATGTCGTAATAATTAGTCTTTTCATGTATATTGATTTTTTCTTCTCATTATCGTCTTCATCGGGAAGCAACTTTTTCTCCCCCCCCCCAGATAATCCGGTACTTGAAAAAGATGGATTTTGAGCGGTAGACGGGACTCGAACCCGCGACCCTCGGCTTGGGAAGCCAATGCTCTACCAACTGAGCCACTACCGCGATTTCTGATAGCAAAGTTACGAATTATTTTCCGAACTACCAAAAGAAAAGCGAGGCGTTGCACCAAGCAACACCCCGCTCGAAACAGAGTAAGCGTATGTAATTATCTCAAGGATAATTTATACTCCTAATTATTCGTCGGCCACAAAACCAGTGTAGCGATAGCCTGAGAAACTGAAGTGATCCACCTCGCCGTCCATCAGGTCCATCATTACCTGATCGCTGTACTTGACCTCAAACCAGATGTAATCGGCGGGCATTCCACTGGGGGTGGTAGTGCCATTCTTTACGATCTTGCCATTGGTCACAAGCATTTGCTCGCCATTGTAATTGATATTGTCGCTCCAATCGGTGTTTCCAAAAGTCATAGAGGCTTTGTCAACCTTTACGAGAGTCTGGAAATCGCTGGGGATATCATAATAGTAGTATGTCCAGTACAGGTTCTCGATATCGCTGACCCACATCAGGTCGCTGTCATCATTGGTGGTGTTGAAGGTAAGCACCAGGAAGCGGCCGTTGCCCAGAGGATCCTCCATGATGATGTTGCCATTAGCATCCACGCCGTCCATGGTCACATACCACTGACCTGCCATCTCTTGCATATTGGTGCCACCGGGCTCGTCCTTAGAGCAAGAAGCCAGAGCCACCATCGCAAGCGAGAGGATAGAATATATGATCTTCTTCATAGTTTACTTGTTTTTAATCATTGTTACTACAAATTCCATACCGGCGTAGGAAGCATCCCAGTGGATTGTGCCAGTAGCCTCATCATAGGTGGCATCCGAGAGAGCGTCAACTGAGTCGCCCCAGCCTGCCACATAGCTATAAATCATATTGATGTCGCTGCCGTCAATTTCCAGATAGCCCTGAGCTGCATAGCTTGAGCCGTAGCCGGCGCGATACTGATACCATCCGCCCAAGAAGTCGCTGCAATAGTAGCAATCCTCATCCCAGAGCAAATATACTGGATACTGAGCTCCATAGGCAGTAGTAGCAGAACCTACGCGGTAGCTATTAGCTTGCACCATATAGTAGCCTTCGGCGCTGTCCAAGTCGGAGCATACGCATACATAGCGGGTAGCTGAAGCAGAGAAACCGTCAGAGTTAACTGCTGAATAGTTAATGGTATAAACACCTGGCTGCGGGTTTGAGAGATTCATCGAGGTGCTTACCTCCACATCGGCGGTGATATCCTCACCCTCCATTTCTCCCTTATAGCCAGGATCTACGAAAGGTACGCCAGCCTCCCAGTTCATGTAGGTATATCCATCCAGCGTGATCACGGGATAGTATGTAATGCCGGTCACACCTTCGGTATCCTTATCGCAGCTTGTGGTACCGAGCCCCAGGGCTGCGATTGCTGCAAGTATTGTAAGTTGTTTCTTCATTTTCTTGTAGAATTATAGGTTCTTACTTAGCCCAGAAGATAGGTTCGGTGTAACCAGCAAAGGTAGGCGTATTGCCATTAGTGCTTTGCATTGAGGTAGGATAAGGCCAGCGCTGGAGCAGCTGGTTGTTGCCCACCTGAGAGAACACATTTATCGGAGTGTAAAGAGTACCGGGCTCCAAGTCATCAGTGCTGTATGTGTCAGAGACTACACTGTAGAGGATATCGCCAGTAACCTTATTGCTGAATTCAGGATACTTCAGGCGGCGCAGCTCGCAATAGCCCTCGAAGGGGTTCACACCGCTCATGGCCACCCACTTCTGGATGCCAATGCAGCGCTTGTAATTTGCGGAATCCCAAGGATAAGCCTCCAGTACGCTTTCAGCATCATCGGCATCGAGGCCTGCGGTCTCGAACGAAGCCTTCACAGCTGCCTCATAATGAGCCTGGGCCTCTGCCATGCTGCCATAGCGGGCCTCATACTCAGCCAAGAAGAACTCAGTCTCGGCTACAGTGATGAAATACACGGGATCATCATAGTGAGCTGTCGGACGGCAGAAGTAAGCTGACTTATAAGTAGCTGAAGTGCTGAAGTTGGTGCCTGAAACAGCTCCCCAGTATGCGCCGTTGCTGTTCTTGTCAAAGAAAGCCTCCAAGCGGCTGTCCATGCTCTCCTCGAAAGTCTTGAGCAGAGCGATGTTCAGTGCCAGGTTCTTCTGAGTAGAACCGAAGTATGTTGCGAACTCTTCTTGATAGAAGGGGTTGGCCTTGCCGCTTTCGTTGCTCCAGCAACCTTGCCAAGCGATATCCTCGGTTGGGAAGTTGTCCTCGGCTATAAGGGCTGCCAGTTCGCTTTGCACATTTACCACATTGCTTTCGCGCATCAAGATACGCAGCTTAAGGGCATTTGCAAGTTGCACCCAAGCTGAGAGGTTTTCGCCATCAAGCAAGAAGTTTGTGCACATTGGCAGATCGCCGCCGGCAGAGGTCATCGCAGCCTCAGCCTTTGCCTTGGCCTCATCGAGCTCGGCAAGGATGCCAGCATACACATCCTGGCCATTGTCAAAGTTGGGTATAGGGATATTGATATCCATGCCCTCGCTGTAAGGCACATCGCCCCAGCAATCTACAAAGATCTGATAAGTGGCGCACTTGATAATCTTGGCTGCCAAGTTGGCTGCCCAATCCTCATTCTCCTCAGCCAGTTTAATCACATTATCCATATTCTTCAAGCAACGCACGCAGAGATTAGTATATGTGCTGCTGCAGCGAGCCGACGATTGAGAGAATTGGCTATAATCAAGATAGTTGCTGGTACCGAACATCTGGCTGTAGTACTGAGCAAAATATCCGCTGGTGATACGCAGATAGTCGCCATAGCTATTGGCAAAAGCCAATTCAGCGCCAGGGAAGAACGCGTTCACGTTAAGGGCTGACTCTTCGGGCGAGTTAGGGTTCTGATTAACATCCAGATAGTCATCGCATGATGACATGGTAGCACCCAAGCCCAAAGCCAGAATAGAAACTAATATATATTTTTTCATTGTCATTTCAGCTTAGAAGGTTACTTTCAGATTGACGCCGAATTCCTTTTGTGAGGGGTTGCAATAGTACTGACCAAAACCTACTGACAAGTCGCTTGTAGTAGAGGCAGAACCAGAGACCTCAGGATCTGAGAAGATATTGTCCTTAGCAGTCCAGGTGCAGAGATTGTTGCCATAAAGAGTAATGGCCACATCGCTCATGTAGATTTTATTGAGCCACTTGCGTGGGAGCTGATAAGTAAGAGAGATGTTGCGCAGCTTCACATAAGTGCGGTCAACCATGTAGAACTTACCGCCATTGCCCCAGCCTATGTCATAGTAGTCCTGAAGAGAGCTATCGGCCAAGTAGATGGGGTGGGTATTGGGAGAATAGGTGCCATCGCCATTGTCCACAACTGAGTTGGGGATTACGAACGGCTCACGGTCGTTGTACATAGTGACCTTGCCGTTGCCGGTGAATGACATCAAGTTCTTGGTGCGGCAGAAATAATAACCACCATAGCGAACATCCAAAGCTGCGCTCAGAGTGAAGCCGAAAGCAGAGAAAGCTGTGGTGACACCGCCGGTCCACTTGTGGTTCATGTTCATGCCAGTGTCTTCAAGTTCTGTGCCTACTACAGGCTGTCCGTCGCTACCCACGATCATGCATCCATAGTATGGAGAGCTCTCATCGGTAACGTATTGCTGGAGATAAGTGTAATATTGGCCCAGAGCCTTGCCCTGCTCAGCATACATATACACTGCATCGTTGCCTGCGGAGTAGCTGTTGATTGTGACCTTGCCGCCTTCGAGGCTCTCAGGCATCGAAAGCACCTTGTTGCGGTTGTATGCCCAGTTAAAGCCGATTTGCCACTGGAAATTCTTGAGCTGTACCGGAATCAGGTCAAGAGAGAGCTCGATACCACGGTTGCGAACCTTACCGAAGTTGACCACCTGATAGCTGAAACCGGTGGATGGATCCATAGGCAAGGTGAAGATTTGGTCCTTGGTGGTACGGTTGTAGAATGAAGCATCAAAGTCGATGCGGCCGTTGAAGAACTTCAGGTTAAGACCAGCCTCGAACTCTGTGGTCATCTCCGGGCGCAAATCGCTTGAAGGACTGGTGGAGGAGGTCATAAACGAGTTCACACCGGAAATCGGGAAGTTGGTGATATAGCTGCCATAGTAGCCATTGCTATAGGCCTGAAGATAGTTAGTAGCTGTGTAGTAAGGAGAAGCGTCGTTACCAGTCTTACCATAAGCGAGACGAACCTTACCGAACGAGAGCACTGACTTGTCCTGGATAAAGCGGGTGAAGATGCCAGCCAATGTGACACCAGGATAGAAGAATGAACGGTTGCCCTTGGGCAGAGTGGAAGACCAGTCGTTGCGCATGGTCACATCCAAGTACAGGAAATCATCCCAGCCAAGGCTGATATCGCCATAAAGGCCCACTGCGCGGCGCTTCATCTGGCCTTCGCCCAGAGTGGTGATGCTTGAGCCATTGCTCAGATCCCAGAAGCCGGTGTAGAAGAGCAGGTCATCAGTCTCGCCATTCATATAGGTGCTGGCGCGCTCGTTGAGGTTGACACCCACGATTGCGGTGACATCGAAGCGATTGTCAAGGAATTTGTTGTTGTACTGCGCCATGAAGTCGTGGTTGTACTCATGTGCGCGACGATAGTATGCATATACATATCCAGCCTGATTCATGTTGCTGGGTGCATAGCCATAGTCTTCGTTGATGAGAGCATCATCGAGATTGATTTGGGGATAACCCTGCTTAGCATCGTAGTTGCTTACATCGAAACCGAAGCGGTAAGTAAGAGTCAGGTGATCGATGGGGAAGATGTCGGCTTGGATTTTACCGAAAGTCTGATTGCCATTGATCTCATACTTATTATTCTCCAAAGCCCAATAAGGGTTGGTAATACCATAAGGTGTGTAGTATGCCTCCGGGGTATTGAAAGCGATGCTGGTGTCCTTGAGGTCAACCAAAGAGATATCGCGAGGGAACTCAAAGAGACCGTCGATCACAGAAGTACCCTGGTACTGGCCCACAGCCTTAGTGCGGTAGCTCGAGTAGTTGACACTTGAGCTAATCTTAATCCACTTTTCGGGCTGGAAGCTGCCACGGAATGCGAATGCATTGCGCTTGAACGAGTCATTGTCGCCAGGCATGATGCCATTGTCGCCAGTGTAAGTGTAGCTTGCGTAATAGGTCATGGTTTGGTCTTTGCTCACACCACTAATGGCTACGCTGTGGTTCTGGCTCCAACCGGTGTCGAAGAAGTCTTTTACATTGTTCTTTTTGGCATCATAGGTGTGGATGCGCTGCGAATTGTTCCAAATAGGGCCGTACACCTGGGTGCTACCATCCAAGCGGGGTCCCCAAGAACCATTCTCAATGTAGGTCTGAGTACCATTCCAACCTTGGCCAAACTCATTTTGCATCTCTGGAAGCATAGCCACGCGGCTTGCCACCACATTGCCTGAGTAGGTGATTGAATAGTTCTTGTTCTCGCCCTTGCCACCGCTCTTGGTTGTAATCATGATTACACCATTGCTGGCGCGGCTACCATATAGAGCGGTAGCGGCAGCGCCCTTCAGCACTGTGATGCTGGCAATGTCATCAGGCGAGATATTGTCAATACCGCCGGTTGACATCTGCAGTTGCTGGCCTATGTAGCTGCTGTTGGCCATAGGCACTCCGTCCACTACATAGAGGGGCTGGTTGTTACCGTTGATTGAACTTAGACCACGGATCTGCACATTGTTGGCCGAGCCAGGCGATGAGCTCACTTTCTGCACTTGCAGACCAGCCACCTTGCCCTGGAGGGCGCTCATTACATTGGTAGTCTGAGCTTTTTCGATTTGCGCAGCATCGACCTGAGTGGCTGAATATCCCAAGGTCTTCTCCGAGCGGGAGATACCCATAGCTGTGACCACTACTTCATCCAGGACTGCGGCATTAAGATCAAGCGCTACTCGCATCACACCCGGGGTGATGTTGATTTCACGCGATGTCATTCCCACATAGCTTACCTGTATGGTTTTAGCGTCCTCAGGAACGTTGGGGATGGTGAAATTGCCGTCGACATCAGTGACGACTGCCATCTGCGTGCCGGTTACTCTTACGCTGGCGCCAACGAGGGGCTCGTTGTCAGCTCCGGAAACAACCACGCCTTTCACAGTACGTGTTTGCGCCATCATGCATACGCTCACCGCAAGAATAGCAAAAAGAAAGCAAATAATTCTTTTCATACTTTCTAGCAGTTTAGGTTAAAAAAAATGATTTTTTGTAAGATTTTGTACCTATTATTATACACTTCTTAACTTTTTCGACCCGCAAACTTACAAATTTTAATTTAATCTAATTTAACCCAACTGTTAAAATTAACCTAATTTCACAAAATACCCCCCCATTAGCAAATATTAACAAAGTGGAGGCCCGCAAGCGGACCTCCACCGAATTCGGGGGCGGTCCGCTTGCGGGCCTCTGCTATGCCTTGGGGGGAGGTCCGCTTGCGGGCCTCTGCCTTAGATTATTTCCTTAAGCGGGGTATAGGGAAGGTCGAATGCCTCGCTCACACCCTTGAAGGTGATTTTGCCATCCACCATGTTGACACCCTCGGAAAGGCCGGGATCTGACTCGCAGGCCTTGATCCAGCCCATATCAGCTAAGCGAAGGGCATAAGGCAGAGTGGCATTGGTCAGAGCCAATGTAGAGGTATAAGGCACTGCTCCAGGAATATTAGCTACTGCATAGTGCACAATGCCATCCACCACATAGACGGGCTCGCTGTGAGTGGTGGCATGCGATGTCTCAAAGCATCCGCCCTGATCGATGGCCACATCCACCATCACTGTGCCAGGCTTCATCAGCTTGAGCATTTCCTTGGTAATTAGATGAGGAGTCTTGGCGCCCGGAATCAGTACTGAGCCTATAACCAAATCGGTTGTTGGCAGCTCTTGCTCAATGTTGTGGGCTGAAGAATAGAGTGTCTTAACATTCCTCGGCATCACTTCAGCCACATGGCGCAGCACTGGCAGCGAGATATCGGTGATTGTAACATCAGCTCCCATGCCAGCTGCAATCAGGGCTGCGTTGCGCCCCACGACACCGGCTCCCAGTACAAGCACTTTGGCCGGCTTCACTCCAGGCACGCCGCCCATAAGCAAGCCCTTGCCTCCCTGAGGCTTTTCTAAGAACCGGGCACCCTCTTGCACTGACATGCGGCCAGCAACCTCGCTCATAGGTGTGAGCAGCGGCAATGTGCCTTGACGGTCGCGCACTGTCTCATAAGCGATGCAGATGCTGCCTGCCTTCATCATGGCCTCAGTCAGCTCAAGATCGCTGGCGAAATGGAAATAGGTGAAGAGCACCTGACCCTTGCGACAGAGAGGATATTCAGGAGCTATTGGCTCCTTAACCTTAATAATCATCTCTGCCTTGGCATACACATCTTCAATGGTGGGGAGTATCTTTGCGCCTGCAGCCTCATACTCAGCATCTGTGAAGCCTGTGCCTTCGCCAGCCGTATGCTGCACATACACCTGGTGGCCATGCTTCACCAGTTCTTTCACTCCAGCGGGAGTCGCACCCACGCGATTCTCGTTGTTTTTAATCTCTTTTGGTACACCGATAATCATAACGGTAAGAATTAAGGTTGATGAACGGGACTAATTAGACCCTTTATAATATAACGCCCCAAAATTACAAAAATTCCTTAATAACTCCAAAAAAATCTTTTCAATGATTGTTTAAAAAATTTTAATCCTACCCTCCAGAAAAACTGAAAACTGAAAACCGAAAACTGAAAACTATTTACTAACTTTGCACTATGAAGATTTTTTCCAATAATCAGATACGATCCATCGTCCAGGCCACCCTGGAGCGCGATGGCATTAGCTACTCCGACCTCATAGAACGGGCTGCTACTGGCATTGCACGCGAAATAAGCGACCGATGGGGATCGGAGAGGCGCATGGTAGTGTTTGCCGGATGGGGCAATAATGGCACTGACACCTTAGCTGCCTGCCGACATCTTATGCGCTTGGGCTACGACCCGGAAATCTTCCTTTTCAACATAGGGGGCAAGCGACTATGTGGCACATGCGCCAAAGAGCGCGACCTCTTGCGAGAAGAATTTCCAGAAGTCAAGCTTACAGAAATAACCCAAAAATTCGACATCCCGGAGATAGAGAGCTCCTGCGTAGTGGTAGATGGCCTTTTCGGCTCTGGCTTGGAAAAGGCGCTCCCTCAAAGCTTCAGCATGGTAATTCGAGCCATTAATGATTCAGAGGCGGATATAGTGTCAATCGATTTGCCTTCGGGTCTGTTCCCCGACTGGAACACCAACAGCATCAACAACAACATCATCCACGCCACCCTTACACTCTCCATAGGCTTCCCCCACCTGCCATTCTATATCGATGATTATGCCGAGCTGGTAGGCGAATGCGTGACCATAGATTTAGGGCTCAACCGCGAGGCTGTGCGGCGTACCCCCTATACTTTCTATCTCATAACACGCAAGGATGTAAAGAAGATACTGCGCCCTCGCTGGCCAGAACACACCAAGAAAGAATATGGCTCGGCCTTTATCGCAGCTGGCAGCTACGGGATGATGGGGGCTGCAGTGCTCGCTACGCGCGGCTGCTTGCGCTCAGGGGCCGGGAAAGTCACATGCTACTCGCCGCGCTGCGGATATTATGTGATGCAAAGCTCTGTGCCTTCGGCCCTGTTCATGCGCGATACCCATGATGTGGCAATTTCGGAGATTACTCTAAAATCAAATTACACTGCCATAGCGATCGGGCCTGGCATAGGCACTGCCGACATCACAATCAATGCTTTGGAAAATTTTTTCAAAGTAGCGAGCGCGAATAGCAAGCCAATTGTTATAGATGCAGACGCCCTCAATTGCATTGCCGTGCGCCCGTTGATGCTCAACTATCTGCCAGTGCTGTCGATTCTTACCCCTCACGACAGAGAGTTCGACCGCCTCTTCGGCGATCAGCCATCAGCTGAAGCTCGCCTGAGGATAGCTATCGAGAAAGCAGCTTTCTACAATATTATTATTGTGCTAAAGGGGCGATATACTGCCATCGTACGGCCCGACGGAAAGGTGCATATCAACAGTAGCGGCTCCCCGGCCTTAGCCACAGCTGGCAGCGGCGATGTGCTCACTGGAGTAATCACCGGCTTCATAGCCCAAGGCTATTCTCCAGAGACAGCTGCCCTGCTGGGCGTGTACATCCACGGTCTCTCAGGCGAGATTTGCGAGGAAGAACACGGGACCTACGGTACCATCGCTGACGATATAGCTGACAACATCGGCAGAGCTATCAAAAAAATAATGACTAATGACTAATTTAATGAATAAGAATTGGATACTGCTGGCGGCTGCAAGCTTGGCGTTATCAACAAGCGCCCAAACCACCACTAAAATCACAGCAGCCAAGGCCAACGATTACGGTCTGGTGTATTGCCTGCCTACCACTGTGCTCGACATCACTATCGAGACTGAATTTACTGAAAAGACACCCGGGAAATTCTACAATTACGCCCGCCGCAACCTCAACATCGACAATGCAATCACCAAAGAAGATCGCTCTGCCACTATCAAGAGCATTACAATAGTGCCTCGAGGAGAGGCCAACAAAGATAGCGAATGGCTGATGAGCTTCAAAGGCGGAGTGGGCACATATGTAGTGCTCAATGGTGACAACATCCCCATAGCTATTAACACCGAGAACATACCTGTCCAAAGCGCTCCCCAACTGCCTGTGGCTAAGGCCGCTGAGCCTACGCCATTAGAGACAGAGGCGGCCCGCCAAGCAATCACACTTGACATGACCATGAGCTCATCTACCTCGAAGATGGCTCAGATTGCTGCAGAGCGAGTGTTCGAACTGCGAGAGCACCGCAACGATCTAATCTCGGGCCAAGCCGATAATATGCCACCCGATGGCAAAGCCTTACAACTGGCCTTGGACAATCTCGCAGCTCAAGAGGCTGCCCTGACGGCTATGTTCGCTGGCACTACTAAGACATGGACAGAAGTAACCACTCTTGTTTTTGAACCTAACAATCAGGGCATTAAGAATTTCATTCTGGCTCGTCTGTCTCCCATTGACGGAATTGTGGATGCTGACGATCTTTCTGGCGACCCCATATACCTCACAGTGGATGTGCTTACTCGCGGCGAAATACCTAATGACGAGAAGGGACTGCCCAAACCCTTTCCAAAGGGCGGTGTAGCTTACCAGATTCCTGGCACAGCACAAATCAGCATTGATTACAACGGCCAGAACCTCAAGAGCGAACAATTCTCTCTGGCTCAGCTTGGCGTACCTTACGGACAAGATCCCAAAATCTTCATCGACAAAAAAGCCCCGGCTTTCATGATACTCTCCCCCGCTACCGGAGCCATTCTTACTCTTGGAATCAAAGAGTAAATACTCAATACAATGACATTACGAATAAGTGAAATTGTGAAATATCGTAAATTCACAAATTTCACTTATTCGTTTTTTATTGAACCAAATCCAGTGTCATGTGTTTTTATGGTATAACGTTTCAACTTGCTTCGATATGAGAGCTTCTTATACGGCGCTACTCGTGTTAACACTTTCCGTGGCCCCCTTGGGCAATTCCGCCCAAGGGGTCGCGCAAATGGCGCAAAATCTTAAAGACACAAATAATTATCTGACAGATGCCACTTTCCAAGTGTGGTTGCCCTCGGCTGAAGACCCGGTCACTTATAGTCTGACCTTGCAAAGCGATGCTACACCGGCAGATTCGCTCTCGCCCTGCGAATATCTTATCCGCTGGGAATCTGAGTCTAAATCCGGGAATCATACCGGATTTTCAGCCTATTTCGACGGCAGTCACTACCGCTATCGCAACAATAGGTTACAAGAATATCATTTCACAGATAATCCAGCGGCTTTTAGGCCAGTTGCCGGGCCTGGCGTGCAATCTCAGGCTCAATTCGCCGACCTCCTGCCACAATTCTTAGCCCTTAGGATGGAGGAGATTGCCAATGACACCGCTTATGATTATAAATTCCATCCAGATACAATTGTAAGCGGCAAACGCGCCGTAGTAATTGACGGCACTAAGCGCACTCAAGGTTACGATTCACAATATTTCACCTACGCATTTGATTTCGATACTCAGCTTCCTATGAAGATCGAGCTCGAGACAAGTCCTGGCACCATTAGCGAGCAAATCATCTCGGTGAAATACGAGCCCGGGAGCCGAGAGAACCGCATTGAATACAACGAAGACGCATTGGTAGCGCAGTGGCCTGAGGTCTTTGAGAAATACCGCGAGAGCACATTCCGCGCCGAAAGCCTTAAAGGCCAGCCATTGCCAAGCTTTTCTTGCCAAGCGTTGAACGATGATAAGCGCATGGAGCATTTGCGCGGAGAGGGGCTGGTGCGAACCTCGATTTTCGTGTTTTTAGACCCAGAAGTGGCCTCCACCCAAGCCACAATCCAAGATGTGCGCTCTGCGGCTAACCAATTGCCCACCACAGTGGATATAATATGGGTGTTTCAGGGTAATCACGAGGACGAAATAAGCGAATTGCTGGGATCTCTCATGCCAGCAGAAGCAGCCCTCACCTCAGCTGGCTCACTTATTCGCAACTGTGGGGTAAACCTCTACCCAACCATCCTGGTTGTAGGCTCTGACGGTATTGTACGCGAAGTGACAATCGCCTACAACCAAAACCTCTCTGAAATTGTTATTTCAAATGTACTGTAAAGAATCACACTTACTGAAAACTGAAAACTGAAAACCGAAAACCGAAAACTGAAAACTGAAAACTGAAAACTGAAAACTGAAAACCAAAAAAATGGAAACCGTTTATTTCAAAGGCATTGAATGTCACACCTACGGAGATGTACCTGCAGTTGGTCAGAAAGCTCCTGAATTCGAACTCACCAACAAAGATTTGAAAGAGATTCGTTTAGGCGATTATGATGGGCGCAAAGTTGTGCTCAACATCTTTCCCAGCCTCGACACCCCGGTGTGCGCTGCAAGCGTACATCGTTTCAACAAAGAAGCGGCTGAAATCCCCGACACCTCTGTCATCTGCGTGTCTATGGATTTGCCCTTTGCAGAAAGTCGTTTCTGCAGCGCCAACGACATCAACCATGTAGAGGTAGCCAGTGCTTTCCGCTCACCAGAGTTTGCGCAGAAATATGGTGTGCAGCTCGTTGACGGACCTCTCAAGGGCTTGCTGGCGCGCTGCGTTCTCGTGCTCGATCAAGACCACAAGGTCATCTACCGCGATTTGGTAGAAGAAATCACTAATGAGCCAGATTACAAAGGAGCAATCGCTGCTCTTAAGGAATAAGGCTTTAGGCTTTAGGCATAAGGCGTAAATAAGGCTTTAGGCTTTAGGCTAGAGGCTTTAGGCTTGAGGAATAATAGATATAGAAATAAAAGAAAATCGGCTGATGCCTTTGACAGACATCAGCCGATTGTTTTATTCCTTAAGCCTTAAGCCTAATGCCTAAAGCCTTAAGCCTTATTTCTGGAGCTTGAAGGTCACGGGGAGCACGTAAGTTACCTTTACGGCCTGACCGTTGTTACGTCCGGGGTTCCAAGCTGGCATTGCCTTCACCACGCGCAGAGCCTCTTGCTCGAGAGCCTTGTGGGGACCGCGCAGAACGCGAGCGTTCTCAATTGCACCACTCTTAGAAACTACGAACTCAACGATAACCTTACCCTGTACACCCTCTTCAGCAGCAACTGCCGGGTATTGGATGTGGTCAGCCAGCCACTTGTACATGGCAGCCTCGCCACCAGGGAATTCAGGCTGCTGCTGAACGTTGGCCGTGGTATAGACGATGTTGTCCTCCTTCGGCTTCTCTTCAACAACGATAACCTCCTGGGTAATCACGTTCTTCGTAAGGTCGTCCACACCATCAGTGATATCGGTACCACCAATCATACGGTTGTCCTCGCGGAGTTCTTCCTGTGTCTTTACTTCATTGGTCACCTGCTCATCCTCTACGATATCGATGATAGTGTTTTGGATCTGGTTGGCAACCTCTTCCTTAGGCATAACTTCCTCCTCTGGTGG
>CAZRYC010000046.1:0-23043 GCA_964604175.1 uncultured Bacteroides sp.
GCTGGTGGTGTACAACCAGCCAGCCTACGATGTGATGCTCATCCCCAGGGATGTGGAGCCCTTCGACACGGCTGATTTCTGCGCCGCGCTGAATATAACGCGAGAGCAGTTCGACAAGCGCTTGGTGGATATGCGCGACAAGCGCCTCAATCCTGGCTATTCGCCATACACTCCTCAAAAACTTATCAGCCAGCTTTCGGCCCAGGACTATGGGCGATTGCAAGAAAAGCTGTACCGCTTTCCCGGATTTTTTATACAGAAGAGGATTTTGCGGCAGTATGCGCATGCTTCAGCCCCCAATGTGGTAGGCAATATACGCGAGGCATCGCAAACAGATATCGAGAATGATGAGTACTATGCCCCCGGCGATTATACAGGCGACTTGGGAGTGGAGAAGAGCTACGAGCGGGAGCTGCGCGGCATCAAGGGCGTGGAAATCCTGATCCGCGATGCCAGAGGCCGAATACAAGGAAAATATGAGAATGGCGCGCGGGACATAGCCCCTATAGCCGGGCGCGATCTCAAGCTTGGCATAGATATCAAGCTCCAGGAGTATGCTGAGTCGCTGATGGTGGGCAAGCGCGGCGCTGTGGTGGCCATTGAGCCAAAGACAGGCGAGATACTGTGCCTGGTGTCCAGCCCTACCTATGACCCTAACTTGCTTGTGGGGCGCCAGCGCGGAGAGAATTATAAGAAGCTTGTAAATCAGCCGGATTGGCCTCTGTACGATCGCGCCATAATGGCATCCTATCCGCCGGGCTCCACTTTCAAGCCTACGCAAGGCCTGATCTTCTTGCAAGAAAATATCATAACTCCGGAGACGATGTACCCATGCAGCCACGGATACCATAACGGCGGCCTTACGGTGGGGTGCCACGGGCATGGCAGTCCGCTGCCGTTGCGACCCGCGCTCCAGACATCATGCAACAGCTACTTTTGTTGGGGTTTTTACAACATGATCAACAAGCGCAGTAAATACGGGCGCTGCGACAACGCCTTCGAGATCTGGAAGAATCACTTGGTGTCGATGGGCTACGGATATAAGCTCGGAGTGGACCTGCCTGGAGAGAAGAGGGGATTTATACCGAATGCGAAATTCTACGACAGATTTTACGGCAACAATCGCTGGAGCGGCAACACTATCATCTCTGTGGCCATAGGCCAGGGCGAGATTTTGGCCACTCCGCTGCAAATCGCCAACCTATGCGCCACAGTGGCCAATCGTGGATGGTTCATCACACCGCATGTGGTGAAGGAGATTCAGGACACTGTGATTTCCGAGGATTACAAGCTCAAGAATTATCCCACAATAGAGCAGCACTACTATGACATCATAGCCGAGGGCATGCGCATGGCAGTGATCGGCGGCACTTGCCGCTCAGCGGCCTTCCCAGGGGTGGATGTGGCTGGCAAGACAGGCACGGCGCAGAACCCCCACGGCAAGGATCACTCGGCCTTTATGGGTTTTGCCCCATACGAGGATCCGCAGATAGCGGTTTGCGCCTATGTGGAAAATGCCGGCTTTGGAGCCACATTCGGTGTGCCAATAGGCAGCTTGGTAATGGAGAAATATCTCAACGGGGAGATAGCCCCGCAGCGCAAATATCTTGAAGATAGAATGCTAAATACAGAACTCTATTATGCCCCTCCAAAAGCTAAACAATAATTCGCAATCGGTATTCAGAAATCTGGATTGGTTCACTGTGATCATATATCTGATCATGGTGCTGGCCGGCGCTATCAGCATATATGCTGCCAGCTATGACTTTGACGAGGCCAATCTCTTCTCTTTTGCGGAGTTCTCGGGCAAGCAGATGCGCTGGATAGCCATGGGGCTTGTGATGGGCTTTGTGCTGCTTCTGATCGAGGCGCGCATGTATGAGACATACGCTTATGCGATTTACGGGCTGATGATGGCTGTGTTGCTGGTGACCCCCTTCATAGCCCCTGACATCAAGGGCTCGCGCTCATGGATTGTGCTGGGGCCGATGAGCTTGCAGCCGGCGGAGTTCGGCAAGTTTGCCACGGCTTTGGCCTTGGCCAAGCTCTTTAGCGGATATAATTTCCAGCTCAATGCCAAAGTGAGCAACTATGTGAAAGCCGTGTGCATCATAGTGCTGCCTATAATCTTGATTCTTATGCAGAGAGAGACCGGCTCGGCTTTGGTGTATTTGTCGCTCTTTTTTGTGCTCTACCGCGAGGGCATGAGCGGCTTGGTGCTTTTCGGGGCTGCCTGGGCTGTGGTGATATTCGTGGTGGCTGTGAAATTCACAGATTCGCTGTTCTTGGGAGTGGAGTTGGGGCAATTTTGGATTTTGTCACTGGTGATGGCCATCACTGTGGCGATGGCTGCCGTGTACGGCAAGCGGCGCTACGAGGTGGCTCGCAACCTGCTGTGCTGGTACGCGGGCTGCTGGTTAATCATAGTGCTTTGGGACTGGCTGGCTCCTACTGAAATACCGGGAGTGCCTGCCATGCTGGGAATGATCGGTGTGGCTTGCCTATATCTTTTGTTCGAGACAGTGCGCACACAGATACGCAAGCTGGCCATCCCTGTGGTCACGGCGGTGCTCTCCGTAGGCTTCCTGTTCATGGTGGATAAGGCTTTTGATGAGCTGCAGCCGCACCAGCAGATGCGCATCAAGGTGGTGCTCGGGATAGAGGATGATCTGCGCGGGGCTGGATATAATGTGAACCAGTCGAAGATTGCCATAGGATCGGGAGGATTGTTAGGCAAGGGATTTCTGGAGGGCACTCAGACAAAGCTCAAGTATGTGCCAGAGCAGCATACTGACTTTATCTTCTGTACGATAGGCGAGGAAGAGGGCTTCTGGGGCACCATGCTGGTGGAGCTGCTGTTTGTGGCCTTGATTTTCAGAATAGTGAAGATTGCCGAGAGGCAGCCTAAGGTTTTCGGGAGGGTGTATGCTTACTGCGTGGCTTCGTATTTTATCTTCCATTTTTGCATCAACATAGGCATGGTGATTGGGCTATGCCCGGTGATTGGCATTCCGCTGCCATTCTTCTCTTATGGGGGGTCGAGTCTGTGGGGGTTCACTATTCTGCTGTTCATATTGCTGCGCTTGGATGCCAATCGCAAGATGGTGCTGAGCTATTAGTGGTTAGTGGTTAGAGGTTAGGGGTTAGTGGTTTTCAGTTTTCAGTTTTCAGTTTTCAGTTTTCAGTTCAGGGTTAGAGGTTAGGGGTTAGAGGTTAGGGGTTAGTGGTTAGTGGTTTGGGGGTGGAGGGTATTTATTTTGAAAACTGACATTTTGTCAGTTTTTTGTTTTTTTAACCTGTACTACAAACTATTAACTAAAAACTATAGACTACAAACTACAAACTATTAACTATAAACCTGCGGCGCAAAACCTTTTTGGTACAGGATTTGTTATTTCTATGATTGAGCGGTTGAAAAATATCGCCAATCATAGGTGAATATAATTAAAAACAAATATAAATTAACGATTAAAACTATAAATCATGGGAAAGATTATTGGCATTGACCTGGGCACCACCAATTCGTGCGTGTCTGTTCTCGAAGGTAAGGATCCTGTAGTGATCCCCAACAGCGAAGGCCGCAACACCACCCCTTCAATCGTCGCATTTGTCTCGGATGGCGAGCGCAAAGTAGGTGATCCCGCTAAGCGTCAGGCTATCACTAATCCAGAGGGAACGATCTATTCTATCAAGCGTTTCATGGGTGAGCGCTATGATGAAGTGACTGAAGATATCAAGCGTGTGCCTTACACCGTATCTAAGAATGCCAACGGCATGGCTCAGGTAGCGGTAGATGGCCGCGTATATACTCCGCAGGAAATCTCAGCTATGATTCTGCAGAAGATGAAGAAGACTGCTGAGGATTATCTGGGACAGACCATCGACGAGGCTGTGATCACAGTGCCTGCTTACTTCAACGACTCTCAGCGCCAGGCCACCAAGGAGGCTGGCGAGATTGCTGGCTTGAAGGTTAAGCGTATCGTGAATGAACCTACCGCTGCTGCCCTGGCTTATGGCTTGGACAAGAGCGATAAGGATCAGAAGATTGCTGTGTTCGACCTCGGCGGCGGCACATTCGATATTTCTATCCTCGACCTGGGTGGCGGTGTGTTTGAGGTGCTGAGCACCAATGGCGACACTCACCTGGGCGGCGATGACTTCGACCATGTGATCATCGACTATCTGGCCGATGGTTTCCAGAAGGATTATGGAGTGGATCTGCGCAAGGATCCTATGGCTCTGCAGCGCTTGAAAGAGGCTGCCGAGAAGGCTAAGATAGAGTTGTCAAGCTCTACCTCTACTGAAATCAATCTGCCGTACATCATGCCGGTGGATGGTGTGCCAAAGCACTTGGTTACTACTCTTACTCGCGCTAAGTTTGAGCAGCTGTGCGATAAGCTGATCCAGGCTTGTGTGGAACCTTGCAACAAGGCCTTGGCCGATGCCGGCCTTAAGGCAAGCGATATCAATGAGGTGATCCTGGTGGGCGGTAGCACTCGTATCCCCGCTATCCAGGAGATTGTGAAGAAGATTTTTGGCCGCGAACCCAGCAAGGGCGTAAATCCTGACGAGGTAGTGGCTGTGGGCGCTGCCATCCAGGGCGGTATCCTCAGCGGCGAGGTCAAGGAGAACATCGTGCTGCTTGATGTGGTGCCTCTGTCAGTAGGTATCGAGACTCTTGGCGGCGTGATGACTAAGCTGATCGACGCCAACACCACCATCCCTGTGCGCAAGAGCGAGGTATTCTCTACAGCAGCCGATAATCAGCCCAGTGTTGAGATCCATGTGCTGCAGGGCGAGCGCCCAATGGCTAAGGATGACAAGACTTTGGGCAAGTTCCACTTGGATGGCATCGCACCGGCACCGCGAGGCATACCTCAGATTGAGGTGACATTCGAGGTGGATGCCAATGGTATCTTGAACGTGTCAGCCAAGGATAAGGCTACAGGCAAGGAGCAGAGCATCCGTATCGAGGCCAGCAGCGGCTTGACTGATGCTGAGATCAAGCGAATGAAGGATGAGGCTGCCGCTAATGCTGCCGCTGATGAGAAGGAGAAGAAGCGTGTGGAGACTCTGAACAAGGCTGATGCCATGGCCTTCCAGACCCGCAAGCAGCTCCAAGAGCTTGGTGATAAGATACCTGCCGACAAGCGCTCAGCTATCGAGGCTGCAGTGGCTAAGCTCGAGGATGCTCACAAGGCTCAGGATGTTGACGCATGCGAGCGCGCAATGAAGGAGATTGAAGATGCCTTCGGCGCCGCTCAGCAGGATATCCTCAACGCTCAGGCCCAAGCTCAGCAGCAGGCTCAGAACCCCGGCGCAGGCCAGCCCGGAGCTGGAGCTCCCCACCAGGGTCCCGATGACCATGTCACCGATGTGGACTTCGAGGAAGTTAAATAAAGACTCTCCGCTTTGAGCCTTTTCCGGGACACCCTTGAAAAGGTTCAATAGAAAAATACACCAAGAGGGTGCGGCCAAGGAACTGGACCGCACCCTCTTTTTCTTTATCTTACTTGTACACTTAAACACACACCTCTATGAAAGTTTCAACTATTGTGGCCACGCTTAATGGATATTTTGGCGGACCGTTTACCGAATCACAAGCACGCAAACACCTAAAGCATGCTCCCATTAACAAGGAATTGATCAACGAGGCAATCCTCGAGGCCCGGCGACGCGACCTCATTTTGCCCGAAGAATCCCGGCCCAGCCGCTTCAGCGCCCTGGCCAGCTTCTTCATGAGCCTCTTCTGACCCGCCCGTATGTTACATGGGGACAGGCTCTTTCCGTAACATTTTCAATATGATGAGTTTTCCTAAAATAGGTAGTCTTGTCCTGAAAAAAGTTGACTCGCATACAGTCAACTTTTTTCAGGACAAGACAGGTCTTATTTTACCAGATTATCACTTATTAATCCATCATACGTCATCAAATTTTAGTCTGACCTGAATGCAGCCAAACATATTAAGCCGATTATGTAGGGGATGTATTATTTTAATTTTTTCGACTCCTTAAACTATTAGCTAATTTTTCCCATGAAATAATCTCCTTTTCACAATGACTGCGTTCCCAATCTGAAAGATTCGGATTATCAAGTTTGTCATTGTATAGGGCGATGATAGCTTCCGCGCCTTCAACAAAGCCGAAATCGTAGGCATCTTCGAAATATTTGCGGGCCAAGCGAAAGTTGTCGTTGCAGCCGATTCCTTCGGCATAGACGCGCCCCATCTTAAAGGAATAGTCGTGGGGATTGAGGCGAACTGCGTGGCGTGTCCAGTACCCAACCTTTGCCTTAATATCTACTGGACATTCTCCTTCGGGATAAGCGTCAAAAAGCCCCATGTAGTAATCACACAAAGCCCCGGCAGCCTTACGGTTTTCCTCGCCTATGGCCTCGTAATGCTCAACGGCTTCATCCGGGTCGCCACCCCGCGCCATGTTCATAAAATAGTTTCCAAGCCAAAGATGAGCATCTTCAGCCCACGGCGAATTAGATTCTGCACAAATCTCATAGAAACGCTCAGCGTCATAGTGGTCATACTTCTGACGTGGTCCTCCTTCGGCTTGATCAGGGGTTTCGGCATTGTCGCACATATAGCCGAGCATGTAATAGCCCAGCGCATCGCCCCCATCAAAGGCTGCCCGCTCGGCATACTCAAAACTCTTTTCAATATCGTGTCCCACCCCTATGCCGTCATGGTAAATCAGAGCCAGAAGTCCATCGCTTTCAGCTGTAGACGGAGCTGAGAATACGAGTTGAGCTATCTCTGAACCACGCTCGGGGTTGCCGTCGATGTATTCGTTGAAGAGGTCTATGAACCTGTCGGTCAAACTCATGTCAGTCAAATATCCCGTGGAGGGTCATCATTGGCACACTCTATACACGCCAACTGTTATTTTACTCGTGTAGTCGTACCATAACGATCAGTCTTGTAGGTCCCTAATGGGCCGGAACTTATGGTGTTGCCATTATAGTCCGTATAACTCATTCCCTTGAAAAGCCAACCGCCGAAAATCAGACAGCAAACCGCAAACACAAAGTTTATAACTACGTAGATGGCGGAAATCACAGTCAAGACGGTGCCAATAAGCAGCATAATTGTAATAAAGCTATTTCCATGACCATTCACTTTGCCTACAAATTTATATAGCCTTAAAGAGAGAATCATCATGGCTGCGGCTATAGAATAAGGAATCAACAACGGAGTTGCAATCCAATATCCCACGTCATCGGGATTCACCCACCAGGTGGCATCTGCGCCTACTGAAAATACCGCACCGATTTCGAGAATCGAAATGATGCAGAGTGGCAACATTGCGGCCCATCGCATAAACAAAGACATAGTGTCTTTGAACATTCCGGCAAATAAAATAATCCCGGATATAATTGCGCATACCAATCCTATCAATCCCGGTGTTTTGGTGCGATAGAAATCGCCCAGAAATGTATTGCTTAGATAGTTTCGGATACCTAAATCAGCGGTTGTCTCGCCGTTTTCATTGACAGGCATAACACTTTTTTTAGGATTGACCGCTATATAATATTTCCCATCATACTTTACAAGCAGTTCCTTACTACAGACATAGGGTGTTCCTTTATAATTCAGGGATTCGTCAGGGTCAATCTCAAAGCCCTCCAATTCAACACCGTTATCCAAATACAGATCTTCGACATTATTTACATACTGCCAGTTGCCATCGAGGTTTTCTACTTGCACAAAGCGGGCCTTACCATCTTTATGTGCCACGACAAACTTTTGGTTATCAGCCATGGCATTTGATATACCTGACAAGATAACAATTAATAAAATCACATACTTTTTCATATTTTTCAAAATCATTTTATTTTTGTCAGTCAAACATAACGTATGGGTTCATCACGTGCGGGTCGTGCCAGTCGATGCCATATTGGGCTTTGAGCACTTCGCGTTTTGCCGTCCAGTAGCGGAAACAGAAACCCATGCGGCGCGTGGTGAAACGCAATCCGGAATCGCAGCGTTTCTCCACGTCATAGACTATTTCCTCCCAGCGGGGAGAACGCTCAACGGGGTCGAATATCAAACTCCGTCTATAGCGCTTACAATAGTATTTACATGGTACACAAGCGAAACAGTTTCGGTCGATAACACCCCACTTGCCATTCATCTTTACAATGTAGTAGCCGCATTCGTTGGGGCCATCAATAGCTTCATAGATGAATCCGGTCTGTGGAGCTCCGTCAACACCTATAAGCCCCCAACCCCCATCAATGGCTTGGGCGATAGCCATGCCGGTAATTGATGAAAACTTTCGCCCGTCTTTGAATTTATAATCAATTTTTAGAATGAACTTTCCATTTCCGTCAAGATTATAGTAACCCATCTTTTTCTCGGAAAGTATAATTTTCTCTCCCTGGACATCGGGTTCAACTATCGGTTCGGGATAAGGGAGTTTATCTTTACCTGCAGCTGCAAGAGTAGTGATAAAAACTGACAAAATGAATAGGATTTTTTTCATAACGGTGTTTAAGAGAAAAATTTGAGAAATTGTTATACCTCGATACAGACTAAGGTGATATTGTCTCGACCCCCGGCTTTCTTTGCGATTTCCACAAGGCGGGAGGGTGATAAAGCGTTCATTTCTATATCTGACTCGGAAACGAGGTCGCTTAACCCATCGGAACACAACATATATAAGTCCCCTGCCATAGGGGATAACCTGTCAACGTCGGATATGAAGTCAGCCTGATTTGTACCCATGAAATTGTAAATGAGATTCGATGGCACATTGGCATCACCGGTGCGGTTACGCTCCGAATGATCCACCGTCAGTTGTTTGAGCACTCCGTCGCGCAAACGATAGCAGCGACTGTCGCCGACATTGACTAACAGAGCGTTGTCACAAAAAAAGATAAGTCCCACGAACGTTGTGCCCATCTCTGATAATCCGGAGCGTATATTCGCCGTGTCAAGCACAAGGGCGTTGGCATCAGATGCCCATTTCTTTACGGCCTCAATTCGAGAAGACTCGTCATTAAAGTCCGCAATTTTTTTTGCAAACACCGAAAAGGAGCGAATCACAATTTCAGAGGCTATTTCACCCCCTTCATATCCTCCCATGCCGTCGGCCACGGCAAAAGCACAGGGCACGGCGCATTCTCCAGTAGACGAGATGTCGCGCACGATGCGACCGCAGGCGTATGCCATGTCCTCATTATTTTTGCGAACACATCCAACATCGCAGATGGCGTGGTATGAAAGTGATTTAATCATAGTTCGATTACATCGTAAAGGTATGTACCGATGTCAACAACGTCGCCGACGCGGAATTTCATCGGCACATCGGGCTGTAGCTCGATGTCATTGACAAGCGAGCCGTTGGTACTGCCAAAGTCCACGAGTGCCCAGTCGCGCCCCTGCTTGACAAATTTTCCGTGGCTGCGCGAGATGTTTCCATTGTTACGGAGAACGCCGGCATACGGCCCGCAATTGCGCCCTATCTCAGCACCATCGACAGGCTCCAAAGTGTAGCCCCCTTCGCGAGCTTTAAGCACGATTCTCTTGCGACGACCACCGATGGTCTTACCGCCGTCGCCTCCGTCCTCCACAGGAGTTTGGCCTTCTACGACAGGTTCTTTTACAGGTTGCGGCTGCGTTTTGCCACGCGTCACCATAGGTTTTCCGCATTCAGGGCAGAAAACATCAGTGCCGAGGGTGTGGCAGGCGACACATTCAAGCAGTTCTGCGCCACACATGTCGCAGTACAGGCTGTCATCGGGAATCAGTTCCTCGCAAGCAGGACATTTTATTTCGTTCATACGTCATCTGAAATCATAAGTTTGACCATTATCGGCATGGAATTTACCATCCAGACCCTTGTATCCGGTAACCGCAGTGCCATCCGGGAGTTTGCCTTCCATTTTGCTTGAGAAAATTCCGGCAATAACACTTCCTGCAGCCATGAGGCCAAACACAAGCAGGGCAATAAGAATAGCCAATATTATTATAAGATATCCGAGAATAGCCACCTGCAGAATGAAGCCGGCACCAAATACAACATAGAAAATCGGGAACAGAACAGCAGCTACGAATCTCTTGTTTATTAAAATCTTAATTTCGCCAATCAACATAGGCAAAATTAATACGGCCACAACGTATGAATAAGTGTTTAGCCCCCATTCGTTGCCTGAGAACATGTCAATAACAAACATAATCGCAATAACCACAGCCAATGCGAGAGGTGCAAAGGCGATTATCCCATTTAAGCGTTCTGATTTATCGTCAGAGTCATCATTGACGCCAACAAGAATTATGCTGTCATCATCCTTGTCGCCTGACTTGGCATCTTTTTCCAACCATGTGAAACAAATATCTATGAACATAAAGCCCTGTGTGGCAATGGCTATTGCAAGCAGAATTAAATTCAATATTGCCTTGCCCCAGCTGACATAAACCGGGGAGATGAACCACATAGGAGACGAAACCGCAGTCATATGCCATACCTCAGCGATGGTTATGAGTATCATAAGGACAGCTGAAACGGCAAATGCAAGGTTCTTGTAACGGTTGGTGAGTTTTATCCCGACAATGAAAGAAACTAACCCGGCAACAAGAAGCCCGATAAAAACCCATAACCAGTCGTGAGAATCAATCGGGGTATGGTTAATTGCCCAATCCTGAATGGGATACATGGAGCGCTGTAATGCTGTCTCGGACATCGGTCTATCATAGCGCATCGCACTGATGGTATCGGTGGAAGAAGATTTGATGGGTTCGAGATGACGATACTCAACATACACCTTATTTCCTTGATACATCACAGGAACAAGGTCTAACATTTCCCCTTCTTTCCCATCTAAATACGTCTGGAGGTCAGGGGATGCCAATAATGTATCGCCACGGTGTAAACTGCCCAACGCTTTTCTCTTGGGTCCAATATCTTCGGTTTTATAGAAAGACATCTCTTTCTTTTCAACCCTATACATCTTATTGGCGATGAATGGCGAGGCATTCATCGATAGGATGATGCCAAGAATTGCCATGAAAACAAGTAATGGTCGTTTCATATCTGTGGTATATCTTCAGCCTCGATTGTTGTCAGGGCTGTGGGGTTTGATTCATATTGTTCGAAATTTTCGGCTATGCGGTTGCTCTGCAGTTCCACAACCTCGTTGAGCAGATTTACAACCTCACGACCATTGCCGAAATGGAGGCCCTTGTTGGCCACCATTTGGTCTATACGCCATTCGAGAGCGTCCTCGGCTTCGGGTGTCATGACGAGTTTACGCTTACGCATATTCATCTTGAAAATCTCAATAAGGGCGGCGGCGTCATAGTCGTCAATGTGGAAGCGTTTGTTGAAACGGCTCATCAAGCCGGGGTTGCCTCGGCGAGTGAGTTCCTCCATTCTGTCCTTGTACCCAGCAATCACCACAACGAACTTCCCTTTATCGTTCTCCATGCGGGTCATCAGCGCGTCCAGTGCCTCATTGCCGGTGTTGTTCTGGCTTCCCGGTTGCGGCAGAAGGTTATACGCCTCGTCGATAAAAAGCACACCTCCCATAGCCTCATCTACAGCCTTGTCCATGTTGATACCCGACTGGTTAACATAACTTGAGAGAATAGTCTTGGCTTCTCGCTCCACCACTCTGTCTGTGGAAAGCACACCAGCGGCATGAAGTACCTGGCCGAGACGTTTGGCTATGGTAGTCTTGCCGGTGCCAGGATTGCCGGTTAGGATGATGTTGATGGGCTGGAGTGCCGCACCGCCAATGCCGAGTTCCATTCGTTTGCGGTTAACTTTAGCCACGTTGGCAAGCTTACGGATTTCCGCCTTGATGTCAGTCATGCCGATAAGGTCGTCGAGGGTGGAAAGCACCTCGTCAACGCTCATCGGTTGCTTTTCCGATTCGCCTGTGAAGTCGGAAGTGGTGAGCACAAACTCATCTGCGGAATTGAATCCCGGCTCAGCCATCTGTTTGCGCACACGGGTGTTTTGTGCGGCAATTGCCCGTTCAACCGCATTCCGCACCGAACGTGCGTTGGCGAAATCAGCAGTCTTAGCGGCCTCCATGCGTTCGAAAAACTTGGGGAGAGCCTTCTCTGCGTCCTCCGAAAGGGTGTAACCCTGAGCCTTAACCATGCGTCGACCGATTTCAGTCAGTTCCGATGCTTTATAATCGCGGAAATTGATCGTGACATTGAAGCGCGATGGGATACCGGAATTCGATTTTGCAAATTCTCCCATTTCCTTGGTGTATCCGGCAAGAATCACCACGAGTTTGCCACGACGGTCCTCCACGTTTTTCAGCAAAGCGGTCACGGCCTCGCTACCGAAAGAGTCGCCTTCGCCGGTCCAGAGATTGTAAGCCTCGTCAATAAAAAGGACTCCGCCCATCGCCCTGTCGAAAGCCTTGTTGACCAATGGCGCCGTATGGCCCATATACTGGCCTCGCAAATCGCCGGGTGCCACCTCCACAAGTTGTCCGGAAGGAAGAATTCCCATAGCGCTGAGAGCATCGGCAAAGACGCGAGCCATCGTGGTTTTGCCCGTACCCGGATTGCCGAGGAAGAGATAATGGTTTTTCAGTTCAAACTCCTCATCTGGGTGCAATTTCTTGAACGAGCGGATGGAGTCGACAATGCCGGTCATGGCTTCCTTGATTTCATCCACTCCTACATACTTGTCGAACTCACTCATCACCTCGTCGATGTTTTTGGGGAGATATTCCTTACCGGTAATGTCGATTGCATCAACGACCTTGCTTCCACGGCTAACAGCGGAAAGCATCAGTTCATTGGCTTTAGAAGCGGCAAGGTGCGCATTGCCGAATATCTCAGAATTACGTCGTTCGTAGTTGAACACCCGGCACAACTTTTCCCGTGCTTCATCGCTCAGAGTCAGCTTGTGGGTGTTGACAAGGATAGACTCACAAATCTCAGCAATTTCCGTCGAAGAATATTCCTGCAACCTTATGTTCAAAGCAAACAGACTCTTAAGTTCGGGACGGCGGTCGATATACTCCTGCAGTACGGGCGAACCGGTAACTATACATATAAGATGGTCGCCTGGAATATCCATTCTGCAGCGGGCATTCTCAAAGAGATAGTTGAGAGGAGTGCCTTGTAATCCGTCATTCTTGTCTTGCGGGAGAAGGTTATGGGCGTCATCAAGTGTCACACCCTCCAGTTCCTGTTGCGAAAAGTCGAGATTATCGATTGACAGCGATGAATGCGCATCATATTTCTCATTCTCCAGAATACCCTTTGAGCACAAATAGTCGGCCAGATTAGAGCACAGAGCAGACTTGCCGCTACCGGAGGGACCGGTGATCAGAATATTGCAGTTAAGAGTGTTAAGCGCACTCTTACCCCGTTTTTTTACAATTTTGCAGATAACATCCACAAAGTCTCTCAACTCCCTCTTTGCCGCATCAAGGCAAACCATCTCATCAAGCTCGTCAATCTTTTTATCCGGTTTATATTTCTGACTGGCGGGAGCTTCACGTTGAGTTTTCTCCTCCTTATGTACGACGGGGAACTCAGCGCCGCAATAGCGGCAATATTTTGCCACTTCACGGTTGGATTTTTTGCATTTCGGACAATCTTTCATTTTCTTCAGAATTTACATGGTGTCATGCCCCAATAATGGCTCATTCTCCTCCTTGGCCCCGGATGTCTCAGGTTGATTTTCCAGAGCATCTGCTGTAGGTTGAACCGTTTGAACGGATTTTGAAGACTCGGTCTTTTTCTTCGAGGCTTTTTTAGTAGCGGGGCTACTTACCTTTTTTAAGGGCGTACCGGTAAAGCTTGCTTCGTGCATTATACCTTTTCGGTCGTAGTAATACACTGTCCACTTCTTGCTCAATTCGTCATAATGGGCATTGACTTCCTGTGTGACGTGCATATCAATTACCTTGGTGTCGGCCGGACTGAAATAAAATGATTCGGGAATGGTGTCTTTCTCACTCCTCACCTTTCCATTGGCCTCTACAGCTTTTCTCCCGGCTATTACCATAGTTCCATAGGTGGTGCCGTCTTCAAGGACCGTATCGACATTGCAGACAACTGTGCCGGCGCTGCTTTTCACAGTCCATTTTCCCACTGCCCATTGGTGTTTTACCTCTTTTGTATTTTGGAAGGCTGCGGCTGCGGCGTTGCCCCAAGAATATTTGCTGCTCAATGGCGAAATCATAATCCAGATGCAAAGCAGCGACCATGCCACACTGAGCCACATAAATCCCACCTGGTTAATATGCACGCGTGCCTTTTTATTCCAGGAGCGTTGCATCGAAGAATATTTTGTGATGACATTGTCAAGAGCATTGTCATCCTGCCGGTAAGCAAAATAGAGCGCATCAAGCTGACGATACTCGAATTCTTTGCCGGTGATGGTTTTACCATCGGTGTCAACTCGGAAGTCCTTGGTAAATAATTCTTTTAAAGCATAAATGGTAACTATTATCACACAAACACCGAGAATCAGAGTCAAGACACTCGGGAACCATCGAAACCCTGCATATATGATTCCACCGGTAATCAATCCGCCGACAGCTCCGGGCAGAATTGACTCGGTGTAGCCTACGAAATCTTTTACTACCGGAGTTGTCAGCCAAATGGCTATTCCCGTCAATATTGCCACGGTCCAATAATGACCCTTAATAATATTGCCTTCAGGTATGTCCACAAAGGCCATCATCAGAAGCAGTATAATGGTCGGGCTACCTGCGGCAAGAAGGAAGGATATACGATTGCGCTTCACACCGGCTTCGCTATTATGCAGCTGTTTGGCCGACTTGTCGATAGCCTGTATGGCAGTGTTGTAGCGCTTGGCCGCGACATTGTCGGACGCATATTTCAAGATAAACTCGGTATATTTGGCAGTCTCCTTTTCGTAGGTGAATTTATTGGAAAGGTCGAGTTTCGGATTTTCCTGAAAGAATGTGGTGAGCCATGCCGACATCCATGCCACGGGCTGTCCCTCGCGCGCATCTTCTATCTTCTTATCCTTGCCTATGGAAGAGGCAACTTCCGTCTTGGGTGCTTTCTCCACATCCTCAAGGGAATGCAACATTGTTGTCCCCAATGGATAAGATGGTGCTCCCCCAAGAAATCCCGCCACTGATTTATAGGCTCCGATGACCTTGTTGTAAGGTCCGGCTTTCTGGAT
Organism: uncultured Bacteroides sp.; assembly: GCA_964604175.1. GTDB lineage: Bacteria > Bacteroidota > Bacteroidia > Bacteroidales > Muribaculaceae > CAG-873. The sequence goes on from CAZRYC010000046.1 coordinate 15,148, forward strand.
GTTGTCTTCATTGTCCGAGTCGAGGCAAAAACGGTTCCATTTAAGGAATGTCATATACGCCTCTCCACGGGCACGCAGATACGAGCCGAGCGGGTGATTGTCCATATCCTCGAAAAGATACTCCAGCTCGTTGTCCGCTGCTTGCCCCAATACCATTGCATTGAGTTTGCCGTTAAGATATTCCCCTATCTCTTGAATGGTATATATGCGGTCGGGGGCCTTTTCGTCGATATTGAAATTATAGTCCATGCGAGGGTCGAGCTCGTAGAGGATACGGAACGCCGAACCAGCCAGGTAGTAGATAGAGTCAATATCGTCAGTCTCGTTGTCATGGAGCAATCTCACCTTGCCGGCAAGAGCGGGATCACGGTAGGAAAGCCACACTATGAATACCGGACTCATCAGCAGCGAACGGTTAACCTTGTCCAAGTCTCCCTCTTTTCGATAAAGGTCAATCAGTTCAGCCACAGAGTCGGCAAAGCTGAAGTCTTCTTCCGTTGACACCGGGAACGGCATCTCTTTGTTGAGGAGTACAGCAAGATAATAGGCGGCAATGTAACCGTTCAGCGATTCATGGCCTGTGTCAAATTCATCGGAATTGATGTAATCGCGGAGTGTGGAAATTGTTCTGTCGAGTTTGAGGGCATGGAGATAGACCATCAGATTGGAATCCTCTTTCATAACTTCGCCATATTCCTTATTCTCGAAAATATGACGTGCGATTTCTGCCGGATCGGTCATGTGGGTGCCGTCGGGCGCTTCGTAATCCATGGCCGGATCAAGCATATAGGCAACAGCCATTATGCCGGCGTCCTGATTCTTGGGATATATTTTCTCAACTATCTCCTCAACATTGACAGCTATCTCGTTGCGCCCGGTTTCCTCGAGCCAGCGCGTCACACGGCCTGAGTAAAGATATTTTTTGCCGAGCGGTTTATCTTCAATAAGCATCTGGGCCAGTTCGGCCGGTGAATGTGCTATCTGGCTCTTTGCGGAGTTGAATATGACCTTGAAGTCAGAGTTGACTGTCTCAGCAGTCTCCGACCCCAGACTTTCACCTTTGGCCCAACGTTTGATGTCATCAAATCCCGCGCGGTCGGCCATCTTCAGTCGGGTGAGCGCCTTGATAAGCGATGCTGTGTGAGCCGACATATCCCGGGGTATCGGCAGGGTCTCGTTCAGCTTTGAGCGCAGGAGCTGGCTCTCGTTGGCAGTGAGTTTGGCCTTACCTACCCAGAGGCATAATAAAGACACTCCGAGGGAAAAGTAGTCACTCTCCACACCAACTTCAGCAGGTTCGCCTGGCACATTGGTATAGAATTCCGGCGAAGCGTATACCGGCGAACGCATCTCATCGATTTTGCATGTGCCGCCTTCGGGACACTCTGCCGAGATGCCGAAGTCGGCAAGCACAATCTGTGTGCGCGCCTTGTCGGCATAGAAGAAGTTGGCGGGCTTGATGTCGCGGTGCAATATGCCGTGTTTGCTCAGGAAGTCAATGGCAGCTCCCATCCGCACCGCCACCTCGGCGAGAGCCTTCTCATCGCCTTGCAAGTTGACATTTTCAAGAGAGCCACCCTCGCAGAAGTCCATCAGTTCATAGTCGTTCACCTCACCGGCATTTGGATTCTTCCATTGGCCGTGGCTTACGATATTCACTACCAAGCCGCTTCCCCCAAGAGCCTTGATTTTTTCAAGAATCTTATGGTTGGGGCGATGATCAGGGTCATAATAATAGATTTTGAGGGCATACTTCTTGTCGCTACGGCTGACGGTAAAGACTATGGCTTCGCCGGAGGAATTGGAGAGGATGCCGTCATTTTTGTATTTGACATTATCCAACACAAACTCATCAGGCCACTGCGAGCGACCTGTGGACTGAGTGTTGGCAACAGTCTTAGGGCGGCGCACACCCTGGGTTTTGTGCTCAAAGGGCTGCGGTTCGCCTTGTCCCCTCACCGCTTTAGCGGTGGTATGGGCATCGGTGTCTTGGCCTCCACGCGTAGCTTTTGCAGTGGAGTGGGTATCCGATGTATTTGCTCCCGTATTATTGCGGTGTCGGCGAGTGCCTATGGTCTTTTCTTCATCCATGTCGATGGTGGAATGTTTATGCCTCTGCCTCGGAGGGAACGTTTTTATTAGTGAAGTGCATAATCAGTCTCACAATGAAACGGATTACGTAAAATGCAGCGATAAAAGCAAAAAGGCATACAATAATTGCAATCCCCACTGCTCGGAGACCGGTTACACCTGAACCGAAACCGCTCCAAAGGAAACTAATGAATTTATCCATATTGATATTGATTTGTTTGATTATTCAATTTTGAATTTTGTGGATTTGATTAACGTGATGTATTTTTCCCTATATTGTTCAGGGGTGACATACACCCATGTACCTCCAAGTTGAGGTTCGGAACACTCAGATGGGCAATGATGCAGCATACCGCATAGATTACATTTCCACATGGTGGGACTATAATCGCTCATATCATACTCTATCTCAATCCGCCCAATCTTACGGGCTGAGAAGTAGTCCCGTTGTTGCTCAGGAGTAAATTCCGGAGGAGGTACGATAGAGGCAAGCAGTGCGTCCATCTCACGGGCTTTTTCGCGGAAGGCTACCATTATGTCGTCGAGCGAAGCAGAGGTATCGGCATATTGCCGTCTTTGTGTTTCCTGTGGGGGGGAGGGCAGCGCTACCTGTGGTTTATATGCGCCGATTGAACCCAAAATGTCGGCGTATTCGTCGAGCAAGGCTTTGTCTTCCTTAGAAAGCTCGGCCGGAGATTGGTCAGGGACGGAGTTGGCGTTGCGCAGCTCCTCTATACGGCGGTGCAATTCGGCGAGTTCGTCGGCTTTCTTTTGCAGAGATATGACCTTGGGATCATTTTTTGCCTCGGTCAACGCTCTTTGCGCCATCGCCGTAAGTGGATAATTACATTTACGGCAGAAATTCCGGGCGTTGAGCGTTCCGCAAATTGGGCAAACAACACCCTCACGGCTTTGGCCGCAGTGAGAGCAAAATTTGGCCCCGGATTTCATCGGGCTACCGCAGAAGGAACATTTATCCGAAATAAGGTTGTGCCCGCAATGTGGGCATATTCCCATGCCTAAGCGAATTTGGCCATGGCAGAAAGGACATACCGAGCTGTCATCCGCACCCCTTTGGGATTTCGGACGCCAAAGTTGCCGGGCTTTCCCTTCGCCCGGTTTCGATGCAGTTTGCCCATTCGGAGCGTCTTTATGCGTAAAATCAGCCATAACAATCGGTAAAATAGTGTTATGACCAATATCAGCGAATTACACCGCTCTGCTTGAGATAACCTCTTGCTATAGCCTTGACAACGAGGTCGGCCACGTTGGTGGCACCAAGCTTCTGGAACAGAGATTTGCGGTGAGCTTCGACCGTGTTGTCTGAGACAAACAGGGCTGCGGCTATCTCGCGGGAAGTCTTGCCTTGGGCTATCTGATAGAGTACCTCCAATTCGCGCGAAGACGGATGCGAACTGTCGTCGCTTGTTTCCATTGCCTTCTGTACAGCAGTGCAATAATAGTTGCGCCCATCGATAATTGTTTCGATGGCGCGGACAATTTCATCTCCTTCCCCCGACTTGTAGATGATGGCGTTTACTTCGCGAGCAAGAAGCTTTCGGAGAGTCCAAATTTCATCATGGACTGTGCTGACTATGAGGTGGGCCACCGGGTTGCGGGCACGTATCATCTCTATCAGCACAAAACCGTCAAGATCGGGCAGTTCGAGATCGATAATGTAAAAATCGTAAGAGTGACCGGAGTCAATACATGACACCAGCGACATAGCATCGTTGAACTGCTCGACATCGTTCGCACCGTTTTTGGAGAGGACAGATGTGAGTCCCTCCCTAACGAGCGAATGGTCGTCAACGACTGCTATCTTCATTTTCGATAATATAGATGTTTCGGTCATTTTTCACTGCAATTTTTCTATATGCAAAAATACAGTGTAAAGAATGGTTTGTCAACTACGGATTTCCGTAGTTTTTACGCTGGTGACCGCTAATTTCATATTTTTACAGTAAGGAATATCCTGCTTCCGTCTGTTTCCGACATTGTGATGTCGATTTTTGCTCCTATTGCATTTGCTCTGTGTCGCATGGATTTCATACCTTGTCCACGTTTCCCATCGGTGGTGTAATGACCATTATCAATGATTGCAACGGAGAGAGCATCCCCGTTAAGCTTCATATCAACATTGATAATGTCGCCCCCGGAATGCTTGAGTGAATTGCCCACAGATTCCTGAATTATGCGGTAGACTTCGAGAGCGATATTTTGTGGCACTGCATTCCATTCGCCGCCGACGACTTTGGATTTATAAGACACTGTTTTGCCCTCATGCTGCTGTTTTCTGATAAAATATCTCACAGCCTCATCAATTGTGGCATATTCAAATTCAGGGGGCATAAGTTCGTGTGAAATCCTGCGTACCGACTCCCTACAGGTGTCTATCAGCTGTTCGGCATCTTCACCATGACGCATTTTTGTTTGTATGGCGAGAAGGTCGTTGCATACTCCATCGTGAAGTTCGCGCGACATCCGTGCACGTTCCGTTTCAAGACCTTCGATATATTGCTGCAACCGGCGGCGGCGCTGACGGCTGGCGTAGACAAAGAAGGTTGCAGCTATAGTTAATATAATTGCCACTGCGGCGAACAACCACATCAAGGTTGAATTCCGACGGGCTTCACTTTGAGACAAGGCAAGATCAGTTTCTTTGGTTTGATATTTGATTTCCAAGTCTTTTATAACCCGAGCGCGTTCGTCGGAGTATCGTTGCCGCTCGAAGTCCAACTGCATTTCTGCATATTCAACAGCCTCCTTATAGTTGCCTGATTGTTTTGCCATATCAACCAATGACTTGACCAAATCTATTTTATCGATAATAAGATTGTTGACATCCGGAAGACTGTCAATTTTTTCCAATGTTTTGTTTATGGCATCCTTGGCCCGCGAATAATCATTGTGTTTCATCCACATCTCCGAGCGGAGTATTGTGGCCGAAATCTCAGCTTCCATATTATGTTGAGTCCTCCCTTCATGGTCGACTGATAGCATTTTCCCAATATAATACTCCACGCTATCGACAGGGGGGAGATTATTGTAATTAACAAAGAATACCGCACGATTGTAGTAGTTCCATGTGGGGTTGATACCATAAGCACTCAATTGACGCATAGTATTCGCCTCAATAAATCTGATAGTGGCGGAAGTAACTGCATTGAGAGAGTCAATCGCAGATTTTTTTTGGCTCCCGGAGGTTTCCTCTGCCAATGTACCGAAATATGCTTCCTTCACCGAATATAGATTGTAGGTCACCAAAGGACGCTCTTCAGATCCTACAGCAGCAAGATGAGCTTCCATGCGTCCAAGCAATTTCTTTATTCCATCCAAGTCGCCTGATGACAGATATATAACAGCTTGCATATAATAGCATCTTGCAATACGGTTGTCGGCTTGACCTCCAAGTCCTTTGAATTCCTTGATTGCTTCCTCCGCGAGTTGAAATCCTTTCTCAAGCTCTCCATAAGAGACCTCACATTGAGCCTGATGTTCCAACACAAGGGCTATCTGGAAGCGGTCGCGGCTCTTGCGGGCATACTCCAATGCTTTGAAATACGACTTTTTAGCGTCTGTCTTTCTGTTGGGACCGATATACAGTTGTATCCTGCCAAGATTGTCATAAATATCCGACAGCACAGACTCGCTACAATTCTTTTCCGCGTATGGAATAATACGGTCGATAATATTTTTTTCGAACTCAAAACGTGACTCAGTATTGTCGGATATCGACCACATATAACCTATGGCGCTATCCACCCTTTCCTTTGGTGACATGTTCAAGCTTAAAATAGTCTCCACCTGACTGGTGATATCCGTGGCATTCATTGGCAATGCAGCCATTAGTAAGGCAAATATGTAAAGAAACTTCTTCATAGTGAGTTTTCCTAAATTAGGTTGACTCAAATCTATCTTATCCCTTTGATAAGTTGACTTGGTTAAACGTTATTACTGATTTTACTTTACTCTTGTTCTTTATACCTAAAGTTCATTTACTCGATGGTTGTTATCCCTAAGATTAGTTTACTTTAGAGATAATCCCTACCAAAAGTTTACTCACAGGCTTTATCCCTGAAATGACTTTACTTCGGGATTATCCCTGGATAAAGTTTACCAGGAGAAGTTATCTCTGAAATAACTTGCATCGTGGGGGCTAGCCAAAAAGCAACTTACCTTGCAAAGGTAAATAATCTTTAGGAATAATCTGCAGTTATCCTCGAACTTTTTGTTTCTCTTTGATTGCCTCCTCGCGATAACTTCTCCAATTCTTCTTTATCTCGCCGCTCAAACCGGCCGCCTGGGCCGGGGTCAGCATGCCAAGGCTCATGTGGGGCCGAAGGTTGTTGTAGAACTCCACTGCCTTTGCGACTGCTGAACGAACCTCTTCAATATTGTTGAAGGTTAAACCCTTCAGAAGCTCGTTCTTCATCGTATTGTTAATGCGCTCAGCCTGCGAGTTCTCCTTGGGGTCTCCGCTCTCAGTCATGCTTATGGAGATATGGTTCTCCTTAAGGAGATTTGTGTATGCTCGGCTGGCGTACTGCACCCCTCGGTCGGAATGGTGGATGGCATTGTGGTCGATCCCTTCCAAGCGGCGTAGGACCATGCGGAGAGCCTCAAGAGGGAAGGCGGTCTCCAAAGTGTCTCCTACGCTCCAACCCGCTATCTCCTTGGTGTAGGCATCCATTATTAAAGAGAGGTAACAGAACTTGTACTCAACTTCGTTGATCCAAATCTCAATATAGAGTCTTGTCCTGAAAAAAGTTGACTTGCATCCAGTCAACTTTTTTCAGGACAAGACAGCCAGATTTTGATTTTGTTTTAGAGTTTTTCTATTTCCTCAGTTGTGAGGCCAGTGTAGCGGACGATCTTTTCGACTGGCTCGCCATCGGCCTTCATTTCCCGCGCCATTCTAATCTTCTCTTCTTCGCGGCCCTCCTCGCGGCCCTTTTTCTCGGCTGAGGCAAGAGTGTTGCTGTAGTCGCGCATGTCCTTAAGGCTTTCCTCGTAGGCGAACTGCTCCTCTGGGGTGAAGGCGCTGATGCGGGCCTCCTCAAAGAATTTCTTGAATATCTTTTCCTTCAGTGCGGTGGGATATGAATCAAAAAGGCAGAGATTCTTGATTACGTAGAGCCACTTGTCAGAGAGGCTTTCGAGCTCATCCATCTCCTTGCGGAACTTGTCCATCTCCAAGAAAATGTATGTCAGCTTGCGGCTGCAAACTCTGCCCGTGGCGATGTCGCAAAGGCGTAGCGTGTGCTTGAACTGCTCTTCGCCAGAGAATTCTGGAGGCTCGAAATTAAGCAGGCAGACGGTGTAGATCTTGGGCAGATTGAAGTCCCAGGCTCCTTTTTTGGCAGCGTCGTCGATAGCTCGCGCCGAGTAAAAGATTGTCCTGTCGATGAAGTGCTCCTGCCAAGCCTTCTGCATCTCCACTATGATGTGGCCGCCATTCTCAGTGCGGCAGTAAAGATCGTAGACCGCCTTGCGCTCGCGGTCGGTCTGCCCAAGCTTCTCAACGTTGAGGTATGTTATCTCCACAATGTCGTCCTCATCGTCAAGGATGGCGTTGAGGAAGTGAATGAGGATGTCCTTATTGGCCTCGGTGCCAAACAGGCGCTTGAATCCGAAGTCGGTAAACGGGTTTACGAATCTTTCCTTGCACATAGACAGGTCGGTTTTGTTTTATACTGCAAATTTAGCAATTTTCCCAAACAAAAACAAATCCTATCCACGAAGAGTACAAAACGTAGATTCAATTTCTAAATGCAACTTTTCTGTAGCATCTCGTAGAACACT
>CAZRYC010000047.1:0-21744 GCA_964604175.1 uncultured Bacteroides sp.
GCAGGTTGTGGCCCTCTCCGGGGATGTAGCTGTTCACTTCTTTTCCGTTGGTCAGGCGCACACGAGCGACCTTGCGCATAGCCGAATTAGGCTTCTTGGGGGTGGTGGTGTACACACGCACGCACACGCCTCTGCGCTGGGGGCAAGAGTCAAGGGCAGGCGATTTGCTCGAGTCCTTGAGAGCTACGCGTCCTTTTCTTACTAATTGCGAAATAGTAGGCATCTTAGTGTTTTGGGTTTTACTTATGTTGATTATTCTCTGAAATTCCGTTTCAGGCCCTTGCGGCCTGGTTTCTTCCATTGCAAGCCACACAAATAAGCGGCACTCTATCCGATTGAGGGCCAAACCCTTGCGTCGATTTCATGCCACATTCGCCTGAATTGCGTTGCAAAGTTACTAATTATCTCCCTAATAACCAAACTTTTCCACACCTCCTTCACTCCCATTTACAATCTTTATGCTTTTTTAACACTCCCACCCCCCCCGGTATCGGGGACAATGCCCATGCCGTAATCGGGGACAATGCCCCCGATCACCGGATGCGGGCTGGCGCCGCGAGGCCTGCCTTGGCGTTAGCCCGCATCCGGTTATCGGCCGCACCGTGGCCGATCAGCACCCGCACCGTGGCCGATAAAATTTTGCATAGGTTAAAGCGCTGCTTTATGCCGCAAATCCCATTATTTATCCCTATCTTTGCCATCACTAATTCTATCATTATGCCTGATTCCATAGCCGACAAGCCACCCTATTGGCTTCCCACCGAGCACAGCCACAAGAGGCGCGCCACATGGCACGATTACAGCGCTCCCGGCACTTATATGATCACTCTGGTGGTCGCCAACCGAGAGCCCTTGCTCGGAACCCTGCTGCTCAATCCTCGCCCCTTCATCGAATACTCCCCTCTGGCACAAGAAATCCGCCACTCATGCATCCCCAAGATCAGCTACCACTACCCATTTGCCGAAGTGTGGAAGCACTGCACGATGCCTGACCACATCCACATGATCATCCGCCTCAAAGTTGGCAACCAGCACCATCTGGGCCAAATTATCTCTGGCTTCAAGAAGGGCTGCAATCAAGCTCCCTGGAAAATGCATGGACAATCAGGCCCTGCGCTTTTTGAGGCTGGATACAACGACCGCTTGCTCTTCAACGGCACTCAGCTAAAGGCATGGAAGCGCTACCTCGATGACAATCCGCGGCGCCTCGCAGTAAAGCGGCAGCACCCTGATCTCTTTATAGCCCGCCACAATATTGCGATAGCCGGCAGTATCTGCCACTCAGTAGGCAACCGATTTCTGCTATCCATCCCCGACAAAGCGCCAGTCATCGTGCACCGCAGGGACAATGACGAAGAATACAGGGAAAAGATCGCAGGCTGGATGAACTGCGGCGAACGCGGAGGCGTACTGATAGGCACTGGCATAGCCGAACGCGAACGCTGGGTGATGCGCGAAGCCCTCATCCGCGGCTACAAAACAATAGTGCTGCTCGCCAATGGCTTCCCGCAATATTACAAGCCCAGCGGAGAGAAATTCGATGCCTGCTCGCGAGGCGAAATGCTGCTTCTCTGCCCCTGGGATTACGACCCAGCCTTCCGCAAGCCCAGCCGCGAACAATGCTTAGCCCTAAACAAGCTCGCCGAGGCCATCGCCCTCGCCGCCCCCATAGAGGTGCCCCGATAGGCCTCAGCAGCGACGCCCCCTCCAAGCAGGGATCGGGGACAATGCCCCAGCATCACGGGATGCGGGCTGGCGCCGGGGCAGCCTTGGCGTCAGCCCGCATCCCGTGATCGGCCGCACCGTGGCCGATCAGCATTCCGCTCCTTGGCCGACCACTACTCGACCCTGCGCCGATAACCATGCTGCACCGTGGCAAATTGGTCATCTTATCTGGGCGCAAAGTACAGAAGCACCTGTAGTTTGATAGTGCTCTCCCGCAGACGCACCGCCTGTTAAATACCACTCCCAATATCTGTGCGTCTGACTATACGCATAATCATACAGCTGAAGATGAGGCCTATTATAACCATTATCACTACCCCAAGTTCCATCAGCCTTGTAACAGTATGACCACCCACTGATTCTACTTGTTGTCGTTCTTGGAGACAAACGCCATCCAAGTGGCGAGGGATCAAAAATCGATTTTTGTTTGTTTTGAATATAATAGTTACCCCTCCTTACATTAGGATCAAACCACACGACCTGTTGGTCAAAAACACTGAGGTTATATTTATTATCATTACACCACGAGCCATTACCTGTAATAAAGGTATTGGGATTTTGTATTGAATATTCCATTGCGATATTGTTCCCGTTACTATCCTTTAAATTTTCGTGAGTAGAGGCTATCTTAGAAATTTTAGAGGAAAGTATGTTGCCTTCTTTATCGTAAATTACAAGATTGCCTCCTGGCATTGGATCCTTCCGCCCATATTGATAGAACACATGCGGAGCGCTAAAACCCGAAGTCAAAGAACTCAACAATCTATCCATGTGGAAATAATTACCATATGTACCGTAACTTACATTACCGCCCATTGTTGGATGATTCCCATTTACAGCATCATAATTTATGGCCATATCTGGATCGTAGGAAGTAATCCACAAATGCCAGCTCCAGAGTATGGGCTGCTCGGGGCTGCGGCGAAGTCCCACAAGAACATTTGCTTCTGTACCGTAAGGGACTTCCACCTCAAAATAATCTCTGTATCCCTTCCCGGTACTTTTTGTAATTGAAAATTGAGGGGATACTCCAGCGGCATTTTCAACAGTGCGATTAACATCGCTCCAAATCACCTCCACCTGCCATTCATTAGTTTTCTCCAGACAATTGCTTTGTATATTTTCATATTTATACCCAGAATCATCATAATTAGAATTAGTAGGGGGAGTAACGGTAATCACATTATAGCCCTCACTATATACATTCCTTGATCCCCAAAACTCGTCCACGCGAGCCACTGGGATGCGAAACTTTCGGCTCACGCCTTTTTGCATTGGTGGATTGAGGATATAACAATTAGCAAGCTCATCCACAGCATCCAGAGTAAAATCACGAGGCGCATAGTCATGTACACGATAATCCTGAATGTCAATCTCGTCGGTATTTAAATTTATCTCGTACTTGTAGCGATGGTTGGGCTCTACATTGTAATCCTGAGCATCAGCTCCTACATAAAACTGGAATACTCGATAGTAAGTATCACTACCAACCGTATAGTGGGTTTTCACAACTAAGTAAGTTGCATTTACGGGAGCTTCCAATGGTTTTTCTTTTGAAGTACTGTACCGTGCACTGCGAGCTAAAGCGCTTCCTCCTTGATAATTGGGAGTTGTATAAAATTTGGCTGTAAGGGTCTTGCCATCTGCAGTCAAGTTCTGCTCAGTGGGAGCATCAAAATCTACATACTTGGCCCCTGAAGGATAAGTGGCTGTTAGAGTACGGTCAGTATAAAACCTGTATAAATTAGGCACATGATACAATCCTATGCCATCAATTATCAAATTGACATCAGTACCCACATTAACATCCACATCAATTCTTGCCACATTTCTTTTTAGCGTTCCGCTTATTTCTGTGGCATTGTTGATGCCCCCAGCAAAATCGGCCGCATAGTTCAGCAACATATCGTAAGAATTATCCTCAGGATAATCCTTTGTGTCATCATCCGCGGTTGTTTTGACAAATAAATCAGATTGGCTGGTGACTGTACCACCCTTATTTTGCAGTTCTGTCAGTGTGGAATTAAGAGTCCATGTCATATTCGGTGCGTGAGTATTCGCCAAAATCACAATTACGCTTGGGCCAGCCGAGCCTACAAGTTTGGCAGTTTGCTTTGAAGAATAATCCTCTATATAGTAATAATACTCCATCAATGCTGATGACGGATCCGTGGTTGTACCCCTATATTGCAACACCCATAAATCATGTATTTTGGTATTCTCTCCATCTGTCCCGGTATCATCAATTGCTCGCGATAAATCTGAGCCTGGTATCTGAGCAGACACTGTGAGATCCAGAGGTACCTCTAAAATCTCACCATCGACCACTAAATCACCATTTTCACCAATCACTGACACGGGCATATCATCATTGCAAGCACAAACGAGTCCCATAAGCAGAATGGCAATATAATATTGGAGTTTACTCTTCATAATTGTTTTATTCTTATTTTTCCACATTTTCTGTTTGTTCGTTCACATCTTCCCATTTCTCTACAGAGAGATCTTTTACTTCGACATCTTCGCGCTCGTACACGAAAGTTTCCGTACTGGTCTCATCTTCCCATTTGGAAACCGTAACTTCTACATGCACATATACTGTAATGATGTTCACATTAATCACATAATCATGCATCGGCTTCAAGTCAAAGCCCAGATTGAGTGCATCATCATCGTCATCCGTTTGGGCTTTACGGTACATAGTGATTTTAAGATGCGGTGACACATGCAGCTTATCTCCTGTTATAGGGTCAGACTCGGAGAAATCTTGGGCTAAGATATACATCCACCCATTGCCATCTTCATCTGTGTATTCAACCTTTTTTTTCTTGGGAATTTCAAGAGAATTACCCTCATCGCTTGACAGCATTATGCCACCATCAGAGCCATCTTCATCCACTGACCCATCATATACTACAACAGTCCCACGGTTATCGATGGTCCAATCCTGATACGATCCTGACATAGGATACCACCAAGCGCTATTGGCCACATTTTGTAGCTCGACTTTTTCCACAAAAGCCTTTAGCACCAAGGAATCACAAGTGAACACAAATCTGACTCTGGCTCGGGGATCCTGCAGAGTGGAGCCATCCTCAGAATGATCATCTATGTGGATTACATCCTTGTAATTATGATCTATTATTTCTCCACGCCCTGAGATAGTTACTGGGAAAGCTTTGCTTATGTATAAGGGCTCTTGATTTGCAACAAAACGATCTATTTTGAATCCATAAATCGTATCTATTCCCTCTTTGGAAATGACTGAGGGAGCTTTAGGCGGCGATGTAAGAGCCATATAATAACTTCCATCCTTGGCATAGAGCCCTTTTGAAACATTCTTCTCATTTTTTGAATTATCCCAGGGAATCAAGGTAGCAGTAGGATTATATCCAGCCTCAGCATGATAGCTGCCAAAATGATAGGTGTGGTGCAATGAATCTTCTTTACCGCTATTGTTTTGGTAAAAATATAAAAATACTCCATAATCACGTGCTACCTTATTTGTCTCACCGCGAGATAGAGTGATGCCTACTAAGCCCTGGCTATCCTCTTCTTGCTTCGATTGTGGATTATCTTCTTCATTAGAGCATGCTTCTAACGAAATCAAAACAGCGGATAAAATATATGTGAAAATTTTTGTCATACCTTAATGTTGATTTCATCACCTGATTGCCAATCATCTATCACGGCTCGATCGATATGGGTGAAGTCATCCACAGTGATCGTGAAAGTATATCGTTTCCCTTGCTGAAATCCATAGACCTCTTCATCCTTATGCTTTAGCATAGCTGTAGTAATGTCAAAACTTGCATGAGGTTCTGCGCTCCCATTGAAATATATATCCACACGGTAGGCTTTACCTTCTGAATTTGAACCTTTGGCGTTGCTAACCGGTATTAGCAATATAGGTACATCCGTCTCTGCTCCAATCTGTACACCTCCATATCCCGTGTCTCCAGAAATTATCCACGACTCAGTTGAGACACCCATAGTGAGTGATCCGTCAATGGCATTCATAGTTGCTGACGAAAACATCAGCGGGCCATTCTCCACTCGGGATATTTTTACTTTTGTCAAAGTTACATTTGCTTGATTGTCGGTTTTTGTTTTTATTTTTAGATTAAGGCACGAAAGAGCATGTCTGAAATTAAGCTTTATGGTTTCTTCTTGATCTTCCACTCTGTTGGCAGTGATATCATAACCTGGATTGAAATAATTGGTATTTCTCGAATTTTGTTCTGCCCACATTATATCTTCTTGATTCTCAAAAGAATTTTTAAGTGTAAAGGAAATTTCTTTAGGATTCGACATTGAAGCAAGCCACGGTGAATATGCGTATATCCTGGCATAATGAGGATTGTCTTCGTCACGATTAATTATCAATTGGCTTGTCTGGGCTGACATACCCTCATAGTTAAATAGCCAACCTACTTGTTGCATCAGAGCCCTAATATTAAGATGCTTGGCAGCATAAGCCGGAAAGGTCTCTTCTACAGTTCCGTCGTCAGAAGCCTTACACACAAAGATTCCGATTGTATTCCCATTGTTAAAATCCGAAGTAGCGATTACAGCTCGGCTATCGGGGGATGTATTAATGGAAGTAGAAAGCATTACATTCGAACCGCTTATTGATGGCTGTGGTTCCAAATTGCTTGTACACCCTATGATTACCAAAGGAATCCAAACTATGGCCAAAATTCTTAATGTGTTCATGGCTCTATTCAATATGAATTGTTTCACTTTCAGTCTCCATTTCTGGATTTTCCCATTTATATATGTCCATTTTACCAGCATCCTCGGATTCGAGTGATAAGGTACTTATGCTACTATCCTTATAAGTGATATAATATTCAATTACATGTCCAGCATTCCATATTTTATCCTCAGGGATATCACAACTGAGGGTTGCAGTACGCATCACGGAGCCACCAGTATCAGCACCAATAGTCTTTGTTACATAACTAATGGTCACATCAAGTGTCATCGCCTTAGGTGTCTGGGGTATCAAAAAAAGGTATCCGCCATAATTCTGCAATGACTTATATACTCCTTTTGTTGGATCGGTCTTTACTTCATCATTAATGGTGTAGAGCGGTTTATTGAGGAGTTGATCGCCATCACCACCTCGGCTCAAAGTATAATCGGTATACTCCATAGGAATATTAGAATTCCACTTATATGAGTCTTCGTCATCAAATGTAATATTGCGGTGACTTACCACATGATTAAGCTTTACTTCATCTATGTAAATGTCATATTTAGTAGAGTCTTTTCTTTCAACTCTTGCGAAAAATCTCACATAAGTCAAGCAATGTTCAAAGGTCACACCTAATTGCAATGAAGGTGACCACATTTGATCTTTCAAAGGCTTGGCCATACAAAAGTCTAACTGATTATGGACTTTCGAATCATCAGGGCGATAATCGATTGAAATATTACCTGTATTTTTATTAGCCACTATTACTTGCTCTAAATCAGTGTCATAGGGAGCATAGCAAAAGAAAGTGAGTTTTTCTCCTCCAAGTGGCCAATATACTACAGGGGTGCCATGCCACACTACTTCAGAGCCACTTACGTCGTAAGAACCAAATTCATGATTATAAAGATACCATTTATCATCTAAATTGGAATCTGAAGTGAAATTATCATTACCCGTCAAAACGGCAAACACACCAAAATGGCCTTCAGTATTTTTCAGGTGGTCTGTTGTCAACACATTCCTTGCTCTGCTTTGGTCTCCTACTCCGGCGTGGAGACCGATGGGGGTGTTGGCGGGGGCAGAGGTTGGGGCGGGCGTGGGGGTTGCGGGCACGGTAGGGTGGTCAGGGTCGGATGAGGCACAGGCGCAGAGGGCCAAGGCCCAAATCAGGGATGTGGGCCATGGCACCAAGCGGGTGTGCTGTATGTCATGAAATCGTTTCAAAAATCGAAGTGATTAATGGTTGTACGAGGCTTATATGAGGATGGCTTATGAGCCGCTCTGAGGCAGATCTACGGTAGTGGTGCCACCATCAGTCCAATTGGCCACAGAAGCGGCCAGCGTAATTTCATTCAGGCCAATGGTGATATCATAAATATATTTCTTACCCATTTCCCACTTCTCTCCAGAAGTATGGGTATAGGTGTAGGTGAGGTTTGTTGTAGTGTCAGCCGTGCCACCAGAAATGCCATTTTGCATCTGATATTCGATAGTGAAGTTCACCTTGTTCTGCGGTAGAACCAAGATATTGCCCGTGGTTGCTGTAGCGGTGGATATGCTCTCATAGCTGCCTGACGATGAGACTATCACATACTGCTCTGATGCTGTGCCATTGGCCCAGGTCAGCTCGGTGGTTGGCGAGCCGGAATTGTCTTTTAGTTTCACCTCGGCCGAACCGGTGACATAGCAAGAAGCAAGCTTTAAGCTCTTGACCTTGATGCCTGTCACGGTGGCCGCATCCTTCGCTTTGATATTGAATACCAGCCAAGCCTGAGAATGGCTGAATGTCAATTCGGGCACATTATCCGGCGGGAATTTAGCGGCCACTGCCACATCGCTGTATAGTATATCATCCTTGCCGTCAAGGGCTGGCGAAAATGTCAAGCCATAAAGCTTAGTGCTGTTTGAGGCAAGCGATGCCCAATCAGCATTGATGGCCGTAGTGTTCCAAGTGGCAGTGGGTTTTACATAACCGCCCGTGGCATAGGCGGCAAACCACATCTTGGAGCCAGCGGCTGCAAGGGGATAGTAATAGGTCTTTTCCCCTTTAAAAATATCTTTGCTTTCCTCGGTAGTGCTATAAGCGAATTTCAGTTCCCCACCATTAAAATAGCTGCTGTAATTAGAGCCACCGTCGAAATAATTGGCATACACATACATCGGCAGCCATTTGTCGGTGCCTGACTTAAGAGCTGTGCCCTCCACTATGGCGCGGGAGGATTTTAGTGAGAGATTGGTTAGAACGATCTCCTGGGCTTCGGAGGAGGTGGGGCTATAGACATCCTCCTGACTGGTGCAAGCGGTTAGCGCCAAGGCAGCTGTCCCCATGATCAAGATTTTCTTCATGACATTGATATTTTTGGTTTGTTATTAATTTCATTTTACAATTCTACGCGAGTGGTGTCGGGATCCCATATATTGACCTTGGGCTCGAAGCCTCCGCCATCGGGAGCCGGCACATCCAGGGCAATCTCTATGTCGATCTGGTGATTCTTCTCCTTGTCGCCATCATCGCGCTCGAACTGTTCGGTCACATCCCACTGGTCTTCGATTACTTGGTCGTCATCAGTAATGATTTCCACATCGAGGAATACCCGGTTGTCAGCACCTGGCAGCTTGCCAAAGGTGCGGAACACAGTGTACAGGTGATCCTGCGCCTCATTGAGGGTAATTGGGAAGTATATTGTGGCCGCCTCCTGTGATTTCTCTTCGCGGCCGATGTAATTGCTTCGCACCTGCCCGGTGAGGAAAATGGTGGCTGATTTTATGTACTGCCCTCCTGTGACCGGGCCTATAGTCAGTGTATAAGTCTCCAGCACTGTGCTGGCATCCACATGGATTACATGCACTGCGCCTGGGGCTAAAGTGGAAGGTATCGTGGCAGTGCGCACTCGGCCTGTGAACAGATGGTCCGGCTCGAACACAATGGGCGCATCTTCATACTGTTCAGCTCGAGCATCATAATTGCCTTTTGACTTCAAGGAGGCCACTAAGCGTGCGAACGCGTTGCGCACGCCAAGCTCGAGAGTATTGGTGTAAGCTTCGATTTCATCTCGGCTGTTGATATTGCGAAGCAGAGTGCTCTCCGTATCATTGTTATAGACCAGTAGAGCGTATGTTCCAGGAGTAAGCTTCAGGGTGCCTCCTGTGGGGCCTGTATGCACAGTCTCTTGGCGCAGACCCGATGCGGGGTGCATAAAGGCAGCCTCCATCATCTCTGGTTCACCCACTAAGCCCTCGAAGAGGATATTTCGGTCGACGTCTATCTCGATGCGCACTTCCACAGCCTCCTCTGGGTCGTGCAGAGGCTCTCGGCGACATCCTGTAATGGTTACCACCGCCAACGCCATGAATAATATGCCGCATCTGCTATGGGTCATTGTTTGCGGACTTTTCGGTACAATGGCACCACCAAGTTGATGGCCGCTTTAGTGGGCCCGAAGTAGTTGAGGTTCTTCTTATGGCCTTTCTCTCGGTAAAGCCAACCACCCTTTTCATATACATTGTAAGGCTGGGAGTTGGAGTAAATCCATCCCAGAGCTATCTCGAATTCGAAGTGCAGAGCTCCGCCGAAGGCAGAGCGCGCCCAAAGATAGTCCACGCCTGCGCTCCAGAAATGTCCTTGGTGGCCATGCCAGTCGTGCTCGAAGTCGTAGTATCCCCAAGCTCCGTAGGCTCCTATGCTGTGACCAAGCAGACGGTTTACACGGTTTTCATCGCCTGGCTCGTGGTTCCGGCCCAGCCAGTAGCGCCCCTCCAAGGTGAGGAAGCTCAGCTCAAAGCAATTGCGGTGCTTACCGTTGCGCCAGACCCAGGGATAGTTCCAGTCGGCTGCCGCGCTCCATCGGTTGCCTATCGGCAACTCAGCTCCGATGCTCATGGCTGGGGTCAGAAGATTGGTGCGAAGCGCAGCCCATGGATAGCGGTACCATTCCGGCTCAATTTCAGGGCTGGCAGGACAATCAAGACAATCAGGACCCTCAGGACAATCAGGACTCTCAGGACAATCAAGACTCTCAGGACAATCAAGACTCACAAGACCCAGGTCATGGCTGTCCTGTATGTACTGAGTGTCCACCTCCGGGTTGTAGTCTCGAGTGAATATGATTGTGGCGGTAGCGTGGCGCAGGGCCGGGTAGCTCATAGGCGCTGCATCGGGTCCTGGAGGCGGCAGGATACCTGCCTCGCATACTATGATTTCCACATCTGTTGGCAAGAGCCCGCCGAGCATCTCACCCAGCCTTTCGGCGCGGTGTTGCGCCAACCAGTAATTGAACTTCCTGGGACCCTCGGGCGAGGCCCAGCCTTGCACGCAGAGGGTTCCAATGGGCTGAAGAGCCGTGTCGGCGCTCAGGGCACGTATGCTGTCAATGGTGGATCGTATGCGCTTGGCGTTGCCCATGTAGTCGGGGCGGTATTCCGTCTTGTTGATTGGGAAGTAAATCTTGATTGTCACGCTATCAGTGACGCGCTCGAGGTTAGATACATGGCTGATATGCTCCGCAGCCCAGGAGGCAGCGGTCAGGACAAGCGCAATGGCTGTCAGCAGTATCATACCCAGATTATGAGAGCATATAGCTTTCAAGGCAGTTATAAGGCAAATTCGCTAAGGAGAGTACAGAGAGCGCACGATTGGTTAGTCTCCCTTTAAAATTTCAAATGATATGCAAATTTACAAAAACTGCGCAAGCATTTTACCCCCCCCAGTTAATTTTTGTTAATTTAAATGGTTCCCGGAATTTTTGACAAGAATTTTGGCGATTTGGGTGACAGAAATCGGCTACCAATAGAGCGATAGGCGCCGATATCCCCTATCCCTGATTAGCGGGGCGATTAGGCCAGGGCGGTGAGGCCCAGGGAGAGGACGCTGATGCGGGGAGGGGTGGCACCGCTGGCCTGGAGGGCGCGGATGGCCTCGGACATGGAGGCCCCGGTGGTGATGATATCGTCGATAAGCATAATGTGCTTGCCTGCGAGGGCTGCCGGCTCCGGCACAGCCATGGTGCCGGAAATGTTGGAATAGCGGGCATCTCTGCCCTGCCGGCTCTGTATATGGTGGCTGCGCACTGCCTCGAGCGCATTCGCCACGGGCAAGCCAGTGACACGGCTCACGCCGATGGCCACCTCCTGGGCCTGATTATAGCCTCGGCGCAAGCGCTTGAGCCAGTGCATGGGCATGGGCACCAGCATATCCACCCCTTCAAAGAAGCCATCAGCCGAAAGCTCCTGCGCACACATGCGCCCCAAGCGAAGCGCCAGTTCCGGCAACTGATTATACTTGGCATGCACAAGCATGCGCGAATAATCAGAGCCCTTGCGGTAGAAAAACCAACCAGCGGCTCGGTCCACCTTGCAGTGGTGACCGAGTCGCTGGTGTATGATATTGAATGATGAGCGATGCAGGCCTGTGCGAGGGAGATCCATCTCGCACCCCAAGCACATCACATCCTCTTTGCTGCTGAGAGCCTGGCCGCATACGCAGCATGTGCGCGGAGCCAACAGATGGCTTATGCCCAGCAGATACTTCACCGTATTCTCGCTAATCGGTGATGAGGTTGTGGCCTGTCATCTCCTTGGGCTGGGGCAAATCCATGATGTGGAGGATTGTGGGAGCCACATCAGCCAAGATGCCATTGGCCACCTTTGCATTCTTGTCAGTAGTGACATAGATGCAAGGCACGGGATTTAGGCTATGGGCTGTATTGGGAGTGCCGTCGGGATTGATAGCATTGTCGGCATTGCCATGGTCAGCGATGATGATGGCCTCGTAGCCGTTCTTCTTCACAGCCTCGATTACAGCATTGACGCAAGCATCCACTGCCTTCACAGCCTGCTCGATTGCGGTATATACTCCAGTATGGCCCACCATGTCGCCATTGGCGAAGTTGACCACAATGAAATCGTACTTGTTAGTATTGATAGCCTCCACCAACTTGTCTTTCACCTCATACGCGCTCATCTCAGGCTTAAGGTCGTAGGTAGCCACCTTGGGGCTTGGCACCAGGATGCGATCCTCGCCATCGTATGGAGCCTCGCGACCGCCATTGAAGAAGAATGTCACATGGGCGTATTTCTCTGTCTCGGCGATATGGAGCTGCTTCTTATTCTGCGAGCTCAAGTATTCGCCCAGAGTATTGTCCACATTCTCCTTGTCGAATAGGATGTGCACTCCGGTGAACGAAGCGTCGTATGGAGTCATGCAATAGTACTGGAGATCTGGTATGGTGCGCATACCCTCCTCCGGCATATCATGCTGTGTGAGCACGATTGTGAGTTCCTTGGCTCGGTCGTTGCGGTAGTTGAAGAAGATGACCACATCGCCCTCCTTGATAGTGCCATCAATGGAGCTATTGTTGATAGGCTTGATAAATTCGTCAGTCACATCCTCATCGTAGCTTTCTTGCACGGCAGCCACCATATCTGTAGCTTGCTTGCCCTCTCCCTTTACGAGCAGGTCATAGGCTACCTTTACGCGCTCCCATCGCTTGTCGCGGTCCATAGCATAGTATCGGCCAATTATGCTGGCTATCTTGCCGGCCGACTTGTCGCAATGCTCCTGCAACTGGGCTATGAAGCCCTTGCCGCTGTGAGGGTCGGTGTCGCGGCCATCCATAAAGCAGTGGAGATACACATCCTTGAGGCCATAGTGGGCAGCGATGTCGCAGAGCGAGAACAGATGGTCGAACGAAGAGTGCACGCCGCCATTGCTTGTGAGACCCATGAAGTGCATGGCCTTGCCAGTCTTCTGCGCGTACTCAAAAGCATTCTTAATCTGAGCATTCTCCAGGATGGAGCCGTCAGCGATAGCCTTGTTGATTTTCACCAGATCTTGGTACACGATGCGGCCAGCGCCGATATTGAGATGGCCCACTTCGCTGTTTCCCATCTGTCCGTCGGGCAAGCCCACATTCTCACCGCTTGCCTGGAGCTGCGAGTGGGGATAGTTTGCGAGGAGATAATCCCAGTAGGGAGTGGGAGTATTGTATATTACGTCGCCTTTTGACTTATTGCCGATTCCCCATCCATCGAGGATCATCAGCAGAGCTTTCTGTCCCATAGTCGATAAATTTATGATGTTATTCTTAACAAATGGAGAGGGGAAAGGGTTTTAGAAGGGGAGATCGTCGGTAGCTCCAGCAGCCGGCATAGCAGGCGGAGGCACAGCTCCGGGAGCCGGAGCGGGAGCGGCTGCCGGCTGGGCATAAGCGGGAGCAGCCGGCTGAGCAAATGCGGGAGCGCCTGCTGCGGGAGGTGCGATCGGGGCGGCATTGGGGGCCTCAGCCTTCCAGGCACGGATTCCTACGAACCAGCGGCCATTGTACTCGCGGCTGTCGATGTCAAAGCTCAGCTTGATTTCCTGGCCTACCTGCAGAGGATACTGGTCGGCGCGATCGCCAAAGAAATCAAAGAACACTTTCTTGGGGTATGTTTCCATAGTTTCGAGCACATATTCGCGCTTCTTCCAAGGTTTGCCAGAACTCTGGCTTACGCCTGACACCTCAGGCAGAGCAAGGATTATTTTTCCTACAATTTCCATGTGTAGTATTGTTAATGATTTCGATATTTAATTAGATGGCAAAGGTAACGAAATTTGGTCAAGTCACAAAATTTTTAACACTAAATTTTTTTATTTGCCTAATTACCAAAAATATGTAAAATTATTAGTAATTTTGTGCTGTTATGGATTATGTGACTATCTATCCCTCATCGATCAACGAGCGCGCCATAGAGCAGGCAGCCCAAGCCCTGCGCGATGGCAAGATTATCATTTACCCCACGGATTCGCTCTACGCTTTAGGGTGCAATGCGCTGGACAATCGCGCCATCGAGCGCCTGTGCGCCATCAAGGGCATCAATCCGGCAAAGCAGTTGCTATCGGTGGTATGTGCCGATATCAGCATGGCAGCCGAATACGCGCGCATTGACAATCGCGCCTTCGCCCTGATCAAGCGCAATGCTCCGGGCCCCTTCACTTTTATCCTGCCGGCAGCCACCACTCTGCCAAAGGTCTTCAAAGGGCGCCGCACAGTAGGCATCCGCATACCCGACAATCCCATAGCCCAAGCTCTTGCCGCAGCTTTAGGCAATCCCATCCTCTCAGCCTCGGTGACTGTCAAGCCCGATGCTCCGGAAGAGGCAGCCAACCCCGAAGCTTTAGAGATGGAATACGAATCCATCGCGGCCATGATCATCGACGGTGGCGAGGGTGGCACTGTGCCATCGACTGTGGTTGACTGCCTCGACAGCAGCGACCCCCAGGTGGTGCGCCAGGGAAAGGAGGCGCTATGTTAGTGCGCTTGGTCACGGCGGACGATTTCTACAAGGCTTTCCCAAGCCCAGCCACCGCTTATGAGAGCCAAGCCTTCATTCATCTCAACGCCCACAAAGTCCAAGCCGTACGCCGCTTCATAGGCTATGACGAGCACGAGAAGCCACGCTTGGGCATCACCTTGGGCTGGAACGGCGAGCAGTGGCGCGCCCCTTTCTCTGCCCCTTTCTCCATGCCCGCATGCAATCAGCCTCAAAGCCCGGAGAGAATCTACGACTTCTTTACAGAGCTGGCCGACACCCTGCAAGCCCCCTTGGAGCTCACCTTGCCCCCAGCCCTATACGCTCCCCGCTTAATCCTGCCATACGAGGTGGTATTAGGCAACATGGCTCAACGACAGTGGACTGACTATAACTATCATTATCCATTGGAGCAGGCTCCTCGTTATGCGCAATTCCTGGACCGCAGCGCACGCAACCATTGTTATCAAGCCCTAAAAGCCCCCTTTGACTTTTACATTGACGCTCCACTGGAGCGCGCTTACGCTGTGATTGCTGCCAACCGTGAGAGCCATGGCTATGCCCTTGCTATGAGCATAGAGCAAGTGCGCGCCACAATAGCCCCTTCTGGCCCAATAGATGCCCGGTGCTTTCTTCTCACAATAGAAGACAAGGATGTGGCTGCAGCCTTGGTATATGATGTGGTCCCAGGGATAGCGCAGGTGATATATTGGGGCGATGCGCCAGGGTATAGCCAGCTTAGGCCCATGAATCTGCTGCCTATGTATCTTTTTGAATACTACCATGACATGCATTATTCACTTATAGACATCGGGCCTGCCTCGCAGCGCGGCGTGCCATTCTCTGGGCTCTGCCGCTTCAAAGCAAGCATAGGATGCCAGCTCACCGGAAAGCACACCTATATATTATAAGATTTGGGATTTAGGATTATCTAATCCTAAATCCCAAATCTTATAAATGGGTGGGACCGTGTCAGGCTTCGCCTTCCTGGCTGCCTCGGTTCTTGGCTTTGTTCTTTTTCTTGTCAGTAGACGATGAGGCTGTGTCAATCTCCTCTTTCAGGTCCAGTTCGTTGCCTTGCGCATCGATTACTCTGTACTGAAGCATCGCTAAGCTCTGGTCAGCCACAATCTTGAACTTGTGGCCCAGGGAGCGGCGCCACTGGCCGTAAAGCGAGCCGAACCAGCCTTTCTTGATGTAAGCATCCACATAAGGGTGCACATACATGCGGAAATTCTTCACATTCAGCTCCTGCACCACATAGCGCAGCTTGCTGTAGAGAGTGTCAGTGAACAGCAGCGATGGCTGCACCTCGCCCTTGCCGAAGCAGGATGGGCATGTCTCTGTGGTGACAATGTCCAGAGCCGGGCGCACTCTCTGGCGAGTGATTTGCATCAGGCCGAATTTGCTCAGAGGCAAGATATTATGGCGGGCTCGATCGTTAGCCATCACTTCGCGCATGTGCTCGAACAGAGTCTGGCGATGCTCTGGCTTGTTCATGTCAATGAAGTCGATCACAATGATGCCGCCCATATCTCTGAGGCGCAGCTGCCGGGCTATTTCATCGGCAGCTCTGAGGTTGACCTCGAGTGCGTTGCTTTCCTGATCCGGGGCAGCCTTGGAGTGGTTGCCGGAGTTTACATCGATTACATGCAGGGCCTCAGTGTGCTCGATAATGAGATAAGCGCCGGATTTGAACGATACAGTCTTTCCGAAAGCCGATTTGATCTGCTTTGTGATATTGAAATGATCAAAAATAGGGACATCTTCACTGTAGATCTTCACGATATCCCTTTTCTCGGGAGCGATCAGAGAGAGATACTTCTCAATCTGGGCGTGGGTGTCGGCGTCGTTGACATAAATGTTCTCAAAATCCGGGGTGAATACATCGCGTATTACACCCTCGATGCGGCTTTCCTCTTCGAAGATCAGGGCCGGGGCTGAGGCATGGCGAGCTTTCTCAATAGTTTTTTCCCAGCAAGAGCGCAGGGTAGTCATTTCGCGGTTAAGTTCGGCGGCCCCTTTGCCTTCGGCGGAGGTGCGCACGATTACACCGAAATTCTTTGGCTTTATTGAAGCTATCAGTTGGCGCAGGCGCACTTTCTCCTCGGTGCTTTTGATCTTCTGTGAGATAGAGATCTTGTCAGCAAAGGGGATTAGCACCATGTATCTGCCAGTGAATGAAAGCTCTGTAGTAAGGCGCGGGCCTTTTGTAGAGATGGGCTCTTTGACGATTTGTACCAGGAGTTGCTGGCCAGGAGAGAGCACATCGGCTATGGCGCCGTGCTTGTCGATGTCGGGCAGCATCTTGATTTTAGAAATCGGCTGCGGCGACCCGGATGCTTCGGGATTGAGCACCTCGGCGAGGTACTGGCTGTAAGTGGAAAAATGGGAGCCAAGATCCAAGTAGTGCAGGAAAGCGTCCTTTTCGTAGCCCACATTCACGAATGCGGCATTCAGCCCCGGCATGAGTCTCTTGACCTTGGCCAGGTAGATGTCGCCCACGGCGTAAGCGAGATTTCGGCTCTCTTTCTGGAGCGAAACCAGGCGGCCGTCCTCCAAGAGGGCAATAGATGCCTCCTTGGGTTGGATGTCGACAATAAGATCGCTTTTCATTACTTGGTACAATTAAAACAAAGAGCAACCGCACCCGGGCAGCCATGATGAATGTGTCCGGAGAGCAGATTGCCCAATGATGTCGAAATATACTGGCCCTCTGGCCAGCTGATAGGAATCGACAAGGGAGAAAGGCCCCTCTGGGCTTACTTCTTCTTATGGCGATTCTTTCTCAGACGCTTCTTGCGCTTGTGGGTAGCCATCTTGTGGCCTTTTCTTTTCTTACCGCTGGGCATTTTAGCTGTAGTTTAAGGTTGGACAATATATATAATTTATTTTACCTCAGCCATGAAAGCCTTTGAGGGCTTGAAAGCTGGGATCTTGTGCTCGGGGATGATGATGGTGGTGTTCTTGGTGATGTTGCGAGCAGTCTTTTCGCTGCGGGTCTTCACGATGAAGCTGCCAAAACCGCGAAGATATACGTTTTCGTTGTGAGCCAGGGAGTCCTTGACTACTTCCATGAACTTCTCGATGGTCTCGAGCACATGAGCGCGCTCCAAGCCAGTGGCACGAGAAATCTCGTTGACGATGTCGGCTTTTGTCATGATTTCTTTAAAATTATGTAATTATAGTTATATATTAATGTATGATAATCACTGAAAAAGAGCGCCTGCTGGGGGCGCTGCGCAATTTCGTGGTGCAAATATCGTAATTATTTTTGAAACAACAATATAAATCTTATAGAAATCTTACAATTTAGGCCAAAAAAATTGCAAAAACCAAAATTTGGGCCATTTTTGAGGCAAAAATTTGGTCATGTCAAAAAAAATCGCTTAATTTGCACTCCGTTTTGTAGGGTAGGCCCAGAAAAGCCCCGGGAAGTGATGCGCCTGCGGGTAATATGAGCAGTGGCTGCGCCCTCGCAACGCTTGTCATTAATACAATAAAATAAGATAAACCACAACAGCCATGTCAAAGATTTGTCAGATTACAGGCAAGAAGGCGATCACCGGTTGCAATGTGTCGCACTCTAAGCGCCACACCAAGCGCAAATTCAATGTCAACCTGTTCAACAAGAAGTTCTACTGGGTAGAGCAGGGCGTATGGATTAGCCTCACCATTTCTGCTGCCGGCCTGCGCACCATCAACAAGCTGGGCCTCGACGCTGCTATGCGCCAAGCTGCCGAGCGCGGATACCTCACTGAAAAAGATATTAAATTCATTGGATTTTAAATAAGATGGCAAAGAAAGCTAAAGGCAATCGAGTACAGGTGATCCTCGAATGCACCGAACATAAGGCCAGCGGCATGCCTGGCACATCGCGCTATATCACCACTAAGAACCGCAAGAATCATCCTGAGCGCCTGGAACTCAAGAAGTACAATCCCATCCTCAAGCGCGTAACCGTACATAAAGAAATCAAATAATACTACACTGAGATATGGCAAAGAAAACTGTGGCCTCTCTGCAGAAAGGCGAGGGCCGTACCTACAGCAAGGTTATCAAGATGGTGAAGAGCCCGAAGACTGGCGCTTACGTCTTCAAAGAGGAAATGGTCCCCAACGACGCCGTAAAGGACGCCCTCAAATAATCCATCTATAGACAAATATAGACGAGAGATACGAATTGACGAGAGATACGGGTTTCGTGTCTCTCGTCAATTCGTATCTCTCACAATCACTCCTTCATGGGCCGCCTATTGGCTATTGACTACGGCCGCAAGCGCTGCGGCATCGCGGTGACCGACACCCTGCAGATTGCCGCTAACGCGCTCGATACTGTGCGCGCTTGCGATCTGATACCCTGGGTGAAAGCATACTGCGACAAAGAGCCTGTGGATGCCATTATCATAGGGAAGCCCACCACCTTGCGCGGAGAACCAAGCGAAAGCCAGCAATGGATCTCGCCAGCTGTGGCGCAGCTGCGCAAAGCACTGCCCCAGATGGAAATCATCTTCTACGACGAGCGCTTCACCTCAGCTTTGGCTCACCAGAGCATGCTCGAGGGAGGCCTGAAAAAATCTGCCCGACAGGACAAAGCCCTCGTGGACCGAATCTCCGCCGCTATTATCCTCAACGACTACCTGCAATCACGAAAACCATAAACCGCAAGAATCCGTGAAATTACCTATCTACCTCTATGGGCATCCAGTGCTCAGAAAAGTGTCAACGCCTGTGCCTCAGGACTACGAGGGGCTGCAGCAGCTCATCGATGATATGTTCGAAACCATGTACTTCAGCGAGGGCGTCGGTCTCGCCGCTCCACAGATAGGCCGCAACATTCGCTTGGTGGTGCTCGACGGCACTGCTCTGGAGAAAGACTTTCCTGAGTGTGCCGACTCGAAACTGTGCCTCATCAATCCAGAGCTTGAAGTGCTTGAAGGCGAAAAGATAGGCCGAGGCGAAGGCTGCCTGAGCCTGCCAGGCCTCAGCGAAGAGGTCAAGCGTGTGGAGCACATTCGCCTGAAGTGGCTCGACCGCGAGTGGAAGGAGCATGAGCAGGAGTTCTCTGGCTTCTTGAGCCGCATCATCCAGCATGAGTGTGATCACTTAGAGGGCAAAGTGTATATGGATCATGTATCAGCCGCGCGCCGCTTGATGGACAAGTCCAAGCTCAATGACATTGCCTCAGGGCGCACCCGCTGCGACTACCCCGTGCGCTACGCTCCCAGGAAACGATAATTGGGTTTAGGTTATTCCAAATCCCTAATCCCCAAAAAACCAAATCCCAAATCCCAGAACATGGCTGACGATAAAAAGATTATTTTCTCGATGGTAGGCGTATCCAAGACCTACCCTCCCCAAAAACAAGTACTTAAGAATATATACCTGTCGTTCTTCTATGGCGCCAAGATAGGAATCATAGGCCTCAACGGCAGCGGCAAATCATCACTGCTCAAAATAATCGCCGGGATAGACAAAGACATCCAGGGCGAGGTGGTATTCTCCCCGGGATACTCTGTGGGCTACCTGGAGCAAGAGCCCAAACTCGATCCCGACAAGACCGTGATCGAGGTGGTGCGCGAAGGCGTAAAGCCCATCATGGATATGCTCGCCGAGTACGATGCCGTAAACGCCGCCTTTGCCGACCCGGATGCCGACTTCGACGCGCTGCTGGCCAAGCAGGCAGAGCTGCAGGACAAGCTTGATGCAGCCGATGCGTGGAACATCGACAGCAAGCTCGAGCGCGCCATGGATGCCCTCCAGTGCCCGCCCGATGACCAGCCGGTGAGCACCCTCAGCGGTGGCGAGCGCCGCCGCGTGGCCCTGATTCGGTTGCTCCTGCAGCAGCCCGACGTGCTGCTGCTCGATGAGCCCACCAACCACCTCGATGCCGAGAGCATCGACTGGCTGGAGCAGCATCTGCAGCAATATCCCGGCACTGTGATCGCCATCACCCACGACCGCTACTTCCTGGATCATGTAGCCGGCTGGATCCTCGAGCTCGACCGTGGCGAAGGAATTCCCTGGAAAGGCAACTACTCGTCTTGGCTTGACCAGAAGACCAAGCGCATGGCCATGGAAGAGAAGCAGGCCAGCAAACGCCGCAAGACCCTGGAGCGCGAGCTCGAATGGGTGCGCATGGCCCCCAAGGCCCGCCAAGCCAAGGGCAAGGCTCGCCTCAACAGCTACGACAAGCTTCTTAATGAAGATCAGAAGCAAAAGGAG
Source organism: uncultured Bacteroides sp. (assembly GCA_964604175.1). Classification (GTDB taxonomy): domain Bacteria; phylum Bacteroidota; class Bacteroidia; order Bacteroidales; family Muribaculaceae; genus CAG-873. The sequence goes on from CAZRYC010000047.1 coordinate 20,941, forward strand.
GAAAAGCTGGAGATATTCATACCTAATGGCCCGCGCCTGGGCAATAAGGTAATCGAAGCCCACGGCTTAGCCAAGAGCTTTGGCCACAAGAAGCTGTTCGAAAATCTCGACTTTATGTTGCCTCCCAACGGCATTGTGGGAGTAATCGGCCCCAACGGTGCCGGCAAGACCACCCTTTTCCGCCTGATCATGGGGCAAGAGAAAGCCGATGCGGGCACTTTCGAGGTGGGCGAGACTGTGAAGATTGCCTATGTGGACCAGCGCCACCATGACCTGCTGCCCGAGCGCACTGTGTACGAGGTGATTTCACAAGGTGTGGAGAGTTTCCGCATGGGGGGCAGGGATGTCAATGCACGAGCCTATCTGTCGAAATTCAATTTCACAGGAGCCGACCAAGAGAAAAAAATCGGGGTGCTATCGGGTGGCGAGCGCAATCGCTTGCACTTGGCAATGGCCCTGAAAGAAGAGGGCAATGTGCTGCTGCTTGATGAGCCCACCAACGATATCGATGTGAACACTTTGCGGGCCTTGGAAGAAGGCCTTGAGGACTTTGCCGGCTGCGCCGTGGTAGTAAGCCACGACCGCTGGTTCTTGGACCGCATCTGCACTCATATTCTCTCTTTTGAGGGCGATGGGAAGGTGGTCTTTTACGAAGGCTCCTACAGCGATTACGAAGAATACAAGAAAATGCAGAATGGAGGCAAAGAGCCTCCACGGCGCCGCTATCGCAAGCTTATGGAATAAAAAATCATTAAGTTCTAATAGTAAATGCAACTTTTTGGACAAAAAATAAAGCCCCAGAAT
>CAZRYC010000048.1:0-20014 GCA_964604175.1 uncultured Bacteroides sp.
GAAGTGTTCTACGAGATGCTACAGAAAAGTTGCATTTAGAAATTGAATCTACGATTTGCTTATTCAACTACCCAATATTTGTGGATCCAAAAGGAAATCCATCAATGACAAATGCCAAATGCCCTCATCGTCATACCACGGTTCCATTTGGCTTTTCTGTATTATTATCTTCTTAAAAGAGTCATTGATGTGCAGTAAAGAACGACGTTCTTGCATACGTTTTTCTTCTGTGGGCATTACCAGGGCTGATTGAATATAATAGCGTTTACTGCCTGAATTGACTACGAAATCCACCTCTAACTGCATTTTCTTTATCTTCCCATTATCGCTTCGCGCATTAAGCTCTACAACACCAACATCAACAGAATAACCCCTTCGGAGCAATTCGTTGTAGATGACATTCTCCATCAGGTGAGACTCATCTTGCTGTCGGAAGTTGAGGCGCGCATTACGTAATCCCACATCCACCAAGTAATATTTTGCAGGAGTCCCAATGTAGTTGCGACCTTTTACGTCAAAGCGCATGGCTTTAGATATCAAGAAAGCATCTTCAAGATATCCTATGTAGATTGATATCGTGGGCTGAGACACGCGAGAGATGCCAGATGACTGGAATGTGTCGCTGATGCGCTTAGGGTTTGTAAGCGAGCCTACTGAGGATGACAGAACATTGGCCACAGCTTCCATGTCGCCATTGCCACGAAGATTGTATCGATTGATTATGTCAGTGAGATAAACCTGAGAAAATAGATTTTTCAGATATTCTTCCTTCTCCTGAGCCGACGCCATATTCAATACCTGCGGCATGCCACCGTAACGGAGATATTGGCTCCATGCATCCCATTTGTCTCCACCAAGCACTCCGTAAACTTCAGCAAAAGAGAAGGGATACATCCTTATCTCATCACCTCGCCCTCTAAACTCAGTTACAATGTCCGATGACAGGAATTTGGAATTGCTACCTGTTACATACAAGTCAACATTAGGCTTATGCAGCAGACCATTCAGAACGCTCTCAAAATTTTTAACCATCTGAATTTCATCAAGAAGAATATAATATGGTTCCTCATCCTTAATTGCATCTGTCAGAAAGTTATATAATGCTTCCGGGTCATGGAGCCTACGATATCCGAAATCATCTAACTGCACACTGATGATATGGGATTCATTCACACCTTCATTGAGGAGAAATCGCTTGAATAATTTGAAAAGGAGATATGACTTGCCTGAGCGACGAACGCCTGTGATAATCTTCACCAAACCATTGTGCCTCTTTCCCTTTAACTTTTTGATATAATCGGTGCGCTGTACTTCTACCATCTGTCCTATTTTATTTTTTGGCAAAGATACGAAAAAAAATAAAATAGACAAAATTAAGGAGGAAATATATTTACAATTTTTGAAAATAAACTTTTACAACAAAAGAATACCATTACCTTTGCAGACAAACTAATGACAATGCAAGAGTAAGACATATGACATTATGTCAGTTTTCGCTTTTTGACAAGGCATTGAATTTGTCAATGTTTTGCTTTTGGTACAATATTTGTGATTCTTTTATAAACCATTCAAAGAACCCCTGAAAAGGCAGGGCAACAATACATGGAGACCACAACCACTCTCTTCAATAGTTTTCTGGATGCTATTCAGATAACTGCAAAACAACGGGATGATGCGCAGACCAAGCATGATGGCGTGTGTGAAACCCTTCACAAATCATTCTATGCAACCAAGTATTCGAGATCGACCAAATTTCTGTTTGGTTCGTACAAAACTTGTACACTCGTTGGTCCTATGGATAAAATGCAGGATGTTGATGTCCTCTTCAAAATTGATGAGGATACATACACTAACTACCAGGATAATCCATCTGGCATGTTGCAAAAGATTCGTTCTATTCTGAAAGACACCTATACAACCACAGATCATATTGCGGCTTGGGGCAAGGTTGTCTTGGTAGAGTTCTCCGAGGGGCACTTCAACGTTGAACTGCTTCCTGGGTTAGAGCTCGAAGATGGCACATTCAAAATTCCAAATACTTCAAATGGGGGATCATGGGAAGTGTTTGATCCAAGAGCCGAACTCGACTCTTTCTCTGAATCCAATAATGCGACTCATGGAAAGACACGCGGTTTAGTTCAGATGCTCAAGAAGTGGGTAAAGAATACCTCTACATTGACATATAAGTCATATTGTGTCATGAATGACGTCATTGCGTTCTTTAATGACGCCTATAACAATGAAGTTTCCTCTGAGAACTACGACACCTTACTCATCAACTTTTTCACTTATCTTGAAAACCATACGCCATCGCATCTTCAAGATTTCAAGTCTCAAATTACTACTGCCAAGAATCGTGCGGTAAAAGCCGAAGAAGTTGCCAAAGAAGGTAAAATGATTGAGGCCTCACAAGAATGGCGCAAGATTTTTGGCAATGATTTTCCTCTGGCCAAAAAGAACTCGGCTACAGAATCCAAATCCCAACCAATCGTCAATCCAGCGAGACCATGGTATTCAGGGGAATGAGGCCAATTATACCTCCGATTCTCTCAAAAGGGGAAGAAGCATGGATTAGAAAACAATATCCAACACTACGTTTCTTCCCCCTATATAAGCTCCTAAACGGACAATTCCATTTCGACGCGACCTATAACAAGTGCCGCATAATTGACTCGTATTACATATCAATAGATTTAAAACCGAGAGATTATGGGGAGTTGCCCGACGTGTATGAAATCGGAGGTAGAATCCTACGTGCATCTAAAATCCTAAATAGATCCTTAATGGACCTTCATACTTATGATAACGGACTGCAATGTCTTATCAGACCTGATAAGATATCTGAGGTCTATGGAAACAAAAATTTTATTCCACAATTCTTTAATCATCTGACTTCTCATTTCTATTGGCAAAGCCATGTCCTGAAATATGGGATAGAGCCATGGCCTGGGGAAGAACATGGATGGCCAACAAAATAGAAACTCGTTATGGATCAATCTTTGAAACAACTTTATCTTCAAATTGCAGAATTGCGGTGGAGGGCTGAGTACACATATAAGATTCAATATACCCAAGCTGAAAAATATCATAAGCGCAATAACATTCTAAATATCATAGCAATCATAGCGACAAGCATTTCTACCGCTATAGCTACCATAAGTGGCTCCTTGCAGATCTTTGGAGTAGAGGCAAGCTGTGTCACCTTTGTTTCAGCAGGCTTAAGCTTGGTTGGAACAATTTTCATATCATGCAATAAGAACCTGTCATATGGTGAAAAAATTCAAAAAAATATTGAAGTAGGAGCAAATATTAAGCGTATCTACATTGACTATGAATGTCTTCTAACCGACATAAAAGCGAATACATGCGATTATCAAAATGCCGTTAAACGACGTGATGAAATTCTTGATAGGGAAACAAAGATTAGTGAAATAGCACCTCTGACATTTGCTGAAGCAGTAGATGGAGCTGAGGAGAAATTAGAAAAACGTGGAGACAATAAGTGTTCTGAAGATAAGATAATGAGAACGCTTCCCGATTATCTCAGATTATAGTAGCTTAAATAAGTAACAAGGATACAAGCATATATCGACACAGCATTCGTTCAGTTAAAACATGCCATAAAGATTATACCAGTATCCTTGTTTGGTTAGCGGCGGGCGCGGGATTTGAAGGGTGCTTCGCCATCGGTGAGTTCAAATGGACGCTCTGAATGGGCGAGTTCCATGACCTCGCCATCATAGTCCATGTCGTAGATGTCGGGATAGGCTTTCTCGTTGCCCGGAATCTTTTGGTAGTCGTCAATCTGAGCCTGAATCCGGTCGAGGCGCGCAGTCATCATCCAAACGGCTTTCTTGACATCACCCAGCACGGTCTTCAAGAACTCGGGCTCTTTCTGCAAGTGGTCAAGCCAGTTTTTCAGATAAGCGGCACTGTCATCCTTGATGTGCTTTGTTATGCCCAATCGGCTGCTAACCAAGGCTGAGCCCAGCTCCGCAGTCAGCTCTTCGGCACTGTAGGCATCATCGCCGAACTTGGTGCCCTCCTTGAAACGGTTCAGACGCGAAGCAGCCCCGAGGCTGTGAATGCACTCGTGGTTGAGCGTGCTGATGAAGCTTTCGCCATCCTTGAAGTACTTCTGGTCAGTCATAAACACCTTGTCTTGGGTTATCGAGTAATAACAGGCATCCTCCCGGGTCAGCTGTATCGGGCAATACCACAGCTGCTTTTTCAGCATCTCGTCATAGAGCGGCAGGTGGAACTGCTCGCCGTCCTCTGGCTGCACCATAGCCCCCTGCGCCTGTCGAGCCAACTTCTCGTACAACTCTGGGCGAACCTCCTTGATGTTGGTCTGGGCAGCCACATTGAAGACGTTGAACACCTGGTTCTTCGGATAGACGTTGTACTTCTGTTGCTCCTCGCGCTCCAGCTTGCGGTATTCCTCATAGGAAATCTTCTCCTTGGTCTCCTTGTTGATTACGGTGAACGTCATCAAGAACACCGGCATCGACTTCTGGCCTTTCATAACGCCAACAGTGGGCAGCGGATTGCCATCATCATCGAGCAGCTGGCTCTTGGAGCCATCCTTCTCCTTTTTGTAATTGAGACCGATGATGCGGTTGAAAGTGGCCCACACCGGTATCTCATACCCCTCCTTGTCAGCCTGCAGCATAAGCACCAGCGCATTGGTGGAGCAGTACTTGCGGCCATCGAGATTGACAGGATAATGCTGGGCGCCAGGACTGAGCCACGGCTTCTCCCAGTCGCCTTGTATCTCCTTGATGCGGTCGATAATCAGCTCTGTGAACTTGTCCATGGCCCTGTCCTCAGCCGAGGGAGTGCCATTTGCGGGTCGCTTGTAGTAAGCCATGCTCAGAACGGCATTGAGTTGTCAACGCCATTGCTGTCATTGCCAGCCACGAATGGCTGACGCTCCCAAGGCTTTACCTCGTCAAGACGGCACGAGAGCGACACCGAAGCATTGTAGCCAGTCACCTCCAGCACACCTTTGGCCTCCACCTTAGCCTTGGGCACCAGAAACTCAGGCGCGTCGGCATCGAACTTGACGAAGCGCACCCAGGCAAACTGAAACTCCTCACCGATTTTCTCAGTGGAGAAAGCCGAGAACGAGAAATATTTCACTCCCTTTGGTGAGAGCTTTGACTCGATGTCCTTGCCAACAGTGCCTTTGAACTCCAACACGCCCTCGATCTTATCCTCGGCATCGGAGGCTGAAACAGCCTGAGCCTTGAAGTTGAGGAAAAGACGATTGGCCGACTTGCGGAACGAGAGCACGCCCTCGGCCTCGATGCGCATGCCAGCGGCATACATGGCCGCATCGTCACTGGTGCCATCGGTAGTCACCGACACGAACACAGTCAGCCCCTCGCCAACCTTGCGGGCAGGTGGCACAACAGTCTTGACAAGGAAGCTGAGGAACTCGCCTCCGTCCTTTGTTTGGCGAACGACTGCGCCCTGCGCAATCTCGCCCACGATTTTTGCTTGTGCTTTAATCATAGCTTTTCTAAGATTAAGATATGTTATTTGTAATGAAGCCCTTGATTCTCGCTCTGGCTCTGTGCCATCGCCATTTCGTAAGACTGGGCCATTCTGTTAGAGGCAAGCGCAGAATTGAGCACGGCTGACACTCGGTGCTGCTTCTGCTCCTGAGTAAGATTGGCGTCAGCCAATGCCAGGCTGAGGCGGTTCATCTCAGAGTTGCCCAACTCTATGCTATATTCAGCGCCATTCTCCTTTGCCACGAGCAGAGGCTTCATGCCATCCTTCAAATGGATGGAGCAGTCTTCAAAGCCTGGCACCAATGCGCTCACATCAACTTTGCGATCTTCGGCCCCATCGTAGGCAGCAGCCATCTGCTCTTCTTCATCCATGCCGTCAATCTGCACTGCGAGCAGCATCAGCGATGAGAACATGGCCACAGCCATCTCTACCACCGGGTCACTGGCGTTGCCAAGCGCCATTCCGCTGTCCTCTGACGATAGCAGTTTCTTCATCCACTCGTCTGGCGACATTTCGCCAACCTGGTCCAAGGCATCTTCTTGCGCCAGCATATTGTCATCTTGCGTCTTGTACTTCGCCATAAGGTCTGCGCCATCGTGCATCAGAGCCAGCGATATGCCGCCTTTCTGAGATATTTCAGCCAGATATGAGGCTGGATCCATATCGCGCTTCTTCCCCTCGGGCGAAATCTGGGCAACCTCGAAGTGAAGATGCGGGCCAGTGGTGCGGCTGCCTGTGTTGCCCGACACGCCAATTCTCTCTCCAGCGCTTACTGTCTGGCCGACGCTTACGGCTACCTCGCTAAGGTGCATGCAGGTAGCCCGCACCTTTGAGCCGTCTTCGCGCTGATATTCTATAGTCACGCTCTTGCCGCCAGCATCAGAAGCATTACGGTTCGCTGCCACAACCTTTCCGCCACTCTCAGTGGCAAGCACAGCCTCGGAATCGCACTTGATGTCGATGCCTCGATGCATCTGCTGCTGATTGGGGTTGAGGGGATCCTGGCGCATGCCGAAAGGCGAAGTAACCAAAAGGAACTCGCTGCGCTTCAATGGGAAGGAGTATTCTTGCTTTTGCTCATTGACTATGGCAGCCTGCTGGCTGAGCACCTGCTGGTCGAACTGCTGGAGATTGTATTTCTCAATCACCGAGACCAAGACGTTGGCATAGTTGGAAGCCGAGGCATAGCCTGCATTCTGCAATCTCTGAGCCCACCCTTGGTAATCGTCAGGAGAAAGGTCAAAGCAAGCCGAGTAGCGCTTGCCGAGAAGCACCTGCGAGTGATGCTCATAGCTGTCGGCCACGCTGCCGTACTTGCAAAACTTCTCGTCAGGACGGTCATCAGTGTACAATGCATACTCGCCGCCGCTTTTAATCCAGTCAGATGATGCCTTGATGCCGAAGTGGTTGTTCTCGTTGCGAGCCAGCTTGCTCTTTCCATCAGCACTCTCGATGATAGCCTGGGCCAGCGTCACAGATGCAGGTATGCCGTGGAGCCTCATCTGCTCCATGGCATGCCCGGCATACTGCTCTATGTACAGTTCTCGATTCGACTTCATCGCTTAAATCCCACTGCTTCGGCCTGGGCCTCTTCCTTGTTTGCGCTTCGGCTGGCGAAATTGTAGCCGAACAGCTGGGGCTCTCCGTTGGTCATCACCACCACTGAACGCTCCGACCAAATCAGACGCTTCATCAAATCCCAATGATCCTTGACAGGATAAGACGCAACCTTTTTGCCATCTTCCTCGCGAATCGGAAGATCAAGGGCTTTTGACAGCTTAGCGGCATCAACACCATAAGCCTGGACGACATCGCCGCTGGGATAAAGGTATATCCCGAGGTTCGCGCTCCCCTCGTCGCGGTACGCTGACCAAAGAGCCAAGTTCATCATGTCGACCTGCGACAAGGACGGGAAAGCGATTTCAGTTTTCAGCCATGGCTCTTCGCCAGCCACATACTCCACTGGCTCCCCATTTTTGTAGGCGACCAATGTCTTTGGTTCCACCTTATTATCTTGTGATCCCTCCACATTATCTTGTGATCCCTCCACGGAAGGTCCTTTTTCGGCCGCAGCCTTTATGGCATCGGCAAAGACTATGGAGCCAAGAATGGCCTTGTACTGATTCACATCGTCTGCCATCCACAGCTTGCGCCACTGAGCCAAGGTGATTTCCTTTGGCGCGGGATTCTGACCGCCTTTGAGCTGGACCGCGCACATCAGCTTGTCCTCCTTAGTCTTGTAAAAGCGCACGCGCTCAATCATTGAGACCGCATCCTTCGATGGAGCGCCGAAAAGGTCAATCTTTTCAATTGAACCCTTTGCCGCAAGAGCGTGGTATTTCTGCGCCAGCTCGTTGCGCACGATGTTGCGCTGGGGCTCGTCGCCTGTCTTCATCACTGAGAAAAAGCGGTTGAGGTCGCTGCGGTCCGGATACACGCCAAAGGATGGCTGGCCAGTCTCTTTGAGGAGAAGCGTCCAGCGGCCGTCTTCGTCCTTGAACATCGAAATGCGATCGAATGAAACCTCCTTGGCCGATTTCAGCGCATCGGCAATGTCGATGTCGCCTTTCTTCACAAGTTCTTTCCCTTTGGCTTGCATCAGCTGAATCTGCTTGCCAGCAAACCACTGGTCATTGGGCCGGAACTTCAGCTGGCCCTCCGGCTCGTAGAAGCGCACATAGGTAGCGCCATTGTCAGTCAGGGAAGCTTCTATGCGATCCTTGCTTATTTTGAAGGGATTGATGCGCTGGATTTTGGCGCCTTCAGCTTTGCGCTCTTCGCGCGACATCACCTCGTCGGGAGTAATCCAGTAATTGCGGCGGTCCCCCGACTTGGTCACTACGCTGCCGCCACTTCGCGCCTGGCTGGGCAGGATCACATCGGCGATGCCTGTTTCCTTGTCCATGACGACTACGATGGTCTGCGAGCACTCTTCCGGCATTTCGGCCAGCTTGTCGGCTATCTCATAGGTGCCGTTCTGCTCCCATTCGCGCGGAATAAGCTCAGAAGCGGCCTGGTGCAGGCGCGAGCCCTCACTCAGCGCAACAGTGAACGCAGCCTCTATCATCTCAGGCTCAGTCTGGTTCTTCGTGGCCTGCCACCAGCCAAGATTCACCTGGTCGCGGTAATACGACAGATTGGTGTATCGAGCCAAGAAGTCATTCATCTGCTCTTCCACCTTGGGAAAGTTGCGCTCGTCAAACTTCATTCCGCCATGGCGAACAATGTCTTGGAATACAAGTGCGTCATCACAACTTACCTGGCTGCGCTCGCCCTCGCGAAGCACAGTGGTTTCCCTAGCGTTGCGCTCTGATGCAAACTCCAGTTTCTGGCCCTTTTCGGCTTTGCGGATCATATCAAGGGCGCTGTTAACATCAGCCTCCAGCGCATCCATTAGGCAAGGATTGTTTCGGATTTCCGCAATCATGCCGGGAACCAACTCCATATTCTCAGGCTTGATGCGAGCAGGGAGCCCCAACTCCATCATCTTGTAACCAGAAGCCAATTCTTGCACAAGCTGTTCGTGGCGAGCAACGGATGCAGGCACTTCGCGGCCTTGCTTTACCATGGCAGCCTGGCGGGCAAGACGCTCGCCGTGACCGGTGGCTTCTACTACCTTGCGCATAAGCTCTTGCACATACTCAGGATATGTGGCGAAATGCTTCTGCTCAGACATGTACACCGCATCCTTTTCCCTATCGTAGCGGCATTCTCCGTCAACAGCCTTGCGCACGGGCACAAGGTTCTGCTTGATTGCAGCCACAAAGGCATTGACGGTGGAGCGGGCCTGCTTCTCCTCCTTGGACACATTGCCCCGGTCGTTGATGCCTCCCCAGTTCTGCTGCATATCGCGCATCTCCTCCGGGTCATTGAACGGCAGAGCGGTTTGCTCCAGATTGAACATGTGGCGCACCTCGCGCTGGCGGTACGACTTGTACTTGGCCTTTTCCTCAGCGCCCATCTTTTCCCATTCTTCGCGCGGAATCAGATCCTTGTCATCGTATCTGTTGACCATCTTGCTCCAATTGTACCAGAGCATCGGTACAGAGCGCTCGCCTTTGAGCACGTTGTGCTTCAACCGGGCTGCATCTGCGAACGACAGGTAAGCATTGGTGCTGTAGCCGTGGGCATCTGAATGGAGGCCGAAGATGACAGCGTTGAAAGGGCTGAGCGGCGCGCCCTTGGGATAGATGCGAGGCTGCATCTTGCCCTTGTGGTTGAGCCAGTAACCATCGCTGGCTTTCTCCAGCGCCGAGGCGAGCAGTTCAGCCTGCTTTTCAGCCGCGGCCAGTTCCTGTGGTGTTTTTTCTTTCATTGTCGATAAGTTGAAATTAAGATAGTATTGATGCTACATTCGCAGCTGCGATTGGCACTCGGCTTGCAGGGAGTTGCTATGCTGCAAAGCCTTATAATTCTCCCTTGCCATGGCATTGCCCTGGTCATGTTTCGCAAGCACTGCGTTGGCAAGCGTGTTAAGCGGCAATGCGCCTGCCGCGCAGGCCTTGGCTGCAGTTTCGGACAAGGCAATCTGGCAAGGCACGCCGTCGATTGTCGCCACCATCACATTGCCGCTAATGGCAGGTTCGCTGATTCTTGGATTCAAGGGCTGGTCAGCATAGATTTTGTAATTGCCACGCTCCTGCGCTTCTTGACGGCCAAGCGACTCATGGCCCATCTGGTTGATGAGATTGGCACCGCCCATGCCGATTAGAAGCATCTTAAGCAAGGGGTTCTTGATGAACAGGCCCAAAAGGATTGAAGCCAGCGGTATCATGTCCTTTTTCAAGCCCACCGATTCGGTCTTGCCAGTGAACAAGCCAACAAGCATGTCGGGCAGAGTGGCAAGCACATAAGGCAAGTTGCGTCCTATGTCGCCAAAGCCATCCAAGCCGAAGGATTGCAGGAAATGGCTCCACGAGTTATGGTTGGTTTCTGACATCGGATGCTCCTGTTGAGGCTTCGGGTCCTGGTGCATTTGCTCAGTTTCCGTTACTGATTCCATCAAAACCGTTTTTTTCTCAATAGGCGCTGCTTTTAGCTTCTCATCTTCCGCTTCTTTCCAATCCAGATATTCCTGCTCCTTGCCCGGCGCAATCACAAGGGGCACTTTATTGGCTTTGTCTTCCGGCTCTTTGTTGGGGTCCTGCCATCCAAAGGGCGACCAGACAGTAGCTTTGCCATTTATCCAATGCGAATGCAAGTCGATTCCGCCCCCGTATTCCATCTTATTGATGAGCTTCTCATTGACCGCAGGCACAAAGCCTTCCTCTCGCGAGCCAAGCATGCTAAATTCTTTGCGAGCATTGGTCAGGACGTTGGAGTGCTTGCCCCATGCCGCTTCTTGAATGCACTCATCAATAGTCAAGCCTCGAACCGGAGTGGATTGCTTTTCAGAATAATGTTCAACAGCGCCAAAAGCAGCCTCGAAACCCAAAGCATGGGCAAGGGCATTCCAACTGCCAGCGCCGCCCATCGAGGCGATGTCTGCAGCAGCCGACACAGCCTTGGCGCCAATCTTTGCGCCATCGGTGGGCTTGAATTGGGAATCGGCACGCTGCGCGAGTTCGGCCTCAAGGGGTGAGCGCTGGCATAGCATAGGCAAGCCGAACAACGAGTTCTCCGCTCCCTTTCTTATTATATATTCAGCGGCTGACTTTGGCTTGCGCTCACCCGCCATCTTTTCAAGCATGAAATCTTCCATTCGGCTGTCGACATACGACAGAGCCAAGTCAGCCCCAATGGTTGCGCTGATGCTGTCATAGCGCTTTTGGCCAATGTCCTCGACTACCGCTTCTCGCCACACATCCGCCAAGGTCTCCAAATCCCCGATGATAGACTGGTTGCCTAAAATGCGGTCATGCACCCTGGCCAGATAATCCTCGTCTGTCATTGCACATGGGCCGTTGCCATTGCGCAACTGCTGCAAGGAATCATCGAGCATTGCCTGCTTTGATGCAGAGGCGATGGATCGCATGAAGCCAGCGGCGCTCCCAGAGTAATCCCGAAGCTCTTCTCTTTGCTCCTTGGCCACTGCCGCATTTTCTTCATCCATTATCGGCTTGATATGCTGTATGAAATATTTCATCAGGCAGTATTCCGCCTCAGCCAATTTTCTGTATTCCATATACTCGTCGCTTATGTTTTCACACGCTTATTTGTTTCAGCAAATCCGCCCTGGTCTGGCTTATCGTTGCATTGTACATTTCCACCTGCTTGGGATAGTATTCGCTGAGCATTTCTTCCTTGCTCATCTCGTCACGCAGGAAGCGATGCGCTATCTCTTCCTCTATCTCCACAGCCAATTCGCCGACTTCTGAGCCGTTCCACCACGACTTGACCCACCAGCGCACCTGGGCCCGGTCGGGATACACGGTCACTTGCCTCGGTATGTCGAAACTCTGCACCTCTATGGCCAAGTCGGATAGCGGATCAATCAGTCCCGACTCTGCTTCGGCTTGGCATATTCTTTTTTTTACCAATTTCGTCCAAAGCGGAAAGGACGATGCCGTGGCGCAAAGCAAGGAAGCTTAGGAAGTCGCCAATGAGCAGGTTCTGCACCTTGGCGGCTATCGGAGCTGCACTCTCTGTGAGACCCAGCGGATTTTTCAGCGTAGGGGCACAATCGTAGAAGTGCTTGCGCACCGATTCCAAAGTGAAGATGTTGCGAAGCGACTGCTCGGTACGCACTGGCACGGCGTAAAGCCCTGTGGCTATCTCCATAAGATACTCTCGGTAATGGCGCAGCATCAGTTCTTCTATCTCATCCTGGTACTCGTCATAATCGGTTGGAATGTCGATGTGGTGAGTTTCGATGCGAGGGAATGCGCCGTCTTTTTCAGAATCCTGTGTCATCACCTGGCCAAGCAGCATCTGGAGGAAGCCAATGGGGTCGGTTTCCGCACCATTTGCCCTCACCTCTATGAAAAGGCTCTTGCCGCTTATGGCAACTGGCTCGCCAGCCTTGACTTTCTTGCCAAAGCCGGCTATGGCATTGCCGATGCCGCCGTAAACCACCTCGTAATCGCCGTGCTGGATTGACATTGAAATGCCGCCTGACCGATTGGCCATGTTCGCGCCAATGCTCGACACCATGCCATCAGCCACTGCTTTGAGCACGTAACGGTCGGCTTTCAGGGTAATGCCATGGCTGATTGAGCCATCGTCCTGCAACCCGTATCCCTTTTCAAGCTGAACAATTTCATCATGGCCGTCAAACGGCATGCTGTAGCCGCCATCTGAGACCAGCGGCGGATCTTGATTATTCTTCATTCCATTCATCTTTGCATTGATTGCGGCTTGGCTTCTTCCTGCGCAAGCGCCGGAGCCTGGGCCACCTTAGAATTGTTTCCTATGAGCATCATAGCCAGCAATGCGCCGCCAATCTTGCCCAGCCAGCCGAAGCGGCCGAAGATCAGCAAACCTGCTCCTATAAGGCCAAGTATGCCCATGCCCGACACGTTGCCTTTTGCCAGGTTGGAAAAGAAACTTCCAAACATGTCCATGCCTCCGCCACCGGTCACGTTCTTAAGGAAATCGGCAACGCCGCCCAGGGCTGAGCCAGCCGAAGATGCGGATTGCGCCACTGAGGACACTGCGCCGGCCGCGCCCTTCGCCATGTTGCCCGCAGCCTCGGCCACCCCAGAGGCTTTGTCCATCACTTTGTCTACGTTTTCCTCGCCAATTGCCACATCGGCTATGGCGCGCACAATTGGCTTGTCATTGACCAAAGCCTCCCAAGCGACATAGCCGGTGCCTGCGCCAACGGCAGCAGTGCCAACCGCGCTGCCCGCTCCACGCAAGGTGCGCTGGGGGTGCAATGCCATGCCCCCTATGCCTTTTGACAAAGGATTGCTGCAAGCTCCCCTGGCTATCGCTCCCAATTTGCTCCAACCGCTCATACTATTATCGTTTTCATTGTTATGATTCTTTTTATTTTGGCCTTATTTTGCGGCCATTCGCTTGCCATCGCTTGAAAGATTCATTGCCTATCTTGCCCTTGTCAACTTCATACCGCTTCGCTGCAAGATCGATTTCAAGCCAGATGTCGCTGAGCGAGGTGTACTTCACCGCCATCACAAGGTGCCTGAGCTTCTTGTTGAAATCCTTTATTTTAGGCCTGATGCCGAACACTACCTCCAGCCGCTCTTTTTCTGTCATCTTAGTGTCGGTTACGCAAGCCTTTCGCAGGTCGTTTACGATTCCGACGCTGGCTGTAACCAAGTCGCGGTATATTCCGTTTCGCTTCGGCGTGAGGGCTACTGCCATGGCATTGCCTGGGCTGCTTTTCAGCTGGCGATTTAGGGCGCTTAGGTTTTCCGAAAGCTTGCCTATCTCATGGGCGAAGCCGTAAACCTGGGCCGCATAGCTGATCACAGAGTTGAAAGAGTCGAGATAGTCGTTGAACTGTCTTTGGAAGTCGGTGACTGCCTCAACCTCCTCTTTAAGCCAGACATGGCCCGTGGTTTGCAAAGCCATCACAGCCTCCTGCGATTTCAACTGCTTCTCAGCTTTCTTTGTATATGCCACAATCATTCCAGTCAAGGTGGCATCGGTCTGGGCCTTCATAGGCAGTGCGCACGTTACGGCTATCGCAAATGACAAGGCGGCTTTTGCGATGGCCCTTATCTTACTATCTTTCCAGCCCTTTTCCATCTTTCCAATGCGGAGTTAGATATCTGGTCCATGTCGCGGTCGATCATGCCCGCGCTTGCACGGTTCCACACATCGACCATGTTGTAATACTTGATGCTCAGGCTGAGCTGGCTCAGCTTCTTTGAGAAGGCTCCTAAGCGGTCAGACAGCATCCACATGGTCTGCGAACGCTCTGCGCCTGTGAGCATATTCTCCTTTCCGCCCTTGTCAACCGCATCTTTGAGCACGGTGTAAACTGAAATCAGCTCTGAGGCCGTTTCCATGTAGAGGTTGTTCATCGACATTGTGGCGGCTATGCCCTGCGGATTGCTGGTTATGGCATTCTTAAGCTTGCCAAGGGTGATGAAAATCCTCACGCCGTCATGGTAGAGAGTGGCCGAGGCTTTCAGCGTAGAGGCATAGCCCGAGGCTGTTTGGAGATATCGGGTGTACTTGCCCTCCCATTCCTTGATCTTGGTGAACTCAGCGGCCATGGCATTCTGCAAAAGCGATGTCTTGGTCTGCGCGTCCACCTGCTTCTGCATCTGGTCATTGATCATGTCATTGCCCTCAGCGAGCGCAAGCCACTCCATAGGATTCGACACTGTAAGCTGCGCCTTGGCATCGATTGCCGAAACCAATGCGCTAACGGCGAAAACCGCGACTGCCATTCCTTTCTTCATTCTGCTTTTGCTTTAACTGGTCCAACAATTGCTCGTTCCAATCTTTATATGGCTCTTCAGGTTTCAAACGCTTGGCTTTCAGCTCGGGATGCCTCAGCAGGAACGCGTTGGCAAACTTCTCACCGGCCTCGTCGGCATCAAAGCACAGATAGTGCCTGCTATTGGGCGTTTCCCTTGCCATGCCATCCATCTGGCCATTGGTGGGATTGCCGCTGGTTGATACGAAAACCGCATCACCTATACCATCTTTGCGCCGGTTGAGCTGGTAAAATGCCATAGCGTCGTACGCGCTCTCAAACCAATAGACATCCTTGGCTTGGCCAATGGGCGTTGAAAAGCCTTGGTAGCTTGAATGGTTCTCCAACCTCGCTATCCACAGCCCTTGGCTTGCGTTGCTGCCTGCGGCCACGCCCTTGAACGCTACCGCTCCCTCAACGAATTGCCTGCCTCTCTCTTCCAAGCCAACTATTTCCTTGCCGGGCCATGCCGGAAGCGACATGGGAAAAGCGAGGTTGGAGTATGCGTTGCCGCCATCCCGTTTCTTGGTTGCCAAGAAGAAATGGCCAGCAAATGGCTGCTGGGTCTTCAAGTCGATTCCACGATGCTTGAAATAGTGATAGAACTGCTTGTGGCCATCGCCAAAGCTGTGCACCTTGTAATTGCCGATGTCGAAATCGGGCTGGCGAGCCGCTGATCCGATTTTAGTTTCAGGCCTGTCTATGATTGGATTGTTGAGCATTCGATTGCACACGAGGTTGACAAGCCTGTCCTTGTCCATGCCCGGCACATACTCTTTGAACTTTTCTGGAAAGCTCTTGATAAAGGATATGATGTTGTAGTTCTTTTGCTCAGGCGGACGGAAGCAGCACATTTTGTTGGCCGTGAGAATGAATTTCTCGCCGCGCACGCGCTTGCCGTCCTGGCCCACCTGTATGTAGGCTGGATACTTCATGCCGTCCCTGCGGTTGAGACAGTAGCCGGCATCAACCAGCAAGTCGCTTATGCTGATTCTCGCTTTGAAGTCATCGTATGTGTATCGCATGCGCTTTTTGATTTTCCATTTTACATTCCCAAACCTGGGCCTCTGTGATTATGCGGCGCGTTGACCATCGCGTCGAATTGCCTGGACGCAACATCAGCAGGGCTGTCAACTTCCGGCTTGTGGTACACCCTCGGAGTCGGACAAGCCAAATAGACCTCAGGATTGGGCCTGGGCCCGCGCAGCACGGCTGCGGTAACGCCAAGCCCTATTGCCAGACCAGCGGCTATCTTCGCGCCCAAGTTCGATGGATAGCGGTCTTTCATGTCCACCTCCTTGAAAACCTTTGAGAAGAGCTTCATGCGGTGGAAGTCATCGACGGCCATGAACTTGTCGTACTGCTTCTGGCTTATCTCGTGGCTCACGCTCTCGCCATCAATCACTGCTGTCATCTTGTACTTGCCCTCAAACTCGGTGGGCTCAACCCTGATGCTGTCAACCGTCACCTCGCGTCCATTCTTGCCCTCGCGAAACCAGCCCTTGCTCGCATCAATGCCAGCCAAATCCTTGCCATCCATCTCCACTGTTCCTTTAGGCAGATGATTGTCAATCACCTCATACTGCCTCATGTCAGCACCATATGCGAATTGCTGGGCTTGTGCTGGGGCAATCATCTGGTGCAGCTGCTGGTCGAGTTCGACTTGCGCCTGCGGATTGAGCTTTATCCCAATTTGCTTGTCGCTGTTGAGATTGTCCATCGTCACTTTATCGAAGAAATCAGGCGCAATCGCCTTGTTGATTATGGCAAGCCTGCTACCAATCGAATGATCCTTTATTGAATCAGATGCCAGGACTTTCATCTCTTCCTCAGTGAGGTCATAGCACAAATCGGCTTCGACTTCGGTTGACTGCACTGTCAGCGTATTGTCTTTCTCATTGACAACCAAGCCGTGGGATTTGAGCACTTCGAGCCATTTGTCCTTGGTGAAGTACACGTCGGATGTGATTTCGTCCTTGTATTTTAGCGCAGGTTCCGTCTGGCGCTGCGCAACAATCTTATTGCTCTCCAGCATCGCTATCTGCAAGTCTTGCAGCACGTCCTGCTGTGCCAACTCGGCCGTGGCCTTGGGATTGTAGTAGAAGCCGTAGCCTCCGCTTGCCAATTCGCCAGGGCGCATGCTGCCGTCAGGACGATTTGCCACCATCGGTGCGCCAGCGTCCAGCACGGCATTGCCTATGCGGCGAAGATGCCAGCCGTCCTGCATTCTGGGTGTCCATCCGAGGAACGACGGCCCCATAAGATGCACATGGCGCGGATGGCCATGAGCGATGTCAGGCCTGCCGTATTCGCCCACGCCGATCCTGTAGCCGTGCAAGCCCATTGCTACGCGCCCGTTGGCATTGCGCGCATGCACATAGTCCTTGGGCATGTCGAAGTCCGAGGCCACTATGCTTGCGAAAGTGTTGTACGCTTTCTTGTTGGCATAGTTGCCTCCGCTGCCAGTCAAAGCTTTCAGCTGATTGCCGCTTATCGGATAAGTCAGGGCCGGGGAATCGTGACCCTGCACAAGGAGGGAGAAGCCCTTGTCGGTGACTGCGACCTGCGCGCTCATGCCGTTTCTGCGAAGCACATCTTGAAGCTCAGCTGGCAATGCTATCGGTCTTTGCTTTGCGCTGTTGGTTGCCATCAGATGTCTCCTCTTTCAATCGCTTCGTCAAACGCCTTTTCCTGAGCTTCCAAGAAAACGACTGCCGATTCCTCGCTCTGAGGATCGAGTTTCTTCTTGTCGCAGTACCACATGTACTCTTCATGCAGCTCTTTCGACTGCTGGAGCACATACTCTTTCCAGCCGATTTCGCCCGATTGTATCTTCTCGATGAGCAACGCCTCGCTCACGTATCTTTTCATAGGTAGTCCTTTTGTAATTGTTATTTCATTGCCATAGCCGAACGCTGCTGTATCTTCTTGCTCTGCTCCGCCAGCATTTCATCTGTGTAGTTTTCTTCCGGCACGTAGCCGAGAGCGCCGTCATCGCCCACTATCCAGCAGCCGTAAAGACCGAAGTTGTGCTTTTCCATGCCTCGCACGTGTGTCTTTCTCCAAGCTTTCTCATCGCCTTCCGTCATGCGAAGGCCGTATGGCGTAGTCAGGTCTATGCCGATTGTCACCATTGTGCCGTTGTCCTCAAAGCTCACTGGCAAGCCTTTCTCCAGCGCGTTCATCTCTGCATTGGTGAGGTTCCACTCGTCGCGCACTATCTGTAGGTTGCGTCCTATTACAGGAGTCGGCACAGACAAGATCTGCTTCGTAAGCGGATCGAGCTGAAGGAAAACCTGCGCCTCCTTGCCATCGGCATCAGTCTTGATGGTCACCACCGCTTTCTTGGCAGTGAGAGCGTTGGCTATCTCTTGGCTGTAAGAAGAGAGGTCGCTGTTGCTGAGCACCGGGTAAAAAAGGATGTCAACCTCGCCGCTCTCCTTTCGCACAAGAGCGAAGCGAGTCCTGGCCTTTATTTCCTCGCCGTTTTCGTTCATCATAGTGATGGGAAACACCGGCGAGCGGCGACCTTCGCAGATGTCGTTCAGCACTGCCTGTGGCAGATCCTCGATCATGTCCTGGGTCAGTCCGAATTTTTCGAGAATATCGTACGGAATCTCGAATGTGGTAAATTTTGATTGGTTCATGTGTGTTTCTCAATTCAGTTCGCAAAGATACCTCTTTTATAACATATTCCATTCTTTTGCCTATGCCTAATTCTATCAGTTTTAGGTTATTTAAGCCAAATTTCCAGTATCATACTCTGGTTAATACAGTTTTTGTAAATTTTCATACTTGCAATACTCCGCTCAGGTTTGAGTTTGATTTGGCGAGTATGAAAGTTAATGATGGTAAATCATTTAAATTCAATTGATTATTTTCGTAACTTTGCGGAATGAAACACACACTAAGCACCATACTCACCCTAACAGCTTTCACATTGGCAGCCAACGCCAATGATAAGGCCGTGTTCAATACCCTGACACCCAAGACTGTCAGACCCTATAGCATTGAGGTTATAAGGGATGATTCATCGTTACAATCATCAACGATAGGGAAAGTGATACAAGATTCAACCTTTCTGCATAATGGCATTAATGAAGAATGGAATAAAGAAATAAATGATGAAAGAAATAATTACATTGATGAATTAGAGAATATCGATATAAAGGAATATTCCCATAGTGATAGTCTGATTGAGCAGTACCTGTCGGTTGCATATCCATTGGCAAGCATGCAGGTGACCAGCCCGTTCGGCGTAAGGACTGACCCAATCACTGGCAAGAAAGCTAAGCACAACGGCATAGACCTGCGAGCCAACTTCGAGGATGTGTACGCCACTATGATTGGCAAGGTTGACAAGGTGGGATATGACAAGCGCAGCGGCCACTATGTCACGCTGCGCCATGCAGATTATTCGGTGACTTACTGCCACCTGTCGGAAATCTATGTGAGCAAGGGCGAAATGGTTTTTCCTCGACAGGCTATCGCCAAGTCGGGCGACTCTGGCCGTGCCACCGGCCCGCATCTCCACCTCTCTTTCTCCAAGGGCAAGAAGTGCCTTGACCCCTCAATCCTTTTCGACTACATTGCCATCGCTAAACGGGAAGCCATAGAGAAGATGGACCATTGAACCACCTCAAACTTACAGCCACCTTCTTAGATGTGAATGGATATGCTTCTAAAATTTGGTGGAAAGAAATGTATGTAAATTTACAAGCTTATAATGATGAAATCAGGCAGAAGTGTAAAAAGCCATATTGTAAGTTTGTTTTTTTACAGATTCAACACTCTGTAAATGCCTTTGACAATGCCATTAATACACATACTGCTTTCAAGTTCTCCATCTATTAATCACCAACTAGTAGTCTGTAAGGTAACTATTCAGCCTATCGGCCATGGCCGATAGGCTGAATAGTTACGTGGTGACCCGGCTGAAATTCGGCTGGAGTCACCACATCTTTTTTGACATGGGTAAAATATTATCCACCAACGTAGCCTATTGACGGTAGGATTATGATCGGCCATGCTTGCCGAAAAATTGAGATCTAAAAAACTGTCCAAACTTAAAAACAAACATAAAAATACTCTACATATCCAAATTTCAAGGATTTATTGCTTGCGACTGAAAAATTTTCATTATCTTTGCAGAAAATTTATGCC
>CAZRYC010000049.1:0-13392 GCA_964604175.1 uncultured Bacteroides sp.
GCTTTTTTGCAGCAAAATTACTCATTCTTTTAAAAATTAAATTGAGCGCTTACCCGCATGGGCGCAGCGAGTGCGGGGTTAGCCCGATAGAGGGTTGGCGGGGAGGGCCCGCAAGCGGACCCGCGCCTATGGTTGGTGAGGGTTAGCGGGCTACCCCCTTAGGGGGTTTTAGCGATTAGCGGGGATGCACCTTGCCGGAGGTGGGGGTAGATTTGAAGAAATTAGTATAAATTGGCAGAAGAGAAATTTCTTGTATAGTCCAACAAATAGATGGTATAGCTTCCCTCAACTGCATCAGGAAGTGTAAAATTTGCTTTTTCTATTTTACTAGAATAAATTGTTTCACCTAACTTATTAGTACATGCAGAATCACTATAAAAATCAAAATTAGAAGAATTGTTAGTAGTGGTTATTTCAATACCTGTACTACTTTCCCAATCAGTAGAACTAAACACAAGTTTATATACTGGATATAAGGTGGTTCCACCCCACGAAGGAGTTTGATCTGCCATCTGAGTGACTGTAATTTTTGAGGTGCTTTCGCCGGTGCCACCGCCACCACCTTCTTCGCCACCACCTTCTTCGCCACCACCTTCTTCGCCACCACCTTCTTCGCCGCCACCAGAGGAAGTAGTGGTGCCGAAATAGGGGGTGCGGATAAGGTTGTCAGTTACATATTCCACTTTCCACCATTCTGTGACTTTGGGATCTGATATCCAGTCCGCAAATTTTGGGTAACAATCTTTTATATCATTTCGCTCTTTGGGCCAAGCCCAGCCAGATGGCACTATAAACATTTGTGGGGCTTCTCCAGCACCTGGCCGAGAGATAGTGGAAAATTGGCCATCGCTGCGCTCCACCAAAATAGAAAATCCACTGATCATATCATTAGAGTATCCTCCCCAATTTGCAAGGGAGAAATCATCTTTTGTAACAGCACTATTGCTCAGAGTCTCAACATCTAATTCCACTGCCGCTTTGCTCCTGAATTCCGTGGGGCCACTGGTAGTGTTGATCATAGTGCCAGTGGCAGGATCGCCTTGGAACCAATGGTGAAACTGCTCTTTGTCGTCACTTGATTTGATTGTTTGGCCATAATACTGAAGCTGAACCGGGAGTGTGCCGCCGGCAGCGAGTGCCGTGAGGGTGGGGTTTTGACCAGACACATGTTCTATCTGTACCACCACATCGTTGAAGTCAAAGTCATCGGTGTCTCCCAAGTCTTCTGCAGCCAAAATCCATGAGATGCTGTTATCTATATCTATGGTTATAGGTGGATCGCCAGGGGAAATCTTATCGGCAAACATAAAGATTACATCGTTAAGGTCGATATGACCTTCCCCCCAGTCTTCAAAACCGAAAAAAGTGGCAGATTCAGAGCCAGATGTAACAGTAGAAGTTGATGCATATTTATGTAGACTTTCAGTATCTGAGCTAAGTGTTTTCGTATTTTTGTCAGCCTCTGAATAAATGATGTGATTGTAGTTGCCGCTGCTATCATAAACCTTAATATAGAATCCAAAAACAGTACCGGCTGGTAAATTTATTGTTATAGCTTTAGCTCGTATTTGTGAATATGTAAGGTAAGGTAAATTTATACCAGCACTTACCCATCCGTCAGCTTGATATATTTGTAGTTCATTGCCTTCCATGTCATGATAGATATCTTGCTCATGATATCCGTCAGAGTCGGACCAATAGACTCCTAAAACATGGTTAGAACTTGACCACCAGTATACTGGAAAAAAGGAAAAAGCTCCTTGTGAAAGGAGGGAAAAGTTACAAGTTACTTTACCGACATTATCACCATCCTCTGGTACTAAGTTTATATAATCCTTGATAAGGTCTAAATTAAGCGTTGTATAATCCGCGGCCACAGAGAAAATGTTGGTGTAAGCACCAGTTTCAATCATTGTGCGCGATCCTGTGAAGGATACGGATTCTCCTACCTTGCATTTCTTGGATGAACTGTCGGCAATTACCAGCAAGTCAGTGACCTCAGATGGGCAATCGAAGTATATTTGTTTGCTCCCGGTGAAGGTGGGGTAGTTGGCTACTATGGCATAACTTCCTTGATACCATGCCATCACTTTTACAGCTGCTGTGCCTGTGACCGAGACATTGACTGATTTGTTCTCAGCCATGTTCCAGGTATGAGTGCTGTCAAAAATTCCATAGCTTTTTATGAAAGACCGCAGGTACAGCTCCTCGGTGGGGATTTCTTGGTCCTCGAGCTCGCAGGAGGCCATGGAGAGGGCTATGCCCAGAATGAGCAAACGAGTTAGACGATAATAACGAGAAACAAAAGACTGGCTATCGTGCATAGTAAAAATAAGGTGGTAATTTAGACTGATTAGAGCCAATACCACCTTACAGCACTATGCCTATGGGGTGGTATTGGTTGAGACTTTTGACGGGGTGCGCGAATTGGTGATTATCTGCGCGTTATCGCGGGGATTTTTATGCCAATCATGCGCTGTGGCGTCGTTATGATTTTTAGCCCAGTTATCGAACTGGGGATATTCTACATTGATTTGATTTCTTTCATGAGGCCATTCCCATCCATTGCTGTTGGAGCCAATGTCGGGAATGACAAACATCTGAGGGGCTTTGCCATTGGGATCGACCACATCCACCACGCTGCTGGTGG
Source organism: uncultured Bacteroides sp. (assembly GCA_964604175.1). Taxonomy (GTDB): domain Bacteria; phylum Bacteroidota; class Bacteroidia; order Bacteroidales; family Muribaculaceae; genus CAG-873. The sequence goes on from CAZRYC010000049.1 coordinate 2,651, forward strand.
CATCGCTCCCGTTGACGGTGAAATAGAAGCCCTCGATTTTTCCGCTTGTGATTTGGCTATAGGCGGAGACTTTGTATTCTTTGTTGAGTACTACGGTGCATGTCTTGCCATCGGCTGAGGTGCCGGCACCGGTATTGATCATGGTGCCGGAGACGTAGCCATCGCCGAACCACTGATGCCATTCGGCTTTGGCATCGCTGGTGCCATCGGGGTAGAGGATGCCAGCATCGGTGATGCTGCTTTTTGATGTATCGATTATGTCATTGTCAAATCCATCGAGGTGGAGATAGATGGGGAGGGTGCCTCCGGCTGCCAAGGCTTGGAATTTGACGGTAGAGGTTGTGGTGGTGTTGTCAACATCTTTGACCACTGTGGAGGTGACGCGCACCACCATGTCGTTGAAGTCAAAGTCATCAGTGGTGCCAAGGTCCTCGGCGGCTATCAGCCAATCAAAGGTCTCCTCAGTGGTGGTAGGGTCAGGATCGGGATTATCAATGTCTGTTACTTGAGGTATCTTCAGAGGATCTCCTGAGGTGATAAAAAACACCATGTCATTGAGATCCATATCGGATTCGTCAGTGTAATTATGCCAATCCTCAAAGGTTAAAACACGGAATGTCCTTGATGCATCTGAATAAGTAGTGTAATTATTTATAAGATTTAACTCTTCAGGAGTATAAGAAGCTGTGTAATCAAAAGTACCAGCATAACAGGTATATTCTTTAACAGCTAATTGTACGCCAGATGAAGTTTCTTCATATGTCCAAACAGGATTTAATTCTTTTTCTGAATATAAGTATGTATAATCGGTTTGAGTTATTCCATCTGGCACAGTTGTTGGCCAGATTCCATGATACATTGTTGAAGGATTAAGTTGCCAATGAATATAGGAACTTATTCCACCCGCAATTCTAATAAACATTCCAAACTCTACACCTTCTTCTATTTCAATCGTAATGCCCCTGGATCTATATAAAATGGCTTTTGGTGAAATAGTCCCGGGAGATCCATTTGGATCATCAACCGTTGTCCATGTGGAATTATTTTCAGTAATATATTCTATTTCGCCTGGTTCGTTTTCATAAAAATCATATGTATTAATATTATAAGAACCATCTGAATTTTTAGACCTCGTGTATAGACCTAAAGTGTTTGTACGACTTGTACACCAAAATACTGGATGGACTGTAAAGGTGCCATTCGATTTAAAATAAAAGTTTTGGGTAACTCTACCAAGGTTGTTATAGGTAGTTTTATACCCGATTTCAGGTAGTCTTTCTGTGTATGCCGTGATGTCCTCAGGTGTAAGATAAAGGAAATCTTCTGTTTTGGTAAATGATATGTTAGGGTCGGTATAGGTGCCTTCGTATATAGTTCTTGAGTTCCCTAACTCACTGCTATACAGCGTGTTGCCCCCCCCAGAGGCGGTGATGGAGGTGCCGGATTGGGCGTAGTAGGTCTGGCCGTCGATTTTGAGCTTGAGGTCGGTGACGCCGGAGGGGACATCGAAGGTGAGGGTGAACTCGCGGGAGGCGTTGATGGCGCGGGCCACATAGTAGTACTTGCCTTCGTAGCGGGCATAGACCTTGGCTTCGTTGATGTGACCAGTGGGGGTGATGGTGATGGAGGCCTGTGTGGCGAGGTTCCAGGTGTGGTCTTGGTCAAAGACCCCGAACTCTTTGATGAACTCGCGCAGGTACAGCTCCTCGGTGGGGATTTCTTGGTCCTCGAGCTCGCAGGAGGCGAGGGAGAGGGCTATGCCCAGAACGAGCAAACGAGTTAGGCGATAATAACGAGAAACAAAAGACTGGCTATAGCGCATAGTAAAAATAAGGTGGTAATTGACTGGTTAGAGGTTAGATGTTTCCTAGGATACCTAGGACACCTAGGACACCTAGGATACCTAGGATACCTAAAAACTGAAAACTGAAAACTGAAAACTAAAATTAGGGGAGCATGTAGTGGATTTTGACACGGACACAGCGGTTGAGCTTGGCCGGGAGGCCGCGGGTGGAGGTGTCGGTCACTGGGGCGATGCCATTGTTGAGAGTGTTCAGCAGATAGATCTGCGAAGAAATCTCCTCAAACTTGGGATGCTGCTTCAGCCACTTGATCACAGTCATGGCGCGGTTCTGCGACAGGGCCGAGTTGCGCTCCTGCGCCACTTGCTGAGCATTGACACCAGAATAATTGTCCTGGCTGGTAGCCAAGCCCTCGCAATGAATGAGCGTGATCACGCCATTCTCCACAATCTGCTTCACGCGGGCCACCGTGGCCTCATCAGTGTATTTAGCGATAAAGCCCTCGTTGCTGTTGAGGGCCGCATACACGTCGGCCAGCGACACCAGCGTCTCATTATCCGGGGCCCCCATGTAGCTCTCCACGATGGGCAGCCCCCAGTGGGCATTCAGACCGTTGCTCTTATCCTCGCGGTAGTTCTCATCGGAGAGCAGCGACTGGCCGTAGGTCTCGCGGTCGATGCGGTACTGCCAAGTGTGGGTGCCATCCCAGATGGGCGCGTAGAAGAAGCCGGCGCGAGCCTCGAAATCCTCCATGGCCGAGGCCGAGAGCGGCAGCGACAGCGGAGCGTGCTCCATCTCGTAGCCGCGCGGCACGAAATCGATGAAGAAGTCCTGGTTGGCGGGCTCTGTGGGCAGGTTCACGAAGTCCAGACCCTGAAGACGGGCGCCAGCATCGAGGCGTGTCTGTACGTCCTGACTGTCGGCATAGCGCATCTGGGTGAAGATGCCGCCAGTGAGATAGTCGATAGCGTTGACATTGCTGGTGGGCACGATGGGCGCATCGTTGCGGCCCGAATAGTTGTTGGGGTAGAATACATAGAATACCAGAGTGCCATAGTCCACGCCCGCATTGGTGCCATTCGTGTCGTAGTACATGCCATCCTGATAGATGGAGAGGATGTCGCGGTTGGCATAATCTGTCTCGTAATATTTAGTGTGGGCTCGGCCCCAGCCGCGCGAGCTCCTGCGCCCTAAGTAGAGGGTGAAGCCTATGTCGACGCCTACGTTGCTATCCCACTTTCCGGCGGCATGGTCGGCCTGGCCATACTCTAAGTCGAAGTTGGTCTGATAGAGGATGCCGCGGGCCTTGATGTCGAGGCTCCAGCGCTTGCCCTTGGTGAAGAAGCGGCTGTACTGCAGCTCCAGGTGGCCGCTCCACTCATTGTCGTTGCCGTGGCTGTGCTCATAGCCCAGGTGGTGCACACCGCCGATGCCTATGTTGACCAAGAACTGGTTCATGTGGCGGCGGCTGTCTATGCCCTCGTAGCCGTTGAAGAGGCGCGTGAGGTTGAGGATGACCGAGCCGGAGATGTCCCACCAGCGGGTCTTCATCTTGCGATAAGGCGTGCCGTCGGCTTTCTGCAGATAGGGGCCGTAGCCGTAGTGGCCCGTGAGGTATTCGGTGTAGCCACGGCTGTCGCTTTTAATGAATTCCAACTTCAAGCCCACGCCCGGGGTGAACCACTTGCCCACGCCCACGCTCCAGTCAGGACTGATGGTGCCGCTGAACTTGCCATCACTGCTATAGTCGCCCTGGAATGTATGCGCTCCGCCGGTGGCGAAGAAGAACCAGTTCTTGCCGAACTTGTTGGTGACCACCTGGTGGGGGTTGATTATGGAGTCGCGCTCCACGCGGTGTGTCACACCACGGTGGGAGGCTACCGTGTCGGAGTAGATCAGGATCTTGCCTTCGAGGTCGGGAGCATCCTGATGCTGGAGCTCCGGGAAGTTGGGATTGTCAGTGGCTATGGTGCCTTGGGCGAGGGCAAGGCCCGGCATCATGGCGGCAAGCAAAAAGGTTTTCAGCGACATATAGGGAGTTTTCAGTTTTCGGTTTTCAGTTTTCAGTTTTCAGTTTTCAGTTTTCGGTTTTCAGTTTTCAGTTTTTTATACTGTGTCCATGAAGGTGCGCTCCACGCGCGAGAAGATAATCAGGGCCAGGGCCAGGGATACCAGTCCGAAGGCAAAGGAGTAGGCCAGGGCCCAGCCGTCAACGCCTCCGCAGCCCAGGGTGGCATAGCGGAAGGCCTCGATGATGGAGGAGAGGGGATTGAGCATCAGCACATGGCGATAGGCCGCCGGCGCGGTGCTGAGCGGGTAGATTACCGGGGTGGCATACATGAAGAGCTGCACGCCGAAGGCGAGCAGCTGTGCCAAGTCGCGGTATTTGGTGGTGAGAGAGGAGAATATCATGCCCCAGCTCAGGGCCAGGAGGGCCGCCAGGAAGATGAAGCCGGGGGTGACCAGCACCCAGGCTGTCAGGCGCACATTGGCCTCGGGGGTGGTAATCACGATAAAGATGTAGATGCCTATGAACAGCAGGGCCTGGATGCCGAGCTTGAGCAGATTGCTGGTGGCAATGGCCAGGGGCACCACCACGCGCGGAAAATAGACCTTGCCGAAGATGCCGGCATAGCGCACGAAGACATTGGAGATCTCGGTGAAAACGCAGCTGAAATAGTTCCAGACCAGCAGCCCGGACATGTAGAAGAGGGGCTGTGGCACGCCATCAGTGCTGATGCCAGCGAGGCCGCCGAAGACGAACATGAAGATGGCCGTGGTGAGCAGGGGCTGCAGCAGATACCATACGGGCCCGAGGATGGTCTGCTTGTAGGCCACCACGATATCGCGCCGCACATACATGCGGTAGAGGTCGCGGTAGCGCCAGATCTCGGCGAAATCGATATCCCACCAGGGCTTGCGAGGCTGGATTACTATGTAACTTTCAGATTTAGGCATCGTAGGAATCTTAGGCATCCTAGGTATCCTAGGTATCCTAGGTAACCACTAACCGCTAACCGCTAACCGCTAACCATTATTCTGCGGCATAGGAGCCGTAGTTGCCGTAGTGGTAGCCATAGCGGTAACCGTAGCGGTGGTAGCCGTAGTGCGAGAAGGCATCGGTGGTGCCGTTGAGGATGATGGAGATGTCGGGATAGCGCTTGGTGTCGTACCACCGCTGCACATCGGGCAGGAAAGCGCGATCCATCAGGCCAGCGCGCACCACAAAGAGAGTGCGGTCAGCCACGCGCCCGATGATGGCGGCATCGGCCACAATCTCCACAGGCGGGCAGTCGAGAATCAGATAATCGTAATTCTGGCGCAGGGCCTCGATAAGGTCGCGGAAGCGCTGGCTCAGGAACATCTCCGAGGGGTTGGGAGGCAGGGTGCCGCAGGGAAGCACATCGATAGAGCCCACATGCTGGATGAGAGGCTCGATGTCGTTGGTCTGCTGGCTCAGGTAGTTGGAGATGCCATGGTGCGGCTGCCCCACATAGTGACTGAGCGAACCCTTGCGCAGGTCGAGGTCGATGGCCAGCACTCGCTTGCCAGTGATGCCCAGGGCGTTGGAGAGGTTGGCTGTGATAAAGGTCTTGCCGGAGGTGGGGTTCATGGATGTAACCATGATTACAGAGTGCGGGGCTTCGTAGCCCACCATCATCTCAATGTTGTTGCGCACCACGCGGAAAGCCTCGTTCATCACATTGCGGTTCTTCTCCTCCACCACCAGGGCCGGTGCCTCTTCGTGTTTGCGGTGTCGCTTGCCGGGCTTGTTGCGGCGCTGCTTTTGCAGCTTGGTGCCAGACTGCTGCGGTATCTCGCCGGCGAAAGGCACCTGGAGGTCGTCGAGGTCCTTCTTGCCACGGATGGTGGTGTTGAGATTCTCCACAAGCAGGATGATGCCAGCCGGGAGGGCTATTGCCAGGAGGAAAGCATAGATGAGGATAGACTGGTGCTTAGGATAGGTAGGGGCGTTGGAGCCGTGAGGGGCCTCGATCAGGCGAGTGTTATAGGCTGTGAAAGCCTGCGAAAGCTCGTTCTCCTCGCGCTTCTGGAGCAAGAAGAGGTAGAGGCTCTCCTTGACCTTTTGCTGACGCTCCACGGAGAGCAGATACTTGGCTTGGTCGGGGTTGTTGGCAATCTTTGCCACGGCTTTGCTCTGGGTGGCCAGCACGCTGCGAATGCGATTGTCGAGCATGTTGATCTCATTGTCGAGGCTCTGGAGGATCTGCACGCGCATCACGGCGAGGTTCTCTTCAAGATCCATCACCAAGGGGTTCTGGGCTGAGGAGTTGGCCAGGTGGTTGTTGCGCTGGAGCAGGGTGTTGTTGTAATCCGCTATTTGAGCCAATATGCTTGAGCTGGTGACGCCAGGTGTGGAAGGCAGCAGCTGGTTTTCGTGGAGGCCGTCGGTGAGGTAGTTTTTCACATATCGGGTCATGTAGAGCTGGTTGCGCAGCTCCTCGGTGGCCATTTCGGCCTGGTGGGCCTGCGCGGTGGCCATGGCTCCGCTGGCCTCCACATCGAGCACCAGGTTCTGGCTCTTGTATCCGGCGATGTCGGCATCTACCTGGCCCAGCTCATCCTCGATGACAGCCAGGCGCTCCTTGATGAAGTTGCTGGTGCTTACGGTGATGCGGTTGCGGTCGAGCACCCAGTTGGCATTGTAAACCGACACAAAGGTGTTGAGCACATCCTCTGCGCGGGCTACGGACTCATCAGAGTAATAGACATCGATGATGGTGGAGTTGCGGTCGCGCTGCACGGGGTTGAGCTTGGCTTGCACGCTGCTTGCGGTGGCTCGCATCGGCCGGTGGCTCACCTCGAGGTCGTCGCTGATGCCGCCCACGAAGTAAGGCGAGGTGTGCACCTGCATGTCGCCCAGAGGGGTGCGCATGGTGCAACCGAGCTTGGATTTGTAGGTCTGGGGATATTCTTGGGCACCATATCGCAGGTTGCTGATGTAGATGGTGCTATCAGGCTTGATCGACAGGGAGAAGGCGGCCCATTCCGACTCCGGGAGGTCGAGGAAGGTGATCTCCACCGGCAGGCCCACGCCGTAGGCCACCTCATCGTGGAAGGGGCCGTGGCGCCAGTAGGCGACATTGAGCGAGAGCGTGCGCACGATCTCCTCGGCGAGCTCGTAGCTGTTCATGGAGAGCAGCTCGTTGGTGATGTTGCTGCCGGTGCTTAGGCCGAGTTCGCGCAGGGGGTCTTCGTTGCTGCCCTTCTTTTCGTCCTTGATTAGCAGTGACACTGTGCGGGTGTAGATGGATGGGGTCTTCTTGAGGTAGAAGTACGCGGCGCCCATGATCACGATGATGGACAGCAGGAACCACTTCCAGTTGCGCAGGAAGAGGAAGAAGATGTCCTGTATGCGGATCAGGAGCGTGGGCTGCGCTTGGCGGCGCAGGGTGCTATCGGGACCGAGGGGGGCTGAGTTGTCGGTGTTAGGACGGGCCATGAAAGGTACAAATTTATTTGGTGAAGAGGATGGCTACGGATAGGCCGAATGAGAAGAGGGAGATCCAGAAGGTGGGGGTGCGGAAGCTGTTGCCGTTGGGGGTGGACTGGTTGAGGCGGGTCTCGTTGGGCTCAACATAGATCATGTCGCCTTGCTGCAAATAGTACACAGGCGAGGAATATATGCTGTGCATGCTGGTGAGGTCCACGCGGTAGGGCACCTGCTTGCCGTTGACGGTGCGAAGCACCAGCACATTCTCGCGCACGCCGTTGATGGTGAGGTCGCCGCTGAGGGCAATGCCCTCGAGGATGGTGGTCTGGTCTTGGGTGAACTCGTGCCAGCCCGGGTTGTTGACCTCGCCGAGCACGGAGAAGCCGTTGTCAACATAGCTTACGGTGACGGTGGGATCCTTGATCATTTGGGAGGCGAGCAAGCGCTGCTTGATGGTATAGGCCACTTCCTGGCGGGTGAGGCCACGCACGGTGAGCAGCCCCAGGATGGGGAAGTCGATCTGGCCTTTCTCGTCCACGGTGTAGAAGCCGTGGGAGCCTTCGCCATCGATGTTGAACATCTGGCTTAGCTCTTCGTCGCGGGAGTGCACGCTGATATTGAGCTTGTCGCCGGGACGCAGCTTGATGGGCTGTGCTTCTTGCACATTGATGGGAGTGCCCTCTACGATGTCCTGGACATAGACTAAGTTTTGGGGCGAGCCGCAGCTGGCCAGGAGGGCAGCTGCGATTAATGCTATGGCTGGGTGTTTCATTATAGGGTTTTCAGTTTTCAGTTTTCAGTTTTCAGTTCAAGGTTAGTGGTTAGTGGGTTTCAGTTTTCGGTTTTCGGTTTTCAGTTTTCAGTTTTCAGTTTTCAGTTTTACCTCGGACAAGCCTCGGTGAGATCGCTTCGCTAAGTTCAGTTTTTGGTTTTTAGGGGGCGGAGGTCGAGGGAGGGTGAGGCGAGGGCCATGACTGTGGGGATTTCAGCCCGGAGAGCATCCAGCGAGGCCAGGTCGCCTATCTCGGTATAGTGGTCAGTCTTTTGGGCAATCAGGGCCGCCAGGGCATGCGCATCTACATCGCTCTGCGGCACGAACAGGTGCGTGAGCCCGAAGCTTTGGGTGAGGCGGCGCTCGGCAGCGTACTCATCGACATTGACAAAGCTGTCGCGATGCACTCCGCTGATGGCGATTGTCATGTTGCCCATGCGGGTGAGCAGGAAGCGGTCTTTGTTGAGGCGCACCACATAGCCTTCGAGGCCTTGGAGGATGCCTTCGGTGACGCGGATGCGGGCGCGGCCCTCGGCGTAGTCGCCGAGCGGATGCAGCATGTACCTGATCTGGCGGTCTCCGGCGCTGGCTATGCGCATGAAGAGTTGCATGTCGCGGTCGGGGATGCGCGCCGGCTTGCTGGTAGCGGAGTCTTTGACCAGATATAGGCTGCTGCTAAGCATGTTGAGGGAGCCTTGGATAGCGAGCGGTTCGCCCTGAATGAATAGCAGGCCGCTTACTGTGGGCTTTTCAATGGCTTGGAGTTTTTTGTCTATGCGCTTGTACACCAGGGAAGTATGCACAAATGTGGGGAAGCTGCGGCTGAGGCGGTCCTGCAGGATGGCTACGCGCAGATGATGGGTGAAAACGTATGACCAGGAGGGCTGGGACATCAGGCTGGGTACAAATTTTTTATTTCCGGCCAAAAGTGTGAGATTTTGGCTGGGTGGTAAAGAGGGTGATTCCCATTACAATCAAAGCGAAAGCGGCAGGCCCGTCCGGGATCATAGCTGCTCAGGCTGTATGTGCGAGATGATCAACATCAAAGGAGTTTTTCCAGTAAAAGCAAGAGCTATACAAGTACTGTGGTGAAGATGCGCAAGACATACAATAGCTTGTAGTGTTTTTAGATATGAGGAGATGGTTAGGTATAAAGCAAATTTCAGGTATCAGGCCACTGGTAGAATGGTACTGATTGGTATTGCAAATTTACGCATTATTTTTAATTAATGTCACTAAAAAGGGAGATTTTTTATGGATTTGGGTGATTTTTAACATTTGGTGGGATGCCTAGGATGCCTAGGATGCCTAGGATGCCTAGGATGCCTAGCACTGAATGTTTGCAATATTGTTGCGGGATTGTAATTTTTTTTGAAAAAAATTCCCAAAATATTTGTTTTTTTCCAAAACTTCGCTTTAAATTTGTGTCAAAGAACATAAAAATCGACCAAAAACGACCTAAAAACGACTTTTATGAACGCTCATCACGCAAAAAGAAGCCTGAAATGTTACAATCGCAGTAACATTGCAAAAATTGCAACAATCCGCGTTGCTAATTTGGGCACCGGTCACCCGCCAGCGGGCCCCACCGCTTGACTGTCATTACAAATACTAATAAAACCTATTTCACACAATTTTTCCTCAACTATTTATTTGAACTAAACCTTTACATTATGACAAACTCAATTTCTAAGGCATTCGTCGCTGCCTTCCTATTCATCCTCCTGGCAATGCCCGGCAAGGCCGATGCCAAGCCATGGCTCAAGCAAGACGGCTTCGAGCTGGTAATGTGCATCCGCGAGAACCAAACGCTATTCATCGACAGCCTGGTGTGCGACTCCGACCCCGCTCGCAAGAACCTGCTAATCAATGCCGATGGCCTGGGATACTATCCCGCCGAGTCCACACACCGGCTCAATGCCGACTATATCGACTGGAAAAACATCGTCCCCGGCCAGAGCTATACCCTGGTGGTGCGCCGTGGAGGCCCGGAGATGAAGGAATACAAGCTCCAAGTGACCCTGGATTACAAGGTGATGGAGGTGCAAATGGTGGAGGCCTCTGACACGCCAAGCCGCCTGGCTTTGCCCGCCATCGCCGACAATGAGCCCATACTCGTGTACTGGGGCGATGCCAAGGACAGAGTGAGCTATGTGTACCGCGACAGCGATGCCAAGCTCAAGCATGAGCGCTTTGTGTGGAAGGGCAACCCGATATACGGCACCGTGCGCACCGACGATGTGTGCGACAATGCCATCGACCACACTTACAGCGCCCCCGGCACTAAGACGGTGACCATACTCTCAGTGCCCACGGATGATAACTTCTGGGCAGCAAACACGATCGAATAATCTTAGTTAACCAAATAGCAACAGAATAGGAAAATCAATCTGAGATCCGAAAAACACCCCAGCCCCGGAGCATCCGCTCCGGGGCTTTTTTGGTTTTCAGTTTTCAGTTTTCAGTTTTCAGTTTTCAGTTTATAGTTTTCAGTTTTCGGTTTTCGGTTTTCAGTTTTCAGTTTTCAGTTTTCAGTTTACAGTTTATAGTTTTCAGTTTATAGTTTATAGTTTATAGTTTATAGTTAGGTTAGTGGTTAATCGTGCCCATTCGGGCACTCCAGAGTAAGAGAATAGTTTGCTCTGTGCCCCCGCACTCGCTATCGCTCATGCGGGGTTACGCGCACCCCGTGCCCTTCGGGCACTCCGCTAAC
>CAZRYC010000049.1:13492-19663 GCA_964604175.1 uncultured Bacteroides sp.
CCCTAACCTAAGACCTATAACCACTAACCCCATCCTGACGTAACCGCTAACCCCTAACCTAAGACCTATAACCACTAACCCCATCCTGACGTAACCGCTAACCCCTTGCATCCTCGGAGTGCCCGAAGGGCACGGGGTGTGCGTAACCCCGCATGAGCGATAGCGAGTGCGGGGATGGCTGGATGCCACTCCACCCCAATGAGTGCCCGAATGGGCACGATTAACCACTAACCCTGAACCGAAAACTGAAAACTGAAAACCGAAAACCGAAAACCACTAACCGCTAACCACCAACCGCTAACCCTGAACTGAAAACTGAAAACTGAAAACTGAAAACCGATAACCACTAACCACTAACCCTGAACTGAAAACTGAAAACTGAAAACTGAAAACTGAAAACTGAAAACTGAAAACCGAAAACCAAAAAAAAGTAGTAACTTTGCAGTATGGAACAAAACAGACTGCTATTGATCATCAACCCAAAGTCGGGCGTAAATTCCAAAGAGGGGATGGGCGAAATGCTCAGCAGCCGGCTTGGCGCAATGGGTTTTCAGGTAGATACAGCCTACACTAAGGCTAAGGGCCATGCCACTATCTTGGCCAACAAAGCCATCGCCGAGGGCTATGGCAGCGTGGCCGTGTGCGGAGGCGACGGCACTGTGAATGAGACAGCCAAGGCCCTGTGCGGCACGGGAGTGGTGCTCGGCATCATACCCAGCGGCAGCGGCAACGGCCTGGCCCGACACTTGGGCATACCAATCGACGAGGCGCTCAGCGCCGACCTGATAGGCAGACGCAGCGTAATAGACTGCGACTGCGGAGTGGCCAATGGGCGCCTCTTCTTTTGCACCATGGGCTTCGGCTTCGACGCCACGGTTAGCCATCGCTTCGCCAACGAGAAGCGGCGAGGACGCATCACTTACATCAAGAATGTGGTCGAGGAGTTCGGCCACTATGAGCCACAGCACTATCGCATCACAGTGGATGGCAGCGCTCGAGAGGACGATGCTTTTGTGGTGGCTTGCTGCAATGCAAGCCAATATGGCAACAATGCATTCATAGCCCCGGAGGCTTCGGTGACCGATGGCAAGCTCGATGTGGTGATCATGAAGAGCGGCAATGTGATGCAGATGCTGCTTGCTGGCTTCGACCTGATATCGGGCATGGTGCCCTATAATGCCAATATTGACACCCTGCGCGGGTCTAAGGTGACCATTGAGTGCATGGGCGAGGCGTGCTCACACCTCGATGGCGAACCCATCGACATAGGGCAAAAGGCAGAGATCGAGTGCATGCCACACCAGATACGCATTTATGCGCCCGAGGCAGAAAAACCCATCACGCCCTTTATCACCCCGATAGACCTCACCTTGCGCGATTGGGGCATAGCACTGGGGAGGATTTTTAAGTAGGTTTTCAGTTTTCAGTTTTCAGTTTTCAGTTCAGGGTTAGAGGTTAGAGGTTAGTGGTTAGTGGTCTCGAAAGGTTTCGAAAATTTTCGAGAATTTTCGAGAATTTTCGAAGTGAAAGCCGAAAACTGAAAACTGAAAACCAAAAGTTTGAAAAAAAATAGCTACCTTTGCGGTTTCAAAGAGTATTCATTAATTAAAAATATTATAAAGTTTCCAATATGTCAGACGTTAAGAAGATCAAGACAGCCCTTGTGTCGGTGTACCACAAGGATGGTCTTGACACCATATTGAAGATGCTCGCAGCCGACGGAGTGAAATTTTTGTCGACAGGTGGCACTCGTTCTTTCATCGAGGGCCTGGGCTATCAGTGCGATGCAGTGGAGGACCTCACCGGCTATCCCTCAATCTTGGGAGGCAGGGTAAAGACGCTCCACCCCAAGGTTTTCGGCGGCATCCTCAACCGCCGCGAAAATGAGAAAGACCAGGCAGAAGTGGCTAAGTACGAAATTCCGGCTATTGACTTGGTGATTGTGGACCTGTATCCTTTTGCTGAGACTGTAGCCAGCGGCGCAAGCCAAGCTGACATCATAGAGAAAATAGACATAGGCGGCATCTCGCTGATACGCGGCGCAGCCAAGAACTACAACGATGTGGTGATCGTGGCCTCAAAGCGCCAGTACGCTGCGCTGGCCGGATTGCTCGACAAGCAAGGCGCTCAGAGCACGCTGGAGGATCGCCAGTGGTTCGCAAAGGAGGCTTTCGCTGTGTCAAGCGAGTACGACAGCCAGATATTCAACTATTTCGACGGCCTGTACGAGCAGCCGAGCGCACTGCGCATCGCTATTGATGGCAGCAAGCCCATGCGCTATGGCGAGAACCCCCACCAGAAAGGATATTTCTTCGGAGACTTGGACGCTATGTTCGATCAGCTTCATGGCAAGGAGATTTCATACAACAATCTGCTCGACATCGATGCTGCAGTGAGCCTGATGGCTGAGTTTGAGGAGACTACTTTCGCTGTGCTCAAGCACAACAACGCTTGCGGCATCGCAAGCCGCCCCACTGTGCTGGAGGCTTGGAAAGATGCTCTGGCTGGAGATCCGGTGAGCGCTTTCGGCGGCATTCTGATTTGCAACCGCGAGATCGATGCCGAGGCGGCTGCCGAGATTGGCAAAATATTCTTTGAGGTCATCATTGCCCCAAGCTACACTGAGGATGCCCTGACTATACTGAAGCAAAAGAAGAATCGCATCATTCTGGTGCAAAAGGCTCAGATTGATGCTAAATATACCTTCCGCTCCCTGCTCAACGGAGCCTTGAAGCAAGAGCGCGACCTGAAGGTGGAGACACCTGAGGATCTGAAGCCAGTGACAACGGCTAAGCCCACCCCTGAACAGGTGGCCGATATGCTCTTCGCCAACAAGATTGTAAAGCACAGCAAGAGCAATGCCATAGTGCTGGCCAAGAACAAGCAGCTCTGCGGAAGCGGAGTAGGGCAGACGAGCCGCGTGGATGCCCTGAAGCATGCTATTGAGAAGGCACACGCCTTTGAGCTCAGCCTCGACGGGGCTGTGATGGCAAGCGATGCTTTCTTCCCATTCGGCGACTGCGTGGAGATTGCCGACAAGGCCGGAGTGAAGGCTGTGATACAGCCCGGCGGCAGCGTGCGCGACAATGAATCAGTGGAATACTGCGATGCCCATGGCATGGCTATGGTGATGACCGGCTTCCGCCACTTCAAACATTAATTAAGAGGGTTTTCGGTTTTCGGTTTTCAGTTTTCAGTTTTCAGTTTTCGGCTCTCGAAAATTCTCGAAAACTCTCGAAAACTCTCGAAAAATTGACAACTCATAAATTGACAATTAGAATATAATGAGGTTATTTTCTCTGACAAAGGAGATTGCGATAGACTTGGGCACTGCCAATACCGTGATCATCCATAATGACAAGATAGTGATCGACGAGCCCTCGATTGTGGCTCTCGACAAGCAGACCGACCGTCTGATAGCAGTGGGCAAAGAGGCCCAGCAGATGCAGGGCAAGGAGAATGAGCGCATACGCACAGTGAGGCCTCTGCGCAAGGGAGTGATTGCCGACTTCAATGCCGCTGAGCTGATGATTCGCGGCTTGGTGAAGAAGGCAAGCAGCAAGAACAATTGGTTCTCGCCTTCGCTGCGCATGGTAGTGGGCATCCCCAGCGGCAGCACCGAGGTGGAGATCCGCGCGGTGCGCGACAGCAGCGAACATGCCGGCGGCCGAGATGTGTATATGATATATGAGCCTATGGCAGCAGCCCTGGGCATTGGCCTGGATGTGACAGCCCCGGAGGGCAATATGATTGTGGACATAGGCGGCGGCACCACCGAAATCGCTGTGATTTCGCTGGGAGGCATCGTGAGCAACAAGAGCATCCAGATTGCCGGCGACGACCTCACAGATGATATCCAGAACCACATGCGCCGCGCCCATAATGTAAAGGTGGGAGAGCGCACCGCCGAACTGATCAAGATGAATGTGGGCGCCGCCCTGACTGAGCTGGAGAATCCTCCAGAGGAGTTTGTGGTGCACGGCCCCAACCAGATGACAGCCTTGCCTATGGAGGTGCCGGTGAGCTATCAGGAAATCAGCCACTGCATCGAGAAGAGCATAAGCAAGATTGAGGCTGCTGTGCTGAGCGCACTGGAGCAGACACCCCCGGAGCTCTATGCCGACATCGTGCGCAACGGCATCTATCTGGCTGGCGGCGGTGCCATGCTGCGCGGATTGGACAAGCGCTTGACCGATAAGATCGGCATTAAGTTCCATATCGCCGAGGATCCTCTGCTGGCAGTAGCCCGCGGCACGGGAGTAGCCCTGAAGAATATCGACAAGTTCTCATTCCTGATCCGATAATCTGTACTTAGTATATAGATTTTGTATTTCTAAATGCACGAGCTGTTTGCATTTCTGGTGAAGCATAGCAAGTGGTTCATCTTCGCTTTCTTTGTGGGGGTGAGCTGCATGCTTCTGTTTCAACGAAATCCATATCAGCACCATGTGTACATGACCAGCGCCAACGCTATTGCCAGCACTGTACTGAATGCCAGCAATAGCGTGTACTCATATTTCAACCTGCGCGAGACCAACGATGACCTGAACCAGCGCAACGCGCTGCTGCAGAGCGAGGTGATAGCCTTGCAGCAGCAACTCGAGCGCATGCGCGAGCAGCAGATTGCCGACACGCTGCAACTGCCCGACTCGCTGAAGCAGTACAACTTCATTGTGGCTCATGTGATCAGCAACTCGATAGCCAAGCCTTACAATTACATCACTCTCAACAAGGGCTATGCCGATGGCGTGCGCGAGGAGATGGGTGTGATTGACCAGAATGGCGTGGTGGGCATAGTGAATGTCACCGGAGAGCATTCGAGCCGTGTGATATCGCTGCTCAACAGCAACTTGCGCCTTTCGTGCAAAGTCAAGGGCAACGACCATTTCGGTTCGCTGGTGTGGGAGGGGCCTGATCCCGAGATTGCGTTGCTGCAAGAGCTGCCGCGCCACACTGTGTACGAGGTGGGCGATACTGTGGTGACCAGCGGATACAGCGCAGTGTTCCCCGAGGGTATCCCGGTGGGTGTGGTGATGGCCGACAGTCAGCACCGCAATGAGAATTTCTTTACTCTGAGCGTAAGGCTTTTCACTGACTTCTCCACTTTGAGCACAGTGCAAGTGGTTGAGAATAGAAAGAAGGCCGAAAGCGCGGCTCTGGAGGCAAAGGATTTTAAGTAGTCGTTAGTGGTTAGTGGTTAGTGGTTAGTGGTTTTCGGTTTTCAGTTTTCAGTTTTCAGTTTTCAGTTCAGGGTTAGTGGTTAGCGGTTAGCGGATCCCCGTAGGGGGGTGGAAACTGAAAACTGAAAACTGAAAACCGAAAACTGAAAACCGAAAACCGAAAACCGAAAACCGAAAACTGAAAACCGAAAACTGAAAACTGCAAACTGAAAACTGAAAACTGAAAACCGAATGAGCAAGACAGTATTGACATTCATATTGAAATTTTTGTTGTTGACCCTGGCCCAGGCCGTGATCTTCAACAATCTTGTGCTTTTCAATGCTGTGGTGCCTTTTGTGTTTATTTATATCATAATAAGCATGCCTATAGCCTGGAGCACGAATGTGAGCGTGATGCTGGGCTTTTTGGCGGGAGTGACTATAGATGTGTTCAGCAACACCCAGGGAGTGAATGCGCTGGCGTGTACGATACTGGACTTTGTGAGGAAGCCGGTGTTCCACCTGTATGTGCAGCGCGATGAGGATCTGAGCGGGGTAAAGCCCAGCCAGAGGTCGATGGGCTCGGCCGAGTTTATGAAGTATGTGGCCACGATGACCCTGATTTACTGCCTGTGCGTGTTCACCATAGATGCCTTTGCGATTTTCAATCCGCTGCGCTTTGCGGTGCAAGTGATAGGCAGCTCGATTTTTACCTTTATCTTTATTTTCGCTTTTGACTCTTTCTTCACCCAGCAGCCGCATGAGAAAAGATTATAATCTTGAAAAGCGCAAGTATGTGATCTGCGGATTTCTTTTGGTAATAGCCATCATATATGGGGTAAGGCTATTCAATCTGCAGCTCGCTGACCAAAAATATAAGCAGAGTGCCGACACGAATGCTTTCCTAAGGCGCACCATATATCCCAGCCGCGGACTGATTTATGACCGCAATGGCGAGCTGGTGGTGTACAACCAGCCAGCCTACGATGTGATGCTCATCCCCAGGGATGTG
>CAZRYC010000050.1:0-90 GCA_964604175.1 uncultured Bacteroides sp.
GGCCGATGGTACTGAGAAATCGGGAGAGTAGGTCATCGCCATCCTTCAGAGAGCCAAGCCTCAAAGCTTGACTCTCTTTTTTTATTCATA
>CAZRYC010000050.1:190-19439 GCA_964604175.1 uncultured Bacteroides sp.
GAAAATCGGTCGAGCAGACCGGGTCTCATTTGCGCCACCCTTCAGAGAGCCAAGCCTCACAGCTTGGCTCTCTTTTTATTCATAGAAAATCGGTCGAGCAGACCGGGTCTCATTTGCGCCACCCTTCAGAGAGCCAAGCTGTGAGCTTGGCTCTCTTTTTTTAGGCTTTAGGCATGAGGCTTTAGGCATAAGGCAGGCCCCCTAAGCCACCAAAGAAATCCTTTTCCCATATCCCCCTCATGCCTTATGCCTCATGCCTCATGCCTAAAGCCGCCTATAGGGGGGCTTATAGTGTTAAATTTAAGATTTGGATGTTAAAGTCCTTGGATTATTTTGTCACCACAAAGGAAATGCCTAATTTTGTCCTCAATCATTACATTTAAGTCTAATCATCATGCTTGTAAAAATACAGGGAGCTGCCGTGCAAGGCATAGATGCTATTGTAGTAACCGTAGAGGTTTCAGTGGAGGTAGGCGCTTCATTTGCCATCGTAGGTCTCCCTGATACTGCGGTGAAAGAAAGTGCTGAGCGAGTACGAGCCGCAATGCGCGAGACTGGGTATAAATTTCCTCACCGCGCTTCAGTAATCAATCTGTCGCCAGCTGATGTGCGCAAAGAGGGTGCAGCTTATGATTTGCCCATTGCTCTTGGCCTGTTGGCCGGGTCAAACCAACTGGATCCCCTGCCAGATTTTTCACAATATATGATTATGGGCGAACTTTCGCTCGATGGCAGCCTGTTGCCTATCCGTGGGGTGTTGCCTATGGCAATCAAAGCGCGAGAGTTGGGCATTAAAGCCATATTAGTGCCTGAGGCTAATGCCGTGGAGGCTGCCACGGTCAACAATCTCGAAGTCTATGGAGCCAAAAATCTTCGGGAAGTTGTAAATCATTTGCTGGGAAAAATCCCGTTGGAGCCTACTGTGGTCAATACTCGCGAGGAATTTGCTAAAGCAAGCGTACAATTCGATGAAGATTTCAGCGAGGTGTGTGGGCAAGAGAATGTGAAACGAGCTTTTGAAGTGGCATGTGCTGGAGGTCATAACATCCTGTTAGTTGGGCCTCCCGGATCTGGCAAGTCGATGATGGCAAAGCGGCTTCCCACCATCATGCCCCCGCTAAGCCTGCGCGAGGCATTAGAGACAACAAAAATTCACTCCGTGGCTGGCACTTTGAAGGGGGCTTCTTCTTCTCTGATGGCCATACGTCCGTTCCGGTCGCCTCATCATACTATCTCGCCAGTAGCCCTGGTGGGAGGTGGCAACAATCCCAAGCCCGGAGAAATATCCTTAGCTCACAATGGGATTCTCTTCCTCGACGAGTTCCCGGAATTCAGCAGAGGAGTGTTGGAAGTACTACGCCAACCACTCGAAGATCGTACAATCAGCATAGCGCGTGCGCGCTACAGCGTGGACTACCCAGCTGGTTTTATGCTTGTGGCCAGCATGAATCCGTGTCCTTGCGGATACTATAATCATCCCAGCAAGCAGTGCACTTGCGCCCCAGGAGCAGTAACCAAATACCTCAACCGTATCAGTGGCCCCCTGCTGGATCGCATAGATATCCAATGCGAGATCTTCCCAGTGCCTTTCGAAAAGCTAAGCGAGCGGGGCACCGGAGAGCGCAGCGAGGCCATTCGCCAGAGAGTGATAGCAGCGCGCAAGATACAAGAAGCTCGCTTCGCCGACGAACCCAACGTGCACTGCAATGCCCAGATGGGAAGCCGCCTGATACAGAAGCATGTGGTACTGGATCAAGAATGCCGCCGCTTATTGGAAAAGATGATGCATAAGTACGACATGAGCGCTCGCGCTTACGATCGCATTCTCAAGGTCGCCCGCACCATTGCTGACCTCGCCGGCAGCCCCGATGTTACAGCAGACCATGTGCGAGAAGCTTGTGGATACCGCAACCTCGACCGAGGCACTTGGGGAGCTACCTCCGGCTCGCTTCCACTAAAGGTTTAGCCCAAAGATTTTTGCTCTCGTGAGAAAGCATCCTATGAAAAATAATATCTTAGATTATCACACCTAACAAAGGGGGAGCGACTCCAATCAGTGGACATCACTCCCCTTTCTCTTTTCCACAACGGCTAATACCGGCTATGATTTTTACCTACCCGCAAAGCCCTAAGACCACAGGAATTATAGTGCATAAAGATAATATTACTGCACTATAATTGTGGGGTGAGGATGTCAGCGGGAAGATAGCAGGGGATGTCAGTGGTGATGACAGGCTGCTCTTTAAGGAAGAGGGCATAGTGGACAGCCATGCTGTCTTTGACAAAGGGGAGATGGCGAGAGCGCTCAATCAAATCGCGCTTGAGGGAGTCAGCATCTTGAGGCTTGGTCCATTTGCACTCGCCGATCAGAATGTGCTTGTGGTCAAGCGATTCGGCTACTACATCAAGTTCGACCTTGGCTCCTTGGCGAGTTTTGCCATTCCAGTTGGATGCTTCTCCGTAAGGGATGCCATCGATTATGTTGCCGCTTACGAAATCTTGGCTAAGAAGTTCCCAGCACTTGGCCACATAGTCATTGAAATTGTTTGAGATAATCTGCTTCACGCCATTAGTGTGCCTCATCTGCAGTAGTGAGCGGTATGGGGCCACAAACCGATAATAGAAATGCATCAGAGGGTCTTTGATTTTGTAAAGGCCTTTCTTGCTGTTCTTCTCCAACTCGCCAAATGGCAAGTCACGTCGCACCAAGTCGAGTTCGATGAGTCGGCTGAGGGGCTCAGTGACAGCTGTAGCCTCCTTGCCAGCGCGGCTGGCAATTTCAGAAAGGCGATTCACACCATTGCCGATAATTGACAAAAGGGTAGAGGCTTGCACAATCTGCCTCATATCCTCGTACAGCAGGCGCTGCGGCTCTTCTGCCAAGATGCCGTTGGGATCCAGAATAAGGTTGTCAATGGCTTCTTCCAGTGAATCGTAGTCAACGCGCAATTCCCAGTATCGGGGCACGCCGCCCCATACAGAAAACTCTTCCACGCCATGTTTGGCATCGCATTTTAGGGCATCGAGAATGTAGGGTGCTGGCAGAGGCGCCAACTTTATTATCTCGTTGGAAAGGCCATAAAGGGGTTCGGTGCGATTGAGGACATAACCCTGCATCAGTTGCTGCGATGAACCACAGATAATCAAGTCATACTTCAAATCTTTCCCATTCAACAGTTTCTGAATCACAGACGTAATTGACGGACAACTTTTGACCATATAGGGAAACTCATCGAGGCAAAGCGTGATGCGATGGTCGAGCTGCCGATTGAAGGCTTGGAAAAGACTTTCCCAGGTCGGATAAGTTACCTGATCAAAGCCAGGAATAGTCTGCGCTATGGAAAAAGCCAACAGTGAGCGTTGGTTAGCCTCGTTGGTCTGGTCGCTAAGAAAATAGACATCTCCTCGGCTGAAGTCAAGCACATGCTTTATCAGCTGTGATTTGCCAATGCGGCGGCGCCCATAGATTACGATGAACTGCTCATCGTCTCTCATAAGTGCTCTTTTGAGCCTCTCGGAAACTTTTTCTCTGTCAAAAAACTTTGTAAAATACATAGACTTCCTGCCGTTGTTAAAATTATAGTTTGCAAAGATAATATTTTTAAACTATATTTCAATGACTTGTGACCAAAATGGCCAAAATTCATTCAAAAATTCATTCATAATTACAAGTTTTCTCCAACTCAGACATCACCAGTTCCAACCCTAATTGTATTCCCAATCACCCACATCGATGGCACCATCCTCACCCTCGCCACATGCTCTACCTCATCCTCCAATAAAATTGGGGTTTACAAGCTGTCGATTCGAGAGAGCAGGAAATCTTCGATGTTGATGTATTGGATGCCTCGGTCGTCGATCCATGGGAGGATATTATCTTTTACAACTACGATTTTTGTGAATGAGTCATCAATACGAGTCAGTGAGTTCGTTTCCTGAAGTCGTTTTGACTCGTCATCTACCGTTAAGGTCGACTGGATATAATAGCGTGAAGCACCTTTGTTCACTACAAAGTCAACTTCGAGTTGAGTGCAAACGATTCTGCCTTCAGTATTTTTATGATTGTATTCTACAATGCCCACATCAACCAAAAAACCACGTGCTTTGAGTTCGTTATATAGAATGTTTTCCATAATATGGTTTTCTTCCTGCTGGCGGAAGTTGATTTTAGCATTGCGTAGGCCAATATCGGTGAAGTAATACTTTAATGGAGTTTCAATATAGGAGCGACCTTTGATATTGAACCTCAAAGCCTTGTGAAGCAAGAATGCCTCGACAAAGCAGTCGAGATAACGTGAGATAGTCTCATTCTTAATTCTCAACTTCTTAATAGACTGGAAAGTATCAGCAATTCGAGTAGGATTGGTCAATGACCCTACAGCAGAAGATATCACATTCAACAAATCGTTAAGGGTCGACTCATCAGCCTTTAAATTGTATCTCTCGATAATATCTCTGATATAAATAAGACTGAAAAGGTCTGAGAGGTATTTAGCCTTCTCTTCATGGGAACTTAATGAGAGAACTTTTGGCATTCCCCCATAGGTGAAAAACTCTCGCCACGCTTTGGATTTATCTTCGGGGTATGCCGCATAAAACTCGTCATAGGTCAAAGGGGACATTGGTATCAAATCTCCACGCCCCCTGAACTCAGTTGCAATGTCAGTTGACAACATTTTAGAATTGCTGCCAGTAACATACACATCCACATTGGGCAGATTTTTTAAGCCATTTAGAATATCCACAAATCCAATCTTATCTTCTTTGAGATAGGGATTAGCGACAGCCCTGACTTTTTGTATTTCATCCAGCAAAACATAATATTGGGAGTCTGTATCTTTAATGAGGTTTCTAATGTAAGCGTCCAACTCTATAGGATTGCGGTACCTGGCATTTATGCTGTCATCCAAATCGAGCTGGATTATCTGATAATCTAAGATACCCTGCTCAATAAGATAATTACGGAAAATCTTATTCAAAAGGAATGATTTTCCACAACGCCGAATGCCAGTGATGATTTTCACCTGGCCATTGTGGCGCAAGTTTATTAGCTTGTTTAGATACCTATCTCTCTTTATAATATTCATCATAGGGGTAATTGTCATTAAAATATGGATTTTTACCCTGCAAATGTAGCTATTTTTAATGAATTAATAATGGATTCGATTAAAATTCAACATATTTTAACTATTTGATGCTAAATCAATTTATCCTCAATTAAACAAACCCAAATTCACAATGAAACACATTCAAAAACACCTCCTGCATCTCCTTCATCCGCTTTTCAGGCAGCACTCTTTACAACTATAAGTTCAGTTGCACAGAAAAGACATCGAGCACTACTGACAAAGCCATACCTGGTCTTTCAGGCTGGCACTACCACGGCGACAATCTTGAAACATCATCTTATGTTTACACCGGCAGCATAATCGTAACCGAACTTGGCAACATTAGCAAAAGCGGCAACAACTTAGTTTGGGGAGGCAAGACCTATTCAAAATTTAAGTAAAAGCGCATATAAGCAAAGGCTCATAACCGATAGAAATTGCACGTAAAGCAGCGGAAATCGTGATTTCGGATAGATATTCAAGTAGCGATTCTCAAGGTCGCCCGCACCATTGCTGACCTCGCCGGCAGCCCCGAAGTCACAGCAGACCAAGTGCGAGAAGCTTGTGGATACCGCAACCTCGACCGAGGCTGGGGAGTTGCCTCCGGTTCGCTTCCACTAAAGGTTTAGCCCAAAGATGTTTGTTTTTGTGAGACAGTATCCTATGAAATGATTCAAGTCTCAGAATCGCACCTATCAGAGAGCGACTTGCATGAGGACGCTCTTTTTTTTGGTGCTTTTACCACAAATCGTTAAATTTGCAATACATATAATATCCCTATGCAATTTGAAGAATACTCAATAAATGGGCTCCAGATGAAAATACCCGTGCCCAGCAGCTATAAAGATTGCTTTGAGCTTATTAGACTGGATTCATTTCGCCATAATGGCCGGCGGGACAGCATTTTCAAGGTATGGCTTTCCAGCTTCACCCGTACCAGCGTGGGCTTTTGTTTTTGGTTCCGACTGGCATCATACAAGGGGTGGCTGCGACCACTGGCAAAATTTATGATGCATAGGTATAAACGCTACGGGTTGCTGATTCCGGCCCGCACTCGAATTGGATATGGATTTAATATACAACACAGTTGCGGCACTGTAATCAATCCATCGGCCGTAATAGGCAACAATGTGCATATAGGACAATTCACCACTATCGGAGCCGCCGACACCCAGGCAGCCTTGGTGGGCGACAATGTGTATATCGGTCCAGGGGTATCAATCGTAGGGAATGTGAAAATCGGGCCTAATGCCATAATTGGAGCTGGAGCAGTGGTGGTAAAGGATGTGCCACCCTACACAACCGTAGCGGGCAATCCAGCCAAAGTCATCAATTCCTTCCACCCAGAGATGATAAAGCACCCAGCCGTGCTTCCCGGCTCATGAGATGTACCCCTATGGATTAGGTTATGTCACAAATTATTAGTAACTTTGCAGTGAAATTCTAAGGAAAAAGTATTATGTCAATAGATAATATTGTGGCATTGGCTGTGAGCCGCGCTGTAAAGGAGCTATACAATATAGAGGCAGCACCAGAGACCATTGTGCCTCAGGCTACGCGAAAAGAGTTTGAGGGCGACTTGACTGTGATGGTATTCCCTTGGGTAAAAATTGCTCGCAAGGCTCCTGCCATAGTGGGCCAAGAAATCGGGGATTGGCTTGTGGCCAAAGAGCCGGCTGTCCGCTCCACCAACGCCGTAAACGGCTTCCTCAATATCGTCATCGAACCTACATTCTGGTGCGGGGTGCTCTCCCACATCGCTGCTACTAAGGACTATGGCAAAAAGCCCGTGACAGCCGATAGCCCACTGTACATGGTAGAGTACTCAAGTCCCAATACCAATAAGCCTCTCCACTTAGGACATGTGCGCAACAACCTCCTTGGTTTCAGCTTGGCGAAAATCTTGGAGGCTTGCGGATACAAAGTGATCAAGACCAACATAGTCAACGACCGTGGCATACATATTTGCAAATCCATGCTCGCATGGCAAAAATGGGGCAACGGAGAAACACCCGAAAGCAGTGGCAAAAAAGGCGACCACCTAATTGGCGACTACTATGTACTATTCGACAAGCACTTTAAGCAAGAGGTAAAAGACCTGATGGCTGCCAATCCCAAAATGACAGAGGATGAGGCTAAGGAGGCATCGCCGCTAATGCAAGAGGCCCGCGCTATGCTGCGCAAATGGGAGGCCAAAGACCCCGAAGTGCGCAAGCTGTGGGAGACCATGAACTCGTGGGTTTACGCCGGCTTTGACGAGACATACAAGCGCATGGGCGTTAGTTTCGACAAGATTTATTACGAAAGCCAGACATACCTCGAAGGCAAGGAGAAAGTGCTCGAAGGTTTGGAGAAAGGGATAATGTATCGCAAAGAGGATGGCTCAGTTTGGGCCGACCTCACTGGTGAAGGCTTGGATCACAAGCTTTTGCTCAGAAGCGATGGCACCTCCGTATATATGACACAAGACATCGGCACTGCCAAGCTCCGCTATCGCGACTATCCCATCGACAAGATGATCTATGTAGTAGGCAACGAACAGGAATACCATTTCCAAGTACTCTCGCTCTTGCTCGACAAGCTGGGTTTCAGCTGGGGCAAAGATTTGGTGCATTTCAGCTATGGCATGGTAGAGCTTCCTGATGGCAAGATGAAAAGCCGCGAAGGCACTGTGGTAGATGCCGATGACCTGATGGAGGAAATGGTGACCACAGCTGGCCAGGTTTCAGCAGAGCTGGGCAAGCTTGATGGCCTTACTCCCGAAGAGATGGACAGTATTTCAGAAATGGTGGGCTTGGGGGCTTTGAAGTATTTTCTGCTTAAAGTAGATCCTCGCAAGAACATCACATTCAACCCCAAAGAGACTATCGATTTTAATGGCAATACGGGTCCGTTCATACAGTACACCCACGCTCGCATCTGCTCAGTGCTGCGCCGCGCTAAAGAGGCTGGGATAGCTCAAACCGATTTCAGCCAGGTGGAACCCAACGATAAGGAAATAGCCCTGATACAGAAACTGGCCGACTATCCTGCTGTAGTGGCCGATGCTGGCAAGACCTTCTCTCCGGCAAAAATCGCCAACTATGCTTATGATCTGGTGAAGACTTATAATCAATTCTATCACGACTACACTATCCTTGGAGAGGAGGATGCCGCCATACGCGCTTTGCGCCTAACGCTGTCGCAGAGTACAGCACAGGTGATAGCCTCTGCTATGGATCTGCTTGGCATCCGGGTGCCTGAGCGAATGTAGCCTTTACTTCGACTCAAGCGAAATAATCTCTTCAAGCACACCCACTGCTTTGGCTACAGTATCAATCGGCACAAGCACATTCACCTTCTCAGTTACGGTGCCCTCTCGGCGCCGTAATTCTTTTTCTTGCCACTGCCTTACGCCCTTGACTAAGAAGCTGCGCCGTCCCGAGCGATCGCGAATTTCCACATCCTTAGGATGTGCTTGCAAATAGTTGACCAATTTGCCAAACATTGGCGACTGGTAGTAGGCCTTGTTCTCTTCACCGACGAAGTAGAGATACAAAGCACCCTGCTTCAACACTATCTTCTCAATTCCTAACTTAGTACCCAAACGCCTAAGCTTAGGCACAAGCATTAGCTCCTGGGCCGGCGCAGGAATCTGCTTGCCAAAGCGATCAATCAGGCGGGTGCGGAAGTCAGCCATCTGCTCGCGGGTCTCTATGCTGTCGAGCTCTCGGTAAAGATTGATGCGTTCGCTTTCTGTGGGCACATAATCGAATGGGAACATTAAGTCCATATCAGTCTCAATCGTGGTATCCGCCACATATTGCTCACCTTGCTGCTTACCGTCATCAGCTGCTAATACTCCGGCAAACTCCTCGGTGCGCAGCTCTATCATAGCCTCGTGGAGTATGCGCTGATAGGCCTCATAGCCCAAATCGGCTATAAAGCCGCTCTGCTCAGCCCCCAACAAATTTCCAGCTCCGCGAATATCGAGATCCTGCATGGCTATGTGAATCCCAGCTCCCAAGTCGCTGAAACTCTCGATGGCTTGGAGGCGGCGCCGCGCTACCGGGGTGAGAGGACTGCCAGGAGGCACCAGCAGATAGCAAAAAGCTTTGCGATTGCTGCGCCCTACGCGCCCGCGCAGCTGGTGAAGCTCGCTGAGGCCGAAATTCTGAGCATTATTCACCAGGATTGTGTTCACATTAGGCATATCCACACCGCTCTCTATAATAGTGGTAGAAAGCAACACATCGTATTCATGAGCGGCGAAATCCACGATTAGTTTTTCAAGCTGATCGGGAGGCATCTGGCCATGGGCCACTGCCACTCGGGCATCTGGCACCAGTCGCCTAATCATGTTCTCCAAGGTATAAAGCCCCTCAATGCGCGGATTGATGAAGAACACTTGTCCGTTACGAGCAAGCTCAAAATTGATAGCCTCGCTCACAATATCATCGCTCAGGCTATTTACGGAAGTAAGAATAGGATAGCGGTTAAGAGGGGGAGTGTTAATGGAGGAGAGGTCGCGAGCACCCATCAGTGAGAACTGTAAAGTGCGGGGGATGGGGGTAGCCGACATTGTGAGAGTGTCCACGCTTGTCTTCATCTGGCGCAGCTTCTCTTTGACACTTACGCCAAATTTCTGCTCCTCGTCGATAATTAGAAGGCCTAAATCCTTGAACTTTACACCCTTGCCTATCATCTTATGAGTGCCAATCAAAATGTCGATTTTGCCCTCAGCAAGATCAGAAAGTATTTCTTTTGTCTGCTTAGTGGTGCGGGCGCGGCTCAGATAATCCACTCGTACTGGGAAGTCTTTAAGGCGGTCCGTAAAAGTGCGGAAATGCTGGTATGCCAGCACTGTTGTGGGCACGAGCACTGCTGTCTGCTTGCCATCCACTGCAGCCTTGAAAGCGGCACGAATAGCAATCTCTGTCTTTCCGAACCCCACATCTCCGCATATTAGCCTATCCATAGGCTTTGGACTCTCCATATCTTCCTTTACAGCCTGAGTGGCTGTGAGCTGATCGGGAGTGTCTTCATAGATAAATGAAGCCTCGAGTTCTTGCTGCAAGTAGCTGTCAGGTGAGAACTGAAAGCCTTTCTCCTCTTTGCGAGCGGCGTAGAGCTTAATCAAATCGCGTGCGATATCCTTGAGCTTGGTCTTGGTGCGCTCTTTCATCTTGTCCCAAGCTCCACTGCCAAGCTTGCTTATCTTGGGAGGCACTCCCTCCTTGCCTCGATATTTCGAGAGCTTATGCAGGGAGTGAATTGGCACGAATACCAAGTCATCATTCTGATAAATCAGTTTCACCATCTCCTGTGTGCGGCCACCCACATCAGTGCGCAACAAGCCTCCGAACTTGCCTATGCCGTGGTCAATATGCACGATGTAGTCACCAACCTCAATCGAATTGAGCTCCTTGATGCTCATAGCGAGCTTGCCGCTGCGTGCGCGGTCGCTCTTGAGCGTGTATTTATGGAAACGATCGAAAATCTGATGGTCGGTGAATACGCATATCTTGGTCTTATGATCCACAAAGCCCTCGTGCAAAGTGCAGAGCACCGGAGTAAACTGTATGTCATCTCCTCTATCCTCAAATATAGCCTTGAGGCGACCGAACTGGTTGATGCTATCGCTTAGGATATACAGCTTGTAGCCCTCAGCAATCCATTTTTTGAACTCTTCGCTTATAAGCTCAAAATTTTTATGATACAAGCCTTGGGGCGAACAGTCGAAGTCCAATTTCGCCACCTCTTTGGCCGCTTTTTCGTTGGGTCCTGCCCCGGCAGTAAAGTTCAGGATCTTAAAGGTATCCAATTTCTGACAAAAAACTGAGGAGTCCACTATGTTGTCCAAAGCTTTCTTATCCCCCTCGTCGGCAATGAGCGCGCTTTCGGAAAAAGTTTCTTGTCCGATGGCTTCTATCCTTTGTTTCAGATATTGGAGATCGCGCACAGCTATCAATGTGTCGCTGGGCATAAATTCCAGCACACTCTGACCCTTCCCGCCAGCTTCGCTTACATTGCTTGTTATGATCACAGAGTCAAGCTTCTTTTCTGAAAGCTGGGTCTCGATGTTGAATGTGCGCATAGAGTCGATCTCATCATCAAAGAAGTCGATGCGCACGGGCAGCTCCGAAGCGTAGCTATAGATATCCAATATTGAGCCTCGAGCTGCAAAGTGGCCCGGCTCGTACACATAGTCTTGCTCTTCAAAGCCGTTGGAGCGCAACCATTTCTGAACCTCCGACATATCCACATGCGCACCCCTGTCAAGCTTCAGCGTATGGTCAGTAAGGCTTTGGCGCGAAGCCACCTGCTCGGCCAGGGCTTCTGGATAGCTTACCACAAAGCACAATTTTGAATTTTCATTCCAATGATTTAGTGTCTCTGTACGCAAGATTTGATTTGGGGCATCTTCCTGACCATATTTTATATCGCGCTTGTAGCCAGATGGGAAGAACATTACCTGACCATCTTCTGGCATCAGCCTTGCTAAGTCTTGATACAGATAGCCGGCATCATCGAGATTGTCGCCAATAACAAGGATAGGACTTTTGCGGGAAGGCATAGAGGCCAACAGCATAGCCACTGACGACCCTGCCAAGCCAGTAACCCAGCTCACTTTATTGCGAAGCAGTTCCTGCAACGCTTTCTTGCGCGCCGCAGTCAGGAATTTCTCTTCAAGCGAGACTATTTCTTCCATAAGATTTTATTGTATCTGCCCATTTCATTGAGCAGGGAGCGCGCGGAGTCTAAGTCCTGATCGTGACGCAAGCCGCGCATCACACGGTCACTCTCGCTATAGTAGCGAGCGGAAATTTCTTCATCGAGAAGCACATTCAGTTTGTCGCGATTATGATCAAGGTCATGGTTAAGATTATGCTTGAGCATAGTCTCCAGCACATCGAACTGAGCCTGCACCGAATCGGTCATATATCCCTCAGTGACAGCTGCTTCGCGCAAATATTTCAGCCCCGACTCGCAGAGTTTGTCGTAATTGAACTTAGCCGGATCAATAAAACTCTTAAAATCGGCATATATAGAATCAGTCACCACAAAGTCATCTGCCTTAGGCATATTGTCGCCTTGGCGTGCAGCAAAGCGGGTGGCATAATCGAATATCCAATTGTCAACCACCACATTGTAAATCAGCCTGTTGATTTCTGGCTGCTCTACCTTGATGTCTGGCGTGATTCCTCCCCCATCGCGCACTTCGCGCCCGGCTACAGTATGATATACATTTGTCAAGCTATCTGGTATTCGAGCCACAGTGCCATCGGGATTGCGATGAGAATAGTCAATGGCTTGTATCAAGCGACCGCTCGGGATGTAATAACGCGCCACTGTGAGCTTAAGGAGCCCATCATAGGGCAGCGGACGGCTCGTCTGCACCAAGCCTTTGCCATAACTGCGCTCGCCTATGATTACGGCGCGGTCAAGATCTTGAAGCGAACCGCTGACAATCTCAGCTGCGGAGGCTGTGCCACCGTTGACCAGGACTACCAATGGGAGCTGGGTATCAATTGGAGATTGAGAGGTCTTATAGGTTTTTTTCTGCTTTTCATCGCGGCTCTTTGTGATTACCACCTCAGTACCCTTAGGCACAAAATATCCTACTATTTGCACAGCGCTTTCAAGCAGGCCGCCTCCATTGTCACGCAAGTCAAGTATTAGGCTATTAAGATTGTGATTTTTCTTAAGCTCGAGGAGAGCCTCCCTTACCAAAGGCGCGCTTTTCTCATTGAAAGTGGTTAAGCTTATATAACCTATTCCATCGTCAACCATGCCGTAATAAGGCACCGGATTGGTGGTGATTTTGCCTCGAATGATGTCCAGCTCTACTATTGAGTCAGCGGCATAAGGTCGCTTTACAGTAAGGTGCACCGTGGTGCCAGCCTGGCCACGCAGGCGTCGTGAGGCCTCGCTGCTGGTATAGCCCTTGGGCAGAGTGTCACCATCGATGGCTATCAGAATGTCGCCAGCTTTAGCGCCGGCGGCCCTTGCTGGCGAGCCCCACTGCGGCTCTGACAGATACACATATCCATCTCTTTGGGCTATGATGCTGCCGATGCCGCTAAATTCCCCTGAGGATATCTGGGTGAGCTGGTCTTGCTCCTCAATGGGATAGTATTCAGTGTAAGGATCTATCTGGCTTAGCATGGCATCAATGGCATTGCGGATGGCCTTGTCGCTATCAAGCGAGTCGACATAACTCATCTGCAACTCCCGATATATGGCGTTGAAAATATTCAGATTTTGGGCCACTTGAGTCTTGTTGCTGCCCTTGGCTGATGCCGTATATAGGCCATACCCTATGCCCAAGCACAGCATGGCCAACAAGAATTTCTTCATTATGCTCTCATTTTAGGTGTAAAGTTACAACTTTTTTCTCATCCTACAAAATTATAACAATCTCGATAAGTAAAATTACAAAAGGCAAATGACAAATTAATTATTAATTTGTCATTTGCCTTTTGTATTTTGAAGTCTTTTTTATTTCTTGCGGCGGCGATCCACCAGGCGTCCTAAGAAGTATATCACAACAATTGCCGCTATGGCAAAGATGGTCCAGGCCCACCATGTAGTGTACCACGGTTCTTTGATGGTGATCTTAACCTTCAGAGTGTCAATGGTGCGACCATTGCACTGGCTGATGCATCGCAGATGCAAGGTGTACTCTCCTGGCGGCACATTCTTATACAATGCATGGCCAGTGAGTGCTCGGCGTGTCCAGAGTAAATCGTACCCCTCCAGGAAGAAATCATAAGCCAAGTCATCCTTAAACTTCAGGTTTATGGCTTCATAGTCCACCATAAAATTGTTCTGATTATGCTCAAGCACCACATGCCCATTCTGCAGACCCTTTTCAATCTCATATCTGATGGCCTCGGCCTTTTCAGCATCCACACCGCCTACTCCGAAATTGGTTATATGCAGCGGCGCGCGATAGCGCAAATCCACGGTAAGCTGGGGATTTATCTTCACAGCTCCTGAGTTGCTGCCAAAAATCAGGTCGCCGGACTGCATCCGGGTCACAGCTGACTTATTGTACTCAGCCTTTGCCTTATCAAGATAGTTCATCGAAGCGATCACGTCGCCGCGGATGGTAGCTATGCCCTTTGCCGTGCCTATCCAGATGCGCCCATCTTGGTCGCGCACCAGCGAATACACGTCATCAGATGGCAAACCGTCTTCTTCACGCTTATTGGCTATGAGCGAGTGGGTGGCAGGATCATAGAGAGATATGCCGCCAGCCTCGGTGCCAAGCCAAATGGTGCCATCGTCATTTGGAAGCATCGACACAATCAGCGGGCTCATATTGGGATCGTTCAGCTCTTCAGCCGTAGCATAGGGCGCCATTTCGCCTGTAGTCAAATCAACGATAAAGAACCCATCGCCAGCCGACACAGCCACATGCTCTGCATCTATTACCTCTAAGGTTTGCACATAGGGGATTGGATAAGTGGCCACCAACTTGCCTTGAGCATCAAGCTCCATCAGATCGCCTCCGATCATGCCCACGAAAAGATGGCCTTGCGGGCCGCGCCGCATTGCATACACATACGGGGCTGTAAGATCGCCTTTTTGATGGGTCAGGTGCTTCAGCTCCTGGCCTTGGCTATTGAGATAGAAAATGCCGTCGCCAAAGGTTCCCACCCACATATTGCCAGTGCCATCTGGCACAATGTCGAGGACTACGCACTTGTTGAGCACGTTAATCCAGTTGGGAGTGCGCTCTATGCTCACGCCTCTGTCGGTACCATACCATATAAGTCCATCTACATTTTCGGCTACCGCATTCACATTGCTGTTGGCTAATGTGTTTGGATTGCCTTTCTCGTGCTGCATGTGGATTGAGGGAGAGTGGCCGAACATTACCTCCGAGACACCACCGGTATAGCTTCCTACCCAAAGGTTGCCCTCAGTATCCTTTGCCATGGCATAAATGCCATTGCCCATCAGCACATGGCCCAAGTTATCATCCGTGTTGATAAGCTCTTTGAGCTCATCGGTCTTGAAATTATAGGTAAATACGCCCTTGCCATCAGAGCCGATTGCCACCACATCGTCATTGAGCATAAGCAAGCTGCGAGCTGGATTTATTGGCTGAGCCGGATCATCGAGGCGGCGTTCGGTGTGATTTTCGAGATCAAGAAGCCAAAGGCCATCGTTCTGCGTACCCACCAGCAGGATATAGGGGCTTTCGCCGATGCACACAGTAAGCACATTCTTGCCTGAGAGGGCTTCCATCTGGGTCTCTTGGTCATAGTCAAGGAAGATAAAGCCCTTATCCGATGCTATGCATATCCCTTCGGGGCGCTCCATCAGATTGTTAACCAATACATCGGGCAACAGGACCTCTATATCCTCGCCATCTCGAATATACAAGCCGCTGGACATGCCTAACAGCTCTTGCCCATTTTCCAATTTCAAGTAGCAGTTGAGGTTGTTGTAGCCTGGGAAATGTTCTTTGAAAATTTCTTTTAAATCAAAGCGATTGAGAATAGGGCTGTATTCAAAGACGCGGCATGTATGATCGTAGGCCAGCAGAGTGCCGTCGGGAGCAATAAGAAGCTTCAGGGCGCGAGCCGCTAAGTCAGCAAGCGTGTAGTCAGAAAACAGGCCGTAGTTCATAATCTCGCGACCATTGTAGCGATCCACACCTACTCGAGTGCTAATCCAGATAGCACCGGTTTCATCTTGCAATACAGAATACACGCGCTGGCTGCTCAAACCGTCAGGGCATGTGAGGTGATGCACGCTTGCAATAGTTTGTGGCGAGAACTCTGTAGTCTGGCTTTTAGCCATTATTCCCACGGTCAGCAAGGCGGCTAATCCTAATATCGTCCTTTTCCCAATCATAGGCAATTGATTTATTATTTTCATGGCAAAGGTAATGAAATTTATTGAGATTTAAAAATTTAAATGTCAGTGTCTTCAAATGTCAGTGTCTTCACAAATATGGTGAGTGCGGTCAAAGGTTAGCAAGTCCTCTCGGCCGAACCGATATGCCGGACTTGCAAGCGATGCGGATGTGTCGTAGTGCGGAGAGTCAATGTCGAAGAGTCCGCACATAAGCTCGTAGGCTAAATCGTTGGTGAAGTACTTGCCTCTATTAGCCACAAAAGCATCAAATACGGCTTTGTGGCCCTCCTTGTATTCGGGCGACATCCACAGCATCAAAGGGATGCGGGTAGCTCCAAAGCCACCAAATGTGGGGGCGCGATGCTTGTCGGGGATTGTGGCGTGGTCAGAGAAATAAACCATGGCCTGAAGATTAAGATGCCTGCGCGCATAATCGAAAGCGGCCTCCATTACTGTATCGGTGTAGCGGATAGAGTTCTGATATGTCAAGATATGGTCATTGGGATCGCAGGGCCAAGTCTCCTTGTCAGCCGGATATCGACTGTTGTAATTGAAATGGCTGCCCTTGAGATGCAGTATCAGAAGATTATTTTTGTTGGGATCCAGCTCTGGAAGAAAATCGAGCAAAGCCTCATCGTAGCGTACCTTGTTGACTTCTTGCAGTGTCCATTTTGCCACATCGGCAGTCTCGGCCACCAATGTTACGGAGGTGTCAAATGAGCCAAGATGGCCCTGATTGCTGTACCAATGCACCCGGTACCCAAGACTATGCGCTATGTCGATAATGGAGCATGAATTTATGAAATCCAGGTCATTGTACTGGTTTTTCTCCGTAAGGGCTTGCTCAAGCACTTGCACCGTGTGCATATCGCACGAATAAGCTTTGGGAAAGAAAATTGCCCCGGGGTCATCCTTTAAGCCTCTGAGCCAGGGTGTGGTATCATGCTGCAGTCCCTCAGTGAATGCCGACATATAGTCACGGCTTGCTGACTCTCCGATAATCAGCATTATGGTATGTGGCTTATCGGTAGTGTGCCCATTGCGGGATAGGGTCAATGATTTTACTCGCTGATCAGCCTGCTTGGTGTATTGGCTATTGCGACGCTTGTAATCCAGGACATCATCGAAAAGTTTTATCAAGCCGCAGCGCCGCCACGGAGAATTTTTGCCTTTGAACAACAGCACTGCCATGGCAATAGCGTAAGCCATAGCTCCAAGCATCCACCAAAGGCTCCATATCCCAGAGCGCACATTTACCCAAACTGCCCCTACAGCCAGCACTATCAAAGCTGCCATTTCAAGAGCGAAATAATACCAAGGGTAAGCTTTGGCAAATTCAAATACCTCATTGATATGCGAGTTTTGAAGTATCTTCATGCCATTGGTGTCAACTTGAGTTTTATACAATATCCAATAGACAGCCTGAAAAACAAGGATAGCCCCTAACGCCAGTTCCGCAAAGGCGGCAAGCATAGCGGGCACCCACCACCAAGAGCCGGCACATTGCTGACAAATCATCAGGGCTGAGAGCAATCCAAAGGAATATAGAGCTACAGCGAAATCCATCTGATGGTCATACTCCACGGCTGCTCGCCGATTGGCCATATGGTAAAAGCCAGGATATGCAATACCCCAAAGCATGCTAATGGCCGCAGCAACCCATGGCTGCGGCCCGGACAACCAATGTCCCCAAGCTATCCAAGGAAGCATGGCAAGCAGCGAGGCAATACCCAGGCGTGTGGTCTGTTGATGCTTCGAGCGCTCAGAAAGGCCCTTGTTAAGCCCCAGATATAGGCTCATAAAGGCTAAAAAAATCGCCAAAAAGACAAGTGCGAAAATAAGTCTCATCGGAAGTAAGGCTATATAGCGAACGCATTCCTCTGATTACAGAGGAATTTAACATCACAAAGGTAGTGAATTTTATTAAGATAGGAAAATTTCAGGCCGATTTCATTGGGGCTTTTACTCGTACCGAGAGCAATTTGTGCCCTATGCGGCAAAAAAGGCACTTGCGCTGCTGGCAATAATTGCGGCGCAGCTGTATCAGGGCTTGACTGTCAAAGGCGCTGTTGGCCACCAGGCCACCCCGCCTGTAAAGCTCCACAATACTGTTGCTTTCAGGCTTTAAACTCTGCAATAGCTCTATGGCTCTCTCTTGGCGCTTGGCATCTCCCATGGCATCGCCATAAGCATATAGGAGTGGCACCACCACATTGATGAGGAGCACGGTGACAGAAGAGAAGCTGAAGGCTTTGACAGTGGGGGCTGTGGTAGGGTGAAAATGGTAGTGCCGCGCCCAATACCCCGTAAGTGGGAAGTCAAAAAGTTCGCGCCCTTGTGCCTCAGTTTCCACACCCAGCAGTGTACCGCCGAGCTTGAAGCCCTGATATATCATCATAGCTAAGGCAGCAATGCGGCGGTGTGGGAAATTCTGCGGCCTCATGCGCGCCATCTTCCAGTAAATGTGCTGATTGCGATGTAGCCCATACTTGGCTACATAAAAGGCATACTCTTGCTGTAGCTGTTGATGGTATTCATCCACAGGCTGCCCTTCGAGGAGTCCGGCTTGGCCAAAAAGGATAGCTTCTATAGCGGTAAGAGAGTCGCTGTGGTGGAGCATGGCTTTAAGCGGAGTGCTCAGGGCAAGCATTTCAAATGGCTCTGAATTGGTGCTGAAGCCTAAAGCACGGCTTAGGGTGACATAAGCTACTTCTGACCAATTGCCATTGTAATGCTTCAGGTGTGCCATAATGCGATCCGTCTTTGTAAACAGGCGCTCATGCGCCAAAGCAGTAATCCAATCCGTAATATATAAAGGGGGTATCTTTGGCAAATCTTGGCTGCATGGCAGTTCAAGCAGTGGATTGTTGACCAGTTCATGGTAGCTTTTGCTGAAATTAGGATCGGGCTGCATCACCATTTGTGGAATCACTTTTCCATCCGGGCGGGTAATCTGCGCATCATTTGCCCACACCACATGCAGCACCACAGAGTCATAGGCCTTATCCGTGTCATGTCCGTGCCGATGCCAATCGCTGGCCCTCACATGTATTTCCACATTGCCCGCCCAGTGCTGCCCTCCAATATTAAGTTTGGCATTAAAGAAATCAGGCCCGGCGTCGCGATTTAGGATGCCAGGGTCAAGCACCTCGATGCGCTCTCCAGTCACTGTCTTCATGTCCCCTGTTGGCCACAACCTGTGTTGCCATACATATTGCATTAGTTCTTCCATAGTAATTAAGTTCTAATAGTAAATGCAACTTTTTGGACAAAAAATAAAGCCCCAG
>CAZRYC010000051.1:0-18489 GCA_964604175.1 uncultured Bacteroides sp.
GCTTTTTTGCAGCAAAATTACTCATTCTTTTAAAAATTAAATTGAGCGCTTACCCCTTAGTGGTAATTTCAAATATCAGCCCAGCCTTCCCAGAGCTTGGGTCATAATCAAGTGTAATTTAGGAAGTTAAATCTTAGTCGATTCCATTCTTTTAGATTTATATTTATGGGCTTTAACCGATAGGTGTTTGCTGGCAGCAGACAAAAAGTGGCAAAAATGTCTGCTGTCAGCAGACAAAAAGTGGGAAAAATGTCTGGTGGCAACAGACATTGTGATGATTGTGCATTAGAGAAGTTGGGAATAGATGACATTCAATTTGTTGATTACCATTTCCACAGAGTATTCTTTAGATTTTTCTAAAGCAGCTTTGGCGTGACGGCCAAGCAAGTCTCGATTATCGATATATGATGAAATGGCCGAGGTTAGCGCATCTTTATCGCCTGGGGAAATCAATATGCCGTTGGTGCCGTCGTTTATCATGTCGGGTATTCCTCCCACATTGCTGGCGATAATACCCTTTCCTGCAGCCATGCCTTCAAGGATGCATACCGGTTGAGCTTCAAAGTAGGAGGGGAGCACTATTGCATCGCAATCTTGGATCGCTCGGATCTTCGCTTCATTTTTAACATATCCTAAATATGAAACAAAAGACTCTAAGCCTGACGCTTTAATGATGTCTTGCATTTCTTGTAAATCCGGGCCGACTCCACATATTGAAAGGTGTATTTTCTCTATCCAATTGGTTTTTTGTTCGTTTATAACTGCAAGAAGATCAAAAATTCCTTTATCATGATTTATGTTTCCTAAGAAGAGCAATTTTAAAGCGCCTTCTTGCGTGCTTAATGAAGTTGGTGGAATAGGATCAACAAAATTAGGTACTATGCAAACGTTAGGATTCTTAAATTTTTCTTTAAAATATTGTTGCCAGCCTTCAGTTAGAACCACTATAACATTACATCGCTTGATGATTTTGGCCGCATTCTTAATACCAATTTTATTAAAGAATGATGGCAGCTTTCCGCCATGAATGTGACAAATTATTTTGTAACCCCATAAATTTGCCCAAAGAATTATGACTGATTTTCTGATGAATGACTTGCCAGAGGCGGAATGTATGTGAAGGATTTTGCGTCCGCGCAGCCTATCGAATGGGAGGCAACAGAGCAGACCTGCCAGCACGAAAAGGCCGGCGACAGTCCCTTTCTGGGAGTTGGTGCGGCGGTAATGGAAAGGCTTAATAATCTCCCTTAATGATTGCATCACGGCAGCCATCCCGCCAGGGGCCGCAATATCAGGCCCGATGGTAAGGACTGAATCATATATGTCTTTGTTTTTTGTCCTCATTCCACTTAGTTGTTTTTGAGGAGTGTTTACCAAATTACTTTAGTGTTGTTTATTATGTAGCATCCTCGAGAGGGGAGTTGTACTACATCCTCAGAAGAAGTTACCCATCGGCCCTGAATATCATATACAATAATTGGGCCATCCATATAGACACACCCAGTATTACGGTCCAGTCTAATTGTATTTGAAATTATTTCAATTGAGGGCATGCCCGCAGCTGATAGAATATTAATGGCAATGGGCTCAGTTTCGGTTATATCGAGAGATAGGGAATTGCCTTCGAATATCTTCTTTTTGGAACCAATTGTAACTTCCCATCCATTAATATCGCCATCTGCTTCTATGAGGATATTGCGACCACGGTAATCAGTGCCATCGAAAAAAGGCTGAGTTAAGGGGATGTTATTATAAGATAAGGTCACATCTTGAAGCTGATCTGGTGTGTATGATTGATTTATAGTTACAGGAACTATTTCGTCTAAACCGAAAAATTCTTGTAACATAATTGGGGCATAAGATTGTCTTTCGTTAATCCATTTTGGTATTCTTTCCCAGTTTGTTTCTGGATCACTGTATGGATTATCCCATTTAAGATCACTAATTAATTGTTCACCAAAGTTTTCTTGTTGGATTTCATCGAAAAGTTCTAACCATTTTTCCTCATTCAAAAAATCTCCAGTATAGGCAATCCAATGATTTACAAAATAATTCTTATAATCATCATTAAGCATCAATTGTTGAAAAATTTTAGAGCCCTTTAAGGTCGTAGCCTCATATAACCAATTGAAGAAATTGTAATTGCTGTCCAGTTGAGGCTTGCTCGTATATAGGCCGAGACCAAAATCCATATCCTTAATAAGCCACCTCCATTTACTGGAATCTTCCCGTGGGCGCCAAAGAACAATGTTGTTATGAGGAAAATCGGAATTACCTGCCCATATTTCACCTATCATCATATTGGTGTACTCTTCAAGATCCATCCATTCACTCCAATCTTCCAATTCATGCTCTTCAGAATCGGTATAGAAATTCTTAAAAGCATTAAAGTTCTCCAATGTCCCTTCCTTTAGTTCTGTCCAGTTTTCAATCATATCAATATCTTCCATGCCTTCATAATTGGCATAGATATTATCCTCATTGCTTCGTTCTCGGATTGCGAGCATTGCATGATATTTGCCATTGATATAAACCAAAGTGGGAGCATATCCTTGCCAATCCACATCCGTATGTCTTCCTATCATTCGTTGACACAATGCATCACGATAATATCCACGGCCAAAATCATTCCCGCCATGGCGTAGGAGGAAGCTTTTGTTATCTGTCACCCCGGGTTTGTCGTTGGACCAAAATTCATAATCGAATCTTTTTGTGCCAAATCGTTTGTTGGCATACACGGCTACAGTTTTTAAATCAGAGAGAGAGCGTGTGGCTCCTCCCTGTACTCTCATTTCACATAATTGATTAAGGGCTGCTTCTTCCTCTACCGGGAAATATTCAAGATTGAGAGGTCTTCTCCAGTCATTTTTGTAATTTGGATTATCAGCTCCTCCCTCTCCCTCTACAAAGATGCCGATGGCATCATCGTAGAGATAGTCAGGATCGATAACTATAGAAATCAGAGGTATTTTCTGTTCCCTATCCATAAAAATGTATGACTGTACAGATGAGGGTATGGAAAGGAATCCATCGGCGAATATTTTCGCCCTGACGCAGACGGACTCTCTAATGGCAATGGGAGTGGAATATGTGAGGCCATTTTCTAAAGTGGGTTCTTTGCCATCAAGAGTATATCGTATTATCGCATTGGATGGTGCAGAGTCTGGTAATGATAATTCCAGATCTATTGGGATTTGTTCGGACCATACACCTCCGGGGATACTGAATAAAGGTGCATCAAGCACATCTTCTGTTATTTCTCCGGTGTTGGGTGCTCCTGGGGAAGGGGAGATCTGATAGCCCCAATTTTTTGATCCATCATTTACTCTGCCGTATGCGATATTAGGAGCGGGTTGTTTTTTTATCTTTTCGATGCCATCTATCAGATTGCCATTGTTGTCAAAGAGATAAAGAGAACCTTTTCCGGAGTCTATGCGGAAACTGGCATGAAGATTATTGGCCTCTTTGTCACAATAAATTATGAGAAAGCCCTTGGCCGGCACTATGGCCGATGGTAATACATAACCTTCGCTACCGTCTTCGTTAAGAGATAGGGTATAGCCTTTGATATTAACATCGGAATCACTGCTATTGTAGAGTTCCAGCCATGAGTCTGGAAATTCATTTAAGTCATCCATAATGCAATCAATATTGGACTGCATAAGTTCATTGATATAGATTGTGCTATTGGCGTTGGTATAACAGCATCCCCAAAGAATTGCGATGATATAGTATTTTAAGTGTTTCATAGAATAAAACAGGTCGCTTTTAATGAGTTTATATTTCCAATTATTGTGGCTTTTATTATATGGAGGGAGAGTATTAGATTGCAAAGATAGGGATTTTCCCAATGTATAAGCGGGAGGAAGTTCTAATTTTGTATTCTCTCTATTAGGCAGGAGTGCTTTTTTGTTTTGGTATCATAGTTGATTCCAACCAAGAGGATGTCGCCGGTGTACTCTTGTTTTCTTCTATGGCGCGGATCATTTCTTCGCGTACTTCGAGGTTGGGAATGAAGCAGGTCTTGTTCAGCGGATTGTATGCTAAATAGCCCAGATGGATGAGCACAGTGAGCACATCATCACGGTTCTTGACCATATTGATATCATTGCTAAATCTTCCGTAGTCAACTTTCTCGGCCCCTCCGGAAATCATATTGATAATCGAATCCTTAAGTCCTTCAAAGTTAAGATGAATGTAATTAGATATGGATTCAATAGCCCCAGTGGCACTCCAATAATTACCATAGCAGCCATTGCCAATGGCGGTCATTACGGAGTTGGGATTGAACATGGAGGGTTGTGTTCCTATCTGATAACCATCGTACCAGCGTTTCATCTCTTCATAATCCATGCCATTCTTCTCGCATAAGCTTTTTACTTCATCTGAAGTAAAGCCATAGTGCTTGGCCCATTTGCCAGGCATGAGCATGGTGTATTCGCGGAAATTATTCAGTGAAGATTGGGTATTGTATTTCTTTATTGGAAGAATGCCAGTGATATAAGCGCCTACAAATACTTCCTCCGTCAATGGACCCTTAAATAAAAGCCGTAAGAAATCCACATACCGATCCATGACATCACTGCTTTCCTTAAATTCTCGGCAAATGGCATCCCATTCGTCTATAATCATAAAGAAGCGGTATCCGGTAGCCTTGGCTATCTTTAGGACTAAAGACATTGGATTGTCATCCTGGCTCTTGGGAACATTAGGATATTCTTGATAGATATCTTCCATCAGGTCTCTCTTTATTTTCTCCACAATGTTTTGGTCATGTCCGTAAAGAGAGATAAAATATGTGAGATCAAGATAGATTACCGGGTATTTATTGAGATGTGTTTCAAACGATGGGTCTTTTTCTATGGCTAAGCCTTGGAACAGCTTTCTTGAATCACAAGATTTATCGTAATAGGCGCGCAACATCGTGGCTGCCATGGATTTCCCAAATCGGCGGCATCGAGTGACACAGCTCATGCGACTTTCAGTGCAAAGAGTGCGATTTACGCCGGCAATAAGCTCCGTCTTATCTACATAGTCATTCCTTATGGCTTCTTCATACCGTTTGTTGCCTACATTGATAAATTTGCCCATATTGTTTTGATTTCAATAGTGCAAAGATATGAAATTAATTTGATGTTTCCAAATAGTAAGATTGTGTCCTACTGGTTTTTGCGGAGGTCTGCGGCGATTGTGGGGGATTGCCAGGCCATCTTGGAGGAGGAGAGGGTGCAGTGGAAGGCGTTGACGCCGGGGGAAATCCAGGGGATATATGCCGTTATATTGCTATTGTCAGGAATGACGATGGTGAGGGAGGAGCCAGAGAGGGTGAAATTTCCTGTCCAAGAGTACACTTCATGGTCGGATACGCTATAGCGGAATTGCACGATATCGCCTTGGAATGACACATTGTAGGCCTGAATATCTTCCCTGGGGACCTCCACGCCATCTACAACGACGGCATCAAAGAGCCACTGGCCATAGATGGGTCCAATATCCCCGTTG
Organism: uncultured Bacteroides sp.; assembly: GCA_964604175.1. GTDB lineage: Bacteria > Bacteroidota > Bacteroidia > Bacteroidales > Muribaculaceae > CAG-873. Next base: position 5,503 of record CAZRYC010000051.1, read on the forward strand.
TTGGTGCACGCAGATAGCATCAGCAATGCCATCCCTAATAATATGCGCTTTAATATCTTCATCCTTTTCTTATGTTTACCCTACAATTTCCTTTTTTAGAAATACATTATAACCCCCAATTTGCATCGGGGGTTATCAATAAATCGCTTATATTATCAAATTTTCTTATTCTTTTTTCTCTTTGCGCTTCTCCTTGAGGGAGGCAACAAAGGCGCTGCCGTACAGCACCCAAGCTGCTGCGATTACAAAGGCCAGGAATGTGAAGCCTACCAAAATCATAGCCTTGGAAGGCTTGGAGGCTTTCACTGGCACAGTGGCAGGCTGGATGGTGGTATATACCGGGGCCATTTCCTGCACCTTGGCCTTGGCCAACTGGAGCTTCTGGGCTGTCAGGTTATAAAGATTGAACGCTAAAGAGGCCTCATTCTGCAGGCGCTCCAGCTCCACTTGGCCCGATTTCAGAGAGATGCTCTGGTTGCGGTCAACATAATTGGCATATTTGCTCTGAGCATCATGGTACTCAGCCATGGCTTCATCGCTTAGGCGCTGGGCATACTCCATATCGGCGCGAGCCTTATTGGTGCGATAGTCGGTGACCACTTGCTGCAAGCGCTCCACCACAGTGTCGGCAAGCATGGCTGACACTAATGGATCCTGCATGGTCACATTCACGGTGATGATGCCAGTCTTGGTGTCCACATCTGTAGCGATGCGGCGGTTCAGAGCCTCCACAATTTTCATCTGCTCCGGATTCATGCGATAGTAGTCAATGGGAGCGTTGGGATCCATATCTTCTTTGCCTCGCACAAGATTCATAGTAGCTCCAATGGCCTTGAAAGGCAGGGAGAGCACCGCGCTCCACCACGGGCTGCTTGTCTCGTCCTCGATATACTGGCGCACCGTGAAAGTCTCGGGATTTTTGTCAGAAGTGGTAACCTTTACATCGAAAAGCCCAGCAGTGAAGGGCAGAGAGCTTACGATATCGGGATAAATCACGGGGCTGATGGCCTCGGTGCTGTTATCTAAGCTGATGCCAGCTAAGGAAGCCAAAGATGATAGGCCGCCTCCGCTCAACTTGCTATCTTTGATTTCCGGGGCGAGCACCACGGTAGTGGTGTACTCCTTAGGTATCGAGAAAGCCACAATCAGGCCCACGAGAATTCCGCCAATAACCCACTTGATCAGCAGCTTGCGAGCGTCCCACAGCTTGAGGCCGAGTTCGGTGAGGTCTATCTCCTGCTCGTCCTGCTCGGGGGCAGTTGTCAGTTCGTCCTTGTCTTGCATTATGTGTAGATCTTAAGTGGGTTATTTGAAGATATTGTAAAGAGTGGCGGTCATGGTGGCCAAGGTGGCAAAGCCGGAAGTGAGGGCTAAGATTTGCTGCCAATTTGTGCCGCTGCTGTCGGGCTTGGCTGGCACGATGATTTCCGAGCCTGGTTCGATAGGGGTGTCGCCCTTGAGCTTGGTCACTGTGCCGTTCATATATACGATGAAAGCCTTTTTCTTTCGAGCCTTTTCGCCGTAGCCGCCAGCCATGTCCACATAGTATTTGTATTTCTTGCCAGGCACAAAGGTGGTTACTGTGGGCGACATCACTTCGCCTGTAATCTTCACAGTAGTCTGTGTCTCAGGCACATTGATCAGGTCGCCGTCGCGGAGCACAATATCGTAAGTGGAGCCGGGGTTGGCAAGGGCTGCCTCCAAATCGATGCCCACGGGGTATGTATCGGTGAGGATGAGCTTATTGGTAGAAATCGAGTCCTCTTCAGTGCTCTGCGCAAGCTTCAAGGCTTGGTCGCGAGCGATCTTCTCGTCGTCCGTCATGCGGCGAATGAGGCTTGCACCCTTTACATAAGCTTCTGAGGTAAGCCCTCCGCAGCGGAGTATCAGGTCGCTGATGCGTTCGCCAGTGTGCGCTAAGGCATACTCGCCTTTGAAATTCACTTCGCCAGTGACCATAACGAGCTTCTGGGGAGTGTATCCCGGGGCTATGCGAATTTGCACGATGTCGTAGGGCATCAGCACAAAGTTGCGGTCGCCCTCGATCACATATCCATCCTTGATTGAGAAAGAAAAGAGGGTGGCAATATTGTTGCTGGCCTGAGTAGCATAGGGATCGTTGACGCGGCGCGCCACATCAGCCCTTACGTAAGACGCTCCCTCCTTCAGGCCGCCAGCCATCAGTATGAGATCCTCGATGGTGGTGTTTGCGGCATAGGGATATTCGCCTGGCATGTTGACCATGCCGGAGATGGTGATAGGTCCGCGCTCCATCAGCTCTTGCACGCTTTGCACTACAATCATGTCATTGCGGCGCAGGGCTATATCGCGAGCGGAGCCATTCATAATGCCGGTCAGATTTACGGGGATAATTTCCAAGGAGAGGTCATCGGCTTGGCGATAGATCAGCACCCTGTCGGTGAAGGCATCCTCCAGCAGAGCATCCTGGGTGAGGAGCTTGCCGATAGTGTTGATATTGGAGTCCACAGCGTAGTAGCCGGGACGCATTACTGCACCCATCAGTTCCACGCGATTTTGATAGCGGTCGTTCACTTGGCCTACTGTCACACTGTCGCCATCTTTCAGAGTAAAGGTGGCGTAGCTGTCAGTGGGCACATTGATCATCAGATTTTCCTGGGAATCATTTCGATTTATGGTCACCATATCGGTGTAGGCATTGCCCGAGAAACCGCCGGCATATTCGATAAGCTTTGAGATAGGCTCGGTGGCAAGCATCTCGTAATGCATCGGGCGCTTCACATTGCCCTCTATGTTGACCAGGGTAGTGCTTGTTGGCACCATGATCACATCGCCCTCTTGCAAGCGGATGTCCACGGACTTTTTGCCTCGGAAGATATAGTCGTAGAGGTCTATCTTGGCGATGTTGCGGCCATCGCGCATCACTTGTATGTTGCGGATGGAGCCGAGGTTGTTGATGCCGCCAGCCTGATAGAGGGCAGAGAATACGGTGGAGAAAGGCGAAATGGTGAGGGTGCCAGGGGTCTTGACCTCGCCCATGATGTCCACAGAGATGGAGCGGATATTGCCTAAGGTGAGCTTTACCTGGGTTTCCTCACTGCTCATGCCAGCGTATTTGCTTGAGAATAGCTGCTTGAGATAGTTGTTGGCCTGATCAATAGTGAGACCATTGAGGTAAACAGGACCGATCTGGGAAATCATTATCGAACCCTCAGGCGAGATAGTGCTGTTGATATGGTCTTCGCTTTCGCCCCAGATGTCGATATATACTTCATCGCCCGGGCCAAGCTTGTAATTCTTGGGGGTGGCCATGTTGGGGTTAGGGGCAAAAGTGAGGTCATTGCTGTTGAATAGGCTGTGGCCGAACACCTCTTCTCCCTCCGCATTGGCGGTGGTGTCAGTGATGGGCAAGCCGTTTTCATCGTACATGACCCTGATGGGCTCTGTGTAGTAATAATCATCCATGCCAGAGGTCATAGTGCCCATTTGGCGCTGGTCACGCAAGGTGCCGGTGTTGCCCATTTGGCGCTGGTCGCGCACAGTCTGCTGGCTGGCAGGCTGGCGCGTGGTGGGTGTGGAGCTGGTGCGCAGCCGATTATCGGCAGCTGTGCCGGACTTTACAGTGCCGCTCTGGGAGGCATCTCCGAGCTCGCCATTCTGATATTTTTCCATCAGTTGCTTAGCCTGGGCATCAGTCACTCCTCTCGCTTTCAGCTCAATGTAAATCTGCTGCTTTGATTTGCCATTGGCCATTTGCTGCTTTACATAATCGACCACTTGCTGGTCGGTCATGGCAAAAGAAGTCATGAAGCCAAGGCCACAGAACAATCCGATTGTGAATAATTTCAGTAGTCTGCTGTGCATAGATAACTTAAGATTGTAGATTTTACTTTTTGGATTTTTTCTAATAGTAATGAGCAGAAGAAATGGGATATCGATTTTGCTCTTACAAAACAGTTTAAAATTACTTGCAAAAGTACTAAAAAAAATCCACATGGCACATACATCTTCAGTTTTTTCTGTAAAGAGAGAGCTCAGGTGGTGGCGTAAGTGAAGTAAATTTTGTAATTTTGCACTCGAAATCGACAATTCTTGATATGTTAGGGACTATAGTCAACACCGCTACCATCATAGTAGGCTCGCTCACCGGGGCTGTGGCCAAAAGAGGCATAAAAGAGAAATACCGTGACATCACATTCGTGGCCTTAGGATTGGCCACGCTGATGCTGGGCACCAATGCGAGCGTGTCGTACATGAGCAAGTCTGAGTACCCAGTGCTCTTTATCATCAGCTTGGCCATCGGCGGCTTGATAGGCGCAGCGCTTGACCTTGACGGCCGTATCAACCGCTTCATAGCCAGAAAAGGAGGGGAGTCGCTGAGCACAGGCCTTACCACTGGCATTCTGCTCTATTGCATTGGCACCCTGAGCATTGTGGGCCCCATGATGAGCGCCCTCAATGGCGACAACACTTTCCTTTACACCAATGCCACTCTTGATCTGGTCACCTCCATGGTGCTGGCCGCCAGCTATGGCATAGGCATGATCTGGGCTGCTCCTGTGCTGTTTGTATGGCAGGGGGCGATATATATGCTGTCGTGGTGGCTGGGGGCTAACCTGATAAGCGAGCCTTTGCTTGCCGACTTGAGCATCGTGGGCGGTGTGCTAATCCTATGCTCCGGTCTCAATATACTGAAAATCAAGGATTGTAAGACTATCAATTTGCTTCCCTCGCTGCTGGTGCCACCGGCCTGGCATGCGATCGTGGCGTGGCTCTGATGCTGAAATGAAGTCGCGCACGGTCAGGGCGAATGGCAGCATCAGGGTGTCGTAGGTCTTATGCCCTGATTTGAGTGTGATTTTTGCCCAATAATCCGGACCTGGTTCGTTGTCGGCCTCTTCATCCAATTCTGAATATCGGTTGGTGAGCACGGGATTGGAGATTGTGAATTGAATGGATAGGGCCGTGGTGTCCGACAGTTCTATTTCTTGCTCTTTTTCTAATATCTTGTCGTCGTTGTAGAGGATGTCAACGATGCATTCCACAGACAATGGCTCGGCTGACTCTTTTATTACATCGAAATCTACGCTAACGGTGGCCTGATCGTCATTGACGCTAAGTGTATTTACGGCCACTGGCCCGGGATCCACATAGGCCACGCCCTCCACAACATGCTGGCAGCTTGCCAATCCCATGGCAAATCCACCGCCCAAGATTAATATGCCAATTGCCTTCCTCAAAAATAACTATAAACTATAAACTATAAACTATAAACTAAAGTTCTTGAGATGAAGATATAGCGCATGCAGGGGCAGGCCCATTACATTGTAGAAGCAGCCCCGGATGCCAGTGATGGCAGCGGCGCCGATCCATTCCTGGATGCCGTAGGCCCCGGCTTTGTCCAGGGGGCGGTAATTGTGCACATAGTCGGCTATCTCCTGGTCGCTGAGAGTATCGAAGGTCACATCCGTTGTCTCAGAAAAGGTCTCGGTATGGTGGGCTGAGGTCAATGTCACGCCAGTCACCACCTGGTGCGTGCGGCCCATTAGGGATTTAAGCATCTCCAAAGCCTGAGCCTCGCTGTGGGGCTTGCCCATGAGCCGGCCTTGGTTGATGACTACGGTGTCAGCGGTAATGATTACCTCGTCTGGCACCAAACAGTCTTTATAGGCTTTTGCTTTGAGTCGCGACAGATATGGAGCGACTTCATGCAGAGGCGTATCCTGGGGGTACACTTCCTCCACATCGCGACTTTCGGCGATAGCGTAATCGGGAACCAACATTTTAAGCAATTCTCGCCTTCTGGGCGAATTGGATGCCAATAATATCTTCATGATGTACCTATTTTAATTTCGAGTGCAAAGTTACAAAGAAAAATCATGCTGTGGATGAGTTTTCAGTTTTCGGTTTTCAGTTTTCAGTTTTCGGTTTTCAGTTTTCAGTTTTCAGTTCAAGGTTAGTGGTTAGCGGTTGGTGGTTAGTGGTTGGTGGTTAGGGGTTAGCGGTTAATGGTTAGTGGTTGGTGGTTAATCGTGCCCTTCGGGCACTCTAGGGGGTTATGTGACATCCAGCATCCCCGCACTCGCTATCGCTCATACGGGGTTACGCTCACCCCGTGCCCTTTGGGCACTCCGCTAACGCCCACCCCTATCGGAGCAGGTCCGCTTGCGGGCCTGTAACCCCGCACTCGCTGCGCTCATACGGGGTTACGCACACCCCGTGCCCTTCGGGCACTCCGAGGATGCAAGGGGTTAGGGGTTTTCAGTTTTCAGTTTTCAGTTTTCAGTTCAAGGTTAGTGGTTAGCGGTTAGTGGTTAGCGGTTGGCGGTTGGGAGGTTTATTGTTGCCAGTCGTCGTCTTTGGTGAGCCAGAGTGATTTGGCTTTTAGCACCTCGGCCAGAAGCTCTCTGGCTACGCCATAGCCGCCAGCTGCCCGGGTGATGAAGCAGGCTGCATCTTTCACATCCGGGTCGGCATCGGATGGAGCAACTGGAAGACCAACAAATTGCATGCACTCTATGTCGGGGAGATCGTCGCCTACGTATGCCACATCATGAGTATTGAAGCCTCGCCTCTCCATCCAATCGCGCAGCACAGGCAGCTTGTCCTTGACCTTAAGGTAAATGTCGGTTATTCCCAATTTGCTGTAGCGTCGAGCTACAGACTCGGTGTCAGCTCCGGTGATGATGGCAATGGATATGCCTCGCTTGACAGCTAATTGCAGAGCATAACCATCTTTGAGATTGGCCATGCGTTGAGGCACGCCTTCTTCATTCATTGGCACAGTGGAGGGTGACAGCACACCGTCCACATCGAAGGCTATGCCTCGTATGCCGGAGAGATCATAGTCAATGCTGCTCATATCTTTGAATGTTTTGAGTGAGGTCTATGTATATTCGCTGAAGCGCAGGATCGCCGCTGAGCATGTCAATGTGTTTGTCGATAATCTCTTGATTATGACGGATGGCGGGCCCGGTCTGGCCCGCTACTGGCGAGATGGTCTTAGCCTTGTCAAGCGTGGCCTGTATCAGAGGCATAAGCACATCCAGCGGATACTCCTCCTTAGCGAGAATCTTTTCGGCGATGGCCCATAAATTGTTGGCAAAATTGCTGGCAAACACTGCGGCTAGGTGAATGGTTTGTCGTTGGCGTGAATCAGCCAGCTGGGGTTGCCGATTTGGAGCAATCAGCCGAGCTAAGGCTATCAGTGCGTGGAGGGTCGCTTCATCAGTGGCTTCTATGAAAAATGGCACATCAGTCATGACCAGCTGGGCCTCTTTAGTGAAGGTTTGAAGCGGGTAGAGCACTCCAGCTCTTTCACTCCCTAATACAGACATTGGCACTGAGCCGGATGTGTGAGCTACAATGCCATCCACCTCCGGCATCTGGGCGGCAAATGATGGAACCGCGGAGTCAGTGAGGGAGATTAGGTAAAAATTAGCATCGCGCTTTATGTCATCTACAGAGCTTACAGCTTGGCAGTCTGGCAATTTGTTTGCCAAGTCTTCAGCGTGGGCTAAGGTGGGCGAGTACACTTGGGCCACATGCGTATTCTCCGCATCTTTTAGCCTTAGGGCCAGATGGGAGGCAACATTTCCAGATCCGATAATTACTATTTCTGCGACACCTTCTTTTTGCATACCCAAGCTCCTTGGTTGGCAAATTTAGAGGTGAGAGCGCGATAGGCCTCCATTTCAGTATGGTAGGCTGCTGCATATACGCGGCAACGGCCGTCGGCTTCATAAATTCCCAAGTCGGGATTGTGCTGGCAGGCAATGTGCTTTTGCGCTTCAGCCTCAGAGGCAAAGGAGCCTACAATAATGAGATATTTGGCATCTTGGGCTTCCAGCTGCATAAGCACAGAGTCCACATCTATGGTGAGCTGTGATTTGTCGGAGACATAAACATTGAGAGTGCCTACGGTTTCAGGAGTGGGGGGCAGCAAATCATCTACGCTGCCAGGCCGTACCTCGGGATATAGGGATGCATAAGCCGCATCATCCACAGAGATGGGTGTGGAAGCTATAAAGCCAATAAGAAACAGCAAAGCTACAGAGGCAGCCAAGCGGGCTATCTTGCGCCAAGGAGCCTCAGTCTTGATCTGAAGCAGCGGAGTATCATTCTCGGCTTCACGCTTAGCCACCTTGGGCAGCGCTCCATAGTAGGAGATGCGGTCAGATGGGGCCGGGATGAACTCTATCGTATCGCTCTCCACATCATAAGTGAGTTCGCCTACTCGGCCCACCATCAGCACGCCGCTGCGGTGCAAGAATTGCAGCATTCGCTGCGCTCCATCGTTGACTTTCTCCAAGGCTAATTCATAGGAGATGCCCTCAGCGCGAGCCACTGACCAAGCCAGAGAGCCATCGTGCTGCGAGAGAGCGCTATTAAAGGTGTATATGCGGCAGGGAGGAGCCATGGCACAATCCTCAGCATCTATCTGGGCGCACTGATAATGCGCCAGAAAGGCACCAAGATTAGGCACTATCACGCAATCGTTGCGCGATAGCAGATATTCGATGTGCTTGATGATTGTGTTCACACTGCAAATTTACTGCATATTTCCCGGTTTCACAAATGATACTTGAGAAAAGTTATCTACACTTTTTCAACTGCCCTCAGGAAATTAATCGTGTCCCGTAGTAATGATATTGCGAGCTACGGTGACAAGTCTCGGAACCAACCTTACTATTGTCATCCTATAGTTGCTTATCAGAATAATCAGCAGTAACAGCACCCCAAGAATGCACATATGGCCATAGGTCTCTTTCATAGCCACTGGCATAGCATGGGTGACAAGAAGATGCGAATATTCACCTATCTTGTCACTGAGCAAGTCGAGATTGGCGCTTAGGTCGGTCAGCGTATCAGACAGTTCGTGAGCGTAAAGGCACTCAATGATGGCAGCCGATGCAGCATTCCCTGGTCCGCAGCGAACGAAACCCAAAATGCTGATGTTTATGAAAAAATGTGGCCATGGCACTGTCTGCGACATGCTGTAGGTGCCTATGGTTTCAATCATGCATAAGGCCACACCAAGGCAGAACACTGGCACATAGAGCATGTATTTCTCAGTGTTCACATCCAAGATAAAGTACATTATGACCACATAAGCCATTATGAACACGAACATGCAGCAAAGCAACTGTCGAATGCTCCAATGCAAGTTGGTGATAGTCCAATAGGCTAAGATAGCCCCGATAGCCAGCCCGGCCAATTCGGGAATATTAAGATCCACGGAGTGTAGGCTGTCGTAATCAAGCACGGCGCTCACATAAATGGGCTGCACCACATGAGCCGTGGCTTGCATCACCAGATATCCGAAATAAACCACAGCCATGTACCAGGTAATGCGATACTGGAAAGCAGCGAGCGGTATGTAGGCTTTGTCTTTCTTGTGCCATTGGTATAGGATTGTAGTGGCCAGCAGGCACAAGGTTATCCAAGTGCCTGTCCAGATCTCTGAGCTGTCCCACCAGTCATAGTGCTCGCCATAGTTGAAAATCCAGGCAATCCCCACCATGGTGGCTGTCCAGAGGATTTGTCCGAGCCAGTCAACACCTTTCAGAGGGATGTAAGGCCCGGAGCGGTGATCGGGTTTCATGCAAAAATAAGTGATGCCGTCGATTATGAGCATAATGAAAATGATGAAGAGGTACATCAGTTTCCAATTGCTCACATAGTCAATTACGGTGGAGATTATGCCGGAGACTTGCACGCCGCCGCACACCAGCAAATAGATTACTGGGAGGAAAACGCCGAATTTTCGGGTAGGGGTCATGCACAACTGGATGGTGCTTATGCAGCTGAACATTCCCATCATCTTGAAATATCCGGCCAGCAGGCACACCAGGCAGAAAAGCCAAACTTGGCCTACATACATGGCAGCCAAAGCCATGGCTATGCAGCCTATGCTTGACACAAAGAACATTTGCCGGGTATAGAAATAAAATTTCCACCGGAAAAGCATTGGAAATATGATATTAAGGCCGATTAGTGAGCAGTAGCTGGCCATTGTCACATCTTCACTGATGTATGCCAGTTCGCCTACGATTTGGCTGATAGATGCCACATACACTCCGCCAGTGAGCTGGTAGAAGAAGGCGAACATCAGCACTGACCAAAAGCGGAACCAATGCGGCAGCCCTTTCTTGAACATCAAAAGCTGCAGCATCAGCCTTACAGGAGGTTCAGACATTCAGTTTTCAGTTAAGGATCCGACACTCTACATTCATGCCCGAGCGGAGCTTAGCCATGGAGGCTGGGTTGTTGTCGGGTGAGAACTGTATCTTTACGGGTATGCGCTGCTGCACTTTCACAAAGTTGCCATTGCTGTTGTCAGAAGGGATAGGGGAGAACTGGGCGCCTGTGGCCGGAGAAATCTCAGAGATGTATCCGGTGAATTTGTCCCCGGGTATTGCATCTACGGTTATGCGCACGCTATCTCCTACCTCCATGTGGGCTGTCTGCTTTTCTTTGTAATTGGCTATTACCCATGTGTCGGAAGTGTCAACTACTGACAGCAGGGTCTGGCCAGGCTGTACAAGCTGCCCGGCTTGGATGGCCTTGCGTGAGCAGTAACCGTCGCACGGAGCCGTAATCGCGCAATACCCCAGATTGAGCTCAGCCAAGGCCACTTGGCTCTCAGCCAGCTTAATCATAGCCTCATTTTGTCCAAGGCGTACTGTCTGCTCTTGCCCGGTGAGGTTGGTGGATTTCTTTTGGTTGGTGAGCATCTCGCACTTTGCTTTTAGGGCCTTGTAATTAGTGGCTACGGCATCATATTGTTGCTGGGTCACGGCTTCTTGTTCGTATAGTTTGGCGTAGCGGTTGAGTTCTTTTTCTGCGTTGGCAAGCATGGCTTGGGCCTCGGCTATGGCAGCTGAATTGACAGTGACATTGTTATTGGTCGTGTTTATTGCGGAGCTCATTGCTTGTTTGCCGGCAGTAGCGTTGGCTAAGTCGGCCCGTGCCTGGGCTAAACGCAGAGCATATTCGGCGTCATCAATGATTACCAGGGTATCTCCCCTCTTTACGGGTGTAAAATCATCAAAGCGAACCTCTTGCACATAGCCTTGCACTCTGCTGTTGATTGGCACGATGAGTTGTCGCACTTGTGCGTTGTCGGTGTATGTGCTTGTGGTGAAATCGGCGAACTGCCATACTATCCAAGCTACGCCGAGACAGATGAGGAAAATAACGCCTATGTTTTGCCAGCGGCGGCGGGTCTTTTGTTTCATAATTTAGAGCCTGTTTAATAAGAAATGTTAATCGAAAAGCTGCAATTTCCATAAAACAAATCCCAAACCCCAAAATCTATAGGGTTCCGGAAATGAATTTGAGTTGATAATAGGAGAGCAAGGCTGAGATGCGGGCATTCACCAGGCGAGTCTCTGCATCGAGTTTGGCTGTGGCAGCATCGAGCATGTCGGTGAGCAGGGCCATATCGTTGGCAAAGCGGGCATCTACGATTCGGTAGTTCTCAGTGGCAAGCACCACATTGGTGGTCTCTGTGTCGAGCATCTGTTGTGCTTGGATGCTGAGGGTGTAAGCTTCATGGATTTTGCGTTGCAGAGCATCCACAGCCGTGGTGCGCATTTCGGTGGCGTGGGCCACATCGATAGCGCTCTGCTTTACAGCCTTGTTGGTTTTGTATAAGCTGCTGAGCTTATAGCTCACTGATACTCCCAAGGTCCAGAAATTATAGTTTTTATTAATGGCTGGAATCTCAAAAGTTACAGGCCCGCTAAGGTTATCGGCGGCAAACAGACCGATGGTAGGATATCTCTCCGCTTGGGCGAGCTTGAGCGAGGTTTTGGCTATTTCTTTCTGGGTGTCAATGGCCTGTAAGTCGTGAGAGTGTGAGGCGGCTGTCTGTTGCCAGTCAGCTTCGCTGCTAAGGGCTATAGGGTGCTCAATCAGCGTGGTGTCGGGCATGATTTGAGTGCCAGGATCCAAGCTCAGAAGCGAGACCAAGTTGTTGTTGAGGATTGACAGGGAGTTGTCTATCGTCTTCAGATCATAAGAGAGGCTTGAGAGGCGCAGCTCGAAGCGAGTAATGTCATTTTTTAGCACAGTGCCTTGTTGGTGGCGAGCCTTCATGTTGTCGATAAGTCGATTGGTCACATCGATGTTCTCCTCGTACACTCTCTTGAGATTGAGCATTTTGTAGAGGTTGAGATAAGCTTGGGTGAGCTGGTATCGTATGCCAGAGCGTGTCTGGTTGAGGTTGATGTCAGCCATAAGCGCATTGTGCTGCGCCATCTCAATGCCGCCTGTGATAGCCCCGCCTGTGAAAAGGGGCTGGTAGAGGTTGACTGAGAGTGAATTGCCAAAGTGGGGGAGTTTGTCGCGCATCGCATTGCTGAAATCGCGGTCCAGGATGGTGCCATCGCCGATATAGCTGAGCTCCAAGGCTGCCGTGATGTCGGGCAGTTTGTTGGCTTGGGCCACATCTACTCCTTGTCGGGCAGCTTGAGCATGAATTTGGCTTGCTCGGATTTCGGAGTTGCCAGCTTCAGCAAGCTGGAACAATTCTTCAAGACCCAGAGTGCGCTCCTGAGCTTCACAACACAGAACACCCACCAGCAGTACTGGTAGAAGTTGTTTTCGCATAAAAGATAGTGATTTAAAATCCAAAAATAGCCCTGTGGGCAAAAAGTTGAGCTTCTGGCCAATTTCCCCTTAAGTACAAAGGCCTAAATAATATGGCATATTATGCCAGCGGTTGGATGATCGCAACGAAATATCGGCCGTTGCGAATGTGCTTTGCTGCAATCCTAATCTTCTTGAATCTCTTCGATGTCATTTTTCCAGAAAACGCTTGGATACGTTTTCGACTGCAAAGTTACGAAAACTTTTTCAAACCTTGTGCCATTTGGCGAAGATTTTGTCTTTTTGTCAATTATTTCTTCGTTTTCCAATTGCTCATTTATTAGAGCCTGTTTAATTAGAAATTTTTAAGTTTCCAAAGTTAGTTCTATGAACAAAAATATCGGTATAGAAATT
>CAZRYC010000052.1:0-17987 GCA_964604175.1 uncultured Bacteroides sp.
TTCCTGAAGGTCCTCTGGCTCAAAAGTGGACCAACTATAAGGCACATCAGAAACTCGTGAACCCCGCCAACAAGCGCCTGCTCGACATCATCGTGGTAGGTACCGGACTTGCTGGCGGCTCAGCAGCCGCAACTCTTGGCGAGCTTGGTTTCAACGTGCTCAACTTCTGCATCCAGGATAGTCCTCGCCGCGCACACTCTATAGCAGCCCAGGGCGGTATCAATGCTGCCAAGAACTATCAGAACGATGGCGACTCCATCTATCGCCTCTTCTACGATACAGTAAAGGGCGGCGACTTCCGCAGTCGTGAGGCCAATGTGTATCGCTTAGCAGAGGTATCGAACAACATTATCGACCAGTGCGTGCAACAGGGTGTGCCTTTCGCTCGCGAATACGGCGGTCTGCTTGCCAACCGTTCGTTCGGTGGCGCGCAGGTATCCCGTACATTCTATGCTAAGGGCCAGACGGGCCAGCAGCTTCTGCTCGGAGCATACAGCTCACTGAACCGTCAGATCCAGAAAGGTACTGTAAAGAGCTTCAACCGCCGTGAGATGCTGGATATCGTGCTTATACCCGATGAGAATGGTGTAAAGCGCGCCCGCGGCATCATCGTGCGCAACCTTATCACAGGCGAAATCGAGCGCTATGCCGCTCACGCAGTGGTTCTGGCCACTGGCGGATATGGCCGCGCATTCTTCCTGAGCACCAACGCTATGGGTTGCAACGGCTCCGCTGCTATCCAGGCCTTTAAGAAAGGCGCCTACCTGGCCAACCTCGCCTTCACCCAGATCCACCCCACTTGCATTCCCGTGCATGGTGAGGATCAGAGCAAGCTTACCCTGATGAGCGAGTCGCTGCGCAACGACGGCCGCATCTGGGTGCCCAAGAAGAAAGAAGATGCCGAGGCTATCCGCGCTGGAAAGAAGAAGCCCACAGATATCCCCGATGAAGATCGCGACTTCTATCTGGAGCGCCGCTATCCCGCCTTTGGTAACCTCTGCCCCCGCGATATCGCAAGCCGCGCCGCTAAGGAGCGCTGCGATGCCGGCTATGGCGTAGGTACCGGCAATGCCGTATATCTCGACTTCAAGTACGCAATCGACCGTCTGGGCAAGGCAGCTGTGGCCGACCGCTATGGCAACCTCTTCGACATGTACCAGATGATTAGCGATGACAACCCCTATGAGACTCCTATGATGATCTTCCCCGCCAGCCACTACACCATGGGCGGCATCTGGGTTGACTATGAGCTGCAGACCTCTGTGAAGGGCCTCTTCGCTATTGGCGAGTGCAACTTCTCAGATCACGGTGCTAACCGCTTGGGCGCATCCGCTCTGATGCAGGGCTTGGCTGACGGTTATTTCGTGCTGCCTTACACCATGCAGAACTATCTGAGCGACCAGATCAAGGTGCCACACTTCAAGACCGATGCGCCTGAGTTTGACGAAGCTGAAAAAGCAGTGCGTGACCGCATCGCCAAGCTGATGGCCATAAAGGGAACCAAGAGCCCTGACCAGATCCACAAGAAGCTTGGTCATGTGATGTGGAATCTCGTAGGCATGGGCCGCACGCTCAAGAGCCTCGTTAAGGCTATTGACGAGATCGAGGAGGTACGCAAAGAATTCTATAGCGACCTGCGCATCGTAGGCACAGCCGACGATATGAACCAGGAGCTCGAGAAGGCGCTGCGCCTGGAAGACTTTATCCTGATTGCCCGCATGATGGCTATTGACGCTCTCAACCGCAATGAAAGCTGCGGTGCCCACTTCCGCGAAGAGTATCAGACCGAGGATGGCGAAGCCAAGCGCAACGATAAGGATTACATGTACGTAAGCTGCTGGAAATACACTGGCGACACCGCCAAGCCTATCCTGATCAAGGAGCCTCTGAAATATGAGGAGATCCAAGTGCAGACCCGTAACTACAAGTCATAATCTCTTAACACGACACGACAATGGAAAATACTATAAGCGTAAATCTCAGAATTTGGCGTCAGCGTGGCCCCAAAGAGAAGGGTGAGTTCAAGAACTATCACCTTGACAATGTGTCTACGGGCAGCAGCTTCCTGGAGATGCTCGACATGCTCAATCAGCAGCTCGTAGACAACAATGAGGAGCCCGTGGCATTCGATAGCGACTGCCGCGAGGGTATCTGCGGTATGTGCTCACTGTACATCAATGGCCACCCACATGGCCCAGTGCAAGGCATCACCACATGCCAGCTCCATATGCGCAAGTTCCACGATGGCGAGACCATCACCATCGAGCCTTGGCGCTCAGCTGCATTCCCCGTAATTCGCGACCTGATGGTCAACCGCAATGCCTTCGACCAGATCCAGCAGGCTGGCGGCTATGTATCGTTCAATTGCGGTGGCGCACCTGATGCCAATGCTACTCCCATCAGCAAGGAAGTGGCAGATGTGGCTATGGACAGCGCTACATGCATCGGTTGTGGCGCATGCGTGGCAGCTTGCAAGAATGGTTCGGCAATGCTCTTTGTGTCTGCTAAGGTTAGCCAGTTTGCCCTCCTGCCTCAGGGTCAGGTAGAGCGCAAGCGTCGCGCCCGCGCCATGGTGGCCAAGATGGATGAGCTTGGCTTCGGCAACTGTACCAACACAGGCGCATGTGCGGCAGAGTGCCCCAAGAGCATACCACTGAGCAACATTGCTCGCCTCAACCGCGAGTTCATCAATGCCAAGTGCTCGGAATAAGGCTTTAGGCATAAGGCTTTAGGATAATTAAAAGACCCCACAATAATAAGTGGGGTCTTTTAGTTGTTATAAACTATAAACTACTAACTATAAACTAAAAACTATAATGGACATCTTCACTCCACAGAAGCGTAGCAGCGTAATGAGCCGCATCCGGTCGCGCAACACTCGGCCAGAGCTTGTGGTGCGCCGCTTCCTTTGGAGTCGAGGATATCGTTATAGATTATGTGTGAATAAGTTGCCCGGACGCCCTGACATTGTGATGCGCAAGATCAAAGTAGCTATCTTTGTCAACGGGTGCTTCTGGCATGGCCACAAGGCCCACAGCCGACAGCTCCCAGCCACTCACGCTGACTATTGGGCCAAGAAGATAGCCGATAATCAGCAGCGCGATCTTGAGAACGGCATCAAGCTTCGCCAAGCCGGATGGACGGTTATTACCATCTGGGAATGTGAGCTTACGCCTCGGCGCCGCGAAGCCACTCTGGAACGATTAGACAATACGCTCAAGTCGCTGGCGCGAGCCCCCTATAATCTATCAGATCAAGAGACGCTCAATATCGCGGCTGAGCCGCAGTATTAGAGAAGAGGCTTGCGGCGGAAAAGCAGCGACTGTATCAGGCCGCGGGTAAGCAGATAAGCGATAAAGGCCAGCCACAATCCATGGTTGCCACAAGGGAGAATCAGGAGATAATAAGAAATGAAAAACATAGCTGCCGCTGCGGCCATCGAAATTAGCATCTGCCGGGTGAGCCCCATGCCTATGAAAATACCATCCCATACAAATGCGGCTACTCCGGCTGCCGGTACAGCTACTGCCCACCAGCGGTAATGCATGGCTGTTTCCACCACCGAAGGAGTGTCGCTCAGCAGTGCCAAGATCCAGCGACCTCCGAAAAGATATGCTACTGTAAAGCCCGCAGCCACATATAACCCCCAGCGAAATACTCCTCTGATAGTCAGGCGAAGCTTATCCCACATCTGCGCCCCAAAATATTTGCCTGACAAAGCTTCGCCGGCAAAGGCGAAGCCATCCATGAAATATGAGAAGAGGATAAATAGCTGCATCAGCAAGGCATTTGCGGCCAGCACAGCAGTGCTTTGTGCCGCTCCGGCCCGGGTAAACCACATGGTCACTGCTGCCAGGCATAGTGTGCGAAGAAATATATCCGCATTGGTGCTGAAAAAGCTTTGACTGGGCACTTCCTGGGCAACCTCACGCATCAACCGGGGCTGCATATTCTGGAAAATGCGATATTTATGCTGTGCTATACCCAAGCCTAAAAGAAATCCCAGGGCTTGCCCGGTGACAGTGCCAATGGCCACGCCGTCCATGCCCAGGTGGCAGGCGTACACCAGAAGATAACTCACCACTATATTGGCCACATTAGTAACTATAGCCATCCACATAGGAGTGCGGCTGTCTTGCATTCCCAAGAACCATCCGCTCAGCGAATATGTGCCCAGCACCATAGGGGCTCCGAATATTACTATATCGTAATATCGGCGTGTCATGGCAAGAGTGATGGGCTCAGGATCTAAGAAAAATAGAAGCACATCGGCGATTATGCCACGGCATAACAGCAGGGCAGTAGCAATAATCAAGGCAATAACCAATGAGCGCTGCAGCCAAAGGAATGGCTCCAAGAAAGATTTGTCATTTGTACCCCTAAAATTATCTTTTTTTATAGTATGGCCAAAGGCCTGTGAGGTGAGGCTGCTGGTGCCCATCCGCAGGAAGTTGAGGGTCCAGTAAGTGAGGCTGAACATTGTACCGCCCACAGCGATAGCTCCCACATACACAGCAGCCCCCATGTGGCCGGTAATGGCAGTGTCCACCAAGCCCAGCAGCGGAGTGGTGATATTAGACACTATGGAGGGCCAGGCAAGCCGGGTAATCTCGCGATTGATATTCATCTTGCAAAGTTAGCAAGAAGTATTAACAAAATGGGAGGATGAGGTGTTAATTATTAAAATATAAATGATACCAACGTTTCAACCAAAATTATCGAAGACTATGACGCGCTCGATTATTTTTACGATATTGTGCTGCTCATGCATGGCATTGAGCAGTTGTCATCAAGCACACAAAGCCACGGTGGCCCCACCATTGAAAGTAAAGGCAATGGTAGCCGAACCATCTCAGATGCTTTCCTCACGCACCTATTCTGGCACAGTGGAGGAAGCCAATGGTGCAAGCCTGAGTTTCTCGGCCGCCGGCACCATGAAGCAGATTTATGTCAATGAGGGAGACAGGGTGACCAAGGGTCAGCTTCTGGCTACCCTTGATGACAGCAATCTGCGCAACGCCCATGCCATAGCCCAAAGCGCGCTGGATCAAGCGCAAGATGCCTACAACCGCATGAAGCAGCTCCATGATGCCAACGCCCTGCCCGATATGCAGTGGGTGGATGTGCAGAACACTCTGAGCCAGGCCAAGAGCACAGAGGCTATTGCCCGCAAAGCCCTGAGCGATGCCAACCTCTACGCCTCAGCCAGCGGATATGTAGCAGAGAAATACGTTGATGCTGGCATGAATGTGGCCCCAGGGGTGCCAGTGGTGAAAATAGTGAGCATAGGAGATGTGAAAATCAACATCTCAGTCCCAGAAAATGAGATACAGAATATCGCCGCAGGCCAGCAAGCTCAAATCACTGTTTCGGCCTTGGGTGACCAGGCTTTCGCTGGGCAGGTTACCGAGAGGGGAGTGATGGCAAGTCCGCTCTCGCGCAACTATGATGTGAAAATCACCGTACCCAATCCAGAAGCGCAGTTGCTCCCTGGAATGATCTGCGATGTAAAGCTGCGCAGCGATTCTGTCACAAGCGCGGTGGTGCTTCCCATTAGCACAGTGCTGCTCGATGCCGACAATCAGAACTTTGTATGGGTGGCACGCGATGGCAAGGCATTCAAGAAGATAGTGAATGTGCAAGGCTTGGAGGACAATGGCATAGTGATTGACCCAGCCGATGTGCAAGGCGACTCCATTATCGTGGAGGGTTTGCAGAAGGTTAGCCAAGGCACCCGAATTGAAATAATCCGATAAAATCCCGCAGCTATGGCAAATCTCAGCGATACTGGCAAGACCATCATTTCCAAGGTCGTGGGAGCGCGGCAGGGAATAGTGGCATTTGGCTTGCGATATCACAAGCTGGTGATATTGTGTGTCACAGCCTTGGTGGCATTTGGCATATATGCCCTCAAGGAGATGGACAAGAACGAGTTTCCGAGCTTTACAGTGCGTGAGGGCTTGGTGGTGGCAGTTTGCCCCGGGGCCAACTCGGAACAGATGTACAATGAAGTGCTTAAAAAGCTTGAGGACTATATTTTCAGTTACAAAGAAGTAAACAAGAGCAAGACTCATGCCCGGGTGACATCGGGCATGGTGATCGTGTTCGTGGAGCTTGACAACAACCTTAGTGACACTGATCAGTTCTGGAACAAATTCCAGATCGATTTGGCCTCAGCCAAGGCCGAGATGCCCAAGAGCGTGCTGGCAGTAGAGGCCCTGACTGATTTCGGCGACACATCCTCCCTGCTGATATCCATATCGAGCAACGATAAGACCTATCGCGAGCTGGGCGATATCGTAGATGAGCTCCAAGATCGCCTGCGCCCCATCGAGAGCATAGGCGAGATGCAAGTGGTGGGCAAGCAAAAGGAGCAGATAGCAGTGTATGTGGACAATGACCGCTTGGCTCACTATGGCATCAAAGCCACATCGTTGGCTCTCAACCTATTTAACCAAGGCTTCAACACCACCGGCGGTGAGATCAAGGGCGATTGGTACACATCGCCCATATATGTGGAGCGATCCGTAAATTCGCTCTACGATGTAGAGAATATGATCGTGTTCTCCACTCCTGAAGGGCAAGTGGTGCGCTTGGGCGATGTGGCCCGCGTGGTGCGCGAATATCCGGAGCCTACATCATACATCACTAACAACAATGCCAAGTCGCTGCTGCTCAGCATCTCAATCAAGGATGGCCACAATGTGGTGGTGCTGGGCCAGGAGGTGAACAAAGTGATGGAGGACTTTAAGAGCGAGCTGCCGGAAAGCGTGGACATATTCACCATCACTGACCAGCCTGAGGTAGTGAACTCCAGCGTCAACAACTTCCTCACAGAGCTTCTCATAGCCATTGTGGCAGTGGTTGTGGTGATAATGCTGTTGCTGCCTATCCGCGTGGCATTGATTGCGGCAGCCACAATCCCAATCACCATATTTATTGCCTTGGGCATCTTTTTCGCCTTGGACATAGAGCTTAACACTGTGACCTTGGCTTGCTTGATTGTGTCATTGGGCATGATTGTTGACAACTCGGTAGTGATTATCGACAATTATGTGGAGCTGATATCGGAGGGCATGGATCACCCCACAGCCGCCTACCGATCGGCAGTGGAATTTCTTAAGGCCATCTTCTCGGCCACTTGCGCCATATCGATTACGTTTTTCCCATTCCTGCTTACTCTTACGGGAATGTTCCGCGACTTTATCACCGACTTCCCGTGGGCTCTGACCATCATCCTCTTTGTGTCGCTGTGCATTGCTGAGGTGCTGGTGCCTTATCTCCAGATAAAGCTGATAAAGAAGCCCATCTACAAGCTGGAGCAAGAAGCGGTAGCCTCAGGCAAGAAGAAGTTCTCCTTCTTTGTGTCCTTGCAGAAATGGTACAATAAGCTTGTGGAACTTTGTTTCCGCTGGCCTAAGACCACAATTGCCTTGGGTGTGCTTTCGGTGGTAGTGAGCGTATGGTATCTGCTTACAGCCAAGATAGAGCTGATGCCTATTGCGGAGCGCAACCAGTTTGCCGTAGAGATATATCTGCCCACCGGTACAGCCTTGGCTAAGACCGACATCGTGGCCGACAGCCTGAGCAATATGCTACGCCAGGATGATAGGGTGGTGTCGGTGGCTGTGTTCCATGGTTGCTCCTCGCCTCGCTTCCAGACTACGTATGCCCCGCAGGTCGGTGGCCCTGACTATGCTCAATTTATCGTAAATACAGTAAGCCAAAGCGCTACTATAGACTTGCTTAATGAGTACACGCCAAAGTTTGAGTCGTACTTTCCGGAGGCTTATTGCCGCTTTAAGCAGCTTTCTTATTCCAGCGCTGACTATCCCATAGAGGTGCGCGTAAGCGGCCAGGATTTTGCCCAGTTGCACAGAGTGTCGGACTCCATACTCTCGCGCATGCACGAAATCCCCGGCTTGCGCCTTGTGCGCCCTAACACCAGCACTCCCTTGGTTGCCACCAAGGTAGAACCGGATGTGGCTAAAGAGTCACGCTTGGGCCTTAGCAATCTATTCACCGAAGCCACCTTGGCCACGCGATATTCTTCGGGATTGCCGATCGCTACTGTATGGGAGGGTGACTATGGGCTGGATGTGGTGGTGAAGACCGACAAGGCCAATAGAGCCACTGTATCAGACTTGCGCAACGAACAGATGCCAGTCTTCGGCCTTGCCAGCACCCCTCTGCATCAGTTTGCCTCGGTGAGGCCTGAATGGAACACTGGGCTGATTGGCACATACAATGGCATTCCTACAATTACCCTGATAGCAGAGAACGAGCGAGGCTTCAATGCCTTGGCTCTCAACAGTGAGATTGAAAAGGAAATCAAGGAGCTGGACATCCCTGATGATGTATCGATCAGTTACGGCGGAGAGTATGAGAACACCTACGATTATCTTCCGAGCATCTTGCTGGCCTTGGTTATAGCCGTGGTGATAATTTTCTTCATCATTCTGCTGCACTATAAGCAGGTAGGCGTGTCGTTCATACTCTTGGCCTCACTCTTGCTTACGTTGCCAGGCATGGTGCTTGGATTGGTAATAATGGGCTTGCCCATTAGCTTGACGGTAACTCTGGGCCTGATATCGCTCATGGGCATTCTGGTGCGCAATGCCATCATTATGATAGATTATGCGGAGCAGCTCCAGGGGCAGCAAGGCTACAACAACCGGGATGCGAGCCTGGAAAGCGCCGAGCGCCGAATGCGACCCATCTTCCTCACCTCATCGGCTGCTACCATGGGTGTGCTGCCGATGGTGATAAGCACCAGCGGACTGTGGCAGCCCATGGGCACTGTAATATTCTTTGGCACCCCGCTTACCATGGTATTCACTCTTACCGTAATACCGGTGATGCTGTGGAAATTCTCTGGCAAGACCAGCATAGATCCGCCATTTGGCGCGCCCACGCCCAAGTTCCCGCTTGACCCCACGGATCCGGCCAATACCCCGCAGGCTGCCCAGCAGCCGGTTGGTGGTTAGTGGTTTTCGGTTTTCAGTTTTCAGTTTTCAGTTTTCGGTTTTCAGTTTTCGGTTTTCAGTTTTCAGTTTTCGGTTTTCAGTTTTCAGTTTTCAGTTTTCAGTATGTCCTGATTGTCCTGTATGTCCTGATTGTCCTGATTGTCCTGTAAAATTATCGATCATGAAAAGATTTTTATTAAATATCATCTTGATTTCTCTTGCGGTGGGCGCTGGGGCCCAGCAGCCTACGGTGTACACCTTAGAGCAATGCCGCCAAATGGCCGTGGAGAACAACTCCAAGGTTAAGGTGGCAGAGGGTAAGGCCCAGCAGGCGCGCGAGCTTAGCCGCTATGCCTTCACCAAATATTTCCCCACAGTGGATGGCAACTGGCTCGGTTATCGCTCCAACAAAGGTCTGATACAGTACACTTTGCCCAATCTGGGAGACTATATCCCAGAGCTGGGGAATTTCCCTCTTGGCACTATCGAGCTGATTAAGAAAGGATGGTCTGGCTCGATTACCGCCATGCAGCCTATCTTTGCGGGCGGCCAGATTGTCAATAACAACAAGTTGGCGCATGTGGGCGAAAAGGCTGCCGAGCTCGAAAAGCAGAATGCTGTGGATGATGTGCTGCTCACGGCTGAGCAGTACTATTGGCAGATTGTGA
Organism: uncultured Bacteroides sp.; assembly: GCA_964604175.1. Lineage (GTDB taxonomy): Bacteria > Bacteroidota > Bacteroidia > Bacteroidales > Muribaculaceae > CAG-873. Next base: position 9,635 of record CAZRYC010000052.1, read on the forward strand.
CCCTGAAATCAAAGAAAAGCACTCTCCAATCAGTGATGCAGATGGTGGATACGCTTGAATATCAGGTGCAGACTGCAGTGAATGCCGGTGTAATCCTTAGAAATGACTTGCTCAAAGTGCAGCTGCGCCGCAACGAACTGCGCACCCTTATGGTGGACCTTGACAATGGCATAGCCCTCTCTTGCAATCTGTTGGCGCAGTACATAGGTCAGAATGGGGAGCTGATAGATGTTGATGGCGGTGAAGTGAGCTTCGATTTGCCAGCTTACCCCACAGAAATGTTTGTGGAGCCATCGAATGCTGTGGAGGGCACTGCTGATTATCAGTTGTTGGGGGCCCAGGTCAAGGCGGCTGAGCTTCGCACAAAGCTGGCGGTAGGAGAAAATCTGCCCACTGTGGGAGTGGGGGCCGGCTGGTTCTACGACGAAATATTCTCCCAGCATCATAATTTCGGGGCGGTGCTCCTTTCCGTAAATGTGCCTATCACCGCTTGGTGGGGGGGCAGCCACAAAATCAAGCAGAACCGCATAGCGGAGCAGAACGCTCGCACACAGATGGAAGACCTCACCCAGATGCTGGAAATTAGCATGCAAAACTCTTGGGATGATCTCACGGCCGCTTATCGCAAGATGGAGATAGCCCATGAGTCTATAGACCAAAGCACTGAAAATCTCCGCCTCAACGAGAATTATTACAAGTACGGAGTGAGCAATATCACCGATCTGCTGGATGCGCAGACCCTATATCGCGAGTCGCTGGACCAGTATAGCGAGGCCTACGGCTCTTTCCGCCTGGCTCAGGCCACATATCTTAAGGCCACTGGGCGCCTGGGCATAAGCGATTAGAGCATCAGCTGGTAATCCACCACATCGTGCAGCTGACCATGCTTGTATCCTACTTTTTTGAAGTGTGAGGCCTTGAAAAAGCCAAGTTTTTCGCATAGCCGGATGCTGCCCTCGTTGTTAGCAGTGATGCACGATACCAGGGACACAAAACCGCCAAGTCGGCAGCGGCGAATTAGCTCTGTCATCATCATTGTGCCTATTCCTTTGCCCTGGGCTTCTGGAGCCAGATACAGTGTGGTCTCAAGGGTGGGGGCATAGGCTGCTCTCTCTTTCCAAGGGTGGGCGCAGCAGAAGCCCACCATCTTACCATCCTCTTCCCATACGAAATAGGGAAAGCCTCCGTCCACAATGCCATGGATGCGGCCGGCCATCTGCTCATAAGTGAGAGGGATAGTCTCAAATGACACATCAGTGTCAGTGACAAAATGATTGTAAAGTTGGCGGATAGGCTCTATGTCGCTATCCCTTACATCTCTAATCATGACCTATTGGTATTTGTTTTACAAATTTAGTAAATTTATCACAACATCACTACAACACTCAACAAAAATCCGTAAATTTGCACTACCTTAGGTTCTGAAGTAATTAGAATGAAGAATTTAGTAATATTTGATCTCGACGGCACCTTGCTCAATACCATTGAGGATCTTGGCAATGCTGTAAACTATGCTCTTAAGCAGATGGGCTACCCCGTTCACATGCTGGAGGCTTATCCCAATATGGTGGGCAATGGAGTGCGCAAGCTCATAGAGCGCGCCCTGCCTCCGGAAATGGTCAATCCGCAGATTGTGGATCGCATGCTGGTGCATTTCCGCAGCTATTACGATGTGCACTGCTGCGACCTCACCCAGCCGTATCCCGGTATCCCGGAGATTTTGGCCAAGCTTACGGCTGATGAGGTTAATCTTGCTGTGACAAGTAATAAGTATCAGACAGCCGTCACCAAGATTATCAATTACTATTTTCCCGATGCCAATTGGAAGGCTATCTTAGGCAATAGCCCGGGAGTGCCGGTAAAGCCGGATCCATCGGTGGTGTTCGAGGCTCTAAATCAGTGTCCCACCCCCAAAAGCGAGGTGCTGTACATAGGCGACAGCGCTGTGGATATGGAGACTGCGCGGCGCGCTTGCGTAGAGTCGGTAGGCGTAACCTGGGGCTTCCGCCCTGAGCGCGAACTGGTGGCTGCCTACGCCAACCATATCATCCATACCCCCGATGAAATCCTAACCTTAGTATTAGAATAATCATATAATCAGACCATGAAAAATATATTTGTGTGGCTGCTTGTCATCTGTGGAGTGGCAGCGGTGGCTTCGGCTCGCGATATCAAGCCGATTGAGGGCGCTTATTATGGGACTAATTACACAGTGCCCTTTGCTCATGCTTATCGGGCTCTTGGGGAGCTCGGCGTGGATCGCAAGGAGGCCATAGACCGAGATGTGTATCATCTCTCGCGCTTGGGGCTCAATGCATTCCGCTTGCACTTATGGGATGTGGAGCTCTCCGACAGCGTGGGCAACCTTATCGACAATGAACATCTTGACCTGCTCGACTATCTGCTCTCACAGCTTGAAAAGCGCGGCATTAGCATTATCCTCACTGCCCAGACTAATTTCGGCAACGGCTACCCGGAACGCAACACCGATCCTAACGGGGCCTTTACCTATGACTACGAGAAATGCAAGGTGCATGAGGATCCGGCCGCCATTCGGGCTCAGGAGAATTACATATCCCAGCTGGTGCGCCATGTCAATCCTTACAATGGCATGAGCTATGCCGATGACCCGGCCATCATAGCTATGGAAATCAACAACGAGCCATGCCATACCTCCAGTGCGGAGCAGGTGACAGAATACATCAACACCATGGCCGCCGCTATGCGGCACAATGGCTGGGACAAGACTGTGCTGTACAATGTATCGCATAATCAGGATGTGGCTCGCGGATATTTCGATGCCGATATCGATGGCACCACATACCAGTGGTATCCTCTCAACTTGGTCAGCGGTCACACTCGCCAAGGCAATTTCCTGCCATTCGTGGATCAGTACGCAATACCTTTCAAGGATATGCCCAATTATGACACGCTCTCGAGGGTGATATATGAATACGACCCAGCCGATAATCTCTACTCATACATCTTTCCGGCTGCAGCCCGCACCTTCCGCAAGGAGGGCTTCTCTTGGATTACCCAGTTCGCCTATGACCCAATTGATATGGCCTGGGCTAACACTGAATATCAGACACATTACCTCAATCTTGCCTACACTCCAGGCAAGGCTCTGGGCATGATGGTGGCTGCCGAGGTGGTGCGGCAGACGCCCGAGGGCGCTGACTATGGCAAATACCCGTGCGACACAGTATTCGGACCCTTTACCATCAGCGCTAAGCAGGATTTGGCGGTGCTCAACGATGGCAAAAAATTCTTTTACACTAATAATACCGATATCCTCCCCTTGTCTCCTAAGAAGTTGGAGCAAGTAGCCGGTCGTGGCAGTAGCCCTGTGGTAAGCTACGACGGCAGCGGGGCTTACTTCTTGGACAAAATTTCCGATGGCGTATGGCGCCTGGAGGTGATGCCCGATGTGGTGCTTACTCAGGATCCCTTCGCCAAGCCTTCGCTATCGCGCCGGGTGGGGGAGATAGTGTACAATCAGCGCCCCATGGCGATAAGTCTTCTGCCTGGGCTTAAAGAGGGCTTTGCTGTGCTTTCCAAGGAGGGCGAGGAGCAGAAGACTCTCGATGGCGCATTCATGGTGAGTCCTGGGGTATATCTTATTGGCAATGATGTAGCTCAGCTCAGGAAAGTGTCAATGGAAGCTACTTATGGCGATGGCTTCAGGCGGGTAGGCGAGTATGTGGCTCCGGCTCCGAGCGGCGCAGATCTCGCTGTGGCGCATAAGCCGGCTGCGATGCATAGCGCTTCGGAGCCTCTCAATATCGAGGTGGTCACAGTGAGCGATCAGCCTGTGGATTCTGTGGTGCTCTATCCAAGCTCGGTATCCTTTTGGCGCGAGCATAATGATTTGATTAAGTTAGATTCTTTGGGATATGGGCGCTTTGGCCTGTGTGTTGATCCCCAATCATTGGGATGGGGGAAGCCTGACCAGGTGAGCTACAATCTTGTGGTGTATAAAAATGGCCTCCCTTATACCTATCCTTCTGGGCAAGCTGGCACTCCGCTCGACTGGGATTATATAGAGCAGGGCCAGTATGCCACTAATCTTTATTATCCAGATCGCTCTGTGCGCTTGCTTGAGGCTAAGCGCGATATGGATGGCTCTGCTATCTCCTTGATACCGGGCGAGTGGGGAGGCGTGCGCTACGATTATGTAGCCGGCAGTCTTCCCTCTGATGATGCCATGGCTGCTGCTATGGCTCCCAAGGATCAAGAGACAAAGATAGTGGTTTTCAAGTATGTAGGCGATATCTTGGGAGGCATCTCCGATATGGACAATGGTCACAAGGTGTGGATAGAGACTGACAGTGTGTCTGGGGCAACGGCTCTGGATCTTGCGCTGATTACTCGCGATGGGCTTAGCTATAAAGCGCCTCTTAGTATGGCTGGAGGGGTGCAAGAGTTCGGAGTGGAAGATTTCCAGCTGGGCAACACTCTGCTCTGCCCAGAGCCTTTCCCAGTGTTTATGAGCCGCGAGTTTGAACCCTGCGAGACAGCCCGCAGCATCCCTCTCCGGCTCTCCGATATTGAGACCATCCAAGTAATAGCCACAGTGCCAGCCCACTCAGCAGCTCGCCTCCCCCTCAAATCCATAGGCATAAGATAGCCGTAGCGACTCAAACTACGTTTTTTTAGGAGCTTTTGCAGACGACTGATGCACGAGTTCAAACCAAATGTCGAGTCAATAGTCCCAAATTGGTTCTATCTTGTGCATGCCCAATCAAAATAATTGAGAAACTGCAATCCTTAATCAAGGGGCTGAACGACCATATCCATGAGAGGATAAAAGGCGAGGAAACATCATTTGAAGAAAATGGTGAAGCCTATTCTGGTCTAAGTGGTAAAAGCGGAGATGACTTTGGTAATGGTCAACCATTCAATAGTTCTGGCATCCGAAATTCGTCAACGACCCGTTGACGAATTTCAACGTCCTCGCAATAAAAGGCATACCATCTTGCCATGTATTTGATTACCATCTTGCCATGTATTTGATATTGCTCACAGAGAATCCTTTTTGATTTGGGAATTCTCGGCGCAAATCAAGGCTTAGGTTTTCATAGAAAGATGATTCCCATTTTGATTCAGCTCGCATGGTCATTGCCAATTGACAAAGCGAGCCACTTTGACTGTAATTCAATCACCACATATACGCCCCGCCAATTAAGTTAAGTTGGCAGGGCGATTCACTTCATTTCCTACACAGTCACTATCCCGGTAGTATTATACTTGGCTCTTGATTTATCAACTTTAGGAAATGTGTTTGTCTATCCGATAATTTTATCTGCTCATTTATCTGCTCATTTATCTGCTCATTTATCTGCTCATTTATCTTGCCATAATTTGTTTCGTACTGATTGTCAATACATTCTTTCTGCTCATCTTTGTGGACATCACGAGGTCATTTTTGCCTCTCCGGCTCTAAATTTCGGCCACTTTTTCGCCAAAACATTTGGTCAGTTCGGAGAAAAGCAGTAATTTTGCAGTAACAATTCCCGCCACGCCTCTTCACAATGCGTACCACGGCGGGACTTCGTTTTTTATAAGATAGCTCAACATCACGCATTAGGTTTCAATGGGCCGTAGAAATAACTGGCGGTAGCACCGCCATCAATCAGGAAGTCGGAGCCTGTGATGAAAGCCCCCTTGTCGCTCATCAGCAGTGCGGCAACGTTGGCCGAGCAGCGCCAGACGCTGACAGAGATAGCCGACACGCTGCACTTCTCCTCCCTCAGCCATTTCACGCGCTACTGCCAGCGCCATCTTGGAGTGCCCCCTTCACGGCTACGGCCTACCAAGTAACATTCAGAGTAAATTTAGAGCCTGTTTAAGAAGAATAGTTGGTGGATTGGAAAAAAATTCGTAACTTTGCGGTGTGAAAGCGCATGTGGCGTAATTGGTAGCCGCGTTAGACTTAGGATCTAATGACTTAGGTCGTGGGGGTTCGAGTCCCTTCATGCGCACACAGCAATCCCAGGTCGCTGAGCCTCAGCAGCCTGGGATGGCTTTTTATAGAATGTTAACTATTTCTCTTCGGGCTTGTCTTCTTCGCGAGCCACATTGGCTTCGTCGGCCTTGACTTGCTCGGGGGAGAGAGGGATGGGTTCGTCGGGAGTGGAGATGGGCATGTTGATCTTGGTCCATACGGCATCCGGGATCATTCGCCACAGGCCCACTATGATGTTCCAGCGCCAGTCGATCACATGCACTCTCTTTTTCTTGGCAATGGCCCAGAGAATGTTAGGCACCACGAATGGCACTTTCATCTCCACAGGATACTTGTCGCCTGATACAAGCAGCGGAGTGTTGACCCAGCCGGGGCGAATGTCGGTGAATGTAATGCCCGACTTCTCGGCATTGGCCAGTTGCTCCAATGCCACCAGATAGCGCTGGTCCAAGGCTTTTGAGGCGGAGTATGCGCTCAGGCGTCCTATGCCGTTGGTGCCAGCCACCGAGGTGATGGCAGCGATCTGGCCCTTGATGCCGTTGTCGCGGAAATAGCGGTAGGCGGTGCAAATCATCCTCACAAATCCGCAAGCGTTGGTTTCCAGGATTTCCACCTCTTTCTCAGGATCGAGATCCAGGTTTTCAAAGCCGATGCCAGCCACATGGAGATAGATATCCATGCCGCCAAGCTTGTTGATCAGCTGAAGCAGTTGGCTTTTGGCCACTTTTTTAGTCACATCGATGGCCATGTATTCCACCATGTCGGGGTATTTCTTTTGCAGCTCTTCCATTGGGGCAGTGTGGCGAGCGGCGATGCCCACGCGCACGCCATTCTTAGCCAGAGCCTCGGCTGTAGCGAGCCCCATGCCGGAGGAAGCTCCCATAATCACAACTCGTGCCATAATTCAATAATTTTTAATATTCTAACACTCCACACCCCCATTTGGTTCCCCATGCCATGAAAAGCCGTCCCATTTAAGCAGTGAAGGTCAGAAATCCCTGTTTAAGCATAGCTTAAAATTTGCATTTGTTTTATAAATAAGTTAAAGGTCTATGATGATTATCATAGGATACCAAAAAAACATTAAATTTACGAGTAAATTGATCACATATGATATCACAGATTAAGCACGGGGAGAAGGAACCCACTAATGAAAGCCATGATTTACTCACAAAATGTAAACAACTCACAGGAGGTCAATATGACATTGAAAAATACATTTTCACCATAAGAGGGGTGCAGGTCATGTTAGACAAGGATCTCTCCATGCTGTATGGAGTAGAGACCAAAAGGCTAAATGAGGCAGTAAAACGTAATATCAGGCGCTTCCCCTCTGACTTCATGTTTCAACTGACTCAAGAAGAGGCAGAGCGTTGTTCAAGGTCGCAGTTTGCGACCTTGAACAACGGGCGCGGGCATAACATTAAATATTTGCCCTACGCCTTTACTGAAAATGGAATAGCAATGCTAAGTTCTGTACTCCGTTCACAAACTGGTTCTTGCTGCGTAAGCGGCACTAAGCTTCGATAAGCGGGCCTCATTGGCATCAAGCCCGCAAGCGGACTTGCTCCTATCCCCTCACGGCACCCTGTCTTGAAATTAGGCATAGCTTAGTACGTCTAAAAAAGGAAGGTTTTCAAGTGGTAACAAATTGTTACCAGTTGAAAATGACAGCTCCCGATGGTAAGCAACGCCTTACAGATGTGGGACATAATATAGAGGCATTTACAACAGCATCAGTGGCGGCTCTCGCGAGTCGCCACTGGTGTAGGGGGGAGGTCCGGTTCTTGCTGCGCAAGCGGCGCTAAGCTTCGATAAGCGGGTCTCATTGGCATCAAGCCCGCAAGCGGACTTGCTTCAATCGTGGAGGGTGTCTTGCTTTTCCCTCACGGCTCCCTGTCTTGAAATTAAGTATAACTTAAAATTTGCATTTGTTTTATAAATAAGTTAAAGGTCTATGATGATTATCATAGGATACCAAAAAAACATTAAATTTGCGAGTAAATTGATCACATATGATATCACAGATTAAGAACGGGGAGAAGGAACCCACTAAGAATGTTTAAGGTGCCAAATTGGCACCTTAAACGGAGCAAGAGGTCAACATCTTTCGTATTCTCGTCCTTTAGTTAACCTTTATAAAATCCAGTTTCTCAAGCCTTAAGTGCCTGGAAGGCACGTCTGTGGAGAACCCAGGGCTTTATGCCGTGGGACAAAAATACAGCCATGAGGTAAGTGCCTGGAGGGCACGTCTGATCAACTTGGATTTGACTATTAGACGCCCCTTCTGGGGGCTGAAAGAGGGGAAGCCTCTTGAACCCCCACGGCATTAAGAGCCTGTTTAATAAGAAATGTTAAATCGAAAAGTGGCTCATTTTTTAGTTA
>CAZRYC010000053.1:0-16649 GCA_964604175.1 uncultured Bacteroides sp.
TGTAACCTTCTGATCCGTAGTCAGATGCTCTATTCAGTTGAGCTAAGGAGCCAAAAATTATGTTCGATTTTCGACTGCAACTAAGCAAAGCGTTCTCACAGTCGATTTTCGACTGCAACTAAGCAAAGCGTTCTCGCAGTCGTTTTTCGACTGCAAAATTACTACCTTTTTCTGAATTCACCAAATAATTTTTCACCTTTTCCTCTTTTTTTTCAAAATATCAAAGAAAAAAGCCGCTGCAGTAGCTCCTCGCGAGCTTGCAGCGGCCTGTCCTATCTAATCAAAAGCCATTATATCTGATTAAATGGTAAAAAGAAACGAAAAAGGTTGTTACACTATTATGAGCATTTTTACCTGCCAAGGTTTAATTTCATTTCTTTCTTTTAACATTTGTTTGCGTACTTCCGACTATTCCCTTGGCTGGGCCACTGGCACATCATAGATGGTCGTCCCGGGCCAGTGGCGCGCTATAAGCCTCTGGAGATAGCCGCGGGTGTCGCTCGAAATCTCCTTGTCATTATCGTAATACTGATTATACAGTATCCCCTCCAACGGTATATTCCTATTCTTAATAGCCTCCAAGGAGAGCAAGGTGTGATTGATGCTGCCAAGCCGGCTATTAGTCACAAGATACATGGGCAACTTCCGAGAGGTCACATAGTCAATAGTGCAAAATTCATCAGTTATGGGCACCATCAGGCCACCGGCGCCCTCAATAAGCACCACATCGTAGCGACTCTCCAGTTCTGCGCGCGCTTGATCTATCAGACTTAAATCAATCTCTCGACCATCGATGCGGGCAGCCAACTGAGCCGATGCCGGATAACTGAAAATTATCGGGGCTGTCAGCCCCGCCGCATCCTCGGGAAGCGGTCCGGTGCCAAGCAACTCGCGATGCTTATCTATATCCTCTGAGCTTCCTTGGCAACCTGTCTGAATAAACTTCATGGTTATCACGCTCCTCCCCTGCTCAGCAAAATGCTTGGCAAGCCAGGCCGTGCAATATGTCTTGCCAGCATCGGTGTCGATGCCGCTAATGAAATAAGTCATTTTACTTAGGCTTTCATAAACATTCGCGCCATCGAGCGCTTGTCTTCGCGCTCTTTGATCGACTGGCGCTTGTCATACTCTTTCTTGCCTCGGCCCAAGCCTATCACAAGTTTGGCAAGGCCCCGCTCATTGATAAAGAGGCGCAGCGGCACTATCGAGAAGCCAGCATCCTTGCCGTCCTTCTCCAATCGCCTTATCTCTTTTTTTTGCAGAAGCAGCTTGCGGTCGCGGCGTGCCACATGGTTGTTGTAACTACCGTAGAAGTATTCGGCTATGTACATATTCTTCACCCATAGCTCGCCATTGTTCACATAGCAATAGGTATCGGCCAGACTTGCCTTGCCTTGGCGTATCGACTTTATCTCTGTGCCAGTGAGCACCATGCCGGCGGTGTATGTGTCAAGAATTTCGTAATCGAACTTCGCCCGCCTATTTTTTATATTTACATCTTTCGCCTCCATGATCAAATGCTCAACATAGTATCAAACAATGTCTGTATCAAAATCGGCGGTAATATCAGCGATAACAAAATCAAGAGTACAAATCTCCACTCTTTGTTCTTGTCCACTCGCAGAAAATTGGCCGATTTCCACAGTATTAGGCCCACAGCCAAGGGCAACAGATAGGGCAAGCCTACGCTTAGCGGCAACAGATTGCAAACGATGCTTGATATAGCCAGCAGGCACAAGGCATATACAACCATGGTGTGCACACGCACCCCGTCAACATCTTCATCCGAGACCAGTTTCCACAAATATTCCTTCATGCACGCCATGGCGAAGAAATAGGTGACAAAATAGCTCACGAATAGTGATACGGCGCGGATTAGGACCGTGGACAGCGATATTTCCGGGTCATATACCATCTGCAAAAACACAGCCACAGCTGCTGCTCCCAACAATGGGTACATGCACTGCGCAGCCAGCTCTTGTGGCTTTGGATCCGATGCCGCCACATCCTCCCATCCGCTGCTGGGGCTTAGCACCAATTGCAATATATTTTTGAAAAATCCAGTCATATCTTCTAAGTTTACCTATAGGTTTGGAATGGTTGGGATGTGTTTAGGAAATCCTATTTCTGCGCAAAGGTACGAAAAAATAAAAGAAATCCGAACTTCTCAGTTCGGATTTTCCCTATTTGTTAATGAAAAAACAATTTATCATGTTATGATTTATTTGTTATTCAATCACTCGCCGCGCTCCAATATAACGCTTGGAGTAATATCCGCCATCGGGGTACTGATCGTAGCGGATGCCTCCGCTGGTGGCGGCATGAATAAAGGTCACCACACCGTCTTCGTCGACATCCACAGCTATGGCCACATGACCTACGCGGCTCTTGCTACCGGCTCTGCCGCCGAAAAAGAGCAAATCTCCAGGCTCAATCTCATTGTCCTGGATTTTCTGGCCTTGGCCGTACTGGGCGCTGGATGATGCGCTGAGCTGTATGCCGAAGTTTTTGAATACAAAGCTGGTAAAGCCGGAGCAGTCGAATGACTTTGGCCCTTTGCTGCCTCGGCAGTACGGGTGACCCAGGTACTTTTCGGCGAAATCAAGCAAGTCGCCTACCATCTGCTGGCGCTCGCCATCATCGGTGTCGGCTATGTTGAGAAAGACTGTGGTGGGATCGATATTCACATTGTACGCAAGGCGGTCGCTCAGCGACGATGGCTCATCGGCAGCCACCTTTTGGGTAGTTGCTATCAGACATAAGCCTGCTATTGCCAAGTATTTGAGCGAGCACCGCATATTCAATTGCCAGTATATAAGAGATTACTGTATATTCAATGGTATCTTCGATGTTTTCATCCTACATCTTCCACTTGCAAAGTTAGCGCCAAAATGCAAAATTTCCAAGTTAATTTAAGTTAACTCCATTTCTTTGAGCCCACTACATGGCGTAGGCGTTGAAGCCTCCATCCACTACGGCCACGGTCCCCGTGACAAAGGCTGAGGCATCGCTGATTAGGTACTGGATAGTGCCGCAGAGCTCTTCCGGGCTGCCGAAGCGCCCAAAAGGCGTCTGGCGGATTACAGCCTCGCCTCGGGCTGTGAGGCTCCCATCAGGATTGGTAAGCAGTGCGCGGTTCTGATTCGTAAGGAAGAAGCCCGGAGCTATGGCATTCACCCTGATCTTTGAGGTGAATTTCTGTGCCACCTCAGTGGCCATAAAGGCTGTGAAGTTGCTGATGCCAGCCTTGGCTGCCGCATAGCCCATCACGCGGGTCATCGGGCGGAAAGCCGCCATCGACGAGAAGTTGACAATCGCTCCCTTGCCTGCTTCCACCATCGGACGAAGAAACACCTGGGTGGGTATCACAGTGCCCGTGAGGTTCACATTCAGCACCTTCTGGAACTCCTCTACCTTGACATCGAAAAAAGTCTTATCCGGAGGAATAGTAGCTCCTGGCATATTGCCGCCGGCGGCATTGAGCAGGGCATCCACCCCGCCCCAACGGTCAAGTATCTCTTGACAATTGCGCTCAGTGGCGGCTATGTCCATCACATCGGCCACGCAGAACATTGCCTGACCGCCTTTCTCTTCTATGGCCTTTACTATCTCCTGGCCCTCGGCCTGACGCCTGCCCAGTATGGCTACCTTGGCGCCTTCCTGAGCCAAATACTCTGCTATGCACCGGCCCAGCACCCCAGTGCCGCCCGTTATAACAACTACCTTATCCTTTACTGAAAACAATTCATTCATATCCTTATTTCGTTAACTCGTTAGAAATCGCATCCATGACTCCAGCCATTTCGCCCAGCGCAAACATGCGGCCATGGAAAGAGTAGCCGGCATTGTATCCCATCTTTTCATCGCCCAGCATCAATGGCGCATGATCCACCCGCATAGGCAGGCTCTTGCTATCCATGCCGCGATCTTTAAGGCTCTTCTCAAAGATGCGCGTCAGCTCCACCAAGTCGGCCCGTCCGCGCCCCAGGTGAGGAGCTTCCTTAAAGTCGCCGTTTGGCATCACCTGACAGCGGCGCAGATGCACGAAGTGTGTGCGGTTAGCATACTTGCGAGCCAAGTCAAGCACATCATTGTGTGCCCCGGCACTCAGCGAACCGGCACAGAAAGTCAGTCCATTATGCACATTGGGCACAGCGTCCAAAAACCATTTGATATCCTCATCGCAGGTGACTATCCTCGGCAAGCCCAAGATCTGCAATGGCGGGTCATCCGGATGCACGCACATATTGATGCCGTACTCATCGCATACAGGCATAATCGCCTCAAGCCAATACTTCATATTGGCTCGCAACTGCTCCCTGTCCACTCCATCATACAAGCCCAATAGCTTGCGGAAAGTCTCCAACGGAGCGCTATCATCCTCGCTGATGTTGCCGCTTACGAAGCCCTGGGTCTTCACTATGATATTGTCCACCAGGCGATGCTCGCCCTCGGCTGTCATTGTTTTTTTCAGATCTTCCACTCGTTGCAGAGTGGCCTCGTCCCAGTCCTTTTCCGCATCTTTGCGCTTGAGGATATAGATGTCGAAATAGGCAAATTCCGCGCGATTGAAGTAAAGATTGCTGGTGCCATCGCCATTGGGATACTCCAGGTCAGTGCGAGCCCAGTCGAGCACCGGCATAAAATTGTAGCATACAGTCTTTACGCCAGCCCGGCCCAAGTTGGCCAAGCTTATCTTGTAATTCTCTATCAACTGGTCGCGGCGCGGTCCGGCATATTTAATCTCTTCGCTCACCGGCAGGCTCTCTACCACACTCCAGCGAAGGCCATGGCTCTCTATGAGGTCGCGCATCTTGCACACCTCTTCTTGTGTCCATATCTCGCCGTTGGGCACATGATGCAAGGCTGTCACTATGCCCTCCACACCTATCTGGCGCAGCATATCCAAGGTAATTGGGTCCTTAGGCCCAAACCATCTCCAAGTCTTTTCCATTAATCTACTACTACTTGCTTGTATCTTGGTACTAATATCTTCATTATCGACCAGCTTATAAGATAAGCGAAGGCTGCTATCATAAACACTATCATATATCCCGCGTTCTCGCCCTCGAATCCCAGGAATGTCATGTGGGTCTTAGCTGCGTATGTAAAAAGTTTGCCAGCTCCATAGTTGCTGCTAAAGCTGCCCAAGCCGCTGGCCAAGCCGGCTGCTCCGGTAACAGTGGCCACCACAGCCTTGGGGAACATATCGCTCACCACATTGTACACATTGGCGCTCCAGCTCTGGTGGGCTGCCGCCATAATGCCTATCAAAATCACCGGGAACCACATGGAAATCATGCCCAGAGGCATCACAAAGAGGCCCACCAATGGGAAGAGGGCAAAGATGAGCATGGCTCGCATGCGACCGGCATAGGGATTGACTCTGGTCTTATTTATAAAATATGTTGGCAGATAGCTGCCTGCCAGAGAGAGCATCGAAATCAGATAAATAAGGAACACTCCGAACATTCCCTGAGGAGTATCGGATGTGTAGCCGTACACCTGGCTTATAAATGCGGGAGCCCAAAACAGCAGGAACCACCACACTGAGTCCGGCAAGAAGCGGCCAAAAATCACAGCCCATGTCTGGCGATAGCGGAATGCCGACCACGGGGCCAAGGTGGCGCGGGTGTTCTCTATATCGCGCTGCTCCACGCCGGAAGCCTGAGCCAACTTCTTGTTATCTTGCTCTATGTACGCCAACTCAGCAGCATCCACATGCTTATTCTGCCTGGGAGGGAAATAAAGGTAGTTCCAAAATCCCATCCACACGAAGCCTAATGCACCAATAAGCAAGAAAGCCATCTCCCAGCCGAACTTGCGAGCTATCAAAGGTATAGTGAACGGAGCTACCAAGGCTCCAATCTGAGCCCCGGAGTTGAACACGCCGGTGGCGAAGCCACGGTCTTTCTTGGGGAAATAGTCAGCCACAGCCTTGATAGAGCATGGAAAATTGCCGCTCTCGCCTACCGACAGCACCACTCGGGCCGCCAAGAAGAGCCACACGCTCACTGTGGTGATAAGCATTGCAGCATGGGCTGCCGACTGCATTTCCAGCAGATGCTCCCTGGCTCCCACAAAGGTCAGGATCCAGTCGCCGCTGACGATGCCGTTGGTCAGGATGCCGCAAAAAGCATGCAAGCAAGCCCCGGCCGACCATATGCCGATCGACCAGAGGTAACCCTTCTTTGTGCCTAAGAAGTCAATTATCTTGCCGATAAAGAGCATGCTCACGGCATACACCAGCGAGAATACTCCTGTGATCAAGCCATAGTCGGCATTAGTCCAGTGAAATTCAGGGGCTATGAAGTCTTTCCAAGTAAGCGACAGCACCTGGCGGTCCATGTAGTTTATCACCAAGGCGAAAAACAGCATACTGCATACCACCCACCGGTAGTTGGTCATCTTCTCTTTGCCGGTCACTTGCACACCCGGCGTAACTATATTCTCCATGATAATGATTTCTTTGTTGCAAATGTACGAAATAAATCCGTACATTTTCTATCCCTATGTTACAAATCTTCTCAATTTTGTTAATCACCCCACAAAAAACTGGGCCAGAAGCGTTGCTCCCGGCCCAGTGTCATAATTTGATAGCTGCCTTAGTGGCTTTCTACCTCTGGGGCTATCAGCTTGTAGCCCTTTCCGTGGATGTTGATAATCTCGATGCCCGGATCATCCTTAAGATGCTTGCGGAGCTTGGTGATATATACATCCATCGAGCGAGCGTTGAAGTAGTTGTCGTCGATCCAGATCGTCTTCAGCGCGAAGTTGCGCTCCAAGATCTCGTTCACATGGGCGCAGAGCAGGCTCAGCAGCTCGCTCTCCTTGGTGGTGAGCTTGGTAATCTTGTCGTCGACCATCAGCACCTGCTTCTGGGTGTCAAAGGTGAACTTGCCAATCTTGTACATGGTAATCTCCTTGCCCTTCTTGCCCTTTACGCGGCGAAGAATGGCTTCAATGCGGAATACAAGCTCCTCCATCGAGAAGGGCTTGATGATGTAGTCGTCGGCTCCGATCTTGAAGCCCTCGAGAATATCCTCCTTGAGCGACTTTGCTGTCAAGAAGATGATGGGCACTTCGGAGTTGACGGTGCGTATTTCTTGGGCCAGTGTGAAGCCGTCCTTCTTCGGCATCATGACATCCAGGACACAGATGTCGTATTTTCCCTTTAAGAATGCTTTGTAGCCACTTTCGCCATCAGCGAAGAGGTCTGCGTTGAAACCCTTGGCTTGCAGATACTCGCGCAGGAGCATCCCCAGGTTCTCATCGTCCTCACAAAGCAGGATGCGCATTCTGTCTTCCATAATTTTCAGTTTTTAGAGAGTGGTAATATAATTATAAATTTTGTTCCTACATGCAGTTCGCTTTCTACCGAAATCTCGCCGCCGAGCTCATGTATCATCTTATGCACATAAGCCAAGCCTAAGCCGAAGCCCTTGACATCGTGGAGATTGCCAGTGGACACGCGATAGAACTTTTCAAAAATCTTCTTAAGGTCATCCTTGCGGATGCCGATGCCATTGTCTTGCACGGTAATCTCCAAGCGCTCACCAGGAATATTGCGCGAGGTCACCAGCAAATTGAGCGGACGCTCGTCGTCGCGGTATTTCACCGCATTGTCGAGCAGGTTGAAAATCACATTGGTGAAGTGCATCTCGTCCACATTCACTATGGCATCCATGGCATCGAGCTGGGCTGTGATCTTGCCGCCGTACTTCTCCACCTTGAGCTTGAAGGTGTTCACAATATTATATATGGCCAGATTGGCGTCAACCTCCTCAATCTTGAGGGTGGCTTTCTGGCGATCGAACATCGACATCTGCAGCACCTTTTCCACCTGGAAGCGCAAGCGCTTGGTCTCGTCGTTGATTACGGTAGAGATTTGCTGGAGCATCGTGGGCGACTTTCTCACAGTCTGGTCATTCAGCATCTGGGCCGCCAGTGAGATGGAGGAGATGGGCGTCTTGAACTCATGAGTCATGTTGTTGATGAAGTCGTTCTTCATCTCTGACAGCTTTTTCTGGCGGAAAGCCAACACGATGGTTATCACAAATACCACCAATAAGATTGCCGTGAATGCAATCGAGGGGTACATAAACGATATTGAAGAGAAGATATAGTCGTTCTTGGTAGGGAAGTACACCTTAAGGTATGTCTGCTTGTCAAGAGGGTCGTTGGGGAAAAGTGCTTGCACAAACATATTATCCTTGTCGGCGCTTGTGACCGAATATCCGGCTGTGCGGTAAAGCACAGTGCCGGAGCGGTTGACCACAGCGAACTCGAAGGGCACCTTAAGGCCCAGGGTATCGAGCTCTTCGCGTAGGAAGGTTGACACCGTGGCCGAGTCAGCGCGTTCGTTGATCGGTCGCACGCTGCTGCGGGCTATGATATTGATTATCACCTCATCGAGGATGCCTTTTTGCTGGCGGTAACGGTCGCGTACTTCATCGCTCACGCTCTGGTATGGCTGGTGGGCTATTCTGCCGTTGCTGCTCTGTATGCGGTTGATCTGGGTAGGATCGCCCTTGATGGTGAGATCTGCCTCCAAGCCGCTGCTGGTGGTAAAGGAGAATTTCAAGCCATCAAGCTGGGGCACTGCGGCTCCCCCATTGAGATAGCTCGAATATGAGGAAGACGTGGACACCTGGCTCACGCTTTCGTCAAGGAAGTAACGTGTCTCTTGTCGCACAAGGCGCTGGGACACAGAGTACAAGCTTTGGCGCACTCCCTCGCTGAACTGCTCATAACGCATCTTCACCATGCTGTGCATGTAGAACATTTGCATGCAGAAGAGACCAACAAAGGCTACAGCCATCAAAAACGTTAATATCCAAATAGTTGACTTCTTCATTCAATATCGTGGAAAAGCAAAATTTTTGCCTTTATTATGTTAACAATCAAATGTTAAATAGAGTTCCTTGATTTTCTCTTTTAACAATTACAATGCAAAATTAACATTTAATTTTAACATTTCCAAATTTTTTATGCATTTTCCTCATTAATATCTCTATTTTTCGTAACTTTGTATCCCAATCCCAGCTAAAAAAATCATGAAGATACTGCTAATGGGCGATGCCAGCAACTACCACGCCACCCTGGCCCGAGGGCTACGCGCACTGGGTCATGACGTCACTGTGGCATCTAACGGCTCTCGGTGGATGGGCACCGGCCGCGACATCGACCTCTCTCGCGGCTCTGGCAAGATTGGCGGCGCCCTGCTGTGGCTGAGATTGCATACTGCGCTTGCCAGCCAATTGCGAGGCTTCGACATAGTGCAAATTTGCAGCCCGGGATTTATCGATTTGCGGCCATGTAGGCAGCGACAGATTTTCGATCGCTTGCGCCGCCATAATGGCGCCTTGTTTATGACCATGCTTGGCACCGACTCTCTATATGCCCGGGCTTGCCAGTCATCTGCGCTGAGATACAATGAATGGTACTGCGCAGGCTCCCCCACTCCGCATGCCCAGCTGCATGCCCAATCTCTCAGCCAGTGGCTCTCGTCAGAGCTGACGAATTACTGCCAGCATGTGTATGAAAATGTCAATGGCATAATAGCCGCGCTCTACGAATATTACCGATACTGCCAAGACTATGTGCCTGCGGACAAACTCGGCTACGCTGGCATTCCAATAGACATGGCTGCCCTAAAACCCACCCCGCTGCCCGCCGAGGGACCGCTGCGCATAATGGCAGCCTGCCACCGTGGGCGAGAAGCGGAAAAGGGATTTGACCAGATGCTGCCCATCATTCAAGAATTTGCACAGGGTCATCCCGATGAAGTACACCTCGATGTGGTGCAGAACGTGCCTTTCTCGGAATTTGAGCGCCTTCTCGACATGGCGCATATTGTGGTGGATCAGCTGTATTCCTACACCCCGGCCACCACTGCCCTTATGGCAATGGCCAGGGGGAAGGTAGTAGTCAGCGGAGGCGAACCCGAATACTACGAGTTCATTGGCGAAAGCCAATTCAATCCCAAGCCAATCATCAATGCCGACCCGCAAAATCTGCCACAACTCGGAGCACACCTGGAGCACCTTCTTCACAACCGCAGGCTTTTAACCGAAATGGGAGCAACCGGGCCCGACTTTGTGCGCCGCAACAACGAAGCCACCCTTGTAGCCCAACGCTTCATTAAATTCTGGACCTCTCACCTATGAATAGTCTCAAGCTGGATGTAATGATTGCAACCTATGGGCTCGATGGCATAGCCAGGGTGGCACAGATGAATTTGCCTCGCGTCGATGGCGTCCGATTTCTGGTGTCATGGCAGTTAGGAGGAGCCAATCCCTCTCAGCTGCCGCAAGCGCTGATCCGCCCAGACATCAAGGTCATGACCAGCGACAGCCGAGGGCTATCGCGCAATCGCAACCTGCTTCTTCAGGCCGCAGAAGGCGACTACTGCCTTATTGCCGACGATGATCTGAAGTACCGTGCCGACCAGTTACATGCCGTGATTGAGGCCTTAGACTCTAATCCCAGGGCGGATGTGGCTGTATTCAAATACGATACAGCCACTAAATATTACCCTTCCCAACCGATGGACATCAGCCGCCGCACAGCCTCGGGACACAACATCTCTTCTGTGGAGATAGCTATGCGCCGCAATAGCGTGAAGGGCTTGTGGTTCAATGAGAACTTCGGAGTAGGAGCTTTCTTGTCGAGCGGAGAGGAGAACATATTCATCGAAGATTGCCGCCGGGCCGGTCTGCGACTTCATTATTTTCCCATAACAATATGCGCGCATAAAGGGCTCACCACAGGAGAGAGGAAAATGTCAGTGGGCACAGCCATGGCCCAAGGGGCATACATTCGCTATGCGTATGGTTTCATGGGCTTTCCAAGAGCAATTTTGGCGGCTTGGCGCCATTGGCGCAGCGGCCAAGTGCCCCTTGCGCGAGGCATGCGCGATTATATAAAGGGCTTCTTCAGCACAAAAGCTCTTAAGCCTACACATGTAAATTTGTCGCAAGAGCAAAAAAAATTGTGACATTTACGTCAAGGTTACCTCTTTTTTTGTTACTTTTGTAATTAGTTTGTCAATTTCTGAAAAAATTACCTATATAATACCAGTACAAAATGACTAACAAACCCGACCTTGGATTTTGGAAACTTTGGAACCTAAGTTTCGGATTCTTCGGAGTACAGATTGCCTACGCGCTGCAGAGCGCCCAGGTGAGCCGCATTTTCTCCACTATCGGAGCTGACCCACACCAACTCAGCTACTTCTGGATCCTGCCCCCGCTGATGGGCCTGATCGTACAACCCA
This sequence comes from uncultured Bacteroides sp., assembly GCA_964604175.1. Taxonomy (GTDB): domain Bacteria; phylum Bacteroidota; class Bacteroidia; order Bacteroidales; family Muribaculaceae; genus CAG-873. Next base: position 11,279 of record CAZRYC010000053.1, read on the forward strand.
TCATCGGCACACTCAGCGACAAGACCTGGACCCGCCTGGGGCGCCGACTACCCTATCTGCTTATCGGAGCCACAGTGGCCATCATCGTAATGTGCCTCCTGCCAAATGCCGGTTCGCTCGGCCTCACTGTATCTTCGGCCATAATCTTCGGCCTGATAATGCTCATGTTCCTCGACACCAGCATCAACATGGCCATGCAGCCATTCAAGATGCTCGTAGGCGACTTCGTGAACGAAAAGCAGAAAGGCCTGGCCTACTCCATCCAGAGCTTCCTATGCAATGCCGGTTCGCTTGTGGGTTATATCTGCCCCATCCTGCTTGTATGGTGCGGAATCAAGAACACAGCCCCCGAGGGCGAGGTGCCTCCCACGGTAATCTGGTCATTCTATATCGGAGCCATCGTGCTTACCCTTTGCGTAATCTACACCTTCGCCAAAATCAAGGAGATGCCGCCTAAGGAATATGCCGAATACCATGGGCTGGAACAAAAAGCAGAGCCAAGCCCCTCAGACAAAAAGGAGGGCCTGGTGCGCATATTGGCCCAAGCCCCCAAGGTATTCTGGACAGTAGGCATAGTGCAATTCTTCTGCTGGGCAGCCTTCCTGTATATGTGGACCTACTCCACCGACGCTATCGCTGGCCGCGCTTTCCAAGCCCCAGCCACCCAAGTGGTCAATGCCATCACAATTGGCGACCAGACCTTCCATGAGACCAACCTCTTCCAAGGCCAGACCCCCATCGTGCTTGAGGGCCGTGTGCAAGAGGACAATCTTATCGCAATGGATCCTACGCTGCCGCTTACCATAGCCCACAGCGCTTCGGAGCATGAAGGCACTTGGAACTTCGTCCAAGAGCAAGAAGTGCCAGCAGTGGCTGCCTCTCAGGACATTGACTTCCACTACCAGACAGTGCTCAACGCCGCCAGCCAACAGTATCAGGACGCTGGCGACTGGTACGGAGTGCTGCTCGCTATCCAAGCCATCGCCGCAGTAATCTGGGCCATAGTCTTGGCAAGCTTCAAGAACCGCCGCTTGGGCTACTCCGTGAGTCTGCTTATCGGAGCCGTAGGCTTCCTGAGCATATACTTCTTCACCAACCCCTACCTGCTGTCAATCAGTTACGCTCTGGTGGGTTGCGCCTGGGCTGCCATGCTGGCTATGCCGTTCACCATCCTCACCAACGCGCTTGGCGGCAAACATATTGGCACTTATCTGGGCCTGTTCAACTGCACCATCTGCATTCCGCAAATCGTGGCTGCCCTCTGCGGAGGAGCCATCCTGTCGATCTTCCCATTGGCAGAGAGCGGAGTGTCGCAGACGGTATGGATGCTTGTTGTAGCCGGCGTGCTGCTCGCGATCGGAGCTTGCGCTGTATGGAATGTTAAAGAGACCTACGGATCTCAACAAACGGCTAAAGCCTAATAGCCTGCTGCCATGGCCGCTGGCTTAAAATACAGATGGAAGAGGTTGTGCTACCGGTACAACCTCTTCTTCTCGCATTTTGAGCCCACCATCATCGGCATATCCAAAGCCCTCGACATAGCCACCGGCATCTTTTCGGTGGCCTGCCTAATCTGCCTGGTGGTATTTGTAGGGTACAACCTCAAGGAGGCCGACCAGCGCGTAATCTTCATTATTCTGCGCTGCTGCCAGAGCTTCTTTGTCATAGCCATCCTGTATCAAATAATCTTCCGTTTCAAGTCCTTGGTTCAGCAAAGCCGGGTAATCAAGTGGATTGTTGACTTGGCCATGCTCACCTCCTTGCTCCCCTGGATATATCCGCAGCCTCAGCATCCATGGCTGCCCTGGCTTGCTCAGATTCTCTACAGCCCAGGCTATCTCTTCGCTGTGTTAGGGTGCTTCTCGCTGGTGAATGTGTGCTGGTCGCTGGCCAGGATTCCAAATCGCCACACCAACCCGGCCCTGCTCATGGGGGCCAGCTTTCTGTTCTTTATCATTATCGGCTCGTTTGTGCTGATGCTTCCGCGCTGCACATACCATGGCATATCTTATTTCGACTCCCTGTTCGTAGCCTCCAGCGCCGTATGCATCACTGGGTTGACTCCAGTGGACATTCCCACTACTTTCACCCCCTTAGGGGTGGTAATGCTCTCTGTATTAGTGCAACTTGGAAGCTTGGGCTTGATTACATTCACAAGCTTCTTTGCCATGTTCTTCACTGGCAACACCTCTATCTACAATCAGCTTCTGCTCCGCGACATGATCTACTCAAAGAGCATGAACTCTCTGATACCGACCTTGTTCTATGTCTTGGGCTTTACCATCACTATAGAGTTGATAGGGGCTGTGGCTGTATTCTTCAGCTTGCCGGAGGCCCTGCCTATGGATACCGAGCAGCGCATATTGTTCTCGGCCTTTCACTCGATGTCATCGTTCTGCAATGCCGGCTTCTCTTGCCTGCCCGATGGCATGAGCAACTCCATACTGATGAATAGCAACCAGTGGATCTACATCGTGACCTCCATTCTGATTTTCGCCGGCGCTATAGGCTTCCCCATCTTAGTCAATTTCAAGGAGATACTTAAGTTTCACCTGCGCAAGATTATGCGGCGCATCCGAGGGCTGAAGCGCGAGGTGATGCCGGTGCATATCTTCGACCTCAACACCAAGATAGTGCTGGTCACCACCACTACCATTCTGGTCGTAGCCAGCGTGGCTTTCTTCTTCTTGGAGTACGACAACACCCTGGCGGGAATGTCTTTCACAAAAAAGGCGGTACAGTCGGTATTCAATTCTCTGATACCTCGTTCGGCCGGCTTTTCTTCGGTCAACCCGGGGATGTTTCTTGATGTCACCCTCTTCTTGATAGTGGTGCAAATGATAATCGGCGGTTCATCGCAGTCAATGGCCGGCGGTATCAAGGTCAACACTCTTGGGGCCATACTGCTTAATCTGCGCTCCATATTAAAAGGCCACAAGGGCATCACAGCTTTCGGACGCAGCATCTCCATCCCCTCGGTGCGACGCGCCAACGCTGTAATCACTCTTGCGGCAGTATCCATGGTGATTTACATCACCCTTGAGATGCTGTTAGAGCCGGAATTAGGGGCCAAATCGCTTATCTTCGAGGTGATTTCGGCCTTGTTCACCGTAGGCTCTTCGCTTGGGGCTACTCCTTTGCTGAGCGATGCCAGCAAGGTGGTGCTCTGCACCGCAATGTTCTTCGGCCGCGTAGGCCTCCTCTCTTTCCTCTCCGGCTTTATGGCTCACACGCGCGACCTCTCCTCCCATCTCCCCAAAGACTCCATCATAATCAACTAACCCAATGAGATATCTAATTTTAGGCTTAGGAATATATGGCAGCAATCTGGCCCGCGACCTCACCGACATGGGCCATGAAGTGATTGGCGTGGACAACAACCAGTCCAACATCGATGCCATCAAAGACTACATCTCCACCGTATATCTGATAGATGTAACCGAAGAGACAGCCCTCACCCTGCTGCCGCTCAACAATGTGGACCTGGTCATCGTGACCATAGGCGAAAATTTCGGCGCGAGCGTAAAGGTAGTGGCTATGCTCAAGAAGCTGAAAGTAAAGCACATCTACGCTCGAGCCATAGACCAGCTGCATGAGTCGATCCTCCAAGGCTTCGATATAGACCGCATCCTCACCCCGGAGCAGCGCGCAGCCCGCGACCTCACTTATGAGATGGGGCTCGGCACTGAGGTGCAATCCTTAGCCATCGATGAGGAACATTATGTGCTGAAATTTGCCGTGCCTAAGCAATTGGTGGGATTGAAATATCGCGACATCGACTTTGCTCGCAGCTACCACTTGAAGCTGATTGCCGTAGCTCGCTTGGTGCCTGTCAAAAACATCATAGGCATCCAGAAGCCTACCCTCCAAGTAATAGATGAAGATGAAAAGCCTGACACCACCGTATGCGAGGGCGACACCATCACCTGCCTCGGCACACGCCAAGCCTACTACTCCTTCTTCAAAACCATAAACTCTTAAAGAAGTACGAAAACTGAAAACTGAAAACTGAAAACCGAAAACTGAAAACCGAAAACTGAAAACTGAAAACCGAAAACCCATGAACACCCTCTGGATTGCCAATAGGCTGCAAATCATATCACGCGGCAACAAAGCCAACACAAGCGGCATAGCCATCGCCATTGCCGGAGTGGCCATCGCCGTAGCCATTATGGAGGCGACCCTGGGGGTGGTGTTAGGTTTTAAGAACCAGATTACCGAGCGTGTCTTAGGTTTTGAGCCTCCGGTGGCTGTGTTGCCAGCATACAGCTACGACACTGGCCTCTCCGAGCCCACCATCCAGGCCGACAGCGCCCTAATATCCAAGATTCGAGAGATGCTCCCGGCTTCAAACCCCTCTCTGGCTCTTTCTCAGCCTGGCATCCTCAAGACCGACAGCGACTTCGCAGGCATATATTTCCGCGCTTACGGACCCGGGTACGACACTTCGTTCGAGCAGCTGCATCTTCTGAGCGGCACCTTACCCTGCGACTCCCTTCCCAATAATATAACAATATCTGCGCTTACGGCCAACGCTCTGGGGCTCAACATTGGCGATCGGGTGTACGGATATTTCTTTGTGGACGATGCCATACGCCAGCGGCGCTTTGAAATATGCGGCACCTACGCCACAGGCTTCAACGACTATGACAATGTCATTGCCTACGCCCCACTCTCCACGCTCCAGCGCATCGCTGGCATTGACTCTATCTCCGGCACATCATTGCATCTTTCGGTGCCAGCAGATCAGCTTGATCAGGAGGCGGCCGCTTTGCAAGAGATGCTAATCGACCAATACCATTCTGGCAAACTCGAAAAGCTGTATCCGGTGGACAATGCTCGCCACACCGGGGCGATATTCTTCAACTGGCTCTCACTCTTGGACACTAATGTGGTGGTCATCTTCATTCTTATGGCCTGCGTGGCAGCTTTCACACTGATTTCAAGTATGTTTATCCTGGTGCTTGACCGGGTTTCCACCATCGGAGTGCTCCGCGCCTTAGGGGCCACTCGCCAGCAGGTGCAGCTGATTTTCACCAACCTTGCCATGAAGGCTGTACTTTGGGGTTTGCTAATCGGCAACATCATAGCCCTGCCGCTCTTGCTTATCGAGCAATATCGTCCCTTTATGCCTCTAAATTCTGAGATGTATTATCTGCCCTATGTGCCGATTGAGATCAACTGGTGGTGGATGCTGGCCCTCAACATCTGCGTAGCTCTCTTGGCCTGGGCTGTCCTGCTGATCCCAGCCCGCTCCGCCTCCCGCATCTCCCCAGCCTCCGTCATCCGCTTCGAATAACCTTCTCCCCCTCGAAAAAATTAAGTTCTAATAGTAAATGCAACTTTTTGGACAAAAAATAAAGCCCCAGAA
>CAZRYC010000054.1:0-16478 GCA_964604175.1 uncultured Bacteroides sp.
GGCTTTTTTGCAGCAAAATTACTCATTCTTTTAAAAATTAAATTGAGCGCTTACCGCTTTTTCTTCAATCTTGCATACAGAACTGCGGATGCGGTATCTGGATTCCCTTATGACCGCCTCAATATTTGTCTCCATCTTTGCAGGTTCTATATCGGCTTGCTCATTTATCATCCAAACGGCATAGTTGAGTTCACCATATCCAATAAGTTCCTTTACTGGCAGCCATTTTAACGGCCTCTCGGTTAAAGCCTCCTTAACTGCTTCTCTAACGATGGGATGGCTATATATCTTTGGACGTTTCTTCAACATATTGTATAGGCATAAGTTCAATTGTCACTTTTCACTTTCTTTTTGTATAGCATCTTCCAGCATATGCAGACTTACATGTGCAGTCTTGGAACAGGCCTTTGCAATAGCCAATCTCCTAACCACGTTTACAATGGAGCCGCCGGAGAGTTCTGACTGGGCTCCAGCTTTCAACAGCTTATCGCCATCAGTCCCCAACCAATCGGTAGGAATCATATTCTTCCACAGTTTAAGGCGCAATTCCTCATCCGGCATCGGGAAATAAACTACTGACTGGAATCTGCGCGAAAATGCCTCGTCGAGGTTCGACCGCAAGTTGGTGGCCAGTATCACAATCCCAGGAAAGTCCTCGATGCGCTGGAGCAGGTATGCCACCTCCTGGTTCGCATGCCTGTCGTTGGAAGTGTTGTTGGAGGTGCGCTTCCCGAACAAAGCATCAGCCTCGTCGAAGAATAGAATCCAATTGCGGTTCTCCGCCATGTCGAAAACCTTGGCCAAATTCTTTTCTGTTTCTCCGATGTACTTCGACACTATCATCGAGAGGTCAACACGGTACACATCCATGCCGTTCTTCTTGCCAAGCAAAGTGGCGGCAAGGGTCTTGCCCGTGCCGGGCGGTCCATAGAACAACGCCCTGTATCCAACTTTTAGGAAACGGCCCAAGTTCCAATCAACCATGATTGTCCGTTGGTGCGCGATCCAAACGTTGATATCTTCAAGCTCGGCAGCAGTGTCATAGCCAAGCACCATCTCATCCCATTCCAACGCAGTGGTGATTCGCTTGGCTGGAAAGCCGATGCTGTAATCTGACTTTAAATCGCTGTCAAAGAGGACACGGTTCAGGAACTCACCTGACAGGCACAGCTGGCCGCTTAAAAAAGGCTCGTTAACCCCAGCTCCCTCTAGTCGCAGGATATTTTGGGCATAAAGCCAGTGGCTGCGCTGAAACAGGCGAATAACTTCGATCCGCTTGGAAATATCGTCGCCAGCGATAATGAAGGCAGCAGTCTCGCCGGTGGGCAGAAAGCCTCCGTGAGAAATGCCTTTCCAGCCTCCGAATTCAGTGTACTGGCGGTCAAAGTCCTTGTTCTGCGCATAGAAGATGTCCAAGGTTTGGGGACACACATGCGGCATCAGTGCCAACATGATTGCCACGCGTTCATGAAAGCTGATGCTTTGCTGCCCAGTCTTTTCCTCCAGCCAGCCGTCAGTCGGTTCTGGAACATCTTCGATTGAGCCAAGAGGGCATTCCTGACGGAAATACAGCCGAATGGCAGCATCTAGAACAGCGTTGAACCAAGCGATATGGGCATGCATATTGCGTCACAATTTAAAACTATTGGCATAGCTGCCCATAACATCGGCCTCATGCTCCAAGTCTGCATTGTCATTGATCGACAATCCTGCGATTGATGTAGTTGGCTCAACCCTGCCAGCCATCTGCTGAGCCACATGCCAAGCTTCGTGTGGCAGATGCCCCTCTTGCCCGGGAGCAATATGGATGTCAGTGCCCTGCGTGTAAGCAAGAGCCTGAACGGTGGCTGGCTTTGAGGAATTGTAGTGCACCCTCACGCTGTCCATGGAGAATCCGGACAGGCTTTCAATGCCGGCCTTAAGGTTGTCGGGCATACCGGTTTCGTTTTTATTCTGGACAGGCTCAGCTTCATCATCTTTTTTCCTCTGGATGATAGCATCGGCCATTTGCTGTACAATGCCTGATGGCCGATTGTCTTCAAGCCTAAAAGCGCCATTGTCTGACTTGCGCTGGATAGTGCGGATCACAGGCACTTGGCATACTTTTTCCGCTTCCATATCAATAAACAATAAGTTAGTATTCTTGCTTTTCGTGCCACGATACCTGCACATACTTTCCAAGCCAAGGGAGGCGTATCTGCCTGAAAGGCCAGGGCACAGTGCCTATAAGCACATCATAGGCCCTAGGTGACACTGTCAGAAGCCATTTCGATTCCTGAGATTCCAAAATTCCTTCGCGTGCTATGAAGCTTCTCACGAAGCTCTCAACCGATGTGCCGCTCATCTTGGGCCAATTCGCTTTTGCGCCTCCAATCATCCCTAATGCAACGTTTTTCTCATTTTCTGTCAGCGAAATGTTTTTTGGCAGCGGAACATTCACTGGCAGGGCAGTCAGGATGCGGTTGAAAGCAAGCTCGCCTTCTTGCCATTCCGTTTCATCAAGAAAAGCGATGTATTGCAACAGGAATATGGCCCGAATGCGCATCACATTGTCCTTGAAGTCCTTACGATCTTCACACAGATATCCCAGAATGTCGAAAAGGCGTGAGAACCAAGGTGCCAGAAGGCTTAAGCCTGCATTGCCCACAGCTAATCGCTCTTGTTCATCTTCCACAAGTCTCATTGAAGAGAGTTGGCCATCACCAAAGTTTTTGGTTTCGCTAGGTTGAAGATCTTCTATGAAATCAGAATATCCATATTCTCCGACTTCATAAAGCATGGATTGCTTTGCCCTTTGCATTATGCTCTTCCGCGTTTCCTCATTGGCTTTGACGATAAAAGGTATCCTATTCATCATAAAATCCGTGATTTCCAGTACTGAGAGATTGCTCAGGATATGGGCAGTATCTTTCTCCAAAAGCAACGATGCCAATGCCGCAGAAATGTCCTGATCTCCAATCTCAACGAAATTACCTCTTATGACTTCAACCATTCTTCCCAAAGTCCTTTCCAATGAAAGGGAAAGGTTGGCTATCATTGAAAGCCAATCATCGGGTTCCATCCAAGACATAGCATAATTTTCTTTCGGTTCTCCATTTGCCATTGAAATTCTCACAAATGCCATCAAAGCGTCAGGCCTTGCGTGCTGCACCATGCGCAACAGTTGCCGCTTCTGTTCGGCAGGAATCGATTGGTCCTCAATCAGTTCACTGAGCAATGCAATCAGGCTTTCCTCATTCCACGATAAAAGCTGGTATGGATTTTCCCTTATTGTAGCCTTCAAATCATTGGCAAAGGATATTTCAGTCGGACCATTGTCTTCGTTCTTTTCACCATCTTCTTTTGTGGGTATAACTCTTGATTTTTGTTCCTTTCCGCATATGGCGTGGCTGATTCCTACCCACTCAGAATTATCATAAGCCCTATCACTGCTGGTGCTTTCAGGAAACAAGCTTGATTGCAGATGCCTAAGGAATCTTTTTATTATTTCTTCCTCTGACATGCCTGCCCCTCTCAATGTGTCATTGTCGCCAATAAATCTAAGCAATGCAATGGAAATGGCCAAGGTGAAAGGCACCTTAGCCTTGGTTATAAGTGGCAGGCGCTCTTTCATCTGTTCAAGCTTCTTGATTGCGCCTGCAAGAATGGAGGCGTGCCCAAAGTTACGCTTGGCTATGGAGCTTAGAAGTGTATCTTGGGTGAGGTGCTGTTTTGCCACTAATTCCTCAGCCGATCTTGGTTCTGATTGCCATACCTTTTTTGCCAAGGCAAAGAGTTTTGCTTCCTCGTCTGATTCCGGAAATTCAAGAAGATGCAGCTTCATTAAGATGCGGTACAGCTCCATGCTGTAGTATCCGTCATTTGCGGGCGATCTGTCCTTCTTTCGCGGCTGTAACAGGTATATGGCCTTGAGCATCTCTCTATAATAGTCAGAACCGAAAACTTCCATCAGGAATTCCGCAGTAAGGCTTTCCTTGGCAAGGAATGTGGAGCTTCCTGCGCGTTTGTGAATAAAAGTAAGGAACCGGAATTTCAGCAGGCTTATGAAATCCCTCTTGCTGCCGAACATAGCAAGCCCGTTGAAAGGATAATACTGGATTAGCCATTCGTACAGGTAATGCCAGTATGGAGCCAATCCCACCTCGGCGTGCTTCTCTGTTTCTTTCTCCATCATCCTGCGCACGCTGTATGTGCCGAAAAGCTCAGACATTTCTCGAAGCATGGTTTCCGATGAGGTTTGGCGCACATATCTAATCGGAACATCAGGAGAAAGGTCCAAAAACGTTTCCAGCCAATGGCGCTGCTGGGCTGAGGTGAAATTGGCTTTGGTTCTGCCTATGCTGAATATTTCCAAAAGAACTGGCTTTTGCCCGCATTGGATTAGCAGCCTGCGCAATGCTGTGCTGTCTTTCATGCACAGCTCTGTAATATCAGAAAGCGCAGAGGAAGACCCCTGCGCTAATTCTGTAATTTTTTTTGTCAAGCTTGAAAACGCTTCTGAAAGGTTGTTGTGTGAAACGCCTTGGCGCAGATATCTCAGAATCACCAAGTCAATAGCATATTCGCCATATTTGTTATAGCAATGGGCATCCCCCAATGGATAATGGGAAGCGAGCTTCAGCAGTTCTTCGCGCAGCCTTCGTGGAAATTCCTTAAAGAAAAGTTCTTGGGGGATGTTACCCAAGTCAATCTCCAGCTTATCCCATTGCATGATAACGTCTTGGGAGTCGAATCGCGCCAGACATTCCTCGGCAATTCTTTCAAAGCAATCACGGCAGAAACTGTCCCATTCGGCGTAGAGCCTGTGGGCGAACGCTTCGTCATCCATGACGAAATCAAACGAAAGCCTTTCAATGCTTGTCATAGTCGCTGCGGTTTCGCTTATGCCAGCACTCGCTTTATCAGGTCGTAAATGGCCGCGCACTGCTTCTCCGAGTCTGACTTGCACAAGGTGCTCATCAAGGCTCGGTAACAATTCTCAAAGCCCTGCATTTCCTTTTGCCCGAGCCAATGCACTTGGAATGTCAGATGCGCCGGAATTATGGAGCGCAGCAGATGTTCACACGCCCCGCGGAAACGAGCCGAATGAAAGCGATTCGTCCAGTTGGGCAATACCAGTTCCAGTTCAAAAGGCCGCTTCTCATCAACAAGTATTGGCTCGAACACGTAGAGCGTCTCGCAGTCTCTGTTGAGCCTTTTCAGGAATCGGCACAAAGCCTTGGCAAGTGAGTTAAGCTTTATAGGATCCGAAGCCCTGCCTACGTTGATCCAAATCCCTCGGTTCAGCCGATGGTAAACGAGCATGTAATCATTTGGCCCTATGCTTACGATGCGGTAATTGTCAATTACGGTGCCTCCGCGAAACAGGTCTGCCGGCAAAGCGTTTCCACCGAATATGTGAAGTTCTTGCCTCAGCCTCGCATGGACGTCTCTGGGATCTTCATCTTCAGGCTGCTTGGCCATGTCTATCATCATCACGCGGTCTGGAGCCAGCATGCGCTCCAAAATCAGTGCCGAATCGGCGTCAAGCAGCCACTGCTCCTTAGGGTCGCTTGCCTCGGTTAGCCGCAGATTGTAGCTGGGCAACACATTGCCAACGGTTTTGTCCTCGTCGCAAGGAATGCCCAGCAGGCGACAGAACCATTCCTTTGCAACGGGGATGTTGCTTCCGAATCCTCGCTGCGCTATGTTCCGCGCCTTGCTTCGGTCTCTCTGCATCCTGGCCACGTTGCGCAGAAAGCCCATCCTTCGATGAAGAGCCTCTACAGGCAGCTCGCCGTAGCCTTCGTTCTCTTTAACAAAATCCGGCTGGCTGCATACGCCATAGATGCTGTCTAAGAAGTCAAGGTACTGGCTTTTCAAAAGTAGAGTTCTCTTGTCATAACGGAACGATGCTTCGTTTTCCTCCGAAATGTCAAGAATATCTGGCAACAGCCTCGCTTCCTCCAAGGTGTCGCAAATCACTTTGTCAAAAAGCTTCAGATAAGCATCAAAGGACGTCAGTGGATTGCGCTTCTCGCTAAGGCGGTAGCACAGGGGGAAATCAGCCGAGAGTGGGCGATGGCTGAAGATATTATGGTAATGCCCCTTGTATTCAACGTCTGGTTTTACGCATGGTTCTGCTGTGCGGCTTAGGCTACCTTCGCCATCAAGCGGTTGGGTTGCTTCCGATACATCTCCCAATAGCTCACACAGATTACGGTTGGCATTCATGACCTCCTTGATGCGAGCCGCAACAATAGCGCTCTTGCCAGACTCCAATTCAGAAAGCTGGTAGCTGATATCCAATGCTCCTGCTATTTTCTCGGAGCATGACACCCGCACTCTTTCAATTTCCGGAATTGCGTCAAGAAGTAGTTTCTGATAGTCTTCCAAAGTGACCGGGGCTGATGAGGCAACATCTTCTGCCGAAAACAGCCCGAATCTCTCGGGGTGGAAATTCTCGCCTTCCCGGGTGAGATAGTCCTCCAAGGGAAACCCAAGCTTGTATTCCAGCTCGGCAAGCGCATAGTTGGCTACCTCCGCAGTGGTTACGCCAGGATCATGCGGATTGAAGTCTGTCCAGACATTACCTGAGAGGTGCTGCACATCTTCCAGGGTTTTCTCCATTAGCCTGCTGAAGGTTGTCTCTTCATCAGCCAGAGGCCTAATGAACGCCTCCTTGTTGTCTTCGCTCATTTCAATTCAATGTCTTTTCTGTAATTAGCCACATGCAGATTCACAAAAGGCGAACAATGCTTTTTCAGTTCGCATTCAATTGCTGAAAGACGGCATGGAGCCAGTTGTCCTGACGAATTGTCCTCGTTTCGGGCAAAGAGCATAAGCGTCACCATTCTTCGCTTGCCCTCATTGCTTGCTATGCAGATTGCTTTTTCTATTTCGGGAAACAAGTTGGTGGCCAGCAGCTCAAAGTCTTTCGCATTTACTGCATGCCTGCGAGCGGATGCGTTGGCCGGGAACTTTGCAGTGGCTTCTTCCATGCTTTGCTCTTTCTTGCCTCCAAAGCTGGGCAGAAGCTGAGACACTTCGGCTATCGGTTCGTTTGCCTCCATAAATTCGGTTATGGTGCCGGCAGGCAGGACCTCCTCATCGCCGTTGGCAGCTTGTGTGAGCACGCAATTGGCCCATGCGTTCTTTATGTCAAGACAGGTATCAAAGTCACCTTTGTGGCAAGCCCTGAGCCATACGGTTTCATCCGTATTAAAGGCATCAGGAAACTCGATTTCAACATAGCCGCTTTGCATCAGGCCGTGAGTCTCATCACTGACATTGTCTGCTTCCAAATCATGCCAATGTCCGTCCTGGCAGAAAGACCAAGAGACTTTGCCCTCAGCGGAATACTTGTCGAGGCTCTCGTAAAGCGCATTGTCACGCAAGGCCAAATCCAAGTACAGCCGTATAGCTTTCTGACCTTTTGCGCAGTCAATGGCAAAATAGACGGAAGCGTTTTCGATATCAGCGACTCTGAATGGCAGGGCTTTCTTTGATTCAATATCGTAAAAAGCAGCCTGAGGCGCAGAATCCAAGACAGAGGAAGCCTCGTAGCAGATTTCGAGATCTGCCAGCATGGACCGGAGCGGTTCCAAGGGGAGTTCCTTTTGGTGCTTCTTTTTGGCCTGGCTGTTATATATCATTGTTTGCGTGAACAGGCGACGGTATGCGGCTTCGCCAAAGCCTATGGACGGAGTTTGCAACACTGCCTTGAAGAATCCGTCCTTGTCCTGGCTGTATTCGTATCTGGGTGCACCCAAGCCTTTGGATGGTGCCGGCTTCCATTCGAAATCGAAAACAATGTCTGCATCTTGGAGCTGGCCGTTAGAGGAAAATGAGAACAGCTTTTGCTGCGCATCTCCGCAATCAAGCCAGCGTCCGCCTTTTTGCCATCGGGTCTTTACGGCAAAAGATTCCGCATCTTCTCCGTAAGGCTCGTATATCTGATTGATTTCCCATTTCTCATTGGGTATCTTCTGCCATTCGCCCTTTAAATGGACGTTTTTCAATGGCTTGAGGCCCAGTTCTTCGCTGCCGAACATGAACCAGCTGCCTTGTTCGCCTTGCAAGCCGAATGGCAGGAAGGGCTGGCGGGTGTTCGCTTCTCCAAACTCGTTGTAGAGCGTGAAGTCGCGCATCCCCTTTACCACTACGATCAAATCTGCCTTTGTGATTTTTGCTCTGCTTATCCAAGCCCAGTCTTGTTTATTGGTTTCGGATAAGATCAGCAAAACGGGATGCTGGCTTGGCGCACCGTGGACTTCTTCAGAGCATGCTTCGGTCTCGGCATCGCCCTTTTCCATCTGCATGGTTATCGCCAAAGCGGCCTTTTCCTCAATGGCGGCTTTTTCAACCTTAAGCTTGTGCCAGCCATAGTCAGTGCTGATGTAAGCGCTGAAAGCATCTGCCACTATATTCTCGGGAAGCAATTGCTGGGAGTCATCGGTGAAATGAAGTCTCGCTTCTATTGTGCGTTCTCCCTGGCGAAGCACAAGCATGGGAGAAGACAATTCCCAGCCGAGAGCCATTCCGGTGCTTTGCAGGGGGGTAATAGTGCGCACACCAGAGCATACCATCGGCGTGACGCTCTCTTCGTTAACAGTGCTGTAAATCAAATCTTGATCCTGCGAGTTTTTGCCAACGAGAAAGCCGGCCCCGGCCTTTAGAGTAAGATTCTGCTTGGCCTTTACTACAACATATGCTTTGCCTTGAACAGCCGGTTCGGGTTCAAGATGAATGATTTCATTGAAATATAATTGTTGAAGCTGCTGGCTAATGCGCTTGTTAAAGCTGTCCGCTATTTTAGAATGGTTCTTTAGGAAAGAGATCAAAAGGGACATAGCGCCGTCTGTGTCGCCAGCGGTTTCAATCTGTTCCAAGTATGTATCAGCGTTCTTTTGGATTGATTTTACTGCTTGGAGCATATTATGGTATGTCGATTCTGGGGTGTCACCCTCCTTGGGAAGAGAAAATGCCAGAATGTCCAGCAGTTGCTGGGCCACTTTCGCCGATTTGCTATCATGCGTGCCAGCCTTTTGATGCCTAAGGATGAATGCTCTCAGGGATGCTATCCATTTCGCCACATCCCTTGTCAGCTTTTTGGCGTATCCCAGCTGTGACATAGTGCCTCGCGAATGAGCATAACTTTCATCATACCCATCTAGCCTCTTTCTGCTGATATCTGCAAGCACTGTCAGCACTTGGTTGGCAAGCAGGGGTTCCAATGTGTGCACAGCCTTGTCTCCGTCGGCGCACTGCATTCCAGCCGACTCCCTTGCCAGCCTCCTCAGCAGCCTCTGCCACTGGTTCTCAGCAGGCTCAAATGTAATCATCCCTATGATTTTGGTTAAAGGTAAAATAGGTTACTCTTCATCCGTATCAATTATGAGTGGGCTATATGTACCCCCATTAATAATTTGATTTTGTGAAGGATTTATCAGTAAGGGGAATAAAGAACCTGTATTATAATTTGATTGCAGATCCTGCATCTTTTGAGATGATTCCAACCAAAAAGGCAAATGTAATTCTATATTATAATCTGGTTTGTAATTGTTTAGGTTCCCTTGCTCATGATCTGTATGGTCTACGCGTTCTATTTTCAGAGGAAAGAATTGTACTCCGTGGAAGTTCTTTAATTCAATAATTTTATTTTCAAAGGTTTGCAAAACAGCATTTACCCAATGCTGACAATTGTTGTTTAGTAAATCGTAATCGCCAAACATTGCATGGTCTTTTATGGCCTCTATTAGCACTTCATCTTCACTTTTGCCCCCTAATAAAGGACTTCTATCTTCAAAACGGCCCTGTGTAATGGCATTGTTTTTTTCATATGCATCCAAATGTTTTTCGGTATACAAGGTGCCTCCATATCCGATATTATCGCTCAATCCAACAATGGGTAATTCATGAGAACTATCAAACAATATATGGCGATGATGGAACTTCAGATTCTCTATCTTGCTAATTCTATCCGGCCATAAGGTTAAAGCTTCTGGTGACAAGGGCCTTTCTTCTAATTTTAGAAATGTTTTTTTTTCTTCACCAGCAATATTTCTGCCTCCTTCCAAAAAAGCTCCTGACGTAGCATTTTTAGAACCACTCCCCTTTTTGGTTCTCGTCTTTTGATCTGAATTAACTATTGAGTTTATTGATGATTCAAGAAAATTTGCGCTGGCGACTGCACCATCACTTCTATCTACGGAATTATAGGATTTGCCTGGCCCTATTTCTTTATCATGTTTGTTATCGTAATATGGGGCATGAGAGGGAGAAGAAGAATTGGATGAACTACTGAATCCAAGATTAAGTTTACGAGTGATAATCCATGCTTGGCGTTGTAACGGTTGCCTATTATCTCTCAATTGAATAGCTTGTCTTGAAGTCCTCTTCTTATTTGAGCTATCGTTAACCCTTCGCTCTATTTGTTTTGGCTGTTGTTCAGTAAACATATGATTATGATGATATTAGTTTTTAACCTTCGTTGAAATAGAAGGGATAGACAAGATTGTTGCGGTTATTGGTGCGTACAACAGTGTAGGAGATTATGATCTCAAGCACCCCTTCGTTGGAGTGTAACTCAAATGAGACGTCCTCAAGCTCGATGCGCGGTTCGAAAAGGATTATGGCGCGGGCAATGTCGCTGCGCATGCGTTCGATTGTCTGATCAGTCATCGGCTCGAAGGCATACTTCCTTAAGGGACAGCCGTAATCATACCGCGTTGCACGCTCGCCGGGGCATGTGCTAAACAAAATGGTCAAGCTCTCACGAATGTCATCCTCGTAGGTCGACATCTCCGCGCCATCCTCAGTCAGCACTGGAGGGAAAGACCAGCCCCGGCCAAGAAAGGTCTCATTGCGCATCAATGCTTTATACTTATCCATTCTTTTATCCTCCTATGATTACAGTAGGGCATCCAGTCGCTATGCTGCCGCCATGAGCGGTAGTGTCGCCCATCCGGGCTGCAGGGCGTCCTCCTATCATCACAGTAGAAGACCCCTTTACGATAGTGTCCGGCGGCCCAACGCATACGCACATGTCACCCACCACAGCTGCTGGCTGATTTCCAATAAGCACATTGGCTACGCCTGGACCCACAATCGGCCCTCCCACATGCGGAATCGGCGAGGGAAATGCCGGCGTCTGCATCGGGCATGTGTGCATGTCTGTTATTCTCGCGGCTGAGGGCATACAATGTCAGTTTATCATTACCATTGCGCCCTTGACAGTGGTCTGGCCGCTTGCCGAGAGCTCGGCAGTAGCGTTGCCCTTTATGGTCGCACCTGCTTTGGCTTGCAGCTTGACATTTATCCCTTTCAGGCTGACATCTTGCTTTGCCTCTCCAGTTATTTTCGCATTCGCCTCCATCTTTATGGCGCCCTTTGCTTTGATTACAATGTCTTTGGCTGAAGACAGCGTGATGCCGCTGCTGTCAAGCGTGACCTCATTCTTGTTCTGGTCAGTCAACTTGATGCATTTGCCTCCGTCGCTTATCTCAATTGTGTTTTTGCCAGGCGTTGATATAGTGACAGCTTTCTTCTCTTCATCGAATAGTACGCATAGCTTCTCTCGCGAAACAATGGCCTTCTTGCTGTTTTTGGCTTCAAATTCGTACGGAGGCTTGTGCTTTTCGCTGTACAGCGAGCCTATGACTATTGGATGGCTCGGGTCTTGGTTCATAAAGCCAATTAACACTTCGTCGCCAATATCGGGCAGGAAGAAGGTGCCGAATGACTGAGAAGCGAGCATGGTTGACATACGAGCCCATAGAGACTTGTTTGTGCCATCCAGCCAAGGCAGCTCCACTTGTATGCGGTAACCCTTTTCGGGATCAGCATCCAGCTTTTTCACCACTGCAGAATGAATCCCTTGAAGTCCTGGGAGAAATCCCGAAGCCGAAGGAGACATCACATCGGTTTCTTCTGTGATGTTGAAAGGGGTGACTCCTGCGCCCAACTCTGTAGTCCACTGGTTGTTCTCGATTAGATGCGATACGCTGCCGACAAACATATTGCCGTTAAAGCGCTTGCCAAAGCCCTTCAACCCTGCCAATATCCCAGGCTTGGCCTTGGGCGAGCCGCATATCGTTACGGTTCCCTGGTAGCGAGCCAGACCGGCTTTGAGAGCCGCTGAGTCGGTCCACTGTTTCAAGGCCTTTTCATCCATGGGCGCATCTGTCTGTATCAGATAGATGTCGCTGGCAGCTATTGCCTTGGCGGGCAAGTCGCCATGCTTGTTGAGCGTTGGCGAAGAGCCCTTTATGCGAATAACCTTTTGCGTCTTTGGATTCCATGTCACACCCTCATATTGAGCGAATTGATCATCTGAATTCAGTTCCAGATCAAATGAAATCACATCTTCGCCATAGGCAACTGCCATCACAGGCGAAGAACCTGCCTGGGGCTTCTTGACGTTAATCTTGCCACCGTCGATGCATAAGTAAAGTCCGCATGCATCGGCACGCGACAATGCAAAATCCCAGTCGGTGCAATAGTACTGCACCAGCGCAGACTGCTTGTTTTCCGTGGCATCGACGCTCACGCTGCCGTAATCCCTAAGCACCTCCTTTATGATTTCGCTGTCCGTCTTGTTCTCAAAAATGCGGTTCTTACGGCCAAGGGTGGCCGGATAAGCGATGTCTCGGCATTCGACAACCATATAGCTTCTACCGTCTTTTCCAGTCAGGATGCGCAGGGCTGTCACAGTGCCTTCAAAAATTGCTTCCTCCTTACCTACGTTGCCCACATCAAGCTTAATCGAGGCGCCCAACTTGAACTCAGCAGAGTCGCTTTCATCAAATATCTGTTTCTCCATGTTGCCGGCCTCGAATTTCAGGGTCGCCTTGCCTATGCGGTTAAGCGCAAGGCTTGCCCTTGCCGATACCAAGCGGAAGTCGGCTCCCAGTTTCTTGCCATTGCTGTAAACAAGGCATGAAACTATTCGATTCCTATTTGCTGAGGGAGATTGTGGCATATCAGCGCTTTAGCATCGGCAGCAGTATCTTAGTCCCGGCTGGCACATCTCGGTATCCGGGCAGGTGGTTGAATCGGGCTACTTGGCTCACAAGTTGCCAGTCGCCGTAAACTTCCTCGCAGAGAGCGGCAAGAGTCTGGCCATCTTCAAGAACGGCTATCCTTGACACATCAGGCGAACGTTTTGAGAAATGCTTCTTCTCTTCCTCCGGGCTGCAATAGCCTACAAGTTCGATTTTTAACTCAGCGCGGAACGGTACGCCTTCTGAATCGAATATAGAATATACAGTATCGAGGCTTTTCAGCTGGCCAAAGAATACGATGTCGCCGTACTCAGCTTTTACAAACGATGGTCTGTGGCCCTCCACGTTATAATCGTAGAGCCGAGCCTCAATCTCCTCCACCACAGCTCGCACTGGCATATTCTCATCGTTGCTTTCCATAGGGTTGGTCATGTCAAGCAAGATGTCGAAAGCAAGCGACTCGGGCTTGTAGCGGACAAAGGCATTCACGCCGTTGAGGCTCCCCAAATGAGGATCCTCAGCATACCGAATGCCTTTGCTGATCTTTATCTTAGCAGGGCTGAGCGGCAGTTCCAGAGCTGGCTTGTGTACTTTTGAGTACCTATCGTCTGTATAAGCCGTAAGTCTAAGCTTGCTTTCCATTCGTAAGCTTATCTGTCGTTTTTGCGTTTTCTGCCGCTTGCATTGTCATTGGCAGCTGAGCTTAAGCGTGCCAATATGCGTTCTTCAATCCTTCTTATCGCCTCTTCAGACAACTCTGCATCAGAGACTATCTTCTTCTCCACGGTGGTGCGCACACGCATTTCCTTGATTACAATTGGCATTGTGTTCCAATTTGGTAAAAAGGCATTAGATCTTTACGATTGCCACTGTCGCGTCATCACTGAATTTCAGGCCTTCCATTTCCCCCGACTCGCCAGTTACTTCGGTGATGGAAGCCTGAAGATAATAGCCATCAGTGCACATTATTATTTCATCCTGAGGTTCCAAAGGCATGGACAGCACTGGTATGTCTTCCCTCAAGACACATCCTTTGAGGCATCGTGTCAGCCTTTTCTTACCATATCCGATTTCCAACACATGATCCGTTGTCAATTGTTGAATATGGTTGCCTATTTTGCGCAAATAGGCTCTTACATTACCTTGCCAGGCCAATGTCAAGGATCCGTCCTTAACCACTAATGCTAACACTGCTGTCCCCATTTTTGCATGAAGCTCATTTGCAGCAGCTCCAAGTCGCGTATTGGCATAAGCAAAAGACTCTAACAGCAAGTCAGGAACATCCTTTTTGCCTATTCCATCTGACAAATACTCAATCATGCAATCGCAAACTATCTGGGAAGCCTTTTCACCGTAATCCAAGCCACCCATGCCATCGCACATCACTGCCACCACAGAACCTTCGTTCATTACACGGTACATGAAGCGGTCTTGATTAAGGGTGTCAGCCGCTCCCTTAGATATGCTCCTTATTTCAACCATATTGCATTTTGCTTAGCTGTTCTTCCAATGCCGCGAGCACAACTTTCCAAAACTTGAAGCTTTTGTCGTAGGCATTATCATCATTTGCGCTGTAGTTGCCCATAGTATGAGCAATCAAATCGCTCTGATCGGCCTTTGCCAGTTCTGATTTAACCAAATCTATGAAAAACTCCAAGTGTTCTCTGTTAAGAAAGGCAGCTCCGTCAGATGTCAGGAAAAAAACTCCCGAATGTTCTGAATGGGATTGTTCGTCCACAATGTCAGGAAGAACTTCTCCAAATCTCTCAGGAGTGACTTCTAAGACAAAATCAAAGTATTTGCTTGCCAGGGCAAACATGTCTTTGGCATCCTTGTCCGTATTCTTGTGCCTGTCGTTCCATGTGTCAAGCTTTATAAGGAACTGGCCTCCTAAAGGAGCCATTTTAGCGATGACTTCTTCATCGATGATTATTGTGTCCGCATGCGCCATAACATCGGTGAAACAGCGGACTGACATCTCAGGATTGCCATCGGGCGGCCACTTTATCTTTTCTTCTTCGGCAATTTCACCAAATGGCACCACATCGACCTCGTAATCATTCTTTCCATCTTCACCCTTGTAAAAGAACTTCTGGGTATTCTTATATCTTTTAAAGCAATGCTCTTGAAGCACTAAACATAGCCTATCAAAGCTGCTCCAGTCTGTCAACAGAATAGCCACATCCAAGTCTCTGGTTTTTCGGCTGGATGCATCAAGGTTCAGCAAAATCAAAGACAAGTCTCTGGCACAAGCGCCTACAATGTAAAGATCAGAACCCACTTTATGCAAGCACTGGCACAATGCTTGCAACGTGTCGTACAATGCATCGTTTTTCAACTGATCTTTTGTTATCCTGTATTCCATCTCCTTAATCCAGATTGAGTTTTTCCAACAGGCGCTGCGCTGCTTCTATGTTGCGGCTGTCGCGCGATCCCATTAGATCCGCATAAGCCAATAAGGGAGCTGCCAAATCTGTCTTGTCTTCGGGCCAAAAGGATTTGTAAACCTTGATTTTGCCCGTTGGAGAAGGCCTTAGTTTTCCCGTCGCCAAGAGCTTCATTCCTGGAAGCGAAGAGTACAGTTCAAACTCCTCCGGTATTAAATAATTGTCTATAATGTTGGCGGCCGCTTCTCCTCCCCATATAATTCCTTTTGGCCATACGATCTCTTTCCAATTGCATCGGTCCTCGCTCTTGGCGAAATCGTATGTATTGATAAGCTGCTTGGGCTTTAGCGTTTGGTTGTAAAGCACTTGCCAAAGATCGAGCAGTTTTCTGCGATCCCTAAGAATCCTTTTCTTCGGGGTATGCAGCACAAATCTCTTTTGTGTCAGATCATCCAATACATACTTCACGGTTCCAAGCGAACCGCCTGTGGCGTTGGCAATCGCGCGGAGTGGCAGATTGACATTCTCAGGATCCAATAGCAAGAAGAAAATTATCTTCAGGCGCACTGGAGTCATAGCTTGTCTTTCATCGTTTGGCAGAGGACATTTCTTGTTTCCAGATACCTTGATGATCACTTTGCCGATTTTAATCTGGCAGTTTCCGCTGGTTTCCATCACAGAAACTCCCTCGTCTCCCAGAGCCTTCATTAAATCAGGGCTGATATTGGCTGTAAATACGATGATTGGGTTAGAGGTCGTTTGAGATGCCTTCCTAACTTCCATCAGCACAGAGCCATAGTTCTGCTTCGTGATGTTCTTCTTGCATAAAACAACCACTTTCAACTCCTCAATCGAAGCTGTGTAATCAACAGGGCCAATGTCTTTGCTCGCAACGATGTCATCCACCGTTACATCCAAGGCTCTAAGCCGCTCCAAGCATTGTGTCAAAATAGTTTCTTCCATGTTCAATCAATTGAGCATGTTCATTAAATATGAACATGCAAATTTAGTGAACAATTTTGAAACCACCAAATAATTCGTTCAAAAAACATCTTGCGTAGATTCAATTTCTAAATGCAACTTTTCTGTAGCATCTCGTAGAACACTT
>CAZRYC010000055.1:0-15897 GCA_964604175.1 uncultured Bacteroides sp.
TTTAACTAAAAAATGAGCCACTTTTCGATTTAACATTTCTTATTAAACAGGCTCTTACTCATTTTCATTGATTTCCACATCTTCATCCCAGTCATAGCCGTCAGTATCCTCACCCCAAGTATCAGGATTGATTTCTTGGAAATCCTCTCCCTCTTCATCTTCTGGAGAAGGCACATTCTCAAATATGAACTCGTCCTCTTCGCGCACCCGATGGTGGCCATCCAGCGGACGATGGATGATATCGGGAGTGGCCAGGCGATTGTTCTCATCGGTGATTGCCCTCCACAATATGTCTTTGAGCTCGGTAAGGCCATAGCCGGTCGCCGCCGAAATAAATACGGTAGGAATATCCTGCGGCAAGGTAGGCCTAATCTCCTCCATAAGCTCTTCATCCAAAAGGTCGCTCTTTGAGATTGCCAGTATGCGATGCTTGTCCATCAGCTGAGGATTGAACTTCTCAAGCTCTGCCAGCAATATCTCATATTCCTTGTTTATATCTTCGGCATCAGCTGGCACTAAGAACAGCAGCACGGCATTGCGCTCTATATGTCGCAAGAACCTAAGGCCTAAGCCCTTGCCTTCGCTCGCGCCTTCAATGATGCCGGGGATGTCGGCCATTACGAATGATCGGTTGTCGCGATAGCTTACTATTCCGAGCTGAGGCTCCATAGTGGTGAATGGATAGTCGGCAATCTTTGGCCGAGCTGCCGACAAAGCCGACAGCAAGGTGGATTTCCCAGCATTTGGGAAGCCTACAAGGCCCACATCAGCCAGCAGTTTAAGCTCTAATATCACGCTCTTCTCTATTGCTGGCTCTCCAGGTTGTGCATATCGAGGCGTGCGGTTTGTGGCGCTCTTAAAGTGCCAGTTGCCTAAGCCGCCACGTCCTCCCTTTAGCAACTTTATCTCTTGCCCGTCATCTGTGACTTCACACAGATAATCTCCCGTCTCTGCATCGAAGACTACAGTGCCGCATGGCACTTCGATGGTCACATCTTCTCCATCTTTGCCAAAACTGCGACCTCCTGTGCCCGGCTGACCATTGCCGGCAAAGATATGGCGCCGGAATTTCAGCGGCAACAAGGTCCACATATTTTTATTGCCTTTGAGAATTATGTGTCCGCCTCGGCCTCCGTCACCGCCGTCGGGGCCTCCTTTAGGTATGTATTTGGCGCGGTAGAAGTGGCGAGAGCCAGCTCCTCCCTTGCCGCTACGACAGAGTATCTTTACGTAATCTATGAAATTTGAGTCTGACATTAGGGTATGTTTTTCGTTTTATTTAAAACCATCGAGGGTTTTCATAAGTTCGTTTGCCTGACGGAAATCGGCAGGGTTGCCTATGTCAAGCCAATAACCATTAATGGGAAAGTTGCTTACTCTGTAGCCCTGGCTTATGGCCTGCTCTATGAGGTCGGTAGCATCTGTGCGCTTGTTCGGGTCTATCGAGTGGAGTATCTCATTCTTGAAAATGTAAATGCCGGCATTCGCCAGATATGAATATGACGGTTTTTCCATCAAGCCCCCTACCCGGCCGTGTTCATCGAAGTCAAGGATGGCATAAGGCACCGACACCTGATACGGTATGGTGGCAATCGTGATGTCGGCATGTTGCATGCGATGGTGAAGATACATATCCTCAAACGATATGGTGGTCAGCAAGTCGCTATTCATCACCACAGTGTCGCCCGTCACTGGCAAAGGCGCCAGGCATGCAGCCCCAATTGTTCCCATGGGTTCATCTTCTTCTATACAGTGCACATCGGGCTCATTGGCGAAATGCTCTCGTATCATGTCAGCCAGATATTTTACAGTGACATTTATTTGCCTGATGCCGAAGCGGCGCAGAGCATCCACATTATGGTCAATTATTGCCTTGCCTCCCACTTGCAGCAGAGGCTTGGGCTTATGTAGAGTGAGAGGACGAAGCCTCTCTCCTTTGCCTCCAGCCATCAAAATGGCCGACAGAGGCAACTGATTGTCTTGCCGTTTGAGGTCAAGCAGGGATGTTACACACCCCGATGCATCTACCTTTGGCAAAAGGCTTATGCCCAATCGGCGGCACTGCTTTATCTTATTGACATGCAGGCCAGTAGCTGAAATCTTGCGGCATGGAGAGTGCATAGCCTCCCACACACACGCATCCAAGCTCTTGCCAGAGAGCAAGGCGCGGCGTATGTCGCCATCAGTGAGCGAGCCCATCAGGCGGCGGTTGCTATCCACCACAAAGAGTGTCATGGTGCTTCCGGAGAGCTTATTCAGCTTGTCCAAACCCTGGTATAGAGTGGCGTTGCAATTGATCAGATGTTTATCCATTTTCAATGATTTTTTCAGCTATTGCCCAATCGAGCGGAGTGTCTAAGTCGATGCTGCGCTGGCGAGGCATCACATAGGGAATCTTTCGAGACAATTGCGCCAGCGGATGCTCGCGCAGGCTCTCAGGCCGGATCACATACACGGCTCCATTGTACTGGTACACCTTGGGGGCATCTTGCCTTCGTGTATAATTGCCCTGGCCCTTGCTTATGTGCAATAGTCCGCTGGGGTCAGTCTCGAAAATATTGTAATATGGATTGGCTTCGCTCTCTGTGACACTCACCACCATATCGACATTCTCGCTGTAAAGATCCAAGCATGCGCGAATGTCATCAGCTGTGCGCATAGGCGAAGTGGGCTGCAGCAGCACCACACAATCAAACACTATGCCTTGGCTCTGAGCCCAATCCATCGCATGGATTATCACTTCTCGGCTGCCAGCTGTATCGGTGGCGAGCTCAGCAGGGCGCATATATTCCACGGCAATCCCGCAATCACGCGCCACCTGGGCGATTTCGGCATCTTCAGTCGAGACCAAAACATAACCCTGCGGAGCAGCAAGCGCAGCCTCAATAGAATATGTTATGAGCGGCTTGCCGCCCAGATGCTTTATATTCTTGCGCGGTATTCCTTTGCTTCCGCCGCGCGCTGGGATAAGATATAATGGTTTCAATGTGGTATTGTCTCTAAAAATCTTACAAAATTAATGATTATTTGTCAATTATTCGTATATTTGCAGAAAATAAAGCTAAAATTATGTCAAAAATAGGATCCAAATTCACCCCATTGGGCCGCAAGGCTATGCTGCTGGGCAGCGGCGAACTGGGTAAAGAAGTCACCATAGAGCTCCAGCGCCTTGGCGTGGAGGTGGTAGCCTGCGATAAATACGCTCTGGCTCCAGCCATGCATGTGGCAGATGAGGCTATGGTGTTCAATATGCTTGATCCCGAGGCTCTGCGCGATGCCATCCTCAAGGTGCGGCCTGACCATATCATTCCCGAGGTGGAAGCTATCGCCACCCCGGAGCTGCTCAAGCTTGAAAAAGAGGGCTGGCATGTGACACCCACCGCAAAAGCTACCGTGCTCACCATGAATCGCGAGGGCATACGGCGCTTGGCTGCCGAGGAGCTCAAGATCCCTACCTCACCCTACCGCTTTGCCAGCTCTTATGATGAATTTAAGCAGGCTGTGGCTGAAATAGGCATTCCCTGCGTGGTGAAGCCTGTGATGAGCAGCAGCGGCCATGGACAGTCGGTAATAAAGAAAGCGGAAGATATCGACCATGCTTGGGAAATATCTCAGAGCGAAGGCCGCTCAGGAGCCGGAAAGGTTATCGTGGAGGGCTTCGTAAAGTTCGATTATGAAATCACATTGCTCACGGTGCGCAGCATCTCTGGCACCACCTACTGCCAGCCTGTAGGCCATATACAGGTTGATGGCGATTATCGCGAGAGCTGGCAGCCACAGCCCATGGCTCCCGAAGCCCTGAAAGAGGCGCAGGAGTACGCCAAAAAGGTCACTGACGCTCTTGGAGGTTATGGAATCTTCGGCGTGGAGCTCTTTGTAAAGGACGGCCACGCTATCTTCAGCGAGGTATCTCCGCGCCCCCACGACACTGGCATGGTGACCATGATCTCGCAAGACCTTAGCGAATTTGCGCTGCACGCTCGCGCCCTGCTTGGGCTTCCGATACCGGGCATAAAATTCTACGGTCCCTCCGCATCAAGAGCCATCGTGGTAGAGGGAGACACCGACAGGGTGGAGTTCGCCAACCTCAACGAGGTGCTCTCAGAGCCCGGAGTGCAGATTCGCCTCTTTGGCAAGCCGGAAATCAAAGGCCATCGCCGCATGGGCGTGATTCTGGCCACCGATGACACCCTGGAGAAAGCCCGCGCCAAAGCAGAGCGAGCCCTTGCCTGTCTCAAAGTCATTGTCCATCCCCACTCCTAACCGTAGTGTCTTGTCAGAATAACTTACTAACTTATTAATAAAAAAAGGAAATCCCCAGCCTCACCGATAGTGTGAGGTTGGGGATTTTCAGTAATTAATGGTGTGAGGTTGGGGATTTTCAGAAATTATTTGTGGAGCTCCATGCGCTTCATCACTAAGTCGCTACCACCTATTAGCATCGGGTTTGAGGAGCCGTCGGTCATAGTAGTGCAAAGCTGG
Source organism: uncultured Bacteroides sp. (assembly GCA_964604175.1). GTDB lineage: Bacteria > Bacteroidota > Bacteroidia > Bacteroidales > Muribaculaceae > CAG-873. The sequence continues at coordinate 4,483 of CAZRYC010000055.1, forward strand.
TCGGTGATTACGCAGTCAACTACTGTACGGCCTGCTTCCACGATGATGTTGTTGGCGTCGCGACCCTGGTCAGCGCCTCCCAGATCGGGAGCGCCCCACCAGCCATCGCAGAGGCAGAAATTGCCATCTACATCGTGGGCAGCAAACACGAATCTCAGAGTCATGGCAGCCTCGGGAGCACCACCAGTGTAATCAACCTCATCAGGGCTCATATACCACCACCAGGAAAGTGCTGTTTCACCCTTCCAGATGATATTGATAATCTCAATGCTGGTTACTACCAAGCCGCCCGAGCCACCAATGATAAATGCGTTGTCGGCCACGCCATTGAGCATGCTGAGCAAGGTCTCATCAATGGGCAACAGAGCTTCGGTCACACCAGCTGCAACGGTGATAGTGTTGATATCTGGGCTGCCACCCATGTCGTGGGCGCCCCACCAACCATCGCAAACGCAGAATGTGGCATCGTTGCTGTGATCAGCAAATACGAATCGGATAGTCATGCCTACCTGCGGATTGACCTTGGAGATGTTGAGCTCTGAGGCTGGCAGATACCACCAATCCCAATTGTCAATGACTTGCTCGCCCGACCAAATTTCATCTTCAGAAGCTTTGTTACCTGAAGAAATCTTATCGGAGAGTGTAATCTCGGGAGTGATATATGACTTTCCGCTCATATCCTCCAGCTTAAGGGTGGTAGCACCAGCCTTAATGCCGCTGGGGACCTGCAGGGTTACCAAGTTAGTGGATCGGCGCATGAACCGCACAGCCTCAACCACTACATCCTCGCCCTCGGCACCGGGGAAGTAAACGCGGTCAAAAAATTCCATATCCTCACCCACAATCATCACCTCACTACCGATTTTGATTTCTTCATCGGTGGGAGAAATGGCAGTGATCTTGGGATCGCCAATTTCAAGCTCCAGGCGCGAAGTGGCAGTCTGGCCGCCGCCGCTGACCTGAATCAGACCCTCGGTCACGCCGGTGGGCACAACCACATTAATCTGCCCATCTGCATAGTGGTTGATCGATGTCACCTTCTGGCCTCCGGGGAATGCAACCTCTGTAACTCCGCTCAGCCCCATGCCATTAATAGTAAGGACCTGTCCAGGTATTACCTTTACTGGGCTGAACACTCTGATCTCAAGGGCTTGGATTGCGCTATCGTCGTCGTTGTCAGAGCATGAAGAAGCCATCAGCGACATCGCACCCACGCAAAGAGCCAAAGTTATATTATAAAATAATTTTTTCATACTTCCTAAATATTACCAACCAGGATTTTGAGTTAAATTGCTGTTTTTCTGCAATTCAGATTGAGGAATGGGATAGAGATAATACTTATCGTCCCATTTGCGCTCGCTTGTGGTGCGAGTGAGCTGCAATTCGCCATTATTCATGGTGAGATCAGCCAACTTCACGCTTGAGAAAAGCGGACCCTTCTTCCAACGGCGCACATCCCAGAAGCGATGATTTTCGAAAGCAAGCTCTACCATGCGCTCGCGCATGTAACGCTCCTCCCAATTAGCATTTCCGCTGAATTCCGGCATAGCGATGTCGGAGCGAGTGCGCAACACATTGATTGCTTGGTTAGCGCTCATTCCAAATTCGCCAGTAGCCTCGGCATCGCCATAGTAATTATACATAGCCTCGGCATAGTTGAGATAGCATTCAGCCAGACGCATCACAATGTAATTGTGGCGGGTGCTGGTAGCATTGTTGGTGGTGGTGATGCAAGAGCCATCGACAAACTTGCGCAGATAGTAACCTGTTGGGGTTGCGCCATATTTGGGAGCGCCATTGAATCCATTGTAGAAAGCCTCGATTTCGATGCCCTGCATACTATTTGAGGGCCATACATCGCCATTCTTCACCACTGTCAAGGCAAATCTGGGGTCAAGGCCATCGTAAGGATTCTCCTGAGTCACGTTGATGTTGCCAGGATAACGCTCGCCAAAAGTCTCGCCACTGTCCTGATACTCATAGGCATCGACCAGAGTCTGAGTGGGGCAATTGCCTGAGTTGCCATTCTCCACACCTACGGGATAATTGTATTTCTCAAAGCTATTGCTTGCCTGAGTGCCGAGCACAAAGATAAACTCAGGGTTGGTGAATGTGTCATGGCCCCACAAATCAGCGTAGGCACTGAGCTTGTAGCCCCAAGCCGATGCATTATCGATGAGGAATTTGCTGGCTTCGGCAGCTTTTTTCCAAAGCTCACGATCATTATTGGTATTGAAGAGCGGCGAAGCCTGATACAACAGGGCGCGCGCTTTCAGCGCCAAGGCAGCACCGCGAGTTGCGCGGCCTATCTCCTGACTGGGAATATCATTGTAAGTAACAGGCAGGTATTCAGCGGCAATATCACACTCGTCGACAATGAACTGGAACACCTCCTCGGCAGGAGTGCGCTTTACCGCATTAGCCTGAGCATTGGTGAGCGTGGTTGTCACTAATGGCACATCTCCATAGGCGCGCACCAGCTCGAAATAGAAGTAGGCGCGCAGGAAACGCAATTCGTAGGGGAAGAGTTCGAATTGCTGCACCATATTGTCGTAGTCAGGATCATACTCATAATCCGAGAGGTCAATCTTGTCGAGACGCTCCAGATACATGTGCACCTGGGTAATTGCTCGGTATGCTACGACCCATGTGTTGGAAAAAGGATTTGAGGCATTCCATCCACCATTGTAGTAATTCTTGATTTGCGAGGTGGACAGGGCGAATTCGGCCTCATCAGATGCGCTGGCCAGCAAGGCACCGTTGCCATAGAGGTCATCCTTAAAATCGCTCGGCATTTGCGCATACACATCGTACACCAAATTCTTAATGCCATTGAGAGGGCTGTTGTAGGTCCATTCCTCATCGCGGCTCGACGCCTCGTTGTAGTTGAGGTCGGCGCAGCCTGCCAGTCCCAGGCCCATCAAGGCTATTAGAGCATATTGTATCTTGTTCATATCTATTGTTTGCAGATTAGAAGGTTACGGTAAGGCCTACATTGACAGACTTGAAAATAGGATAGGCGGTAGAAAGCACCTCAGCATCCATTGCGTCAACATTGTCAAATGACAACAGGTTCTCTCCCTGCACAAACACCTTTAAAGCTGAAAGACGTATCTTTGAGAGCAGCGAAGCCGGCAACTTGTAATAGATTTCACAGTTGCGCATCTTCAGGAAATGCACTTTCTTATACCACACATCGCTTGCTTGGGTGTTGTTCTCCACGCTTTGAGTGGTAAGGCGGGGATACAGAGCGTTGTCGCCAGCTATGTCGAAGCAATTGTTGTAATAGTCAACTGAGAGGTTGCCATTGTTGGCCATGCCACCCCATATTGCGCTCGGCAGCCATTTCATGTAATCGCCAGTGCCCTGGAACCATGCATTAAGGCCCAAGCCCTTATACTCGAAACCGACATTGAAGGCATAGTTGAGCTCAGGGATATCAGTGCCACAATTCAGGCTGGTAACATCAAACTGGTTGATGATGCCATCGCCATTGAGGTCGAGATATTTGATGTCGCCCACGCTCACCTGCGAGAACTCCTGAGTCTGGCTTGCGAGATCAGCAGCATCTTTGAAGAAACCATTGCTCTTTAAGCCCCAAGCCTCATTCACGCGATGGCCCACGGGGTCACTGAGAGGATAGGTGGGAGTGCCAATGTACTTAACCACGCGGTTGGTGTTCCAGGCCAGATTAAAGCCGGCATTGACATTGAAGTCACGAGCCACTTGCTTAGCAAATTTGAGGCTCACCTCAAAGCCGTAGCTCTCAACCTCGCCCACATCATTGTACGATGACTGAATACCCACAACCGATGAGTTTTCATTGCTTGCCGACAGCATGATGTGGCTGCGACGCTGATAGAAACCATCAGCAGTGAAGTCGAGCATATTGGCAATGCGCAGATCGGTACCGACGTTCACGCTCTTTGAGGTTTCCTGTGAGAAATCAGTCGTCGGGAACGATCCCAGTGAGGCACCCCATGTGGCGCTGTATTGGTTGCCAATGATCACATAGCCATGCGAAGCATCCCATGAGGGAAGCCACATGCCATAGGTGGGCATATAGTCAGTGTGCTGGATGGTGCCTGATGCGCGCAGCTTGCCATAGTTGAGCACGCCATCTTGGTTGTTGGCATAAATCCAGCCCAGCGACAATGTGGGTGAGAATGACCACTTGCTCGGATATGAGCGGTTGGAGCCATTGCCAGCCAGGACAAGATCGCCAATAAACTTGTTCATGAAATCGTAGTGGAATACACCCATAACATTCTGGCGATAAAAGGTATTGCCACGGCCATCCTTGCTCTCGCCCTTGTTGTTGTAGATAATGGCTGCGTCGAAGTGGTCGTCACCCATGAACGAGTGCTTGTAATTGAAACCCACATTTCCGGCAGCAGTCCACCATTGGCTGTCAACCCAGTTGCTAAAAGTGAGCTCGGTCTGCTTGTTGCCAAATGTGGCCAACGACACCTGGTCCTTATCCCCTACACTGCCTGTATAGCGCTCATAGCCATATTGGAATGACTTGTTAGAGTTTTCGCCATTAATCGAGGAATTGATGTAAGAAGCGCTGATAAAGAAGCTTAAGCCCGGCACAAGGAAATCGAGCTTTTGGCTTAGCTTGCCATCTACCGACAGCTGGCGCTGGTGAGTCTTGTAGAAACCTGATTCCTGGATTCGAGCAGCGGGATTGGCATCGCCAAAGGTCTCATTGCCACCCCAAAGGCCAGTTGAAGTCTTATAAGGGAAGGCGCTCGCCGGAATGTAGTAAGCGGAATAGGCGGCATTCGAGGCCGACATGCTCGACGGAGCCTTGGTCTCCTGGAACACTCCAAAGAGGTTGACCGACATCAGCGTGGTGTTGGTGATGTTGAAGTCGATATTGGCGCGGACATTCAGTTTCGACTGGCGCAGCTGCGAGTTATAATCCTTCTGATCAGTGTTCTTGAGAGCGCCGCGAGTATCCACATAGTCGAAATTGGTGTAGTATTTCACCCTGTCGGTGCCACCATAGACCGAGAGATAAGCATGATCCTGCTCAGCGCGATTCTTGAAAATCATGTCGCGCCAGTTCACATTAGGATAGAAGTATGGGTCAGAGCCATCCTTGAAGAGGTTAAGCTCCTGCTCGGTGTAAGCGGCGGCAAGGCCGTCGTTGATGCGAGCCTTGTTGAGAGCATTGGCATATGTGTAGCCATCGACCATATCGGCGAATTCTGGATCAAAAGCGAATTTGTGGCTGTAATCAGCCTTCACATGCACTTTGCCTTCCTGGCCGCGCTTGGTTTTTACCAAGATGGCGCCATTTACGCCTTCGTGACCAAGAAGAGCCACTGCGGCAGCATCCTTGAGCACTGTCACGCTCTCTACCTCTTCCACGCTCAGGCGATCGATCGGTCGCTCATAGCCGTCGACAAGAATCAGAATGCTCTTGTCGCTGAGGGTGTGATAGCCACGGATGTTGAACGTTGCTCCTTGATTTTCATCGCCCTCAAAACCGCCATTTGAGAAAGCGGTGAGGCCTGGCAAGCGCCCGTAGAGGGCTTGTGCCAGATTCGTGGCCGCTGTCTGCTGCAGCTCCTCGCCCGAAATAGTGGTAGCGGCAGCGGTGCTGAAGAATTCGCTGATCTCCACGCCGTAGCCTAAATCGTAGGCGTAAGCATTTTTATCGTTGAGTGTAACCTGCGCACTGACGGCCGTCACCGACACGGCAGCTGTCGCAAGCATCAACACTTTTGGTATGATCATAGTGTGTAAGTCTTTCTGTTGTTAAATCTGGAATTACCATCCAGGGTTCTGGTTGAGGCCATAACCCTTATTGATCTCGTCGCGCGAAATTGGTGACAGATACCACTTATCGCTCCACTTGCTGGTTTGATTGTCAGTATCCCACCATACTCGGATATTATTGGTGCAGGGCACTTTCTCATAAGTGCATGAGGGCCAGGATTCTCCAGGCTGGAGACTGGTGTCATTGTTATAGTCGGCGGGAAGCATCTTGTTGCCATTGGCATCCTTGCGATACATCCAGAGCTCGTGCACTTGCTTCTTGAAGATGTCGGAGCGCTTATAACGCACAAGGTCATACCAGCGCTGATCCTCATAACCGAACTCGCAAGCGCGCTCGCGCAGCAGTTGCTCGATGAAGTTGTCCTTATTGCTGGTAAGGTTGAGTTCGGGATTCATCTTCTCGATCTTGCCCAAGCCTACGCGTGCGCGCACCTTGTTCATCTCATCGCAAGCCTTCTGCAAATTGCCAGTCTGAGCCAGAGCTTCAGCATAGCAGAGATGGATATCAGCCATGCGCAGGTAAGCATAGTTGGTGGGATAGTAAGCTGCATAACCATTGTCGCGCAAATATTTGAAGAGCTTCAGGCGAGTAGCCCAGGGGTTATCGGTGCGCTGAGGGCTGAACTTTTGGGCAATGTTGCCACCCTCCCACAGCTGAGTGCTGGTCTCGCCACCGTACTGCTCCACGAGATTGTTGCGGTTGGCCACCATGGTCTCATAGAGGCGCGGATCACGATTTGCGAAAATATCGATATTCTCAGGATTGTCAGTGTTGAACACATAATCATAGGGGAATACTCGGCCATCGGCCATGCCAAACATCTCCATGTACTCCACAGTGAAGAGGGCCATGCCGAATTCGTCCATACCTTCCACGTTCCAGTCACCGTTCCATGCATTTGCGCCGCTACCGGCATGCACCTCGATTACCTTCTCGCTATTGCCACGGAACCAATAGGCCGAGCGGAAAGCCATGCAATAATCATATTCGGTGTCGCCATCGGGCTGCACCAGAGCGAAATAATTGCCATTGGCCTGATTGGCTGTGAAAAATTCCTCGCATGCCTTGAGGGCCTTGTCCCAAAGTTCCGACTGGTAACCGCCAGTCCATATCTGATGCAAATCCTGGTTTTCTTCGTTGCGTGTGAATTCCAGATAGGGCTTCTCATTATTGAAGAGAGGCGAGGCAACAAAGTTCCAGAGTTTTACTCGCAAGCCATAAGCCGAGCCCTTGGTGAGGCGACCTGAGTTGCTGGCTTGATCCTGCACATAGAATGGAAGACCGGGTTCGTCGATTGCTTTTTGGATGAGCTCATCGATGAATTCGGCTGTCTCGATCACACTGAGGCGAGTGCCATCCACTATGTCAGTCACTGCCATTGAGCGATCAATCTTGGGCAGACCGCCAAAATTGCGGAAAGCATCGAGATAGCGCGAAGCCATGATCACATAAGCTTCGCCACGGAGTTGGCTCTTTTCATTATCGCTAAGGTCAGGCACCTGGTCGATATTCTCTACGAAGAGCCAGCCCTCGCGGATAGTGCGCCAAATGCCTGCACGGGCATTGCCGTCGCCATTGGCAATGAAGGGGAACTTTACGAAACCGCCATTGTCCTGGTCAGTTTCCGAGAGGTCGCCTCCGTAATATTTGCCCAGATTATGCCATCCGCAGTAGGATTGGCAAATATCGGTGAGGGCATCAGGGTGAGAGTACCATACTGCACCCGTATATGTGAAGCAGTTGTGCATTGCACCGTACATGTGCCACAGGAAGCGCTTGGCATTCTCGCCGCTGGCAAAGATGGTGTCCATAGTCACATCCACGCCAGGAGCCTTCTCCAGGAAGCTCTCTCCTATCTTGATGTCATCAACACAGGAATACAGCGAACCTGAACCCATGAGCACCCCTAAACCCAGGAGCACGGTAGCAGTTTGTGTTTTGAACTTCTTTATATAATTCATGGTGAGAGTTTTAGAAATTAACGTTAAGACCGAAATTATACACTCGAGTCATAGGATAGCGTGTGCTGCCATAACCGGCCTGGGCTTCGGGGTCGTTGGCCTTGAAGCTGGTGAAGGTGAGCAGATTGTAACCATTGGCATATACGCGAATGCTGTTGATCGGAATTCCGGGAATGCGGAAAGTATAGCCGATCTCCACATTCTTAAGGCGAATGTAGGATGCGTCTACCATCCAGGGAGCCGAGAGTGAGCCATTGTGCTCACGAGCTGATTTCTCAAGAGAAATACGCGGGAGTATAGCATCAGGATTGTCCTCGGTCCATGAGTTGTCATATACCCATTTGTTAAGCATTGACTGGTTGCCAGTACCAAAAGCGGGAGTGTAGAATGAGCTGAGCTGACGGCTTACATGGTCGGCGCCTACCCAGGTCATAGAGAAGTCAAGACCCTTCCAATTGAGAGTGGCATTGACGCTGCCGGTGTATTCCGGGATATCGCTGTAGCCGATTGCATGCACGTCGTTGGCATCTACCTTGCCGTCGCCATTGAGATCGACAAACACGCTGTCGCCCGGGCGCAGGGTGATTTGCTGGTCAGGCATTTCAACTCCGAATTTTTCTTGGTAGCGAGTCTCAGTCTCACCAGGCACATAGAATTCAAAGAATTCGTAGCCGAAAGGCTGGCCCACGGGATGGCCGGTCTGATACATGTAGTCATAGTCTTTCTTCACCTCGGCCATTTCCACCACTTTGTTGCGAGCGAAGGCGAAGGTGGGCGAAATCGAGTAGCTAACTTCGCCAATGCGCGATGCCCAGCGCAGGGTAATCTCATAACCATGGTTCTTCACGCGACCAAAGTTGACCGAGCTGGGCTTAAGGGCTGAGATGCCAGCAATCGAGGTCTCGTTGGACACGAGAATGTTCTTGCGATCCTCGTTGAAGATATCCACGCCCAGGCTGAGGCGGTCGCTGAAGAAGCGCACATCCAAGCCATAGTTGATCTTTGTGGCTGTTTCCCAAGTCACATCAGGATTGCCTGTGCTCACCTCGCGAGCACCATTCATAAATGAATTGTTGTTCACACCAAAGTTACCAGTGCGGTCGTTGGTCCACCATGCACCACCACCATTGGTGTAGAATTCCCATGTGCCTGGCAGATACAAGAAGCGGCCGATGCCTTGGTCATTACCGACCTTACCGATAGATCCGCGAATCTTGAGATAAGATACCACAGGGCTGATACCCTCCCAGAACTTCTCTGAGGAAGCTACCCAGCCGATTGAAGCTGATGGGAAGAAACCGAAACGCTTGCCCTTGGCAAAGTTCTCTGAGCCGTTGTAGCCCATGTTCATGTCGAGCAAATATTTCGATTGATAGTTGTAGGTCACACGACCCACCAGACCCACATAGCCTTTAGGAATAGAGTTGTAGATACCGCCGGGATAGTAGGTCTTTGACTCGTTATACAGAATAAGAGCGCCTACGTTGTGTTCCTTATTGAACGAGCGATTGTAGTTCAAAGCTGCTTCAGCATACCAGTTGCGATTGCCCCACTTTGACTCTGAATAGCCAAGAGGCCAAGCATCGCCTTGGCGCACGTATACGATTTTTTGTGAACCATCAGTCTCGTATTCACCATGGGCGATTGTAGCCTTGTAGCTGATGCCACCGCCTGTGGTGCGAGCCTTTTGGTGAGTATAATCTGAGTTGTATGAACCCTTGATGCGGAAATCAAGACCCTCGGTGATGAAGTCAAGCTTGAGTTTGTATTGAAGGTCGAGATTGACCACATTTTGAGTCTGCACGGTATAACCTTGCTGGAAAATCAGTCCCAGACCATCTGTTCCGATTGAGCCTACCAAGTCGGGATCCGAAACGATGCGACGTCCCTGGTCGTCAAGTCCATAGCCAGCCATAGGCATACCATTGTTGAGAAGACCCTCAACGCCGAACACGCCCGACTGTCCATTGTACTCGCCATTGCCAATCGAGTTGGTGCGTCCAATGCGACCACCGATACCGATTGAAATAGAACTGCGGCTGGAGAGATCCACATCTAAGTTGGCGCGATAGTTGTAGCGGCGATATTTGAAGTTGGATTCATCGCCCTGATCAAAAGTCTTGAACAGACCATCCTGGTTGAGCATACCGAGTGATACAAAGTAGCGTGCTTTCTCAGTACCGCCGCTGATATTGATATTGTATTGCTCCTGCCAAGCGTGGTCATGCATCAGATAGGTAAACCAGTTGGTGCTGGGATACACAGTGGGCATATCCATGTCCTTCCAGTGCTGGATGGCTTCCTGGGAGTATTTCCAGTTGGCTTGAGCCACACCTTCCACTTCCTGAGCATGGTTGTAAGCTGTAGCGTATTCATATGAGCTGGCTGGCTCCAGGAAGCGTGAAATCTGTTGCAGACCTGCCGATACTGTGACAGTGATGTTGGGCTTGCCCACCTCTCCGCGGCGAGTGGTAACCAGGATCACGCCATTGGCACCGCGCACGCCGAACACCGCAGTGGCCGATGCATCCTTAAGGATACTGATGTCAGCCACCTCGTTGGGATCGATCTGAGTGAATGAGCGCTCTACGCCATCCACCAGCACCAGAGGCTCTGCGCTATTGAAAGATCCCACACCGCGAATGCGGATTACGGGGTCATCTGCACCAGGCACGCCAGTGTATTGCACTGTCTGCAAGCCCGGCAACTTGCCAGCAATAGCGTTACCCATTGAGGGAGCAGGCGACTTTAGAAGCTCCTTGCCACTCACATTTGAGATGGCACCAGTGAGGGTGGCTTTCTTTTGCTGGCCGTAACCCACTACGATCACTTCATCAAGTTCATTGTCGGCAGGCTCCATCCTTACATCTATCTTGGGACCAGTAACTTTGATTTCCTTAGTATTATATCCTATGAAGGAAATCACCAACGTTGAGCCTTTTGGCACATTGACCAAGTGGAAATTGCCATCGATATCGGTGACTACTGCAGCTTTTTGTCCTTTGACTTGTACAGCAGCGCCAATCAACGGCTCATTCTCTTCATCGGTCACGATGCCTTGCACAGTAATATTTTCTTGTGCATAAGCCATGCATGGGCAAAATAAGCCTAAGATAACGGCTAAGATGCACAGCAATGGTAATCTAAAGTACTTTTTCTTTGGCATTGTGTAAAAGAAATGCGATTGATTATTCTTGATTTTTTTGGTAGACAACTATTGAATAGTTGTGTCTTTGGACATTTTTGATTGGTCTTTCCAGTGCGTTATCAAATGCTGATTGGCCTTCCAGATAACTTGATTCATCCGTTCAGGAGTCTCCCCGATGGACACTCCTAATGCAGGCGCGTGCAAGGCACAGGAAGGTTCTGCCAAGGCACTCCTTTCATTAGGTGGCTGTCTTGTCATTGCCCACAGGACCAACATGACACACAGCGTTGGTAACATTTTTTTTAGCATAACAAAAAAGAATCGATTTAGAATTTCCTTGTGTAAAATGAAACGTTGCAAATTTATGTTATTTTAGACCCCCAATAGGACAAAAATACGATAAAAAAAGTAGAAAAATCGCCAATAATCGATATTATTGACGATTTTTAAGCCAAAACCCTTATTTAAGTTTCCAAAGTTAGTTCTATGAACAAAAATATCGGTATAGAAATTTG
>CAZRYC010000056.1:0-15135 GCA_964604175.1 uncultured Bacteroides sp.
TAATCAATTATAAAGTTTTTATTATTAGAGAGTTATAAAATATTGTATCTTGTTGCCCACCAGCCAATGCGGAACACAATGAGCGCGATGACCATTATTATCTTGTCGAGGCAGACAACCGCTCCGCTCACCAGCGAGGTGAACCAAAGGCGGCTCGCATCTTTCTCCATCTCGGTGACCTCGTCGATGCCGGTCTGCTCCATTGCCGACTCTATCAGTGCCGGATCCATAGTGCCTTGCCGGGCAACATCGGCCTGCGCCTGGAGGCGAGTGTAGATGGTGTCGCGCACGAAGGTGAGCTTCTGCACCTCCTCGAACTTGTCGCTGATCTGCATTGCCTCGGCCTGGTAGAGGTCGTGGGTGTACGAACCGATGGCATTGGGTATGTAGCTTAGGAAGTCGAGGACGCTCCAGCTGCTGCCGCTGCCGTGCATTCCGCTGTCGCCTGGCGGATACCACCAAGTCATCACGATGGCCACAGCCAGCGGCTTGAAGAGCTTCATCACATCCAAGCCCTCCTTCTTGACCATCATCTTGTAAGCCATGCCTGCGGCCATGATCACTGCGAAGAGCGCGGCCAGCGCCATGCACATCTGGAGTATCCACCAGAACGGGCCTTGACTGCCGGTGAACGTGGCATCGCACAAGAACTCGTTGGTCTTGAAAATCACGCCGTCCACTTCCTCTTCAAGCAGGTTTATGCCGAAGTCGCTGAGTATGTTGTCTGCCATAAGCGTTGTGTTTGGTTATGAGTTATTTCTTTAATGCGGCCCATCCGGCTTCACGCCATCTGGCCTGCGCCTCCAAGGCTATCTCCGCATTGCGGTCTTCCCTGGTGCCCCTTGATGCGAGCAACTTCTTTACGTTCTTGTCTTTGTTGAGCTGGCCAAGGAACTTCACCAATTCCTGATTCATCCTTGCCGCATCGGCATACATCTGGAGGTACATCTTCTTGCGGTTGGCATTGGGCATGTATGCGTACCGAATTTCATCCTGGGCGATTGAGAGCGCAAAGAACTTGTCGTTCCACAGGTCGCGCTGATGCTTTGACCCTCCGCAAGGCACGATTCGCATTATGTTGCGCTGGAGCTGGTTCATCTTCTGCACCACTTTCGTCCTCTCTGTGCTCCATGCCAGATCAACCTCGCGGTCAGCCATGTTCAAAGCCTCAATCTCAGCCCTTGCCTGCATCACCGAATCAATCTTCTCAGCATCGTCAATCTGCCACTGCGAGGCGAGGTAGGCGGTAGAGCGGTAGCCGAGCTTGTTCCTGGCTGCGGCCGTCTTTTTGTAATTGCTGTGGGTGACGCTGTAGTACAGTTCCGGGGTCAAAGCCCCGGCTCCTATTTCGCCCACGGTGAATTGGTTCTTCTTTGGCGAGTCGTGGTTGGCGGTGGCCATCTGAGCCATGCCTGCCAGCACAACGCCTCCAAACACCATCAATGCCATTATTCTTTTCATCTTCTATTCCGCTATTCTTTTATTCCTTGCCGTTCTTATTCCAGGGATTCAGTCCTGATTCGCGCCAGCGCCCAAAGGCATCGTCGATGATTTCCGACCTGGTTTTGGAGCGGTAAATGCTCTCTTTCCAGTAGCCAATCCTGACCTGTATGTACCGCCAAGTGTCGAAATATGCCTTGTCGAGGTGCTTGCGTATGTTGTCAAGGCTCATGTTGATGCTTTCAATCACCGCCAGCAGGTCCGACGTTGTACACGCAGCCGCGCCAGTGGCGTACAGCACCAAGTCCCTGACTGAGTTGTAAAGGAACTTGCTCTCGGCATAAATCATCTCCACGGCATTCTGGCTTATCTTAAGGATTCGCAGGTCTTCGATCACGACCTTGTTCTGCTTAAGCACCCGCTCATTGTAATCGTCCAGCATCTTCTTGTAATCAGAGATGCGGTCGCCAACCGCATTGTAGGTGTCGTACAAGTTGAGGGCAGTCCTGAGCGACTGGTAGAGCAGGTCGATCACGTCGAATGCCCGGGTGTACTTGTCAAGGTCGCAGTTGATCTCCTTGTATTCGCCAGCCGCATCGGCCGAGTATTCGTGAAGCAGATTATTGCTTTGCTCCAAAGTAGCCCTCGCCAAGAGCAGACTTCTCTGGCTCTTGTGGTCGGCTATGTAAGCCTCCACGCTTGCAACATCAAAGCTCCATTGCGCATGGGCGGCTATTGCGCTAAGCAGACCTATTGCCAACATCTTAATCCTTATCGCCATTCCTGCTCCACTTGTTTCTCAAATCGGCATTCTCCATCCACCGGCGGAATGCCTCATCGACTATCGTTTCCTTTTTGCCCTGCATCTCGTTGACATAGGGGAGTGCCATCTTCAGCGCATCGATGATCGACAGCTTGTAGTGCATCAGTTTCTCCAGTGTAACCAAGTCGGCGTAGATGTGGGAGAGTCTTGCCTCGACCTGCCGGGCTATCTCCATGCGGTCGGATGACCACAGCAGGTGATACACGTCATTGGTCTTGTCCTCATCCATGCCATCTGTCTTTATGTACTCCACTGAAATGTCGCACTCGGGAAAATCTTGAGCCACCTCGCTCAATCGTCCGTTCACCAAGTCGGCCTTTTCCTGGTCGCTCATCGACGAGTCCAAGTGCACCACATCCACAACCTGGTCATCAGCCCACTCGCTGGTCAATTTCCAGTCGATGCGAATAATCGCGCGGTGGATCTTGATGCCGAGGAAGTACTTCGGCTTGCGTTCCATCTTCAGCGTGGCAGTGAAGGTGATGATGCCTCGCATGCCGGTTGACGTGGCTTGGCGCGTAAACTCGAAGCCGTTCCACGAACCGCTGTCAGTCCAAGTCAGCCCGAATGCCGCACGGCAATCGTTCATCACAGCCGGAATGCGGTAGTGGTCATCGGTCTGAACCGTTTCGCCCTCCTGCAACTCGCCCTTTGCCTGCTGGGCTTGTGAAAGCATTCTCTTCTGCTCGCTGAGCTGATTTTTCAAGTCCTCTATGGCTTTGAGATTGGCTTCGTACTTTTCCCTCAATGCGCCCACATCCGCAGCGCTGGCATTGTTGATCTGCTTCAACAAGTCTTGATTGGTCTTTTCCAATGCCTTGATCTCCGCCTCTGTTGCCGATATGTCGGCTTGAAGCTCGGCTATCTTGGCATCTATCTCGCTTGTGTCGAGGTCGCTCTCAGTCACTGACGTTAGCATTGCGCACTCTTTGGTGTGGTCGTTAAGCGAGCTGCCGCACTTCTTGCACTTGTACTGAGTGGTGCCCTCCAGCACTGTGGCGCTCCCGTGGCATGCCGCCGATATGATCACGCTCTCAGCCCCTGCAATCTTAGCCGCATCGGTGGTCTGGTAATAGCGCTTGTCCTTGGCCTCGATTTCGTAAACCCAGCCGTTCTCGTTGTCATTCAGATCTTCGAGCTTGGCATTGAGCATGTTCATGAACGTGTTCAAGTCCATTGTGAAGCTGTCGAAAACTTCTTCAAAGGCTACAGAATACACATTCCAAGTCTTTTTGACAGTAATCTCGAAAGCATAGGCTTTGGCAATCTGCGTGCCGCCATTCTTGATTACCTTTTCCAGCCTGACATAATCGATTGTGTACACGAATTCACTCTGGCTGGCGTTGAGTTCCGCAACCTTCTCCTGATTCCATCCAGCATAGCCCTCCGAGTTGGTTCTTGCGCGAATATGCTGGTTAGTGCTGGGGAAAAAGCCGGGGTCAGGAGTGTTGAACTTCATCCACTCGTCAGAATTGACTACCGAGTTCATGTCGCTTGGGGGCTTGTAGTCGCAAATCACCTCGCTTCCCGCATCCTTTCTTACGATTTGCCAAACTTGGGTGTAGTACTGGCCCATTGCCTCCTTGGCATAGTCGCTCAGCCAAGCGCCCACATTGTACTGGCTCACATTGAACAGCTTGTCAACAGCATCGGGACCTCCTACCAAATCGAGCAGCGTGCCCTTCATGTTGCTGTCCAAATCCTTGTAGAATGAGTATGAGCCGTCAATCGCCTGGATTATCGCTGGAATGTTGCCATTAACGATGTCGGTGAACGAGTTGCCGCCTAACAGCTTGTCAGTCATGTTCTCGCTCCCAGAATTGGCCATGCCCAAACCGAGGCTAACAAGAAGGTCAAGGTCGGCTTGCAGGCTCTCCTTTGTGAAATTGTCAGGAATAGAGCCAAACTCGTCGAACAGCTTTCCCCAGTCAATATTGCCGCCCTTGGCGAGGTTGAACAATCCATGCAGCTCTGGCGAGATTTGCAGGAAGTCGATGTCCTTGAATGACAATGTGCTGTTGGTCACAATCGTCTCGAACTGAATGCAAAGCATCTCTATCTCCTGGCAGGTCTTGAACAAGTAGCTTCCCCAATAGAGAGCCGTCTGAGGCGAGCGGAGCATCATGCCGCCAACTGTCCATATCTTGGGCATCAGCTTTGACGATACAAGGTTGTAGATGCGCTCGTAGTACATATTCTCATCCTTGCTCGCCCAGATGCCCAGCTCCGTCCTTGCCCTCCTTTCCAAGAACTTGGACGCGAATATGAGCGCGGCTGATATCTCCGCATCTGTGTACCTGTCAAGTATCTCCCTCGCAGTCTCGGCATACCTGCTCTCCATGGCGCTCTCTGTGGCAAACGCTGCCACCATGGCGGCTACGGTCTCCTTGTCGTAGTTGACCGAATGCCACACCGAGGCCTTGGCGCCCACTGTAGATGTCAGAGCGATAACCATTGCCAAAACTGCTATGATGAGATGCTTCATTGGTGTTGCTTAATTGGTAATGCGTAATTTGTAATTGCAACTTGTAACTTACAATTTGTCACTTGTACCTTGCAATTTGTCATTTGCGTTTTTGCTTCTTACTCGCTTTGGGGGCGTTGCCTTGACGAAGCGGTAGATGCCTGAGCTGCAATCCTCAGTCGGAGGCGCATAGCTGATGTAGCCGCGCTTCTCCAATTCTTCGGTGGCCTGCGCCACGCTGGCTGGATTGAAGCCCTTGATCACACTGCTGAGCTTGGCCGGATGCATCTTCACCTCCAATGTCCTGCGCTCGCGGTATATCTTCACGAGGAAGAAGAACAGCACCGCAGCCTCCTTTGAAAAGTTGGCATCGTCGCAGTCGCGCCAGAAAAATTCAACTAATGCTATGTCGTTCATGTTTTCCTTTTTTATCAGTTCTTTTCTTTCAGCATCAGGGGCTTGCCTGCCGCATGCACCTTGCGCGCGAACTCCAGCGGTGATGCTACTCCCGATGCGTTCCAGTCAGCGCAGTACTGCTCAATTGCCTTCTGATGGCTGCATGCCATTTCTGCCTTGTAGAGCTTCAGCGCATCCTTCTCAGCTCGCTCGGTGGTGTAGGTCATATAACACTCCTTGGATTCTTCCACGCCGTAAACGCCGCTCTCTGCTCCGCGCCGAATGAAGACCTCGCGGAAGAAGCTGCGCCCATCCTTGTTGTCGAGGCGGTTGATGGTGAATATCTTTGCGCAATCAACATCGGTGAGGCCGAGGATGGCCTTGATGTTGTCGAAGCGCTCTCTGAACTTGCTCTGATCGAGCAGCATCACCACGTCGGAGTTGTTGATGATAGCCTCCTTGACAATGGGGCTGGCGATGATGTCCTGGATTTCCTGAGTCACTACGCCCACGGTGCCCCAGAACTTTCGGCAGGTCTTGTAGAGATACTTGATGTACTCAGCCATAAGCGGAGTGGCAATCGCTTTCCACGCCTCCTCGATAATCAGAGCCTTGCGGTTCTTCTTCAATCTCATCTTCTGCAGGAACACATCCATGATGATGAGGGTCACTATGGGAAAGAGCACGGGGTCATCCTTGATGGCATCGATCTCTATCACGATGAAAGTCTCATCGAAGAGCGTGCTGTCCATGTTCTCGTTGAGCGTGGTCGCATGGCCTCCACCCTTGTAGAAGTCCATCAGCTGGTACTTCATGCCTGCCACATCGATGCCCGACAGCCCATTCTCGCTGATGATCTGCGGTATGCGCTCTATGGCGAACTCGAAGTATGTGTTGAATGACAAGTCATCAACGCCGCTGTTCTGGAAGTATGCAGCGTAATATTCCTCAATCGACTGCGCCACAAGGCGGTCTTCTGTCTTGCTCACTCGCCCCTCCGAGCCTTTCCACACCTGCAGCACAAGATTCTTCAGGAAGTTGACCTTTTCGATATTCAACTCTTCCTTTGTAATCTTGAAGGGGTTCATCGTGATTGGCCGCTCCTCAGTATAGCTGATGTACTTGCCGCCAAGGTACTCGCACAGGCCTTCATAGCTGTTGCCAGTGTCAACCATCACAATGTCGGTGCCCTGCTCGTGGAGCTGCCGCACCACGCTGTTCATGTGGAAACTCTTGCCGCTTCCCGATGGCCCGAGACAGAAGAAGTTGCTGTTGTCTGTCAGCTTCCTCTTGCCCTCCTTGCCGGTGATGTCTATGCCGATTGGCAGCCCTTTGCGGTCGGTGTACCATATCTTCAAAGGCGAGTCCTCAGTTTGCTGGGCATGCTCCTTGTAGAGCAGGCAGCAAGCCGCGTCGCCGAGAGTCAGGAAGCGGTCGTACTCAGCATTCATCGCGTAGCAGTTGCCAGGAAACGAGTTGACGAAAAGTTCCAGCTGGTTGTAGGCTCGTCGGCTTATATGGATGCCCATGCGCCCGAACATGTTCTCTATGTGGTTGGTGGGCTTGTGCATGTCAGCCTCCTTTTTGCAGCAGACCAATAGGTTGCAGTGCATGTACACCAATTGCTTGCTTTCCTTGGCTATCACGTCCTGCACCTTGCGGATGTCCTCGGCAGCTATCTGGTTTCCGGGACTTGGCATGCTTGCGTGGCGGTTGCGCTTCTTTTCCAGCGAGTTGAGTTCGCGCTTCTGGCTGGGAATGTACAGAATCTGGTTGTAAACCACTGCCTCGGCCTCGGGTATGCTGTCAATTCCTGCCATAAGGTCAAGGGGCATGGAGCTGCTGTTAACCTCCACAGTCTGGTATGGCCTCACATAGCCGGGCAGACCGGCGCAGTCCACATCGACCAGCGAGAACAGCTTGCACTTGCGGTCGCCCATGCCTATGCTCTCCTCATCCACTTTGAAGTTTGACATTGACACCGTCGGCGATGCAAAGTCCATTGCGTAGAATCTGGCCACGTACTGTTCGCACTCTTTCTTGCTCAGGAATCTCGACTTGATGCCAGAGGCTGCGAGGTGGTCTTTAACCTTGCGCAGCTTTACGAAGAATTCGCGCCAGCGCTTAGGGTCGTACGACATCATCTTGCTCTTCTTCACCTCCTGAGTCAGGCACAGGTAGGTGCGGTGCTCAGTGTATGGCCGCTCGTTGAAGTAGTCGAAGTAGGTCTTGGTCAGGAATTCCTTATCCTCGCCAACCTTGCCGAAGAACTTCTTGCGGCAGAACACATCCTGCTTGTGCAGAGCATAGCCCTCGCCAATGCTCTGGAGCAGCGATGAGAACGTCTGCGAGAACTCCTGGTATGAATCGGCATTGGCCGAATACTTGGCCACAGGATTCTCCATCTCCATCACGGCAGTGCATTCGCCATTCTTGGTGAACAGCACGCCGATGCCTTCTTGCTCGCCGACTGAGAAGTATATGTCCTGCAAGGCTTTCTTGCGCTTGCCGCCGGTGCCGAAAGCGGCCACGGATATCGCCATCCCGATGAGGATTGCGGCGAATGCTATTATCGTCAACAGTGTCATTGTGCCTTAGTCTTTGCGAATACGAATACTCCCTTGTCGGATTTCTTTGTGTGAAGCCCTTTCGATTGCTTCACCATTATGAGGGCTGCGCCGATGCCCACCACGCCCACCAGGGCGATGAGGGCCGGAACTATGCCGAATGCGCAGTAGCCGATTATGAAGCAGAGAACGCCTCCGCCGGCAGTGCCTGCTCCCCAACCGATGTAGCGGCCCTGGAGCCCCATGAATTCCAATGGGCGCTGAAGCCCTCGGAACACTTCGTATGAGTGGTTGTCGTTGCTCATCGCTTCTCTTGAATTTTAGTAATAAAGGGCGCGCATTCCCAACGCATTGCTTTCTCTGATCCTTGGGTAAGTCGGTTTTTGATCGTCAGCGGCCATTGGGATTGCGCGCCCTGAGATTAGCTCACGCCGAAGAACAGAGGCAGTGCCTGTGCGGCTGCGATCAGGAAGATGCAGGCGCCGACCACCATCATGATCTTCTTCTTCACATCCTGCTCGTCATTGTTCATCGCGATGTACACGCTGATTGCGCCAACGACTGCCACCACGCCAGCGATTGCGTAGCAGAGCTTAACCACCACGGGAACGTACTTGGCGATCTCAGTGGTTACGGTGCCCAGCGCAGTGGTGCCGGCAGAGTAATTGCCAGCAGTATTCTGCGCTATTGCGGCGCCAACGCCCACGATGGCCATGACGGCCAGGGCCTGGAGACGGCTTGAGCTCAAGCTTTTCCATAGGAAGTTCTTTACTTTTTGAATCTTCTTCATTTGTGTGTTTGTGATAAAGGTGTTAACTTGATTTGGTTATGTGTTCTCTATTTCTTATATTTTGTATCCGAAGAATGCCGGCATTACTATGGTCGCTCCGATTATGAACAGGCATGCGCCTATCACTGTGATCACCTCTTTCTTTATGCCTTCCTCGCCTGTGTTCATCTTGATGTATATCTGCAGGCTGGCTATAACTGCCACTATTCCGGCTATAGCGTAGCAGAGGTACACCACGTAGAGCAGCATCGTGATCACATAATCGTGCGCCTTTGCCAGTCCGTTGGCTCCCCAGGTGTAGTCTACGCTTCCGCACTTGGCCAAAGCCACCTGACCTATAGCGCACCCGACCGCGGCCAGCACCGCTCGCGCCTTGCTATACATGGTCCATCACTAATTTTACTCCATTCCTGATCATACCCTTGTTGCTGTAAGCCTCTCGCAATAACTCGGAGAATTCGATTTCGTCCAGTCCGCCTGTGCATTCTATATCGGCCTCTTCCATCTGCTCTTCCAAGCCGTTCAGCTTTTGGGCCATTGCCTCTTTCTTGGCATCGGCTTCCTGTTCGGCTTGGCGTGCATCTGCTACTGGCTCAACGCGGTTTTCTTCCTCTGCTCCGATTGCGAAACCGTGCTCTGTTTCCCGAACCTGCGTAGCGGTTTCTTGTGCTTCGACCTCAAATATCTCGTCAGATGCTTCTTCCGAGCCTTTCTTGCCGTACAAGTCCTTGCTGATGATGTAGCCGTAGTAGATGATGTAGGCGATGGTCAGTGCTATCGCGAATATCCCGTATGGTGACATTGGTTTATTGTAATTTTTGTGTGTTTTTGATTTCCGACTGCAAAGTAACATCATATTGCATGATTTCACTCAATTTGTTTACTCTCAAATGTAAGTATTTAATATTTATTAGATTAAATACTCTGTTTCATACTCGATATACTACGAAATGTGACAATTTTCATACTTTTCAAACTCGTTTTCTGTCTTTCGGATTAGATTTTATGCCTATCGGGAAATGGATTTTAAAGATAGGGAAAAAGAAACAATGCCATTGGCTCTTTGATTTGGATTGTCAATTGGCCCGATTGCATTGGCTATATAGCAACGAAGCCTCTCCCTGAGTTGGGAAAGGCTTCGTTGCTTTTTGGTGGGGATGTGGCTTATACCAAGGCCGAGGCATCGCCTCTCTTGGGCTTCATGCCGCGAATGTTGCCGTGCTTGGCTTCGTAGGCCTTGACAAACATTTCAAGAGCGGTGTCGAAGATGTCGCGTATCGACACTCCCTCCTTGGCTGAGATGGCACGGATCTTCTCCATCACTTTGCCATCAACTTGGGCGGAAATCTTTGCGGTTTCCTTGAAGATGGATTTCTTCCTGCCTCGCTTGCTCTCCTGGCTGGGCTCTCCCTCTTGGGCTGGCACGTTCTGCTCAACCTGGGGCATGCTCTCCATCATCTGGGCCATCACATCGGCCACTGATTGGTCTTTTGTCATAATATATCGATTTAGGTGTGTATTATTCTTTAGTTCGCTCCTTCAGCTCTTGGTAGAGCTTGCGGTAGTCCTCGGCCGCGTTGCTGCCAGGGAAGAATGTCATCAGGTCTTGACGTGCTGCCTGGCTCTTGCCAACGGCCACGTTCTTCCTGATTTTGGTATTGAAGAGGTAGTCGCCGAAGCTTTTCCTCAATCCCTCCTCGGCGTTTTTGCTGAGCAGGTTGCGCTCGTACTGCGTCAGCACCGCGCCCATCAGATTGAGGCCCGGGTTTATCATCGTCTTGATCGTGTTGAAGAAATTGATGACCATTTTCAAGCCCTCTATGGCAAATGAGTCGGCTGTCAGCGGTATCAGCACATCGGTGGCTGCAGCAAAGGCGCACTGGGTAATCAGCGCCAGCGAGGGAGGGCAGTCCAATATGATTTCGTCATATTGGTCAAGCAGGGGCGCAAGGGCGTTCTGGAGTATCTTCTCACGTGCCAACTGGGCCGACATCTGGAGGTCGATCCACGACATCTTCAAGCATGATGGCACCACGTCGAACTTGGTGCTCTCGTTGAGCGAAACAGTGTATGTTGGCAGAGGCTTCTTGTCAACCAAAGCCTCGTATAGGCTATTGTCTTTTGTGGGCTGTATTCCAAGAGCGACTGTGGCATTCGCCTGTGCGTCAAGGTCAACCAACAGCACTCTCTTGCCCTCGCTTGCCATCAGCGATGACAGAGCCAGCGCTGTGCTCGTCTTGGATACGCCGCCCTTGTTATTCGCCACAGCGGTGATGCGTGTTTTCTTTGGGTACATAGCTTAATTATTCCTTTATTCTTTTGGGTTTTTATTTCTTTATTCTATTATGGTTTAGTATATAAACATATTTATTCCTTTGTTAGTTTATGTGTTGATTTATTTAATTATTTATTCCATTATTCTTTTATACAAAGTTACGAATATTCTTTTATTCCACCAAATATTAAATGTTAAAAATTCCCCTCACCATTCATTTTTCCATATCTTGCGGCGAACCAATTAACTTTATTTCTATGGATAGTTCAACCAACACTCCGATGGGCCTGTTCCCATTCATCGAGGGCATCGTGGCTCGCAAGCGCCAATCAACCAATTAAAGTACAATTAACCATCAGGAGGGGTGCCACAACGCCCCTCCTGTTCATTTATCAAATTCTCCAATCAGCTTCTGTGAGCCATGGCTTGCCAATAACCCCCACGGCATTGCCTAAAATCTCTCTCCATTGACCATCTTCTTTCCGAATAGGTCGAGGAGGCGCAGGTTTATTAGTATAGTTTTTCCATACTGCTCCCAGAGGTGTGTTGTTAGCCTCACATAAATGTAACATGGCAAATTCCTGAATCATGTCACAGGTGCGATAATCTTGATGGTTTTCAAATTGTACAGGTTCTTTTGTTATTGGATGCCTTATGATATCCTTGTACCATCCCTTGCGCACAATCTTGGCGCAAGAATTTGCGTCACCGCCATTGTTCCAGTCATCAATAATCGACTGTTGTTCTTCCGGGCTAAAGACAATATCCTTAATCCTTGTGCTGAGAGTAACACCCATTCGCGCCAGCGCCTTTCTCAACTTGGAAATGGTCATATCCTTGGGAGCATACAATTCATATGCCTCCTTGAACACATCAATTGAGAACTCCATACGCTCAGCTATCGTCTTTGTTTTGGCTATCAAATAATCCTTGACCCACAGCTTCTCGCCAGCATGGAACATGTCGTAGTATCGCTTTGAATCCTCGTAGGTGAATGTAAATCGGTACATCCATCCCTTGATGCTTTGCCCTTTGCTTAGGTGAAGCGCATACCCTGCCTGAACGCCTGGCCGAGGGAATGCTTGAAGACCTATTGGGTGAATATTACCCCTCATGTAGTTGCCAAAGACGCCTGCCGGTGAGGGCTCGTTGTCAAAGATGGGGTCGAATAGATACAACACTGCCTCATGATCTTTGCAATCATCGAAGTAAGAGTATGAATCTGTGGCTCTGTCGTATTTGCAAGTGGCAAAGAACAGTGCCACATTGAGGTCGCTGGTCAAATCCATCACCTCGGTCTTCAAGCCATAGTGCTGCGCAAGACCCTCCACGTCGATAACAAAATGGTGACGGCGGAAGAAACCGTTCACCACCGGGTGCGAATCCAGCATCCTTTTGAACAGCACCAGGCGCATCCTCTCCAGAAATATCTGGGCAGTGTCTGGTTCGCCACGATAAAGCGATGGACAACTTGGCACATACTCTTCGTTCTGCCCTCTGTAGAGATAATGCGTCCAGCCTGCTGTATCAGGCACCAAGTATTTCTCATCACCATTGCCAGTGACTACGGCCTCGAATTTACCCAAGTTTTGAGATAGAACCATCTGGTTGGGCTCAGTTTGCTCGTGCATGAAGTCGCGCTTCTTCTTGGCCTCGTCAATGCTCTTAATTACTTCTTGTATCATCATAACCCTGTGCTATTCAAAGTCCTCCAATTGGAACCAATTCACATTTTTCAAGCCCAATTCATTAACGGCTTTCTGTTTCTTATCCTTGTCGGTAAGGCCATTTGCGTCCCGTTTACCATCATACCAAGATATATGCCAAATGGCATCGGTACCGACAATCGATGCTATTTTCTTAAAGTAAGGCAAATCCACGTCAGCCATCGAATGTCCTAATACCACTACTTCCTTTATGTTGCGGTTGGCGATATCCTGCCACAAAGCCTGGTTGCACTTGATGATGTGTTCCACTGGCTTTTCCACTTTGTTAAGCATGCTAGCTAACTCCTCTTTGGAATCTATTTCGTATTGCATCAATGCTTCATCATAGTAGTCCTCATCATAGTGGTTGCAATGGCCATAGATAAGCTTGCCTTTGCCTTGTTTCCCATGAATATGATATACCAGTTTCGGGTCCAAATTATATGCCTTTTCGAGAGTTAGGGTATAATTAAAGTTGATGGCGATGCCTGGCCTATGGAAAAGCTGAGGGACCATCCCACGCGCTGGTATCTCAATTTGGTTCACCCATTCATGGAAATACGCTTCGAGATTGTCAAGCGTATTCTCCAATTCGTAAACTGGTGTATCTTGTAAAACCGCTGCGCTACGACCAGGATGATCATAATCTATTTCATTGAGGATATTGGCCTCGTTGTAAATGTGATCGATATCGGCATCGCCCAAGGCTGCCTCAAAATCATTCCATAGAGAATCGTATTCAAGCACTTGCTCAATGCTCATCAAATTGTACTTGTGATTCTTCTTAATGTACTCCCTGAAATCCCAATAACTTGTGGGCATTTCATTGAAGAGGTCAAAGCCATTGCCAATCACATAAAGCACTTCGCCAGCCTTAGCGGTGCCAAACAGCGTAGGAGCGTTGCTCCAAGGAATTGTATTTTTTAACATAATTGATCCAATACCATGTCCTTGCATGGGGTCTTAAACGTTATACACCCCCACAAACCACAAAAACTGCACCAACAATCAAACAATCCTCGATACCACCTCAATACTATGCTTGTAGTAGCCGTGCACCATCCAGTACCACAAATCACAATGATTGGCACTAAAAGAGTACTGTACTATATAGCGATAGTTCGTTCTTCCCATAGCGATAGCGCCTCATGACATAATGTTGGGAAAGAACATTTATGAGATCCTACAAATCCTAGGGATATCTCTGACTGGTAAGACCCATCTGTTCGATCTGTTTAACAAATAGAATTCCAAAAATTACACATTAGTGATAAATCCTGTCTGCAAAATTTTCCAAGCGGGCACAAACGCAATCCGCACAAATTCATAAGTGCCATTGTTTATATATTGGCTCATACGGAGTTGTCCTCACAGGGCAATGAATGCTGCCACAACATCTTTAACTTTTAAGAAAAACACGAATGCCTAAACCACAAGACCTATGATCATCGCCAATAATTTCCAAATATCAGTCAAATGGAGAAAGTCAACAACTCCAAACGACCCTGGCACTATTTATTACCAGGTTGTCAAAAACCAATGCGCCAAGCTGGTTTTCACTCCTTACCGCATTTATGAGGATGAGTGGGATTCAAAAAAGGAAAGGCTGAAAGACTCTGACAACGCAGAAAGAACCATACCACTCAGAGTAGCGCAAGCTCGAATAAGGTTCGACCTTGACCGACTACGTTACTGTGCAGAAAACAGCACTGGGCTTCAAGAACTCATTAAAAAGTATGAAGCCCTCAAATCCTCTAACCTTTTCTTCTCTTTCATGGAAGATACAGTTGAGCATCTGATCGACTTGGGTCAATTTACCACTGCAAAAAACTACATATCATCTTACCGAAGCTTCTGCACGTTCACTAAGAACTACAACCTTGATTTCATCGGCTTTGCTTCCGATTTGATAGAAAAGTACGAAGCGATGATGAAACTCAGAAAGGTCAAAAGCAACACGTCGGCGTTCTATTTGCGCAATCTCAGAGCTGTTTACTACAAGGCGGTTGACCAAGAGTTAACTTCCGACAAACGTCCGTTCCGCCGCGTGTTCACAGGCACGGTCAAGACCATGAAACGCGCCATCTCAGCGAAGGAAATTCTTGCCATAAAGTCGCTTGATTTGAGCAAGCGTCCTTCATTGGATTTCGCCAGAGATGCTTTTCTGTTCTCATTCTATGGGCGCGGCATGTCAATGATAGATGTGGCTC
The DNA here is from genome assembly GCA_964604175.1 of uncultured Bacteroides sp. Lineage (GTDB taxonomy): Bacteria > Bacteroidota > Bacteroidia > Bacteroidales > Muribaculaceae > CAG-873. The sequence continues at coordinate 14,672 of CAZRYC010000056.1, forward strand.
ATGTCACATCTGCCGACATACGGGGTGGTTACCTATTCTACCATCGCTCCAAGACAGAGCAGCCGCTCAAGGTCAAGGTCATTCCTCAGATGCAGGCGATAATCAACAAGTACAAAAGCGATAATGCTCCTTATCTTCTCCCTCTCATAAAGAATAAAGGATGCCAGGAAGACAAGGAATACGACGCATCAATTCGCCGCATCAACAACAACCTTAAGAAAATAGCGAAGTTGGCAGACATCAGTATTCCGTTGTCAACTTATGTCGCGCGACACTCTTGGGCCTCAATTGGCAAGACCAAGAATTTGCCAATTGCCGTTATCAGCGACAGCCTAGGCCATGACTCTCTCTCCACTACCGAAATTTATCTAAAGAGCATAGACCAGGATGCCATAGATGCTGCAAATGAATTAGTTACGAAAGGACTATAAGGAAACAAAAATGACTATCTTTTGTGAATAGAT
>CAZRYC010000057.1:0-14603 GCA_964604175.1 uncultured Bacteroides sp.
GAATATCAATGACGACAACTCTTTTGTTTTGCTCATCAAACAGTTCGTAGGCAGCTACGGGCAATCGCAGGGCTTTATAAATATCGTTTTCTAACACTCCCAGAGCATTTTCTGACTGTTTGGTGCCCACTACGTTGTGAGGATAAGCGTCAGCCATGCCCATTACCAAATAGCCGCCTCCGGCATTGGACAAGGCTACCGTATAGCCAAGAATACATTTTCTTCTTTCGGAAGCCTTGGTCTTATCCGCGCCATTGAAGGACATGTTCCCGTTTTGACAAGCTTTGAACTCTACGTGATCTTCACTTTCACGCATTGTTTTCAACTTTTCAATTGTCAGTTTCTTGCTTTCCATATCTTAAAGTAATATTTTATCTGTGTTAAGTAAAAGTAGGGCTTTAATGTTAGGTGTGGGTGCATCTTAGTTTGGAAATTCTATGATAGTTTTGCCTTAAGAATAGAAATAGTCCATAAATTATTATAAAATTCAATGTCTTTAATGAGTAATGGTTATTAGCGACTCACCAAAGAATACGGAAAGGAGGGCTATGGTACGGAGTGTGAAATTGTGTTGGCCGCTGAGCCAGCGAGTAATTTCATTAGGGCGTTTTCCTAAAGCTCTGGCCAATTCAATCTTGCTGATGCCCTTAGCGGTCATCAATTCATCCAAGCGATCAGAGATGCCCATAGTAAGCGCCACCTCTTGTTTAATTACAAGTGACACCTGAGAGGCCATTTCCCTCATAGACTTATCGGTTGTCTTCCTCATGGTCAGTTGAATTTATATGGGATTTTATAACTGCAAAGATAGCGATTTTGTTTTACATAAATGTAAACAATGACATAATTTTTATTATTCTAACTAGATTTTAACCTTCACGTTTTAAGAAAGGCCTCAAATGAAATTCTGGAAACTCATTAATATTAATAAAGTGTAATTCATTTAGATAAGTTAGAAAAAAGTCTGGTAAACATTAAATTTGTATGTATTTTTGTATGTAATTTGGGATATATAAAACATAAAAGCTTGTAAGTCGATAACTTACAAGCTAAAATGTCGGGGTGAGAAGACTCGAACTTCCGACCTCCACGTCCCGAACGTGGCGCGCTAACCAACTGTGCTACACCCCGAGCTGGAAGCGATAGCCCCTACAGAGGCTACGGATAAAAAACAGCCGCAAAGGCTGCCCAGTAAATTCTGAGTGCAAAGGTAGCAATAATTTTTTTATTGCAAACTATTTGTGGTGAAAAAAATATTCGGTAATTTTGCACTATATATACGCCAGATATGTCAAGAAATTCTGATGATCTCAAGCTCCTGGGCAACCAAGGAGTGAAATATCCCACTGATTACGCCCCTGAGATGCTGGAAACATTTGAAAACCAACATCCTGACAACGAATATCTGGTCACATTCCTGTGTCCGGAATTCACTACCCTTTGCCCCATTACCAGCCAGCCGGACTTTGGCAAAATCATCATAAACTATATCCCTCGCCTGCGCATGGTGGAGAGCAAGAGCCTAAAGCTATATCTCTTCAGCTTCCGCAATCATGGCGATTTCCACGAAGATGTGGTCAACATCATCATGAAGGATCTCATCCGCCTGATGGACCCTCGATACATTGAGGTGATAGGCGAATTTATGCCCCGAGGCGGCATCGCCATCCATCCGTTCGCCAACTGGGGCGACAATGACCACAAGGACATGGTGCGTGAGCGACAGCTCTCGCGCCTCAACAAGTTTTGAGTCATGACAAAGAAAGATGCCTTAATAGTGCTCTCCGGCGGCATGGATTCGGTGACCATGCTGCATGAATACGCACCCTCCATAGCCCTTGCCGTGAATTTCACATACGGCAGCAACCACAATGCCCGCGAACTCGAATGCGCTCGCTACAATTGCCAAAAGCTGGGCATCGAGCTGGTAGTGATCGATCTGGCTTTTATGGGCCAGTATTTTGAGAGCTCGCTCCTCTCCGGCGCCGATGCCATACCGGAGGGCCATTACCAGGACGAAAACATGCGCAGCACTGTGGTGCCATTCCGAAATGGCATCATGCTCTCTGTGGCTGCCGGCTTGGCTGAAAGCCGAGGGCTGAAAGCCGTGATGATAGCCAACCATGCCGGCGACCATGCCATCTACCCTGATTGCCGCGAAGCATTTGTAAAGGCCATGGGCAAAGCTATTGCCGAGGGCACCTACGAGCATCTGGAGCTCCGTGCCCCCTACACCCTGCTTACAAAAGCCCAAATTGCGGAGCGAGGCAAAAGATTAGGAGTGGATTATGCTCACACTTACTCGTGCTACAAAGGGCGAGAAAAGCATTGCGGCAAATGCGGCACTTGCGTGGAGCGCAAGGAGGCCTTGGCTGCAGCCGGCATTCCCGATCCTACATTATATGAAGACTAATTCCCAAAACTGCATATACATGAAAAAGATAGTATTGGTGACAGGCGCCACCAGCGGCATAGGCGAGGCTTGTGCCGAAAAATTCGCCGAGAACGGTTATGATGTAATAATTACTGGGCGTCGCAAAGAGGCACTCGACCAGCTTGAGAAAAGCCTGCGAGAGAAAGGCGCAGATGTGAAGGCTCTTTGCTATGATGTGCGTTGCCGCCAAGCATGTGAGCAGGCCGTGGCCTCGCTCGATGGCAAGTGGGCTGAGATTGACGTGCTGATCAACAATGCGGGCCTGGCTTGCGGCCTCGATAAAGAGTACGAAGGCAATATGGACGAGTGGGATACCATGGTTGACACCAACATCAAGGGCTTGCTCACCATGACACGCCTTATCGTGCCGGGCATGGTAGCTCGCAATCGCGGACATGTGATCAATATGGGTTCGCTTGCGGGCGATTATGCCTACGGCGGAGGCAATGTGTACTGCGCCACCAAGGCTGCCGTAAAGGCAATCAGCGATGGTCTGCGCATCGATGTTGCCGACTCGGCAGTGCGCGTGACCAACATCAAGCCTGGCTTGGTGGAGACCAATTTCAGCGTGATTCGCTTCCGTGGCGACAAGGCTCGCGCTGACCAAGTGTACGAGGGCGTAAAGCCCCTCACTGGCAAGGATATAGCAGAGGTGGTGTACTTCTGCGCCTCTGCCCCGGCTCATGTGCAAATAGCCGAGGTGCTGATTACGGCCACCCATCAGGCCAATAGCTTCATCGTTTCCCGCAAATAGTGTTGCCAATGGAGAATGCCGCAGTAGTGTCAGCTCAAGACAAGAGTGTGGATTTGAGCCTAATGTTTCGCCAGGCGATGCTCGCCGGCATCTCAATCTCAGTGGGATGCATAGTGTATCTGAATGTGGGAGGAGTGGCAGGAGCCGTGCTCTTTGCCTTGGGCCTCCTAACCTGCGTGTATTTCAAGCTGCCGCTCTACACCGGCACTGCCGGCTTTGTTATGAACCGAGGCGAATTCAATCGCCTATGGCTCATTTTGGCTGGCAACATTGTGGGATGCCTCTTGCTGGCGTGGGCCATGAAATATGCTCAGCCGGGCTTGATAGAAAAGGCTGGGGCTATCGCGCAGAAGCGCATGGCTTTGGCCCCGCTGCAGACAGGCATCTTAGCCCTTATGTGCGGTTTCCTGATGACCATTGCGGTGAAGTTCGCTCGGGAAAAATCATTCTTGCCCTTGCTCTTCGCCGTGCCGGTCTTTATCCTTAGCGGTTTCATTCACAGCATTGCCGATGCGTTCTATCTCTTGGCCTCCCCGTTGGAGTTGTTGGCTTCCGATCCAGCGGCCGTGGCGCTCAACTACCTGATGGCCGTCATCGGCAACTTCTTCGGCTGCAACCTCTACCGCATCCTCAGCTGGCGCCTCTCCTATTGACATGTACGCGCTATTTCGAGAGGCGGCTTAGCATGTAGGTGAGGCTGGCGGTGCCGTCCATGGTGGGCTCGTTGGTGCTGTAGTCGCTGTAATCATCGTGATATACGACGGTGGAATTCTGATAGGGAGCGAAGCGGTCATCATGGCGCAGATGCACTCCCCGCAGAGTGTTGAAGATGTTAGCGTACACGGGTCCATCCACCAGCCCTCCAGTGAGCCAGTGGCGGCCCGGCTTGCCAGCCACGGTGAGATCTATGATGGTGGAGTGTGGATCGGATGGCGAAGATATGCCCTCCAGCCCCATTGGCATCATAATCATCACCTGACCCCAGGGGTTGCAACCCATGAGCCAGTCGCGCACCGCAGTTTCAGCCTCGCGGTAGGTGTCATCGCCGGTGATGTCGCGATAGAGCATCGCCTGTGTCACATAACCCACCGCGAGATTGTTGTTGCACCAAATAAATGGAATGCCATAGTAGAATGCATTCTCTTTCCCTCTTTCTTCAACGCGTTGTAAACCGCTGCGCATATTGCGCTGAAATTCCTTAGCTAATTTTTTCTCAGCAGCCTGGGCCAGTTGCGAGTGCCCGATATTTACGAAAGGATACCATTGATAATGATGGGCCGAGTCAGCCCCCATCCATGGTGTCACCGGCTCCAAGCGCCCATAGTCCACTGCTTGGCGCAGATATTGGCCGTCACCGGTGGCTTGGAAGCGAGCCATCGCCGCAAGCTCCATGTCATCGGCCCAGTTGTCCTCTTCATAATAGTATGGTGACACGCAGGGGGCTGTCTGGCATGCCCCGGGATTGGCGGCAGCTATTGGGTATGCGGCAGCCGACCTCTCTTCCAGCACTGCGGCGAAGTCTGGATCCATTTCCTTAAAAACTTGAGCTCCGAGTCCGAACGAAGACACGAACTTGCCCACCGAGCTGGCCAGCCCTTTTGAGTCATTGATATTTCCCATCAGTCCGTAAGGCTCGCCGGAGCATGGATACACCGGGCGTCCCAGTCCTGGGCCCCAGCCGTAGTCCACATTGTCCTTGGCTGGCAGCCCTCCGAAGCGGTGATCCCTGTCGTCGGCTATCTGATTGAGATATAATCCTGGCTCTGGATTCATTTGCAGCATCCAGGTCAGGCCGTGGCGTGCTTCATCCAGAATGTCGGGCACGCCATTGGCTCCAGGGCGCCCGCTGGCATCGTAGTTGTCAGCCCACCCTTCTGGATTTTGCTGATATGCGAAGAGCAGCTGGTACACAGTGTTGGCGCTGGTGGTGAGATACTGCAGGAAATCGCTGGCATCGTGCCAGCCTCCTCGCACATCCATGCGCTCGCCGTCGCGCTCACCGCTAAGCACCAGATAGCCATCATGCTGGTGACAAAGCTCGCCGAACACTGGGTTGTCGCCGCATCTTTGTTGGCGAAGATAATTGAGCGGGAGCTCTTGCATAGCCAGGCGCGAGTATGCGTCGTCGCCCACATATACCTCGCCGGCCACCACATTGTCGCCCTTCTTGTCTATTCCCACAATTTCGTAAAACCCTGGCTGCGAGATTGAGGAAAAGTATATGCGGGCCGAGGCTGAGAATGGCTCCCAAGCTGTGGTGGGCACCACGCTGTCAACTGGCATCACTTTGCCAGCTCCGATGATCGAGAAGTCTAATTGGTCAGTATCAACATTCCCAATGTACACAGCAGCTTTAACATCATCAGTAAGGTAACCGATCTGGTTGTAGCGTAGCGCATCGCTCGCCCAGGAGCAGATTGCCGAAATTGAGATTGCCGCTGTAAAGAGTAATTTCTGGTTCATCATTTTGAATCTTTGGTAGGAGGAAGGTGAATTTAAGGTATTGCAAAGTTACAACCAAAAATCTGAAAAAGGATGAAAATTATCCCCCAAAAAGTCCCTGCTTAAGAAAATTTATGAATTGAATACAGAAATTTGCAGATTACACAATTGGTTGATAGTCATTAAGTAAAATTCTGCGAAAAAAAATTCTACATACACAATATACTGGGATCGCTTACGTTAAAAACATTACGTTTGACCTTGTTTTTACCTCTAACCAATTCACCATGAAGAATTTCTTATATATTTTGGGTGTGATTTCCATTTTTGCTTTGGCTCAGTGCCAACAAAAGTCGCGGCAACAGTCAGCGGAGAATGTGGTGGCAAACAATCCTGGCAATGAATATTATGCCGGAGGCATTGTGCGGGGAGATGCTTCGCAGCGGGCTGTGGCGATGGTCTTTACTGCCCATGACCATAACGATGGTGGCGATAGCATCCTCTCAGCGCTCGATCGCCATGGCGTGAAAGGCGCTTTCTTCTTTACGGGATTGTTCTATGATTCTTTCCCTGGTGACATTGAGAAAATAAAAGCTCATGGCCATTATCTGGGTACCCATAGCAATGGCCATCTCCTCTATATGCCTTGGGAAAACCGCGACTCTTTGCTTATCACTAAGCAAGAGTTTATGGCGGACATGATATCGGCTTACGATAAGATGGCAAAGGCTGGCATCACTCAGCAGGTCGCACCTGTGTTTATCCCACCTTATGAATATTACAATGACAGTATTAGTGTTTGGGCCCAGGAAATGGGCTTGCAAGTGGTGAATTTCACCCCTGGCACTGGCACTAATGCCGATTACACCACTCCTGATATGCCAAACTATCGAAGCAGCCAAAAAATCTATCAGCAACTTCTTGCCTACGACGATAGCCTGGGCCTCAATGGCCATATCCTCCTATTCCACTATGGCACTGACTCGCTCCGCGCTGATAAGTATTATGAGAAATATCTTGACTCCACGCTGGTGGCCTTGTCAGCTCGAGGCTATCAGATAGTGCCGCTCCTGAGCCTTATTGCTCAAGAGCAGTAAGCAGGGCCGCGATGGCAGCTTTGGGGTCTTTCTTTTCATCAAGCAGAGTCACAAACTTTGAGCCGATTATAGCTCCGGCAGCGTTGGCGGTGGCAGCCTCCAAGGTTTGCTTATTGCTGATGCCGAAGCCTATCATGCGCGGATGGTTAAGCCCCATGGCATTGACTTTGCGGAAATACTCCTGCTTGCGCTGGTCGAACTCTTTCTGTGCACCCGTTATGGCTGCTGAAGAAACCATGTAGATGAAGCCATCGGTGTGCTGGTCAATCAGGCGTATGCGCTCTTCGCTTGTCTCCGGGGTGATGAGCATGATGACTTTGATGTCATAGCGGTCAGCTACCTCTTTGTATTCCTCCATATAGTCCTTAAAGGGCAGGTCGGGAATGATTACTCCGTCGATGCCCGCCTGCACGCAGCTCTCGCAAAAGGCTTCAAAGCCGTATTGCATGATGGGGTTGAGATAGCCCATCAGGATCAGGGGTATCTTCACATCTTTGCGGATGTCGCGCAGCTGGGCAAAAAGCTTTTTGAGCGACATGCCGTTGCGCAGCGCCTTGGTGGCCGCGTCTTGAATCACTGGCCCGTCGGCCATGGGGTCGCTAAAGGGAATGCCCACTTCGATCATATCGATGCCGGCAGCTTCAAGAGCGCGAATTGTGTCGCAGGTGCCTTCCAAGGTGGGTGCCCCGGCGCAAAAATAGATTGAGAGTATGTCGTGTTTCTTATCTTGGAAGAGTTGGTTTATGCGGTTCATTGTCGTATTTCTTTAATAAACTTGTTTAATTTATCAGTATCTTTTAGCCCGGGCCGTATCTCAAATCCGCTATTTACGTCAATGCCTGCTAACATCGGATGAGCCAGAGCCTTGATTGCAGCGATTGAGCCGGGATTTATGCCTCCGCTGAGGATAAAGGGCTTTTCTCCATGATAACTTTCAAGCAATCCCCAGTCGAAAGACTTTCCAGAGCCTCCATGGCCGGGACAGGCTGTGTCGAAGAGAAAATAATCGCAGCTCTCTTGATATGCTTTAAGATTGTTGGGGAGACCTTCTTTGCCAATGTTGAATACTTTTATCACGGTGAATCCCGCATCTTTCAGCGCTTGGCAGGTCTGGGGATTCTCATGTCCATGGAGCTGCACGCATTGGAGCTGCCATCGATGAGCATGGGAAATCAACTGCTTGAGCGGCATATCCACAAACACGCCCACGCGCTTGCATCGGGGCAGATACTGGGGTGGCTCAGTGCCGGCATAGCGTGGAGACTTTTCATAGAATATGAAGCCCATCCAATCCGCTCCGGCTTGCTCTGCTTTGCGAATATTTTCCGCATCCCTCATGCCGCACACTTTGATAATCATAGTCGTGGGGTTAGCCGTTTAATTCTGCGTTGAGTCGACGTAAGGTTTCTCCGGGATTGGGCGTTTTCATAAACATTTCCCCAATCAGAAAGCCTCGGAAACCCGCTTGGCCCAGCCGACGCACATCTTCGGCGCAGCTTATGCCGCTCTCAGTGACCAAGGTTACATCTTTGGGCAGCTGCTCAGCTATGGTCAGGGAATTTGCCACATCTGTGTGGAAAGTGCCAAGATTGCGGTTGTTCACGCCTACCATCTTTATCTCTGGGCTCACATAGGCAAGTTCGGCGGGAGTATGTATCTCCAGCAGCACCTCTAAGCCAAGCTCCATCGCTTTTATGGCTAAAGCGTGGCAAGTGTCACGATCCAAAGCTGAGGCTATCAGAAGCGCTGCGTCAGCCCCCGCAATGACAGCCTCAATGAGCTGATACTCGTCAATGATGAAGTCCTTGCGCAAGATTGGGATATCTACTAAGCTGCGAGCTTGTCTCAAATCCTCCAAAGAGCCGCCAAAGAATTTGTTATCAGTCAGCACTGACATAGCTGCGGCGCCGCCCGCCTCATAGAGAGGAGCTACATCGCCCACTTTGGCATCCGGGTGTATCCACCCCTTGCTCGGGCTGCGGCGCTTGAACTCTGAGATGATGCCAAATCTCCGGCTTTCTAAGCTTTGGCGCATGCTTCGGAAGCGGCGTGGTTGCAGCATAGCTTCCAACTCATGCTGTGGCAGAAGCTTTTTAGCCTCGTCCACCTCAATGCGCTTGTTGGCTATGATTTCCTGTAAGATATCATTCATGAGTTGAGCGCGATGTATTTTTTTAAGGTTTCGATGGCTTTGCCGCTATCCAAAGCTTGGCGAGCTATTGCGATACAATCCTCGATGCTGCGCTGTGGCTCAATCACTTGGATGGCGAAGGCTGCATTGGCCAGTACGCAATTTGTCTGCGCTTCTGACCCCTTGTTGCTAAGCACATCCACAAATATTTTGGCTGCCTCGGCCGGTGTCTCGCCTCCGTAGAGGTCACTTTGCTTGGCGCGCTTGAAACCTAACTCTTCCGGAGTGCGTATCATCTGGTAATGCTTGGTGTCGACCTTGAATTTGTCAGTGAGAGAGATTTCATCATAGCCGTCAAGGCTGGTAACCACGGCGAAATCCATTCCCAAGCGTTCAAACACATTCACATACAGTCTCATCTGTTGCAAATCAGCCACGCCTAAGAGCTGGCGCTTGGGCAGATAAGGATTGACCAGCGGGCCCAACAGATTGAATATTGTGCGCGTGCCTAATGCCTTGCGCACTGGGCCTACGGCTTTCATAGCCGGATTGAAAAGCTGCGCATGCAGGTATGTGAAATTGCATTCATCAAGGCTCTTGCGCATCTGGTCAGGATCGGTGGTGAATTTCACGCCCATGTTCTCTATCACATTGCTGGCTCCGCTCACCGAGCTTGCGCCGTAATTGCCATGCTTGGCCACCTTGTATCCGGCTGCCGCTACCACCACGCAGGCTGCTGTGCTGATGTTGAAGGTGTTTTTGCCATCACCGCCTGTGCCTACGATGTCGATAGGGTTGTACTCATCCAGATCAACCGGAATGCGAGTAGCCAATAGGGCTTCCCTGAAGCCTATCATCTCATCTACGCTCACGGGGCGCATGCGATAAGCTGCCAGCAGGGCGGCGAGTTGGGCATCATTGTATTTGCCGCCGGTCATGTTGAGCATCACGCTGAAAGCATCGTGGCGGCTAAGCTCTTCATTATTGAATAATCTTTGCAGTATTTCTTTCATGGGAGTTTTATTTGCCGTTAAGGAAGTTTTGAATTATGGTTTTGCCTTGAGGAGTGAGTACCGATTCCGGGTGAAACTGTATGCCGTGGATATCGTATTCTTTATGACGCAGGGCCATCACCAAGCCCTCAGGGCTTGTGGCAGTGATTTCCAAGCATTTGGGCATTGTGTCGCGATCTACCACCCAGCTGTGGTAGCGCCCTACTTCGATTCGCTCTGGAAGTCCGGCAAATAGATAATCGGTTCCCGGCACAATGTCCACGGGCGTTTGCACCCCATGATACACGCTGTCAAGATTGGTGAGCGAGCCGCCGAATACCTCGCCTATGGCTTGGTGGCCAAGGCATACTCCCAACATTGGCTTCTTCCCGGCATAAGCGCGGATGACATCCAGCAGCAGACCGGCTTCCGAGGGAATGCCCGGACCGGGAGAAAGGATGATCTTATCGTATTTTTGAAGCTCTTCGAGGCGAAACTTATCGTTGCGCAGCACATCCACCTCAGCCCCTAACTCGAGTACCAGGTGGCGCAGGTTGTATGTGAAAGAGTCGTAGTTGTCTATTATTACTATCATGGCTATTACATTTCTGAGGCTAAGATGATGGCTTTGTTTAGGGCTCCAAGCTTGTTGTTGACTTCTTGCAGCTCGTTCTCCACATTGCTTTTGGCCACTATGCCGCCCCCAGCTTGCAGCCACAGCTCATTGTTGCGGCTTACAAAGGTGCGGATGGTGATGGCTTGGTTGAGGTCGCCGTTGAGGCCGATAAAGCCTACGCACCCGCCGTAAGCGCCGCGGGCATGCGGCTCGTATTCGCTAATCAGCTGCATGGCTCTAACTTTGGGAGCTCCGCTGAGGGTGCCAGCCGGGAAGGTGTCGATAAAAGCCTTGATGGGATTGGCTGTGGGATATAATTCTCCGCTTACTCGGCTTACCAAATGAATTACATGGCTGTAATACTGAGGCTCTTTGTAGAAGTCCACTTTTACATCATGGCAGTTGCGGCTTAGGTCGTTGCGAGCCAGATCCACCAGCATCACATGCTCGGCATTCTCTTTGGGGTCGGCCAGCAGGGCTGCTGTGATTTCCTGATCTTTCTTGGGGTCGCCGCTGCGCCGCATGGTGCCGGCGATGGGGTCTATGCTGGCATGGCCATGGGTAATCTTGCAGTGTGTCTCGGGACTGCTTCCGAAGATGCGGTAGCCTCCAAAATCGAAGTAGAAGAGATAGGGCGAGGGATTGATGCTGCGCAAGGCGCGATAGAGCTTGAAATCGTCACCCTCGAATTTTTGTACGAATCGACGCGAGAGCACAATCTGGAACACATCGCCGCGCTTGCAGTGCGCTATCCCTCGGCGAATGTTCTCTCTATGCTCATCATCGGTGATAGGGCTGCTGATGGGGCCAATGGCGCGGAAATCGTATGTGGCGCACTGATTGCTGTTGATGGCATTTATTACTCGCTGAATCCCTGGCTCTTCATTGTATCCCAACATCTCGATGATGGTGAGCTCGCTGCGGAAATCATTGAATACGATGATATATTTGTAAAGAATGTAAAGAATGTCCGGAGCATCGTTGGTGGCGTCAGTGCTATCCTTGATGGGAATGCCTTCGAAGTAATGCACGGCATTGAAGGTAGTGTAGCCATAGAGACCGCAATAGTCGCTGTATTCGCCCTCTACATGGAAGCTCCCCATGAACTCTTCAAAGGCATCTTCCACCTTGTAATCTTCAGTTATGGGCTTTATCACAGTCTCACCGTCGGGGTATTGCAGAGTAGCTTTGCCATGGCAGATCCCAATAGATGCTATAGGGTCAAGGCCAATGAAGGAGCGGCCGTTCTCTCCTCCGTGGAAGTCGCTGCTCTCCATCAGAGCACTTTGCGGGAAGCTGTCGCGCAGTTTGAGGTAGGCGTTTACCGGAGTCACCAGATCGCCCAGCATGGTGCGGTGATGCACCTGATATTTGTATTGTTTCATGGCTTATTGTTGAGATAGGTTTCGATGTCTTTGTCGCCTCTGCCGCTCACAGTGAGCACTACCACATCAGAGGGCTTGAACTCTACCTTAGGCAGAGCCCCTAATGCATGCGCGCTCTCCAGGGCCGGGATAATGCCTTCGAGCAGTGTGAGCTCGTAGGCCGCCTTCACAGCCTCGTCATCGTTGACGGCTAAGATTGTGGCGCGCCCGGTCTTAGCCAGATTGGCGTGCATGGGGCCGATGCCGGGATAGTCAAGGCCGGCTGAGAGCGAGTAGGGCTCTTGTATCTGGCCATCGGCATCTTGCATCACTAAGGTCTTGGAGCCGTGGATGATGCCGGGCTTTCCGCGCTGGATGGTGGCTGCTGTCATTTCGGTGTCGATGCCCTTGCCTCCGGCTTCGGCCAGGATGATGCGCACGCGGTCATCATCGAGATAGTGGTACACGGTGCCAGCGGCGTTGCTGCCTCCGCCCACGCAAGCCATCAGCACGTCGGGGTAATCGCGCCCTTCATGTTCTTGGAGCTGCCATTTAATCTCTTCGCTGATTACTGACTGTAGGCGAGCCACCATGTCAGGGTAAGGGTGTGGGCCTACTGTGCTTCCGATGATGTAGTAAGTGTCAGCAGGGTGGCAGCACCAGTCACGGATGGCTTCGTTTGTGGCATCTTTGAGGGTCATGTTGCCGCTGGTCACTGGCCGCACCTCTGCCCCAAGCATCTTCATGCGTTCCACATTGAGATGCTGGCGCGCTACATCGGTCTTGCCCATGTACACTACGCACTCCATTCCTAACAGGGCGCACACTGTGGCAGTGGCCACACCGTGCTGGCCGGCCCCAGTCTCGGCGATGATGCGCTTCTTGCCCATGCGCTTTGCCAATAGGGCTTGCCCCAGTGCATTGTTGATTTTGTGAGCCCCGGTATGATTGAGGTCTTCGCGCTTAAGGTAGATCTTGCACCCGTAGCGATTGCTTAGGCGCCGCGCATAGTAGAGCGGGGATGGGCGGCCGGCGTAGTCGCGCAGCAGGCCACGGAATTCTTTCTGGAACTCTGGATCATCGATGATGCTCAGATAAGCGTTTTTGAGATCGAGCACGCACTGGTGCAATATTTCTGGGATGTAGGCCCCTCCATAGGTGCCGTAATATCCCAAGTCGTCAACGTTGTAAGTCATATTGTAAGTATTTTCAGTAAAAAAGCGGGGCCTGATGCAAGTGCTTCAGGCCCCGGTAGTATCATTAACATTCACACAATGGCTTAGTCACTCGCAATTGGAATACTGCAAGCGCCACCACCAATAGTTATTTACGCTAAATTGTCGCATTTTTCTTGATTTATGCTGCAAATTTAAAGTATATTTTTGAATTGACAAAACAATTTTCAAAAAAAATGAAAAAACACACCAAAGATCCGCAATTACCCACCGACATGCTTCCCTGGCTCTTAACTTGATATACGTAATTTTTATGATAAAATTTCTATAATAGAGATTATTTGGTAAATTTGCATGTTGATAAAATCATATGTATGTGGTATAGGATTTTCATAATGCTTATAACATCATTTGCATTATTCTCTGCGCAAGCTGCCACTCAATGGAAAGACTCAATCGAATTGAGGGAGGTGGTGGTCAATGCAAAAGACCAGAGAATGCTTCATGTCTTAGCCTATGTAAGGGATTATTCTCTATTGTACACCTACACTGACACGGCTCTGATGTTTCGAGAGAAATGGATTGATTTTATGTTGCCAGCCGGGAAGAATGGCAGATACAAGGGTTGGTCTCAGCCACGCCTCCTCTCGGCTAAATCTTATTTTCATTTCAAGAACAAGGCTGGACTCGACAGCGTAAGCGACAACTTCAACGAGCATTTCACTTGGAGCGATTGGATTGGTCTTGTCGATCGTCTTCCGATTCCCCGGCCTCTGATTGGCAATGAAATCGCCACTGATACCCTCCATGGCAAATACAGCGCTGCTCGGATTTGGCTTAAGAATGGTGAAGGTATCACCCTTAAGATTAATGCATTGGTGGATACGGCAAGCCGAAGGCTCGTGCCGGGGCTGTCGGCCTTTTTCCGACCGGCTGTGAATGTTTTCGAAGACGATGGCAACGATTGGTGGAACCAGAGAAATGCCATGGAATTTGACAAGTTCAAGATCAACTATGATTTTCGCCATGTGGCCACTGACACCATCTATGCTCGCGACTTGGATTTTGTGAGCTGCGCTGTCGAGAGCCAGGGCCGTGGTAGAAATATGTTTGGCTTTAACCCTTACGATGAGCCTTTCTATGTGGACACTAATATGGAGATGTATATTATTGACAAAGAATACATTCCGGTGAAAGAAGCAAAGAAGTGGGCGAAACACAACTTTACTGAAGATGAGCTATCTGTGCTCCCAATTCCCGATGTGGCACCCCCTGTGCCTGAAGGCATAGCAACCCTAATCTCCAGGGTTGATCAACAGAAAGAGCTGGACCAAGCCAATCTCCGGGCTCAGCATAAAGTTGACCGCCGACTTGCCGGACGCCCACTCGAAGGCTATACCAACAAAGAGGTTGTCCTCAAAATCCTAAAAAACATGATCGGGCTCAAATCCAAACACAAATACAACTCCAAGTAATTAGAGCCCGTTTAATAAGAAGACTGAGAAAAATTAAGGTTGTCGGCCTGAAAGCCAACAACCTTAATTTTGTGGAGTATAGCGGACTCGAACCGCTCACCTCGACACTGCCAGTGTCGCGCT
>CAZRYC010000058.1:0-14245 GCA_964604175.1 uncultured Bacteroides sp.
GCTTTTTTGCAGCAAAATTACTCATTCTTTTAAAAATTAAATTGAGCGCTTACAGGATTGAATAATCTCGGCTACCACATAGTTGGAGCCTCCAATAAAAATGAAATCGCCCTCCCGGCTTTCGGCGAGGGCTTTTTCATACCCTGCCGCCACTGTGCCGCATGCTTGACATTTCAGCCCGTGGCACTCAGCCATTGCGACCAAATCCTTTGCCTTTGCCGCACGCTTTACCTGAGGTTGCACAAAAAAATATTCTGCCTCGCGCGGCAAATATTCCATTATCCTCTCTATATCCTTGTCGTTTGCAAAGCCTATCACCATAAATAGCCGCTGCCGGCGACTAATTTTCTCCAGTCTTGCTCCCAGATAATGCCAAGCCCCAGGGTTATGCCCTGTGTCGCACACCACTTCGGGATTGGCTTCTCTAAGTTTCATCCAGCGGCCCATAATGTGCGTAAGCTCTGTGACTTGGCTCATGCCGGTAAGAATTGCTTCGTCAGATACTCGCAAGAAAGGCAACGCGTGCAGCACAGTATTCCCATTTTCCACTTGAAATTCACCACTCAAGCGATAATGTACAGGCTTAAAGCCATGAAAATCCAGAAAACAGACGCTTTCTTCATCAGCTTGATATTCATAGGGAGTGTCCTGCGCAAAAACGATTGGAGCTCCTACCTCTGCAGCTTTCTGAGCGAACACCTCTCGCACCTCTTTTTGTGCTTTTCCTATCACCACTGGCACCCCACTCTTTATTATTCCAGCCTTTTCTCGAGCGATCTCAGCCTCTGTATGGCCAAGCAGAGCGGTATGGTCAAGTGAAATATTAGTGATTACGCACAGCTCGGGATGAATAATATTTGTGGTATCAAGGCGCCCACCAAGTCCCACCTCTATCACAGCGTAATCCACTCCTTGCTTTTTAAAGTAATTGAAAGCCAGTATAGTGGTAAGTTCAAAGAATGAGGGGCTCAAGCCTAAATCCATTTCTTGATATCTATGTACAAACTCCACCACAAATTCCTCGCTCACTTTCTCGCCGTTGACGCGTATGCGCTCGCGGAAATCAGCTAAGTGAGGAGAGGTGTATAGCCCTACTTTGAAGCCCTGCGCCTGAAGCACAGCCGCAACCGTATGGCTTACGCTACCCTTTCCATTGGTGCCTGCCACATGCACAGATTTGAAAGCGCGATGCGGGTTGCCAAAGGCATCGTCAAGCCTGTGCGCGGTGTCAAGCCCTGGCTTGTACGCTCCAGTCCCAAGCGACTGAAACATTGGCAATTGCTCATATAGCCATTCTACTGTCTCGGGATAATTCATATCAGAAAAGCAAGAAACCAGCCAAACCAGCCAGACATACTATCAAAATGGGATGGACTTTCCAAAAGAACGCCATGCAAAAAGCTACAGCGCAGATGCCAATGCTACAGGCAATCTCATAGGTTTCCGCACCAAAATTAGCCTCATTCATCAGCAAAAGGGCCGCTGATGCAATCAAGCCTACCACCACTGGGCGCAATCCCATGAATACACCCTTGACATAGGCGCTCTCATGATGTTTGCGTATGAAATGGCTTGTATATGCTACCAAAATAAATGATGGCAACATCACTGTTATGGTACAAATAACAGATCCCAATATGCCCCATATAGGAGAGCCCAACGAAGAGTCGCACTGGCCTGGCACCACATATCCTATATATGTGGCACTGTTGATGCCAATAGGGCCAGGTGTCATTTGCGAGATAGCCACAATGTCTGTAAATATCTGTTCGGTAATCCATCCCGGGCCTACTATCTCATTCTCTATCAGAGCCAGCATGGCATAGCCGCCTCCAAAGCCGAAGAGGCCGATTTTAAGATAGCTCCATATTAAGCGCAAATAGATCATTAGGTGGGTTGGTTTTCAGTTTTCAGTTTTCGGTTTTCGGTTTTCAGTTTTGGGATGCGGATTTCATGGATTGTCTGAAGGCTAAATAACCCCCTATTCCTCCCAGCACTATCCATAGTATTGGATTTGACACCACTGGAAGTTTTGACCATATCAATCCAGCTACACTCACAGGGATCCATATAGTGACCCAATTGAGCTTGGCATTTTTGCCAGCAGTGACTACCGGAGCCAAGATTAACGCCACTACAGCCGGACGAATACCCTTGAAGATAGCCGACAACGTAGGATTATTCTTAATCAAATCTGGTGTCAGGAAGATGGCAATGGCCAAGATAATCAGAAAGGGTGGCAAAATTGTGCCCAAAGCAGCATAGATGCTTGACTTTCGGCCGCCTAACTTGTCGCCTACAGCTACCGCAATGTTTACTGCCAAGAGCCCTGGCAAAGACTGGGCGACCGCCAAGAGGTCGTAGTACTCTTCGCGGTCGATCCAATGATATTTATCCACTATTTCCCTTTCGATTACGCCTATCATAGCCCAGCCGCCACCGAAAGTGAAAGCTCCAATTTTAAAAAATGTCCAGAACAGCTGCCAATTCATTTCTTCAAGGCATCAATGCGAGCTTGCAACGATGCGATTCGTGCCTCGCTATCGCTAAGCTTCTTGCGCTCAAGCTCCACCACTTTGGCCGGGGCGTTGTTTACAAAGCGCTCGTTGCTGAGTTTCTTCTCTACCGAAGCCTTAAAGCCCTGCTCGTGAGCCAAGTCTTTCTGTATCTTTTCAAGTTCGGCCTCGACATCGATATTCTGTGTCAGCGGCACATTATACTCGTCAGTTCCAACCAAGAACGAAGCTGCAGCGGGATCTTTTTCCACTCCCACATTGATAGCTTTCAGATTTCCAAGCTTGCTGACAATCTCGGCATTGGGTACTGCCTGGGTGGCTATGGCGTTAAGCACAAGCGCATCCTTCTGCGGGATGTTCTTCTTTGCGCGCACTCCGCGCACACCATTCACCACTTCCTTGGTATAATCCATAGCCTTAATTAGGCCCTCATCATAAGCTGTGGGGTCCGGAAGCTGTGCATACATGATGCTTTCTCCCTCTTGGCGTTCGGCCAAGTGCTGCCACAATTCTTCAGTGATAAAGGGCATGAATGGATGTAGCAAGCGCAGCAAGGTGTCAAAGTAGCCCAAAGTGGCCTCAAAAGTCGCTTTATCTATGGGCTGCAGGTAGGCTGGCTTGACCATCTCCAGATACCAGCTGGAGAACTCGTCCCAGAATAGCTTATATACAGCCATCAGGGCCTCATTGAGACGGAATTTCTTGAATGAATCCTCCACCTCAGCCAGTGTGCGATCGAGTTGAGCGCCAAACCAGTTGATAGCCTCGGCAGCAGCTTTTGGCTGCTCCAGCTTATCATTCACTTCCCACCCTTTGACAAGGCGGAAGGCATTCCAAATCTTGTTGCAGAAGTTTCTGCCCTGCTCCACCAGTTTGTCATCATACATTATATCGTTGCCGGCTGGAGCCGCAAGCATCAAGCCCATGCGCACTCCATCTGCCCCGTACTGCGCTATAAGCTCAAGTGGATCAGGTGAATTGCCAAGCATCTTCGACATCTTGCGGCCTATCGAGTCGCGTACGATGCCTGTAAAATATACATTGCTAAAAGGTTTGTCCCCTACATATTCATAGCCTGCCATAATCATACGGGCTACCCAGAAGAAGATAATGTCCGGACCAGTAACCAGAGTAGCAGTCGGATAGTAATATTTTATTTCCTCATTGTTAGGATCCAAGATGCCATTGAATAGCGACACTGGCCACAGCCAGCTGGAGAACCAGGTATCCAGAGCATCCGGGTCTTGCCGCAAATCGCTCATTTGCAGAGCCGCGTTCCCTGATGCCTTGCGGGCTTTTTCCAACGCTTCCTCAGCTGTGGGAGCCACCACTATCTTGTCGTCTTCGCCATAGTAGTAGGCCGGTATGCGGTGTCCCCACCATAGCTGTCGGCTTATGCACCAATCCTGGATGTTCTCCAGCCAAATGCGATATGTGGTTTTGTATTTTTCAGGTACAAATTTAATATAGTCATCCATCACCGGACCCAGGGAGATGTCGGCAAAGTGTTTCATTTTGATGAACCATTGCAAGCTAAGCTTGGGTTCGATGGGCACCTTGGTGCGTTCGCTGCATCCTACCTTATTGTCGTATGCCTCTATCTTCTCCATTAAGCCGGCTTGCTCCAAGTCCTTGGCTATGGCTTCGCGCACTGCGAAGCGATCCATACCCACATATTTTTTAGTCTTGGGGTTTACACTGCCGTCATCAAGCAAGGCTGAAACTTCGTTGACAGTGGCATCGTCATTGAAGATATCGATGGTCTTGAGGTCGTGGGTTTTGCCCAACATATTGTCATTCTTGTCATGAGCGGGAGTAACCTTGAGGCAACCTGTACCGAACTCCACATCCACATAGCGGTCTTCAATCACTGGGATTACACGATCCACAAGAGGTATGATCACTTTCTTGCCCTTGAGCCATTGGTTCTTGGGATCTTTAGGATTGATGCACATGGCTGTATCGCCCATTATGGTCTCCGGGCGAGTGGTAGCCACCACTGCATAGCGGCGCCCCTGGGCATCACGGTGCACTACCTCGCCTTCAGCCCCGGTCTCTCCAGTCATATCATCATCAGCCACATAATATTTGAGATAGTAAAGCTTGCTATGCTCTTCTACATAGAATACTTCGTCGTCGCTGATAGCTGTGCGATTTTCGGGATCCCAGTTCACCATGCGCAGGCCACGGTAGATTAGTCCCTTGTCGTAAAGGTCGCAGAAGACCTTGATCACGCTCTGGCTGCGTATCTCGTCCATCGTGAAAGCCGTGCGATCCCAGTCACATGATGCGCCTAATTTTCGGAGTTGTTGCAATATGATGCCGCCATGTTTGCGTGTCCATTCCCAGGCATGCTCCAGAAACTGTTCGCGCGTGAGGTCAGTCTTTTTAATTCCCTCTGCCGCAAGCTTTTGTATTACCTTGGTCTCGGTAGATATAGAGGCATGGTCAGTGCCTGGCACCCACAGCGCATTCTTTCCTTGCTGGCGAGCGCGGCGCACCAATATGTCCTGGATAGTGTTATTAAGCATGTGACCCATGTGCAAGATACCAGTCACATTTGGCGGGGGTATCACTATAGTATAGGGTTCACGAGCATCTGGCAATGAGCGGAACAGGCGATTATCCACCCAATAGTTGTACCATTTATCCTCAACCTCGGCGGGGTTGTATTTCGTAGCTAACTCTTCCATTGCGGTTATATCTGTTTTTCAGAGTGCAAAATTACAAAAATTATTACGAAAATGGAGTAAAATGGATAAATAATGAGAAAAAATTACTAATTTTGCTTTCATGTTAGAGCAGAGTAAAAAATCCGGCATCAAGCTGCCTGCGTTTCCTGAGGGGAAAAGCGTTGGAGTAGCCCTCAGCGGAGGTGGCGCGCGCGGCATAGCCCATGCTGGGGCTCTAAAGGCCATTGAGGAGGCAGGCATAAAGCCTTGCATTATAGCCGGGGTCAGTGCCGGATCAATTGCTGCCGTACTTTACTCCGCCGGGGTGCCTCCTCAAAGGATTCTCGATATGTTTACCATGACAAAGCTCTCGGATTTCACCGAGCTTACATGGGGCAAAGGCGGAGTAATCAAAATCGAGAAATTCATTAATTTTATAACTCGCGCCCTGGGACAATTCAAAAATCTTGAAGATTTGCGATTACCCACCTACATCGGCGTCACTAATTTCGATACAGGCCGTCCCGAAGAGTTCCATGCTGGCGAAATCGGACCAATCATTACTGCCTCTTGCAGCATTCCCATCGCTATCCCGCCTGTCAAAATCAATGGTTACAACTATGTGGATGGGGGCGTGCTCAGAAACTTGCCGGCTTGGACCATCCGCGACAAATGCGATCTGCTCATCGGCATCAATGTAAGCCCTATCAATCAAGTGCCCCCAGGAGAGATTACATCACTGTTTGACATCGCTATGCGCACCTACACCCTTCTTGCAAAAAGCAACCAAGAGCTCGACATGAAGATGTGCGACTTAGTAGTGCGCACCCAAGAAATCTCACACCTTAATGTATTCAGCCTCAAGGAGGCTAAAAAAATATTCAATTCCGGCTACATCAACACTCGCAAAGCCTTGCGCGATGCCGGTTGGTGGAAACCTGACATCACAAAAGCCGCAGAATCTTCTGCAGAGAAGGATCAGCCGGCAAAATAAATAGACTTATGCCAAAGCCAATCATCTATCAGCTTCTTCCTCGCCTCTACACCAACTATTGCGAGCACCCAGTGCCGGGTGGCACTATTATCCAAAATGGGTGTGGCAAACTCAATTCCATCACTCCTACCATCCTAAAGGAGATAAAAAAGTTAGGGGTCACGCACATATGGTACACCGGTGTTATAGAGCACGCCCATGATGCCGATTATACTTTATACGGTATTCCACGCGACAATCCGCATGTGGTCAAGGGCCATGCCGGCAGCCCATACGCCATTTCTGACTATTACGATATCGACCCCGATCTGGCCGAGGATGTGCCTAACCGAATCGGTGAATTTGAAGCTTTGGTCAAGCGCACACATGATGCTGGCCTGAAAGTAATTTTGGATTTCGTTCCCAATCATGTGGCTCGTCAATACCGCAGCGATGCAAAGCCCCGCGGTATCAAAGACCTGGGAGATGGAGACGACATTGATATGTTCTTCTCTCCCAGCAACAATTTTTTCTACATCAATCGCCAGCAATTCGCGCCTCGGGGCGTAAACCTGGGCGAAGGAGCGGATGCCTATGTGGAGTTCCCGGCTAAGGCTTCCGGTGATGACTGCTATACAGCCTTCCCCGACAAGAACAACTGGTACGATACCATAAAGCTCAACTACGGCATCGACCCCTGGAATGGAAATCGCTGTTTTGATCCCATTCCAAGCACATGGTTCAAGATGCTGCATATCATGCGCTATTGGGCAGCAAAGGGTATTGATGGCTTCCGCTGCGATATGGTTCATATGGTGCCACTCGAATTCTGGCAATGGGCCATCCCCACTGTGAAGAAGCGCTATCCCAACGTAAAATTCATAGCCGAAATCTACGATATCCAGCTCTATCGCCCATATATCCAAGCTGGCTTCGATTACCTCTATGACAAGGTTAACCTCTACGACACTCTTTATGGCATCGATTGCCATAATGTGTCAGCTGCTAAAATTACAAGCTGCTGGCAGACTGTGGAAGGCATAGCTCCAAACATGCTCAACTTCCTGGAAAATCACGATGAGCTGCGCTATGCAAGTCGCTTCTACGCTGGAGACGCCCGCAAAGTGGTGCCAGCCCTGGTAGTAAGCTCTATGATTTCCACTGGCCCCATGATGATATATATGGGCCAAGAGCTTGGCGAGGATGCAGCCGGCATCGCTGGATACAGCGGTGATGATGGGCGCACTTCTATATTTGACTATTGGGTGATGCCAAGCGTGCAAGCATGGCTCAATCGCGGCCATTGCGATGGGGCTCTCACTCCCGACCAGCAAGCCCTACGCGATCTCTATGCTCGAATACTAAAGCTTTGCAACAAGGAAAAAGCCATTAGCGAGGGCGAATTTTTCGACCTCATGTATGTGAATTGGTCCAACCCAGAATTCAATCCCCACCGTCAGTACGCTTTTATGCGACATGCTGGCAACACTCTGATACTCATTGCCGTAAACTTTGCCGATGAGAAGGCCGATTGCGCTATCAACATCCCTGAGTTGGCTTTGGACATGTGGGATATCGTACCAGGCAAATATCGCGCCACAGACCTCCTCACTGGAGAGGTGGCTCAGAAGCAATTCTCTGCCCAAGCTCCTTTCCCCACATCTATTCCTGCCCATGGGGCGGTAATATGGAGATTAACTCATAAAAATCGCGGGTCCTCACAAAAAAAACAGTGAATCTCTTCACCGATTCCTAAAAATTCTCTAACTTTGCAATCAGAAAACATCATTTCTATATGAGCAATATTCTTCCGCCTCTTAAAATCTTCTCTGGCACTAAGTCGCAGTACATCGCCGAGGAGATTTGTAAAGAACTGGGTGTGCCCCTTGGCCAAATGAACATCTTGCATTTCGCCGATGGTGAGTTCGAGGTCTCTTTTGAGGAGTCGATTCGCGGTCGGGAAGTGTATTTGGTGCAATCGACATTCCCCAACAGCGACAATCTCATGGAGCTGCTGTTGATGATTGATGCCGCCAAGCGCGCTTCCGCCAAGTCGGTCATTGCCGTTATCCCCTATTTTGGATGGGCTCGACAGGATCGCAAGGATAAGCCCCGCGTGTCGATTGCTGCTAAGCTGGTGTCGGACTTGCTCACCACCGCCGGAGTGGACCGCGTAATCACTATGGATCTCCATGCGGATCAGATACAAGGTTTCTTCAATGTGCCTGTGGATCATCTCTATGCTTCATCGGTATTCATCCCATATATCCAATCACTCAATCTCGACAATCTGGTAATTGCCGCTCCCGATGTGGGCGGTGCCAAGCGTGCCAACAGTTATTCTAAGTATCTCGATGTGCCTCTGGTGCTTTGCCACAAACAGCGCGCCAAAGCCAATGTCGTAGAGACTATGACTGTGATTGGAGATGTTAAGGACAAGAATGTGGTGCTCCTCGATGATATGGTTGACACCGCGGGCACTATCACCAAGGCTGCCGACCTGATGAAGCAGAATGGCGCTAAGAGCGTGCGCGCACTTTGCTCTCACGCAATCATGAGCGACCCCGCCACCGAGCGAGTGAACAATAGCGCCCTCGAAGAGATTATATTCACCAACTCCATCCCCTATCACAAGGATTGCAAGAAGTGCACCGTGCTATCGGTAGCTCGTCTCTTTGCCGACACGATCCGACGCGTCCACGAGAATGAATCCATATCTTCTCAGTATCTTATCAAATAGAAATATCAGATCCCAATACAGCAAGCGAGAGATGGCATTACTCCATCTCTCGCTTTTTTTCTTTCCATCTCTTTATCATTTCACAAGCATGCTTTCCAAGGTCTCTGCTGACTTGCCCTGTCCTTCGGTGGCAGCTAAGATAGCTCCCGCGAACTGCAAGGTAGTGCCAGGCCCCTCGGATGTGATAAGCCTGCCATCCACCACTACAGGCTGCTCCACATAGGAGCCGCCACCGGCCTCTATCTCTTTGCCTAATCCAGGGTAGCAGGTGGCTTTCATGCCTTTCAGTATGCCCGTAGGAGCGAGCACCACTGCCGGGCCGGCGCAGATGCCTGCCACTTTGCCGCCTCGCAACCACTGATCCTTAATTATTTGATTGACTTGAGCATTAGCATGCAGATTAGGTGCCCCAGGCATTCCGCCGGGTATTATTATCCATTCTGCATCTTGGGGGTTGATTTCGGTAATCAGAGAATCCGCCACTAACTTTTGACCAGTGGCGCCTACAACTTCGGGAGTTTCTTCTATCGATACTGTCACCACCTCCATGCCGCCACGGCGCAATGCATCTACCGTGGCCACGGCTTCCACCTCCTCTACACCATTAGCGTAGAAGATATACGATTTCTTGGCATTCATCATCATTGGTATCGTTAAGGCCGCAATAAGCGGCCATATCTTTAAATTGACATTCATTTCAGCTTATTTTTATTCTAATAACACTTCTCATCCGCATAATGTTATACCCTACCCAATTTTTTGACGGAACGAAACCTTAGCAACACCCTGCTTATAGAAAGAAAAAACAGATTTAAAAACCAAGTTTCTTAAGTAGTGCACGGAGTGCATGCCTGAGGATATCCCACGGCTTAATGCCGTGAGTTATCCACAGACGTGCCCTCCAGGCACTTAAGGCTTGAGAAACTTGAATTACAAAGATACAACTCTTCCTCCGAACGACAAAATTTTGGCCTCGGTTTATGGCTTAATATTGAACTCGTTTAAACTTTTCGACAATGAGGACTTTTTAGAGGATTTTTGAGATGTTTTCAAAGCCGAAGATGGAGTAATGGGGTTCTATTATGACTGATGAGGCTGAAGAAAACAACCAAAAAGACTCAAAAAGTACCATTGGTGAAAAGTTTAAACGAGTTCATTTGGTAATCTTACATTTTCTATGTAAATTTGTCATTATTTTTTACTATCTAAAATATGAAAAAGGTACTGATTATATGCACCAGCCCTCGCAAAGGAGGCAACTCTGACACTCTTGCGGCTGAGTTTGCTCGAGGTGCACGCGATGCGGGCAATGAAGTGGAAGTAGTAAGCCTAATTGGAAAGGACATCAAGTTCTGCCTGGGATGCTTGACCTGTGGCAAGACGCAGCGTTGCGTAATACACGATGATGCAGACATCATCCGCGAAAAAATGCTCCACGCAGAGGTCATCGTCTGGGCCACACCGGTATATTACTACAGCGTAAGCGGTCAGATGAAGACCATGATAGACCGGGCCAATCCGCTGTATTCGTCTGACTATCAATTCCGCGATGTGTATCTGCTGGCCACAGCAGCCGAAGATGAAGACTACACAGTGAAAGGCACAGTCAAGGCCGTGCAAGGCTGGGTGGACTGCTTCGAGAAAGCTACGCTCAAAGGCGTGGTCTTTGCCGGTGGAGTAAACGAGCGCTGTGATATCGCTGGCCACAAGGCTCTGAACCAAGCCTACGAAATGGGTCGCATCCTATAGCCCAGATTGAGAGTTATTGAAACATTTACATATGAATTGGATTATACTGATAATAGCTGGCTTTTGCGAGACAGGATTTGCCTTCTGTCTTGGCAAGATGAAAGGACTTGAAGGTGTTGCTTGGTGGTCATGGGGCGCGGGCTTCATTGTCATGCTGACTTTGAGTATGATATTGCTGGCCAAGGCAGTGCAAACCATTCCCATCGGTACGGCCTATCCTGTATGGACAGGCATTGGCGCCGTGGGCACAGTGATTGCGGGCATAATATTTTTCCACGAGCCAGCAACATTCTGGCGCATGTTTTTCATCACTACATTGATAATCTCGATTATCGGACTAAAAATGGTACACTGATGGAGAGAAGGATGAGACGATTCAAGCAGCAACTTCCCCAGGAGGAGTGCATGGATATTTTGCGACGCAACACATCGGGTGTTTTGGCTCTATGTGGCAAGGATATGATGCCCTATGCAGTGCCGTTGAGCCATGCCGTTGATCACGCCAGGCTGATATTTCATTGCGCAAAGGAAGGACACAAGCTCGGCCTAATACGCGAGAACGGCAATGCGTCGTTCTGCGTAATAGACCAGGACGAAGTGCATCCCGAGAAATTCACCACATATTTCCGCAGTGTAATCGTCTTTGGCCGCATACGTATAATCGAAGACGAGAGCGAGAGGTTTGAAGCAGCCAAAATTATCGGTCGGCGCTGCAACCCCGATGAACAAGAACTGGAGGCGGAATTGGCAAAAGGTTTCTCTCGAGTGGTGATGCTGGAAATGACGATTGATCGGATCACGGGAAAGCAAGCTATAGAATTGCTGAAAAAAGAAGGAAATGAATAAGCGTTAGTGCAATGAAGAATATTTTGACAATGATATTGGCAGCGCTCGGCTTGACAGCAGCCAATGGGTGCAAGGCACCCTCAAATGAGAATGTGGAGGTTGTGGCACCGCAGGTGTTTCTGCAACGATTGGAGGCCGACACGACTGCAATCCTGCTGGTTGTGCGGCGCCCGGATGAGTTTGCAGAAGGGCATCTTGCAGGTGCCCAGTTGCTTAATTGGCTCGACCGTGAGGCGTTTGACAAAGGCGCCAAGACTCTCGACAAGACAAAGACTATCTTTGTGTATTGCCGCAGCGGTCGCCGTAGCAACGAGGCCGCCAACTATCTGGCAGAGCAAGGCTATAAAGTGATTGACATGAAAGGCGGCTATCTGGCATGGACAGAGGCTGCAATGCCTGTGGCAAGCGAACGCAAGGTAAAGATCAGCGACGGGTTCAGGGTAAGCGACCTGGTGTGGACACGCAAGCCCAAGGATTGTGTCAGCAGTGAAGATAGCATTAAGATTACCACATCTCCAGGCACCGACTTGTGGCAACGCACGTATTATCACTTCCGCAACGACAACGCTCCGGTTTTGCAAATCACTACCGATGAGAAATACTTCTCTTTCATCGTAAAGACCGATTTTGCCGACAGCCACCACCGTTTTGACCAATGCGGTGTGGTGGTGTATCTTGACAGCGAGAACTGGCTGAAAGGGTCGATAGAATATGAGAACGAGAAATTCCAGCACCTCGGAAGTGTGGTGACCAATCACGGATACTCCGATTGGGCAACCACCGAGATTCCGGCAACCGTGAAATCGATGTGGTATCGCTTGAGCCGCAGGGACGACGATTTCTGCATTGAATGCAGCGACGATGGCGAGACATTCCGACAGATGCGTGTATGCCATATGCATGAAGCCAGTGGCAATATCCGATTCGGCATTTATGCCTGCAGTCCGGAAGAGTCATCATTTACGGCAATCTTCACCAATCTAAAACTTACCGAATGTCAATGGCTTGCCCACGATGGCCAGCAGCCAGATGAATAAGCGTATGGGAGAATTCAAGGATAAGGTGGTTGTCGTAACCGGCGGTGCGCATGGCATAGGCAAGTGCATCGTAGAGATGTTCCGTGCCGAGGGAGCAAATGTCTGCATCTTCGACTTGCGCGATAAATTGAACTGTTGGGAATAGCATAACCATGCGAGAACAAGCGGACATAGAATTAGCTCTCCGACAGTTTGCCAACGAAAGACAGGCAGCGATATATCAACGCTTCTTTAAGACCGGGCCTGGAGAATATGGCGAGGGAGACCGCTTTCTCGGCGTTACCAATCCCAATGTCAGATTGGTGGTTAGGGAGGCATGGAAGCAAACTACAACCGACGATGCTGCAGAATTGGCAAAGAGCCAATGGCACGAAGTTCGGCTCTGTGCCCTGCTGATTCTAGTTGCTCAATTTGAACAAGCATGCAAGAAGCGTAATGCGGATGCCATGCTACATATCGTGGAGCGATACCTATTACTACATCCATACATCAACAACTGGGACTTGGTGGACCTCAGTGCCTACAAAATCATAGGCCGATATGAATTGTTATATCCCGAATGGACGCTGATGGACGAGTGGATTCTGCCAAACCATACGCTATGGCAGCAGCGCATAGCAATGGTGGCAACATGGTGGCACGCACACGAAGGCGTTTATGACAGGTTGGTTTCACGGGCAGAGACACTACTCACCAGCAAGCACGACCTGCTGCACAAAGCATCGGGCTGGATGCTTCGCGAGATGTACAAGCACGACGATAATGGCAAAGAAGCTTTAGAGCGTTTCCTTGAACTGCATGTTGCCGAAATGCCATCGGTCATGCTTAGCTATGCTATGGAAAAGATGCCGGAAGCAGAACGTAAACAATGGCGAACACGACGCAGACAATGAAGATACTATTCCAACAGATATACTCTATGGAGGAAACCGAGCAGCGCGTCTCTGAACTGGGGTTCCTGCCTTTCTTCCCTTGCGGCATACCTGGATTTTCAATCGAGGAGATGACGCCGGAAGAACTGTGGTGGCCTAACGAACCGTGGGCACCATGGGAATGGAAAGGGCCGGTGATAAAAGAGGGACACTGCGCCTATGGCAAGTTCTTCAACAAGAAGGCTGGATATGTTAGTTTAGAGTGGCTGCCCGACTTGGTCAACTATCGCCGTAGCAAGCCCTTGGCTTATAACGAAGATATTGCAGCACTCGATGACATCGTGCTGCAGACCATCGAGATCGAAGGCTCTGCCACCATAAAAGAATTGCGCCGACTGCTTAGCTTTGCCAAGGGTCGAGGCAAACGCAAAAGTGCCGACGAACTGGTGGACGCGCAGCCCCAAGAGGAAAAAATAAGTCTGGAGCCGATACTGGTGCGTCTTATGATGGAATTGCGAATAGTCATCTGCGACTTTGAGTACAACATAGACCGCCACGGCCGTCCCTACGGCTGGGGTATAGCCCGATACACCACACCGGAAACCCTCTATGGCAACCTGCCCGTGGACAGATCGCCCGAGGAATCTTATAAACGGATTCTCCAGCACTTTAAGGGCTTGTTCCCCGATGTGCCCGAGAAGAAACTGCTTAAGCTGATAGGCTAATGTTTAAAATAGCATGGAGTGGAAAGAAAATCAAATAACGTGACAACAGACTACATTAAGTTATACGATGCCGTGGGCTGGATAGCCCGGCTTGCTGCAGCCGACGGCACTATTG
>CAZRYC010000059.1:0-14023 GCA_964604175.1 uncultured Bacteroides sp.
AAGTGTTCTACGAGATGCTACAGAAAAGTTGCATTTAGAAATTGAATCTACGTTGCGCTCTCTTTGAAATAAAATTTTGTAGTTTCGAGGAAAAGTCGTACCTTTGCACCGTCTTTCGACAAATTTCAATTATTAATCACTTAACTTTAGTAAGAATGCATCTAAGTTCTGAACAGAAAGTAGAGATCTTCGAGAAGTACGGTAAGGGCAAGACTGACACTGGCTCACCTGAAGCACAGATTGCATTATTCTCAGTCCGTATTGCTCATTTGACTCAGCATCTGAAGTCAAATCACAAAGATCATACAACTCAGCGCGCTCTGAAGATGCTGGTAGGTAAGCGTCGTCGTCTTCTCGACTACCTGATGCGCAAAGACATCAACCGCTACCGCGCCATCGTCGGCCAAAAAGAGCTTGGTATCCGCAAGTAAGCCCAGCGGCTCGCTTAAAGACTACAAAAAAAGCCATCCCCACTCGGGATGGCTTTTTTATGTTTCTTACAGCACAATCTTGGCGCCCCCTAACAGATATACCCCTGAGGGGAGGGATATGCGGTTGACACCCGCCGAGAGGCTTATCCGAATAGCCATACCATCTATTCGCACAAGAGTGACCGTGGCGGCTTCGGGGATTTCAACAATCAGCGTTCCTCTTTCGGCTGACACTCGCAGTCCATCACTGCCTACAGCCGAGATTCCGCCCTCCGGCTTGGTCTCGCTGCTTTGCTCCAAGATTTTCACAAGCTTGCTGCTGCCATTGTAATACCCTCCATTGTGCCATACCATGTCGGCAGTCTGAGGCGAACCGTTGGCGCTAAAGATAATGCCACCGCCATCGGGGATAGTGGCCGAACCAGAGTATGTCCACTTCCATATATTGTTGCCTAAATATTCACAAACCTCGCCAGGCCATGTGCCACCGGTGAAATTCGCCGTTGTGGACCACACCCAAGCCTTGATGGTTCCACCCCACCCGGCAGTGTTCTCAAAGAAAGCAGCCTGCTCGCCAGCATAGAGCACAGGCTCGATGGGCTCATCCGGCTCTGTTATGTCTGCTCCGCCAGTGTCGCGAGCAGTCACATAATCGCCATTCTCCTCGGTACCGTCATAAGAAGCCTGGGCTCTCTTATTTGCGGAGGAAGCGTACAGGTACTCCGAATCCTCCCCTATTTTTCCAGGGGCAGGCGTAAGCTCGGTGCTGAGCACATACACTCGCATATTGCCCTTGCCGGAGCATTTGGCTGTGAGCTTGCCATCCGTGACAATGATCACATCGCCAGTGATGCAATCGGTATATGTGCCATTCTCTACGCCAGTGAATGTGGCATTGCCGGAGATTGTCACCAGTGCATAGGAGTCGGTGCTGTCATCGGTGTAACGGCGCTTAAAAGCGATAGTGCCAGAGCAGCCATCTGTGGAGTACTGGCCACGGCGCAGAGCCGGCACAGCCGCGCGTACGCGGTTGAGGCGTCCGAGATGCAATGCCAATGGCGAGGTAAGCGAGGCCAGGATGTTGCCTGAGGCTGTACTCCACTGCCCAAAGTCCGTTGTGGTCACATCACCGGTGATGTAGCCGCCGAAATAGGCTCGACCTGAGTCTTTGAGCGCCATGTTGGCCCCATTGTCAATGGTAACGCCCTTTCGGAACTCCACCTCAGAGCCATAGTACAGACATGGAATGCCACGGAACGTGAACATCAGATCCATATTCTCAGCCCAAGCGGCAGTGCCACCATTGAAGCGCGCGAACGAGTCGGGTCCGTAGTCGTGGCTATCAACATACACCACATTCCAAGTGGCATCATTATAATATCCATCCCATTTCTTCACGCCAAAGGCCTGCGATGCCGACTGGAAATTCCAATGCATAGTGAAGTCAATCACATTCAAGCCAGAAGCCATGCTGTAATCTGGCGCATGGTAAGCATTGCCATCGAGAAAAGCATTCTTTGACGACGAGGCTGTGTAGTGACCGGTACCCAAATAAAGGTTCATATCTTTCTCGGCTGCCACGATATTGGGGTGCGACCCAAGCTCGCCCTCCATAATGGCGTATGTGTCCCAGGAGTCATGCGAAGTGTCCCAGGAATAGTTCTCTGCTGGCTTCCAAGTGTAGAAATAAGGCGAGAGGCAGTCGTTGCCACGGTATGTAGCCTCGGAATAGCGGGCGCAAACCTCGCCAAACATATAGAATGGAGCCTGATTAAGTCGCTTGCCCTTATATTTTTCGCCCAACTCCTGGAAGTGCGGGATAAAGCCCTCAGTGAAAGCCAAGCGCGAGATATGGCCGGAGGTGTCGATGCGGAATGCATCCACCCCCATCTCTATAAACTTGCCATAGCACTCAGCCAAATAATCGATCACAGCCTGATTTTCTGTATTCAAGTCCACGCAGTCGCCTGCTATCTGGCCCCAGATGCGATTAGGCTCGTCCCAGTTCCAATTGCTGCCATAATGATGCCAGTAGTTATGGATGTCGTGGTTTACGCCATCGGTATTTTTCATGCGGGCCAAGCGAGCATTGTATTGCTGGCTGGAGCCCAAGTCAAAATAATTAGATGGGAGAGTGGTGCGAGGATGCAGCGTGAGTATCTTGTTGATATTGCTTTGCGGCTGTTCATAATCCTTGCTGAACATGGGGCAGAGGTTCTCTTCGCCAAAGTTGCCCGTGTGCTGCAGCACCACATCGAGCACAATCTTCAGGCCGCGCTCATGGGCAGCATCTATCAAGTCTTGAAATTTCGCGTCATCGCTTTCGTAGCGCGGATCTACTTTTGAAAAATTGAAAGCGTGGTAGCCGTGATAGTCGAGGCCGGAGGCATTCTCCACCACCGGGGTAATCCAGATAGCAGTGAAGCCCAGCGCTTTGATGTAATCCAGCTTTTCGATCAAGCCTTTGAAATCGCCGCGCCATTCGGGGTCGTTGACATTGTTCACTCCGTCCCAGCAATAGGTATTGTTGGTCTGGTCTCCGTCGTAAAAGCGCGTGGTCATCACAAAATAGATGGTCTCATCGCGGAAATCTTTACGACCGCCCACCATCTCTGCCGAGGCGCCAAGGGGAGCCAGAATAGAGGCTGCGCAAAGGAAGAAAAATGTGTATCGCAGGACTTTAAGGAAATGCATAAATCACGGTAGTTAAGGTACTTTTCAATGCAAAATTACAAAAATTCCAGAATAAATATGTAACTTTGCGTTGTAAATTAGAGATTAATGCGATTTGACGAGATTTTGAGGAGCGACGTCGTGCTTGACGGCCTCTATGACATGCACTTTGACGAATGCACACCTATCCAAGAACAAGCCATCCCTCTAATCTTAGAAGGGCGCGATTTGATAGGAATAGCGCAAACCGGCACCGGCAAGACAGCTGCCTATCTGCTGCCTGTGATTGACAAGATTGTAGAAGAAAAATACCCCACTGATTGCATCAACTGCCTGGTGATAGCCCCCACACGCGAACTGGCTCAACAGATCGACCGCCAGATGGAGGGCTTCTCTTATTATATGTCAGTAAGCAGCGTAGCCGTGTATGGCGGAGCTGACAAAGATGCCTACGAGCAGCAGCGCAAGGGGCTGGCAGCAGGGGCTGATGTGGTAATCGCCACTCCGGGGCGCCTAAAGGCTCACCTCAACGTGCACAATGTGGATCTCTCCACCGTGTCGTTCTTAATTCTCGATGAGGCGGATCGAATGCTCGATATGGGCTTCTATGATGACATCATGAGCATCGTGAGCCACCTGCCCAAGGAGCGCCAGACACTGCTCTTCTCAGCCACAATGCCTCCCAAAATCCGCAGCTTGGCTCAGCGCATACTGCGCAATCCAGCCGAAATTAAAATTGCGCCATCTAAGCCAGCTGAGAAGATACGCCAGCAGGCTGTAATATGCCAAGAGGGCCAAAAGCTGCCCATGATTAAGAAGATTCTGAATGAGGAGCCATTCCAGAGAGTGATAATTTTCGCCAGCTCTAAGCAGAAAGTCAAGGATTTGGGCTTCGAACTCAAGCGCAAGCTTCAGCACATGAAGGATGTCAAAGCCAAGGTAGGCATCATGCACAGCGATCTGGACCAGTCAGAGCGCGATGACACTATGCTGGGCTTCCGCTCTGGGCGCATCAATGTGCTTGTGGCCACCGACATTGTGGCCAGAGGCATCGATATCGATGACATATCCTTAGTGATCAACTATGATATGCCCCATGACTCGGAGGATTATGTGCACCGTGTGGGTCGCACAGCGCGAGCCGGCAATGATGGGCGAGCCGTGACCTTTGTGTCAGGCCGCGAGATGGGCCGTTTCAAATCGCTGGAGAAATTCTTAGGGAAGGAAATCGAGCGGCTGCCTGTGGAGGCGAGCTTGGATGATGCTCCTCCAAAGCCCAGCAAAGGGGCGCCCCGCCGCAGGAAGCAGAGGGGCGCCCGCAATGCGGCCAATAACAGGAAGCAGGGTATTGCCCACAATGCGGCCAATAACAGGAAGCGGGCTATCGCCAAGAATGAAGATGACAAAAAAGCATAAGGAAGCGGGCTATCGCCAAAAGTCTTGGCGATAGCCCGCATCCCGTTATCGGTCACACCATGACCGATCTTATTCATTTACCTGCAAGGTGCAAATGCTCACACGGTTCCAGCTCTCTTCCTTGAACATGTGCCCTATGCCCTCGCCCTCGGCTGTGATGCGGTCAGCTGAGATCTTGTACTTGTTTATCAGCATATTCTTCACTGCATCAGCGCGGCTCTGAGCCAGCTTCACATTGAACTCCAGATTGCCATCCTGAGATGCATAGCCCTTGACCACCACGGTGGACTCAGGATTGTTCTTCATGAACTGAGCAATCATCTCCACATTGGGCTGCTGGTCAGCAGTAATCACTGAGCTGCCAATCTTGAAGAATACGAAGCGCACTGAGTTGAGGTACTCCGTTTCTGAAACCTCAGTCACCACGGTAGCGGGAGTGTTGAGGCATTCCTGCAGCTGAGCGTTGAGCTCATTGTTGGTGGTAGCCAAGCTGTTGTTGTAGGCAGCAGCCTTCTCCAACTGGCCACGCAAATCGTTGATCTGGCCGTTGAGCACATCAATCTGGGTCTGGCTGTAGGGCTTCACAGTCTCAAACTTGCGACCGCCAAGGTGGTAGATTACGCCAGCCTGAAGATTAAAGGTAGCATAGTTGGAGTCATAGCTTGCCGACGACTGCTCAGCATGGGCATCGCTCATATCCCACACGAACGAAGGCGACACAGCAATCGTAATATCATCGCTCACATTGAAATTGAAATTCAATCCCAGCTTAGTGGCGAAGAAATTGTGATCGGGAATAGGATTGCTCTGGAAGTAGTGTCCCCATCCTGCGCCAACCACAGCCTCCACAGAGAACGGGCGCACATTTCCCGGATATCCCTTGAAAAGATTAATAAGGTCCACAGTGCCATAAGCTCCCACATAAGAATTGTCAAAAGCTGTGCTGCTATGGTATCGCTTATCCCAAGTAGAGGTGTTGATACCAAACTGTCCCTCGATGCCGGCTCCAAAAGTAGGGGTTATCTGTTTATCCACGCTTACTCCGATAAGAGGACGCATTCCCCCGAAGAAAGCCTCGCCGTTGAGAGGTGTAGTGACACCGCCGTGCACTCCTATAGACCAGTTATCGGTGCATTTTGGAGTTTCGATAGCTTGCGCGGCAGCCGTGAGTCCCCCCGCTGCTATTGCCGCCAATAGAAATAATTTTTTCATAATAACAAAGGTTTTATAGTTGGTGTGTTTACATAAAAACCAAATCCGCAAATTCATGGTTCACGGATTTCGTCTGCAAATATTCTAAAGAATTCTTAAAAAACTGGGATTAGATTTTTTAATGCGGTTTACTTTCCCGCCAGAGCAATTCGCATCAGCGAGGGGCGCAGATACTTGGCGGCCATCTCCATAATGGTGCCAGGCGTAAGTTCCTTGGCTATCCTCACCTGCTCGGCGAAGTAACCCTTGGGGAGCCCTACGATTTGCTGGGTCTTGTAATAGCCCATAATGGCAAAGGGGCTGTCGAGTGTCTCAATAAGTCCGGTGCCAATATGCTGTCTCAGGCGCATCATCTCCTCATCATCTGCCGACACAGTGGCCAGCCGGTCGAGCTCGCCGCGGATTTCATCGAGCATAGGCTCTATGTATTTGGGGTCGGCCTGAGCACTGATGCACACGAAGCTTCCATCGAGATTGCCCAAGAGATGCGCGTGGATGCCGTAGGTGAAGCCCTTGTCCTCGCGTACATTCTTCATCAGACGGCTGCCGAAATATCCGCCCAGGGCCATCACGGTGAAGCGCAGCGGTATGTAATCTGGGTTGTCGCGCTTAGGAGCTGGGAATGCAATGCTGAGCGAGTCCTGGAGGGCGTCGGCTTTCTCCACCTTAATCATCTGGGCCGGCTCAGCCTCATAAGGGAAAAGCTCAATGGCCACCGACTCAGGGGCCACTGGCAGACTTTCGAGCATTTTCTTAGCCTCAGCATATATATCCTCTGTAATCTGGCCGCTTAGGAAAGCTTGTGCGCCATTGGCCACAAACACATTCTTGTGGAAGTCCACCACATCTTGCAGTTGCACCTTCTCTATATCGGCTGCGCTTTCCACCCGCGCGCCAGGATTGGTGGAGCCGAGGATTAGCCCTAAGAGAGCTTCCTTGCTGAGCACCGAAACCTTGGATTCTTGCAAGCGGCGGTTCTGCGCATCTCGCTCGCGATAGATATTGAAAGCATACTCTGGGAATGCTGGCTCTGTAAGCATTTCGCGGAAAATGGGCAAAGTGCCGGCAGCCATCGTATTGAGCGAGGAGATAGACACTACCGAATAGTGGTCAGTGGCATCTGTATGAAGCAAAGCCCCACGGAAATCCAGAGCCTCGGCTATCTCGGCCCCGCTCTTCGATAGCGTGCCCTCTCTGAGCAACTGCATGCACAGTCGAGCCACTGAGGGCGAAGATGCTTCTCGGGTGCCTCCGGGGAATGCTATGGTAAGCTGGTTCACAGCCTGTGTGCCTCCGCAGAGCCATCGCAGCGTAACGCCATTGTCAAGCACCTCCTCCTTGATTGAAGGCAGCCGCAGGTCGCCTATTGGGCGCACCTCTGGCGGAATGGCGCGGCGGGCGCGCTCCAAGTCCTCGGGGGTGTCGATGCCGATGGTGGCTATGCGAGTCTCAGCTGTCTTGATTTTATAGCCATTCTGCAACCAGCGAAGCTGCTCAAGTGACTCGGCCAGCTCCAAGCTGCTTTGAGGCAGCTGGGTAATCTCAGCCAACACCTTAGCCTTATAGGCATATATGCCCACATGCGTATAGTATTGATGCCGAGAGGGCCACTCCGGTCTGGGATAATTGCGCAGATAAGGTATCACCGAGCGCGAGAAATACATGGCGAAGCGATTGTCATCCACCACCACCTTCGGGCTGTTGGGATTTTCCAAAGCCTCATAACCAAGCTCGGCATCGAAGGGCCGTATAAGAGTGGCGATTTCAGTGGCCGGATCATCGAAGCAAGCTTTCAAGGCTGCTATCTGGCTGGGATGTATGAATGGCTCATCGCCTTGAATATTGATAATCACATCGGCATCGCTGGCAAGGTTGGCATAGGCCTCGCGCACGCGGTCCGTGCCGCTGCGATGAGCCGCTGAGGTCATAACAGCATTGCCACCGAAGGCAAGCACAGCATCACGGATGCGCTCGTCGTCGGTGGCAACAGCTACTTCGTCAAGTTCTTTGCGGGCTTGCTCATACACTCGCTGGATTACAGTCTTGCCGCCGAGCATAGCCAAGGGCTTGCCCGGAAATCGAGTGGAAGCGTACCGCGCCGGTATGATACCGATGAACTTCAATTACTTATTTACTTTGAACTTGTCAATGCCATCGCGCAGGTAGGCCACGCACTGGCGTGCGGCGGCGATGCCAGCGTTGATGTTGGCCTCGGCTGTCTGCGCACCCATCTTCTTGGGTGTGAAGAACACGCGCTCGGCAAACTTAGCTTTCAGCTCTTCGGCGTTGTCGGGCTTGATGTCGGCTACATACTTCAGGTCCGGGCGCTCTTCGAGAGCCTTGGCCAGACCAGCCTCGTCGATTACCTCTTTGCGGGCCGTATTGATCAGCACGCCACCCTTGGGAAGCTTGGTAATCAGCTCATAGCCTACGCTGCCCTTGGTTTCGGCAGTGGCTGGAATGTGGAGAGATACAAACTTATTGTCTTTATATAGCTCCT
The DNA here is from genome assembly GCA_964604175.1 of uncultured Bacteroides sp. Taxonomy (GTDB): domain Bacteria; phylum Bacteroidota; class Bacteroidia; order Bacteroidales; family Muribaculaceae; genus CAG-873. Next base: position 8,233 of record CAZRYC010000059.1, read on the forward strand.
CTACTGAGTGCACTGGCTTTACGCCAGCATCGGAAATCACTTGGTCGGGGCAATATGGATCGAGTGCGCTCACCTCCATGCCGAAGCCCTCGGCAATGCGAGCCACATTGCGGCCCACCTGCCCGAAGGCATGGATGCCGAGGGTCTTGCCCTTAAGCTCAGTGCCAGAGGTGCCATTGTACATATTGCGCACAGCCATTACCAGCATGCCGAACACCAACTCAGCCACAGCATTGCTGTTCTGGCCGGGAGTGTTCTCCACAACCACATTGTGGGCAGTGGCGGCAGCCAGGTCGATATTATCGTAGCCGGCACCGGCGCGAACCACTATCTTGAGCTGCTTGGCAGCATCGAGCACGGCAGCGTCCACAATGTCGCTGCGCACAATCAGAGCATCGGCATCAGCCACTGCATCGAGCAACTGCTGGCGATCGGTATATTTTTCCAGGAGGCAAAGCTCATAGCCTGCCTCATCGCACACTTTGCGGATGCCATCGATAGCGACAGCGGCAAAGGGCTTTTCTGTAGCAACAAGTATCTTCATATTGGGATTTGGAATTTTGGATTTTGGGATTTTGGCTCGGTCTAAAGCCTTTTGCCTTAGAGCCTAAAACCTTTTACCTTAATCCTTAATGCTTAGCTTGGAATTCGTTCATGCACTCGATCAGGGCCTTTACGCTCTCAATGGGGAGGGCATTGTAGAGGCTGGCGCGGAAACCGCCAACTGAGCGGTGGCCCTTGATGCCTACCATGCCGCGCTCGGTGGCAAAGTCGACGAAGGCTTGCTCAAGCTCCTTGTACTCGGGCTTCATTACGAAGCACACGTTCATGATTGAGCGGTCGCCCGGATCGGTGACTGTGCCTACGAACATCTTGCTGCTGTCGATAGCATCGTAGAGGAGAGCTGCTTTCTCCAAGTCGCGGCGCTCAAGCTCTTTGATGCCGCCCAGCTCTTTGTAATATTTGAGAGTCTGGAGAGCAGAGTAGATGGGGAGCACCGGAGGGGTGTTGAACATTGAGCCCTTCTTCACATGTGTGCGGTAGTCGAGCATTGTGGGGATGGGGCGGTCCACCTTGCCCAGAGCGTCATCGCGAACGATCACGATAGTAACGCCAGCGGGGGCGAGGTTCTTCTGTGCGCCAGCGAAGATGGCATCGTACTTGGCCACATCGATTGGGCGAGAGAAGATATCGGAGCTCATGTCGCTGATAAGGCGACATGGCACATCGGGATCCTTGCGGATTTCGGTGCCGTAGATGGTATTGTTGCTGGTGTAGTAGAAGTAGTCGCTGTCAGCGGGCACTGTGAATCCCTTGGGAATATAGGTGTAATGCGCCTCTTCGGAGCTGGCCACTACATCGACCTCGCCGAAGAGCTTGGCTTCCTTGATGGCATTGTGAGCCCATGTGCCAGTGTCGATGAATGATGCCTTGGTCTTAAGGAAGTTGTAGGGAATCATGCAGAACTGCATGGAAGCGCCACCTCCGAGCCAAAGGACAGAGTAACCTTCGGGCACCTCAAGAAGCTCTTTAACCAAGGCAGAAGCCTCGTCGATTACGGCTTGGAACTGCTTGCTGCGGTGAGAGATTTCGAGGATGCTGAGACCCATGTCGGCGAAGTTGAGCACAGCGTCGGCTGTGTTCTTGATGGTGTACTGGCTCAGAATAGAGGGGCCAGCATAGAAATTATGCTTCTTCATCAGAGTATAAAGGGGTTAATGGTTACTTAGGATGAGCGGCACACTGGCAACTCGAGTGCAAAATTACAAATATATCTCCACAAATCAAAATTTTTTTACACATGCGCTCCCAATACACTCTCATTAAGAGCCTCGATAGACTTTGGTGTGATTTTTTTTGGTGGAATTAATCTTTTTTGCTAATTTTGTGTTATATAAGAAAAACCAAAATATCAACTAATTTTTTAACTCCACTATTATGAAAGGTCTTAATATCTTACTGGCAATCGTTGGCGGCGCTGCCGCTGGCGCAGCTGTTGGCTTGCTCTTTGCCCCCAAGCGTGGCAGCGAAACTCGCGAGGAAATCATCGAGTTCATCAAGGACAAGTGCCCGTTCATGAAGCACAGCAAAGTCGAGGAGCTCGCCGACCGCATCGCTGAGGAAATCAAGGAAGCCTAACAGTGTAAATCCGGAGAACTATGCGTTGCCTCTATTCCTTCGTAATCGGCGCCCTGGCCGGTGCCACGGCTGCCCTGCTCTTCGCTCCCAAGAAAGGCGAAGACCTGAGAGCCGACATCCGTGAAATCCTCATCCGCAAAGGTATCATCAAAGGTGTAAGCGAAGAGGAAATCGTGGAGCAGATAGTAGCTGAAATCCAGGCTGATCACAAGTGACATGACCCAGAACGCTGACAATAATGTTACCTCGCTCTACCAGGCTGTAAGGCGAATAATCGTTCTCTACATCGAGAACGCCAAGCTTACCCTGGCCGAGAAAGTCACCCATCTGATAGGGGCGATGGTAGTGGCAATCGTGTCACTGCTATTCGCTCTGGTGGCTTTTGTGTTCGCCATGATTGGGCTGGCAACATTGCTGCAGGACTTCATCGAGCCTTTCTGGTCGTACTTCATTGTCACCGGGGCATTCGTGCTCATTATCCTGATTGTGGTACTGCTCAGAAAACCGCTTGTATACAATCCCCTGTCAAAGTTTATAACTCGTCTCGTTCTCGAGACACCAAGTTGAAGATGCCTTATGAAAGATACAGATAAGCCTTGGAAGGGATATACCTTTGACGAATTGAAGTTCCGCCGCATACTGGCAGCCACTAAGATCGAGCTCGAGAAGAATGTGATTGCCGAGCGAGTGGACAACATCAAGGGCGGCCACATGTTCGCCAACAAGGGAGGCTGGCTCACCAAAGCCGCCGGGGCCTTGGACTATGTGGACTACGCCGCAATAGCCTTCGCGCTTGGCAAGCGCCTTTTCCGCCTTTTCCGCCATAAGAAATAAGAGCCTTTAAAAAGATTTTTGTATCTTTGCGGAAATTTTTGACGCATGAATGACTATTACGAGGTGAGGCTCGACGCTCAGCCATGCAGCGAAGACCTCACCGACCTATTGGCAGCGGCCTTGGGTGAAATCGGCTTTGAGAGCTTTGTGCCGGATGCGCAAGGCCTCTTAGCTTATGTGAAGGCTGAAGTATACAATGCGGAAGCCCTCAACCAAGCCATCGCCTCCTGCCCTATACCAAGCACCATTACACACAAAGCCACCCTCATTCCAGGACAAGACTGGAATGCTGAATGGGAAAAGCATTATTTTCAACCCATAGTGGTGGGGAATGAGTGTGTGATCCACAGCTCTTTCCACACAGATGTGCCCAAGGCCAAATACGATATAGTGATCGACCCCAAGATGGCTTTTGGCACCGGCCATCACGCTACCACTTCGCTTATCATAGAGCAGCTTTTGCGCCTGCCTCTGGAGGGCAAGGCTGTTATTGACATGGGCACCGGCACTGGCATATTGGCCCTGCTCGCTGCCATGCGTGGAGCCAGTCCCGTAACTGGCATTGAGATTGACCCCTTTGCTCAAGAAAATGCTGTGGAGAATGTCAAGCTCAACGGCCACTCTGAAATCCGCGTCATCTTAGGAGATGCCTCAGCCCTGAGCCAGTGCTCGCCAGCAGATGTGTTTATCGCCAACATCAACCGCAACATCATTACCGCAGACTTGGCATCCTATTCCCAAGCCTTGACGCCAGGGGGTACCATGCTCCTTAGCGGATTCTACGAGCATGACATCCCCGTGGTAATTGCTGAGGCTGAGCCGCTGGGGCTACGAGAAGCAGGCCATACTGTAAAAGGGGACAACTGGATATGTCTGCGCTTGACAAAAGCATAATGAGGCTGAGGGCTATCATATTGTGCGCATTAGCGTGTATTTCCATCCAAAGCCGGGCACAAGAAGAGCCGCAGACCGGAGTGCGCTTCGCTTGGGGCGCTGCATTTGCCGGCGAAGTGGACATGAGCGGCTATGACCAATCATCAATCGGCATGGACGGATATTTCGGCATGAGTGTGCCGGGAATCCAAATGTTAGGATTGGGAATAGGAATGCAAGTGCCGGTGAGCGATAGCCAGCGCCGCATACCCATGTTTTTTATTGCGCGCACCAGCTTCAGCACTCGCCCCACTCTCTGCTTCATGGATGTCAGAGCAGGCATTTCCTCCAATGATGTAGGCCACGAACAGTGGCAGACAGGGGAATATGCCTCTCTGGGATTGGGATTTAACCTGGCGCGAGGCAAGAAATTTTCATCGCATCTGATACTGAGCTACAGCTATTATGGGCGCAAGCCTTTTCACTTGGATATTGGCGAATACGAAGATCCGCTCTACATACGCATTCGCGATCTCCACTTGGTCACTCTGCGCCTGGGGCTTTCATTCTAATTCTAATTACGAGCGTCGATTACCGCCAATAGGTCAGTGAGGCGCTGCCGGATGCTCTGCAACCGCTCCATAGCCTGGAACTTTTTCGACACTCCGCTGTGGTTATGTTTGATTATTTCCTGAGCTTTTTCTATTCTTAGGCCGCGCTCTTTAACCAAGTAGTGGATCATGCGGATTTTGTCCACATCCTCGGGTGTGTAGTAGCGAGTGCCTTTCTCGGTGCGGTGAGGCTTGAGAATTGTGAACTGCGCTTCCCAGAAGCGCAGAGTGCTCTGGTTGAGACCGAGCATATCGGCCACTTGGCTGATCTTATAAAATTTCTTATCCACAGCGAATAGTTTATAGCTTGCTTATCAATCCATCACATGGCCGGCGTTTTCGGCCTGGCGTATCATTTCATCGTACTCCTGGGGAGTGAGATCGTAGAAATAGTAATTCACGGGGTTCTGCGGCACATCGAATAGGCGCACCTCATAGTGGAGATGCGGCCCGGTGGACTTGCCAGTGTTGCCCACTTCGCCTATTTTGTCGCCTCGCTCCACTTTCTGGCCAGGCTTCACATATATTTTCGACATGTGGGCATAGCGGGTGACATAGTTGAAGCCATGGCTGATTTCCACAGTGTTGCCATATCCGCTCTGCCAGCCGGCCGCCTTTACGGTGCCTCGGCCCGTGGCATATACCGGGGTGCCGATCGGGGCCGAGAAATCCATGCCCTCATGAAATTTGCGAGTGCCATACACCGGGTCTATGCGCACGCCATATCCGGAAGCCATCTGGCGCAATTTGCTTTCCGACACTGGCTGGATGGCTGGTATGTGGTCCAGTCGGTCTTTCTGATTTAGGGCTTCCTGGCGCAAAAAGTCGAACGATTTTGTCTGGCTGTATAGCTGGTGGTCGAGCACATCCAGCTTAGAGACCACCGACATCACCAGCTCGTCATCGCTCAGAGGATTGTCATCGGCCCTCTGGCGCTCCAGCCCCGCGAAGCGTTGGGCATTGCTGATGGGCTGGGCCTGGAGCATCACCCGATAGAAATTGTTGTCGCGGGCTATGATATCTTCCATCACCGCCATCTGCTCATCGGCCTGGCGCCCCAAGGCCTCATATTGCGCGCGCAAGTTGGCATTCTCCTGCTTGAGCTCCTTCTCACGGGGAAAATCCACAAAATAGTAAGCCACTCCAAAGAGACAGCCTCCGATCACAATGCCGATAACCGACTGGCGCAGCACTGCCCACCAGCGCTCCTTGGCGCTGGGATAGACACGCTCGTAAGAATCGGTCGCCGGATTGTATTTATAGAAAGTCTTGCGACTCATGCATTAAGTTCTAATAGTAAATGCAACTTTTTGGACAAAAAATAAAGCCCCAGA
>CAZRYC010000060.1:0-13994 GCA_964604175.1 uncultured Bacteroides sp.
ATTTAACTAAAAAATGAGCCACTTTTCGATTTAACATTTCTTATTAAACAGGCTCAAATCTCGGCACAAAATTATGAAAAAAATCTGTGTTAGGCACTACTTTAACCAAAGTTTAACCTTTGGCACAATTTACTGAAATTTGTGTAATTTCGAGGATTTTCGGGGATTTTTGGGGATTTTTGGGGTTTTGGGTTTGGAAGTTAGAAGGGGTATCCGATGGCCAGGTGGAAAGCCAGGCTGTTGCCAAAGCTTGTCATATTGTAGTATCCGCTCTTGCCAGTGTCGTAAGGGGCGTGGATTCCGATGCCCAGGTCGCCTCGGAGCACGAGCATGCCAATGTCGAAGCGCAGGCCTACGCCAGTGCCCGTGGCCAAGTCCTTGAAGAATGTCTTGCCTTGAAGCAGGCCTCCGGGTCGCGCTTCATCCCTCTTGAGCAGCCATACATTGCCGGCATCTAAGAAGAGAGCGCCATTGAGAGGGCCGAAGATGGGGAAGCGATATTCTATGTTGGCCTCAAATTTGAATGTACCGGTCTGATCAAAATAGTCGCCTTTTTCTCTGGGCACATGGTAACTGCCCGGGCCGATGCTGCGCACAGTGAAGGCGCGCACAGAGTTGGCTCCTCCGCAATAGAATTGCTCGGCATAAGGCACTTGGCTGCTGTTGCCATAGGCATGAGCGGCACCTACGGCCACTCGGCTTACCAGCCATTGGTTGGTCTTGCCTAAGCGGTGCCCCCACACTACCTGAGTGCTCCCCTTTACGAATTGGGAGAATGGAGTGCCGAAAAGTTCCATGTCGCCAGTCTTTTTGCCGGCCAATCGATATATTGCCCACACAATGTTGCCGGCCTCTTGCACGGTGATGGTCCAGTTGAAAGTGTTGGAGTAATCAAGCTGGCGATCATAGGTGTAAGTATATTGCATCTGAGGAATGAACTGGCTCTGGAAGCTCAGAGCAATAGCTTGGTTGGCATTCATGATGGAGTCGAACTCCTGGGTGGTATTCATCAGTTTGGTGTAAGTAAGCTTCAGCGGAGTCCAAGATTGCGACACATATCGCGAGGGATACCAATCGTAGCTAATTCCGGTATTGAACTGCGCCATCTTGAAGAAGTGGGGGCGGTTGAGCAGCTCGGTGTTGAGCGAGATTCGAGTCCAGTTGACATACTGTCGGCGCCCCTTTAGGAACTTAGGCGCTAAAAGTCTGGGGAAGTAAAGCGACCCAGTAAGGCCAACCTCATAGCTGTTGAATAGGCTGCCGGCGTTGCGTCCTGTCTGCCATTCGTAAGATCCGGTGAGCGTGACATTCAGCTGTTCGCCTCCGCCGAATACATTGTGGTTGGTGACCCCAACTGACACACCGGGCCCGATATAGCTATTGCTCTTAGATGAGGCATTAGCCTCAAGGGAAACCTCAAGCGGCATATCGAAAGTGGCCGACATATTAATGTTGACGGTAGGCTCGGCAGCAGCGGTATCTGGGATTGCTTCAATGTTGAGGCCTTCGAAAATACCCAAGCGCGAGAGGTAGCTCTGGGTGTTGTTAATAGAGCGCTGGCTGATCCAACTTCCAGGCCGGAATGTCACATTGTCAGCAATAGTAGCTGCTCTGAGCCTTGAGGGCTTGTACTGTATCAGAGTCATGCGCTTGAGCTCTATGGTATCGGGCTCACCGCCTCCGGCATGGCGATACACATCCATCTTGACTTTCCCAGTGCGATATCGCTGGAGCGCGTATTTAGGCGTGTTGCTGGCTAAATCGAGGTGTAGGTCGATACGCTGGCGAGTGTAGAAACTGTCCGCCAGATACTCTATGTACTCCGGGCGGAAGAAATAGTATCCACGATTGCGCACGCCATTGCTGATGCGTGTGCGAGCGCTGCTGAGCGAGTCCATGCAGAAGCGCATACCCGGCTTCAGATAAGAATCGCGCATAGCCAAGGAGTCGATTACATGGATAAGATGAGTGGTGTCAGGAATGAGTTTGACAGAATCAAGCAAATATTCGGGCCCGGGATGTATGGTGTAAAGGATTGATGCTTTCTTGGGGTTCTTTTTCGATGTGACCAGATCATAGCTTGCCACACCGCTGAAATATCCATTGTTGTCAAGGATCTCATCGAGCATCTTCACACGCAGTTGCGGACGCACATCAGACACGAGCACAGGGTCTTGTGCGAGCTTATCGTACCATTTCTTTTTCCAAGCCGATGATGAGTCAGTAATTTCCCAATTGTTGTACACCCAGAGGCCCACTGGCAGCACCAGCCACATTTTCTTATTTGGGGCAATGTCCACAGCCTCGGTAAGCACTTCCTTTACGCCGGAGGGGAATCGAGAGCTGTCGTTGTAAGCTACCACTTTTAAACCCTTGAGGCCAGTGTATAGCTGATCGCCCTCGGGTATCTTGCTGGTGGTGGAGCAAGCCCCCAAAGCCAAGATTAGCGCAGCCACGAGGCTAAAAGATAATATGTGAGGCCAATTTCTCATTAGATAATCTTCTTATATTTAGGAGGGCGCATGAAGCGAGGCAGCAGCTGTACCAATCGGTTAACCTTGCGGCGGTACACAAAACCTACGCCTGTCTTGGTAATCTCACCCTCCAAGATGCTCTCGTAGCCAGTGTGGCGGAAAAGCTTGAGCAGCATGGTGCGCTGCTTGTTGAGATAATACTCAAAGGCAATGTCGTTGACAAGATTTTCTGAGAGGTTTTCATCGGCATTGCTGTCGGTAGTGTAGTTGCCGCCCACCACAATCTTCATGCGGTCATTGAAAAGCGTTTTGGACACTTGGTAGCTGTAACTCATGGTGGAGGAGGTAGTGCCATTAGTAGTCTGATTGTACTGGTCGATACCGAACGACAGATCCACGCCCTTGATATTTTCAGCAGCCCAGTTGTTCACCTGGCTTTCCAAGAAAGAGAAGAGCGGATTGGCACCGAGGTTGGCGGTTGCCTTTGTGCCGGGACCTGTGTACACATTGTAGAGCAGGAGGTTCATGGCCTGATTGGCGCGCTGCTCAGCGCTCATGGTTTGCAGCTCGTTGGCCACAGTGATGTCGTCTTGGGTTTCGAGATCGAATTTCACATCCATCTGCTCCAGAGTGCCAGTGACACCCAGGAGGATGTCGAAATTGACCAGGCGGGCGTTGCCGCTGCTGGTTACATTTGTCTTCACCTCGTCGGTAGCATGGAGATTAAGCACCGGATTCAGCAAGTCTCCATTGAAAGCGATGTACGAGCCTTGGTCGATGGTGAAAGATTTCTCTTGGCCAATCACCGGGATGGTGTACCGTGCCATTCCTTCGTTGATGTTGATGCGACCGGTAAGGCGCGGATCGGAGAGGGGCGTCATAGAGAAAGTAAGGCTTCCCTCGGGCATGATTTGCACCTTGTCGCGAGAAGTGGAAGAGAGGTTCACATTGATAGTGGTGGCATTCTGTATTGTGAGGTTAGCTTCTAATAGTAGCAACAGAGAGGAATCGTTGACACTATCCGCTTCAGCTACGGCGGTCGGATTTTGGAAGTTCACGAAGTGCACCATGTCGCCATTCTGTGTAGTCTGGATGGCTGAGTTTACATCTGTCATGACATAAGTCACATTTGTTCCGGAGAGCACAGTAAGGTTGGCATTGACAGCCATAAATCGCATATTGCCCTTTGCGGTAGCATCGAGATCCATATAGGCCTTTCCGAAAATTTCGGCATTTTTGGCAGCACGGCTGCTATTTACGAGCATCATGTCTTTGGCCTTGAACTTCAAGTCTATTTTAGGATCAATAAGAGAAGAAGCGTCCACTGTGCCATTGATGGTTAGCGGATTATCGTTGGCGCCAAATATGCCAAAGTCGGAGAAAGTGATCAGATTATTGATCACAGGGATTTTCACATCGGAGAATTTGTACGATGTGTTGGTCATATAGAGCAAGAAGGCAGTGTTTCCAAAATCGATATAGCCGTTGAGCAGAGGACGGTCCATATCGCCGGAGACAGACATCTGGCCGTTGAGAGTGCCAGAGAGATTGGCCATGTTAGGCGGCATAAACGGATTTGCAATAGAGAGTGGGAAAGAGATAAGCTCGAGATCCAGATTGAAAGGCGAGTCAATGGCTGTGCTGTCATTTAGCACGCCACGCAGGGTGAGCACCTGCTCCTCATCGACCACCAGATCCATATCAGCCTTAACCATTCCTTGGGTGTTAGTGGCCACATTGATGTCGGTGCGCAGGGTACCCACTCGCTGGCGATTATATTTAAAATCAGCCAATGTAATGTCACCGGTGCCATCGATGTTCTGTCCGCCATCCCACATGAATTGGAGGTCAGCCGATAGGGTGCCTTCGATGGGGGGAGCCCAGGGGTTTATCACAATCCAGTCAGTCAAGGCAATATCCTTGAGCTGTAGTACCAGGTCGTCGGACTCCACCTCGTCGGAGTGCACAGTGAAGAGCTTCAACTCAGATGGGGCCACGGTGCTATGCATCTCCAGGTTTGCATCGATGTGGCGCTTGCGCACATCATAAGAGATGAAATTGTCGCTATTGATAGTCCATTTCTTGTAGCCAATCACGGGAGTCCTGGGGAAGAGCTGGAGTGTGACTATGCTATCGCGGGCGCTAAGCATAGTGCCTATGTCGAAGCCGGTGTCGCCTTGAATGTTGCGCAGGGTGCCTCGCAGCGACACTCTATTGTTGTTGATCAAGGCATCGAAGCGCAGATGAGCGAAGTTGTCCATAGTGCCTGGGCGATTGTCGGCTTTCACAGCCAATTGCAACTTGTCGGCTTTCTGCGTAAGCCTCATGCCAATTGTATCGAGAGCCACCACTTGGGTCTGCAAGCCTACGCATTTTCCCATAAGGCTCATAGAAGAATCGTTAGCCACGATTAGGCGCAAGCTTTCGATTGACATCTTGCTGTCAGCCAATACATCATTAATCAGATTGTCAGCCCCCGCGCTGAGAATCATCTCGAATCGAGGCAGAGTCTTTTGTATGGTGTCAGGCGAAAGCTTCATAGCCTTGATTTGGTCAAAGAGGATGCCGGAGATAGAGCCTACGCGGTTGACCAGAGTGTCCACATTGCACAGGAAGAAGGCATTGGTGTTAAGATCACGATTGATAAGGCTCACCTGAGTCAGGCTGTCAGAAGCTTCGAAAGAGGCTTTCACATCGCTGAGTGAGATTTCGCCGGTCTGATGCTCATAGAGCAAGTTGCGCAGGTCGAGATGTGCTGAGAGCGATTTTTCAACAGTATTGATGTCGGCATCTCCAGTGATATATAGCGAGAGCTGGGCCGGCTCGGGAGATAGCTGCAGAGTGTAGAGGTCAATGTTGCGGCCCTCCACAGCAAGATCCCATTCGTATTTGTCACCATTGAGATTTCCGGAGGCGGTGACACTGAAATCCAAGTCGCGATTATTGCTTATCAGATGCACATTTGCATGGCCATCATCGATAGAGGCCAGCATAAGGATATCGGTATAATACACCTTTTCATACTCTACAGAGATGATGGAGGCCTTAGCTGTCATCTCGGTCTGAGCAGAGAAGATGTCGAAGCCTTGGCCCCGGGCCTCAAGAGAGCATGTGAGCCCGCCTAAGCCCATATCTTTCATAAAGGCGTCAAGAGGGAAGTCCACTGTCGTAAGGCTCAGCTCGTAACCTTGAGCGGAGGCCGCATAGTTGGCATCGAGTGTGAGATTTCCTCCGAGCTTTGTTTCGGCAGTGAGTTTTCCGGCCACATTGCCATTGTGCATGCTTAAGGAGCCATCGAGTGTCATGGGAGGCACAGTCAGGGCTTCACCCGAATCTAAAGACTTTAATATAGAATTTACATCCACGATGTTGCCATGGAGCTTGATGTCGCCCTCGGGCCCGCTTTCGCTAAATACGCTCTGTAGATCGCCTTGCGCCTTGAGAGTGGCTACGCCATTTATGCCCAATGTCAACTCTTTGAGGTCGATATCCCCGGTGGTGCCTGACAGGTCTGCTCCAAGATTAATCTGAGTGCTTGATGGCAAAGATGCCAGATATGGCTGAGCCACGGGGAACATCTTGTTGAAATCCGGCAGACTAAGGTTGCCACTGCCGTTGAGGGCCACTGGCAGAGAGGGATCGGTGAGAATATCGCCCACTCCAAGCAGACCGGTGGCCTGAAGATGGGTGGTGGGAGTGTTGACATCGAAATCGGTGAAGTACATGGTGGTTGAGTCCATCGAGAACACACCATTTGCATTCAGCTCCAAGCCGCATCGCTCCACACCGCTGAGGGTAATAGGCAGCCGCAGTGTAGTCTCTTGGTTGTAGAAATCCACCACTTTGACATCCAAATCGCTGGCTTGGATATAACTGAAATCCAGGCCTGGCTGAGGCTCCCAGCCTTTGATTGTATATAATCCCTCCGACTGGTTGAAGTGAATGGTATCGATGCTCACAGTCCAGGGTTTGGCATTGGGGTCGGCTGTGACTATGGGCAGCGGGTTTTCAGCTATTTGCTGCTCATTGCATGCGATGTAGCTGGCATTTAGGCGGTTAGCCTGGAATGTATGCACCTTCACCTCTTGGTCTCGCAAATCTACTTTGACCTTATTTATCCGGCCACGCTGCAGATGCACCCCCAGAGAGTCCATGGTGGGCACCATCTTCATGTAGTAGGTGAAATCGCGCAGGTCGAGCTCTCCGGCAGTCACTCGCAGGGTGGTAGTGGTATCCGGCGGGGAGGGAGGAGTGTTGGCCGTGTCCGGTCGGCTAATCAAGGCCACCTTTCCTCCAATGATCTTTCCTTTTTCCAGATTTATATGCATGTTGGCCAAGCCCACCTGAGCCGGGGCTATGTGCAAGGTGTCAGCCCGGATTACCATCATCATAAGGCTGTCGGCATTGCCGAGCTGGAAACGCGCGCCATCGAGGAAAAGCTTCTGCGCATGCACTTCTCCCACGAAAATAGGCGCCAGGGCCACATCCGCCTCGAGGCTGCTGGCCTTGAGCATAGTGTCGCCTTGCTGCACCAGATACATGTCTTTGATGGTGAGATTAAGAGGAAATTGCAGCCTCAGAGAGCCCAACTGAGCTTCCACTCCGGGGCGAGAATTGAGATATGAGAGCAGGGCTGTGCGCAGTCGGTCTTGGCCCCAGGCGGAATAAAGGGTCAGCAGCACACCGAGCACTAACAGCAAGATGCCCAGGAAGATCAGCCCGAACACTCGCAATGACTTTGATGCCCAATTCCTATGTGTCAAAATCTCTCTTTATAGTTGAAACTGTGAAAAAAACTCTCACGGGAATTTCAAGCAGGTGAAATTCCTAAATAGAAACAAGCCGGTAGCTCTTTTGGTTTGCCTCGGAGTTACCAATCTTCATTAAGAAGGGCGATTGCTCGTTCAATCATAGTGTCTATGCCCGACAGGGCAGCCACGGGGTCCAGATCGACCTCGCAACCTGGGGTGGGTTCAATTCCCTCTTCTGTGGAATTTCCCTTGGCATCGAGCACTGACACCGAAGACATCCTCACTCCCCAGCCATTGGGTATCTCCATAGTGATGGGTATGCCGCTGCCGCCGCCAGTGCGAGCCCCGGCAATCTTGACATTCGGGAGATACTGCACGATTGACACAAAGTTGTTGGCGGCGCTGAAAGTGCTGCGGTTGGTAAGCACCACCACCGGCTTGGTCCACACTATGTGCTCATCGCTTACCGGGTCGAAGTAATACTCGAAAGGCTGGGAGAGGTCATCGTGGCCGGGGCCAGTCTTGTTAATCATGTATCCGGCTAAAGTGCGCTCGGTGATAAAGCGACTGGCCCAACGCTCTGAGTTGGTAAGAGCTCCGCCGCCATTGTCGCGAATATCGAATATCAAGCCCGTACAGAGGCTGAAGTATGACAATATCCCATCAATATTGCCATCGCCGATGCTTGAGTCAAAGCTTGGATAGCGGATGTAACCGATGTTATCATTAAGAATGGCATATTTGCTTGCACCGATAGATCGGTAATCAAAATTCAGATAATATTGCTCTACTAAGCGCTCATCAAAATTCTGTGGATAGTCGCTCCACCAATTGGAGTAATATGAGGTGTTGAACCACGAAGTAAGGTTTACATGACCGTCCTTGAGCTCAGCCAACATGTCGGCGCAGGCATCGAAGAGCTGAGTGCTGTTCATATCGTTGGATATTCGCTGGCTGTAACGCTGGCGCACCTCGTCCCAGTCCACGTCTTTCTCTTTGAAGAAGCAGTAATGCTCGTCCACTACGGTCCATAAGGCTTGGAAATTGCCCTCGGGGTTATTATCCCATTCCTCCATGCTGTGGCAGCTTGCAAGGCAAAAGGCGAGAGGAGGCAAAAGGCAAAAGGCATAAGGCATAAGGCGGGAGGCCTGATGCCTTGAGCCTAAAGCCTTGATCCTAATTCCTAATGCCCTTAATGTTGTTTTCATAGTAGAGTGTGTTAATAAGCTGAAATAATTCGAGCGTCAGGGAGCTTCTTTCCGGGGCGCAAAGCAATCCACTCGGTGCATACGCCTAATACGAATGAGTGGCTGATGTTGCGGCTTACGATATCATTAACTTTCGAGGAGAAAATCTCGGCTCGATACCCCAAGCGCAGGGTGGTAGCCCCGAAGTGGAGGTCGGCGCTGAGCATATTGTCCATGCGGAAGAAGTTTCCCCACCAGGCGGCATGGGCCAGATGGTCGCGGTCGCCAAGGTAGATTTGGTAATAGAGCTGGCCATAGTCAGGAGCAAAAAAAGCGCCGGTCACTGGCAGCACCACTTGGTATCGCAGGGTAAAAGGCATCTTCCCTAAGCGGTGTTTCCAAGCGGCATAGGCGGAGGCATCGACAGTGATGGAGCAAATGGCCTGGGCCGGATTGTTGCCATTGCGGTCAAGATAGAGGCAGCCGCCGTCGAGGGTGGCAGCCCCGCCGAAGCCCAGGGTAAGGTTATAGGGGAGCTGCCAGCGGCGCATCATGCGCCAGCTCGCTTGCAGAGCTCCATAGTACATGTTGGCGTTCTTGGCGGGATTTTCGGTGATGTCGCCATCAAGGCCAATCACTAACTGTTGCACCCAGCTCTCAGGGGAAAATTTCATAGCTTGGGTGCGCTCGTATAGCAAGCCTAAGTGTACGCCATTGTAGTGGAGTGGCGTGAGGTAGGTATCTGCCAGATGGCCGGTGCCTGCCTCAAGCATATAGGCTGAATACACAGGCCTCAGGGGCTGTGTATCGGCCTTCTCCGCTGGCTCTTGCGCTAACATTGGCATCGCTGCCATAATGGAAAGCAATAGGCTTGTTAAGCTTCTCATAAATAAGTTGTTGACCGTTCTTAGAATAGTTTCTGCTGGCCGTTAATCTCATCGCGCAAATCCTGGTCGCTAATCTGCCCTGGTTCGCCTTCTGGCTCTTGCGCAGGATCATCGGCATCTATTGAGAATCCTTCCAGATCAGGCATCGGGGTCTCTTCCTCAGCGGTTTCCGGGTCAATGATTTCTTTTGGCTCCAGCTCCTCTACGGATTGAATCTCGTAGGTGGTGAGGCGTTTGCCGCGAGCTTTTACTGACTTTTCTCCAATGAACTCCTCAGCATCGATTTCCAAGGCTTCGCGGAAAGAGTCGGCTCCGCCGAATGTAATCTTGAACCTGGCTCCTGCTTGATCGCTCAATGCAATAAGAGAGGATTGGGGGTTCTCACCTAAATAACGCACCGGCTTGTTGGTCGGTTCAAATTTGAAGCGTTTAATGTAGGGATATCCTTGGTCGGCATCGTAGAGGATGGCAGTCCACACTGTGTGCGGATTTAGCTTTTCGATGCGCAGCATGTTGTCCGGATAGTGGTTGGAAGCATCGAAAGTGGTGGTGTAATATTCGCCGTTGTCGAGCACTACCAGCACCTTGTCTTCCCCTAAAAATTCGCCTAAGAAGTCGCCTCGGCCATCGTAGTTGAGGCGAAGCACATCGGGATCGTACCATACCTGGCGCCCTCCTAAAGTGCTTGTGCCTTTCTCCTTGAGATAGAATCGGTACACTTCGTGCTTTGTGACCAGATTGCCCATGGCTTGGCGCCCTTTGATGGCAAGATCTGCCAGATTGACATCGAACTGCAGATTCTTGATCTTCTGTTTGGGCTTGAGAGTGACTTTTACCACTTCTGCCTCGCCATTGGGGTTGGCTGAGAACCAGCAGATGCGGCTGCCAGGCTCGCCTTGAGTCACATCGTACTCTCGGTCGCGAGTGATGCCGGTGATCGCGAAGCGCTTCATGTAGTAGTAGCCGCCCTTGCCGTTCTGGTAAATCACGTTATATACGGTGCGCGAGTCATTGCGCTTGAATACATTCACATACAGCACATTCTTGCCGATGAAAATCTTTTCTTGCACCTTGGTGACCTTGTAACGGCCGTCTTTGTAGAATACGATGATGTCGTCCATCATTGAGCAGTTGGTGATGAACTCGTCCTTCTTCAGGGCGGTGCCGACGAAGCCTTCTTCGCGGTTGATGTAAAGCTTTTCGTTAACCTCGGCCACGTTGGCAGCTTGGATATTGTCGAATCCTCGAACCACAGTGTGGCGGGGATAGTTGTCCCCGTATTTTTCCTTGAGGGTTTTGTACCAGTTGATGGTGTAATCGATGATATGCTCAATGTTGTTCTGAGCCTCTTTGATATCGGCTAAGATGCGCTCAATCAGGCGTTCGTTCTCATCCGAGTTGAACTTCAGGATGCGCTTCATCTTAATTTCGAGCAGACGAAGGATGTCATCGCGGGTAACGGGTCGCACCAGTTTCTTCTTGATAGGTTCCAAACGGCTGTCGATGTGAGCGATGGCGGCCTCTATGTCGGGGGCTTGCTCGTAAGCTTTGTCCTTATAGATTCGCTTTTCGATGAAGTAGCGCTCGAGACTGGCATTCATAAGCTGCTCGTTGAGCTCGTCAATGCGGATATGTAGCTCTGCTAAGAAAATGTCTTTTGTGCGATCCACGCTATGGCGCAGCACATCTCCCACCCCTAAGAAGAGAGGCGTCTTGTCGCTGATTACGCAACAGTTGGGCGAGATAGAGAGCTCGCAGTTGGTGAAAGCGTATAGGGCGTCGATGGTTTTGTCGCTGGATGTGCCGGGCAGCAGGTTCACCACCACGCGTGCCTGCTCAGCAGTGAGGTCATCGACGCTGCGAATCTTTATCTTGCCTTTTTCTTGAGCTTTGAGGATGGAGTCGATCAGGGTGGGAGTAGTTTGGCCGAAAGGAATTTCGGTGATGGCCAGAGTCTTGTTGTCCACTTTTTCGATTTTTGCTCTGACCTTTACCACACCTCCACGGGCGCCATCGTTGTAGCGGCTGACATCGATAAAGCCGCCTGTTACAAAGTCGGGCAGCAGAGTGAACTCTTCGCCACGCAGGTAACTGATGGCGGCATCGAGAATTTCATTGAAATTATGCGGCAGAATTTTGGACGACAGGCCCACGGCTATGCCCTCGGCGCCCTGGGCAAGAAGCAGGGGGAATTTTGCGGGCAGGGTCACCGGCTCTTTTGCTCGGCCATCGTAGCTGGGAGTCCATTGTGTGACTTTGGGGTTGTAAAGCACTTCAAGGGCGAAGTGTGATAGCTTGGCCTCGATGTAACGGCCGGCAGCGGCAGAGGCTCCGGTGAGGATATTGCCCCAGTTGCCTTGGGTGGCTACGAGCAGGTCTTTTTGTCCGAGTTGCACCAGTGCATCATTGATGGAAGCGTCGCCATGGGGGTGGTACTGCATGGTGTTGCCTACGATGTTGGCGACTTTGTTGAAGCGACCATCGTCGAGTGTCTTCATTGAGTGGAGAATGCGTCGCTGCACGGGCTTCAGGCCGTCTTCGATGTTAGGCACGGCGCGCTCCAGGATCACATAGCTGGCGTAATCCAGGAACCAGCACTGGTACATTCCTCGCAGCTGGTTGCGTATGGGCTCCACATTGTCGGTATATGGCTTGAATTCAAGCGGTTGAGCCTCCACGGGCTCTTGTTCGTCGTCTGGCAGATTTAAGTTTTGATCGTCGCTCATCGTAGGTGCATAATTTTTCGCCTACAAATTTACAAAAAAATTCCGACACAAGCCCTACCTACCTCAATAATTTACAGTTGCAGTGGTATGCCTACCCGGAGGATATGGTCTTTGAGGGCCGGATTTTTTATGGAGGAGAATTTGACCACGTCAACCATATAGGGAAGATAAGAGTCTTCAAAATCCATCCTAATATTGTAGAGCAAATCACGGTCGCATCCGCCCATCAAACATAGGTCAATGTCGGAACCATTTCGATAATTTCCCTTAGCTCTTGATCCGAACAGGAAGACAGGAAAAGCTTCAGGATATTTCTGTAATATCTTGTCCACTATGGCATTAGACCATTCACTCAGACCTGGGATTGCGGTCATAATTCGTTTCTTAAGGTCACAATAAGAGCGTTAATTAACGGAAAATAAGTAGAAGCGATAGCGTCCGCAACCTCTTGCACCTCATCTTCTTCGTAGGCATGCGAGGTGATGTTGCGATCGGCAAGGGCTTTCATCCAAGAGTCACCGTCATGGACTAAGTCCAATTGTATGGCTTGGCGCAAAGTTTCTTTGGGGGATTTTACCTCTATGCCTTGCTCAGAGAGGAAGTCTTTCATGGTTTTCCATGAAAGTTCAAAGGTAAATTCAAAATTTTGGATTAATCCGGATCTAAGGATTCGGTCATTGGGTTCATCTGCTACTCTTTGCACGGCTTCTTTAAGCCAAAAAACGGCATTTTGAAGGTTCTGAAAACGTTGTTTCCAGCGTATGTCTTTTTGCTCGGCCATATCGGTGACAATTAATTTTCACAAAATTACAAATTCTTTCCCAAATCCCCAAATTTGTAGTGATTTATAATGGATAAATTCTGCTACGGTGACAGTCGCTGATTACGATAGGCCAAACCAAGTTTCTTAAGAAGTGCACTCCGTGCACTACTTAAGAAACCCACGGCATTAAGCCGTGGGATATCCTCAGGCGTGCACTCCGTGCACTACTTAAGAAACTTGATTTTTAAACTATAATTACAACCGGCTCATGAGCAAGCCGATCTGGTTTAAGGTACTTTTAATTTCTTTCAATCTTCTTGGACTTGCCTTTTTCTGGCCATATATGCAATCATAGAGGCTCTTAGGCTTTAGACCCATGTATTGGGCAATAGCCTCCACGTTAATCATAGGGAAATTGTAAAAGATGGCCGCTACTTCGTTGTGTGAGTCAGAGGTTTCATAAAAACTGGTTATATGGATATCTTCGTCAATTTCTTCCCATCGGATGGCATCACCAAAGGAATTGATCTTGTATGCCATCCTTTGTTGTGCAGTCGCATTTTGTAGTCTTGGGAAGTCGGAAAGATTTCGATGATATTTCCTTCCCTCGGAAGAGAGCATGGTAATCTGATCCTCAGAAAATTTTATTTCCTTAATTTTTTCCATCTTTGAGTGAGTTATGGATTTTATACCATGCTGCGATTATATCATCCTAACAGTTTATCAGTGTAACGCAAAGTTAAAGCTTTTTGTCGAGAAATCCAAGGAAAATTGTCAGTAATTTGTCATAAACTCACTGCTATTTTATTTAAATAATGATCGAGAAGTCAAAAATTGTCCTATTTTATAGGCAATCGACCCTGCAGACCCCCATAGATGGGCCGGGCACACTCTTCTGATGTCAAATTTGGGTAATTTAAGGAAAATTAATTTTATGGAATTAATTTGAATAAAAATGGATGAAAATTATTTTATAAAATAAATTTTTGACACCCTATTAAACAGGCTCTAATTTAGTGTGGAAAGATAATAGTTTTAAATTCAAGTTTCGCAAGCCTTAAGTGCCTGGAAGGCACGTCTGATCAACTTGGATTTGACTATTAGACGCCCCCTCTGGGGGCTGAAAGAGGGGAAGCCTCTTGAAACCCCACGGCATTAAGCCGTGGGATATCCTCAGGCGTGCACTCCGTGCACTACTTAAGAAAC
>CAZRYC010000061.1:0-13509 GCA_964604175.1 uncultured Bacteroides sp.
AGGGCCGTCTCAACAAGTTCTTCAAGGACAGCACCCTCATGGAGCAGGAATTCGTCAAGGAGGGCAAGCTCACCGTGGGCGAATATCTGGAGAAAGCTCAAAAAGGCCTGGTTGCCATCGCTTTCAAGCGCGTAAACCTCAACGCCGAGTAATCACTCATCAATAGATAGACACAGTGGGCGACCATTTGGCCGCCCACTGTTTTTTATTTTGTATCTTCTTTGAAGCGCAGCTGTTGCTCGAGCATGGTGAGCTTGGGGCAGGGGAACCCTATCTCTGCCGCCTTTTGCAAGGCTCGTGTGTATAGATACTGTATCTCCATGGGGCGATGATTGTCCCAATCCACTTTCATGCTGGGAGCATAGGGGCGCATATTGAGCGTGTCGGTGATGTTTTTGTCCGCATTGGCCTCTGTGAGGCTGGTCACGCCTAAGGCGTTAGCCAAGCCTATGACCTCCATCATTATGTCTTTGACCAAGGCTTTGGTGGAGGCGTTCTTTACGAGCTGGCCCGTGTCGGCCTCCAATACTACGGTCAGCCCATTGAAGGGCATGTTCCAGATGGCTTTGCGCCAGCGTGCGTAATCATATTCAAGCAGTTCGGTCTTTACCCCGGCTTTGATGAAATCTTCTGCTATCCGCTCTACTTTGGCTTCGTCTTTGCAAGAATAGTTGGCAAGGGTCAGCGCTCCATAGTCTTGGTGGGATATGTGAGCCGGCCCTATTTTGGTGGAGCAGATAAAGCCCAGGCCGGCAATGAGCTGGGCCAGCGGCAGAGCTTTTTGCACATCTTCCTCCACTCCGATGCCATTCTGTATCAGCACCACTGCGGTATCGCTCTTGAGCAGGGGCGCAATCAGGGAGGGAATAAGATGATTGTTGACTGTCTTGAGAGCCACAATCACCACATCCATCTTTGGCATTTCGCTTGTGCTGCGGTACACTTGCGGGCGCTCGATGACAAAGGAACCGTTGCAAGAGTCCACGCGCAGAGCCTGCCGCATCTGCTCGTAATCAGAGTGTGCCAGGAAGTGCACATCTTGGCCGCTTTGGGCCAATCTGCCACCGTAGTATCCGCCAATGGCCCCGGTGCCAATTACTGCGTACTTCATAGCTATTTGAGCGCAGCCAATATCTGCTGGGCGTGCTCTTTGGTTTTAATCTGTTTGGGAGTGAAGATATGTGTGATTACTCCGTTTTCATCCACCAAGTAAGTAGTGCGCAGAGTACCCATGGTCTTTTTGCCATACATGTTCTTCTCGCCCCAGGCGCCTAAGGCTTGGAGCAGGGATGTGTCAGTGTCGGCTATCAGAGGGAAGTTAAGCCCTTGCTTCTCAATGAACTTCTTATGGCTTGCTTCGGAATCTTTGCTCACTCCCAGCACTTCAAATCCCAGCTCTTGCAGTTGCTCGCGGTGGTCTCTGAGGCTGCAAGCCTCAGCGGTGCACCCGCTGGTATTGTCCTTAGGATAGGTATAGAGCACCAGCTTCTTGCCCTTATAATCGCTCGCCTTTATCTCTCTCCCGTCCTGGTCTCTCCCCAGCACCTCCGGTATCTTATCTCCTATTTCCATATTCCAAATATAATTAATTTCAATGCAAATTTAGCAATAAAAAATGAAAATAGGGAATATGCTAATAGAAAAGAAGGGAGACTAAAAATCAAAACTTACAAAGAGGTTTCTTACAAAGAGGTTTCTTACAAAGAAAAGGCTATAAGATACGGTGTGTTTAGAAAAATTTCGTAATTTTGCGGTTATGAAATGGAAATTTACACCCATGCACTGGCTGCTGGCTGGGGTCTTGGCCCTGGGCGTGGCCGGTTGCGCCAGCATAGGAAGGCCCCAAGGCGGCCCCAAGGATGAGCTCCCTCCGGAGTTCGTACGCTCCACGCCCGACCCCGAAGCCCGCAATGTGGATAAAAACAAAATTGAGATATTTTTTAACGAGAATGTGCAGCTCGAGGACGCTTTCAACAAAGTAATCGTATCCCCGGTGCAGAAGACCAACCCCTCTGTATCCTCCAACGGCAAGCGCGTAAGCATCGAGCTTAAAGATACCCTCCTCCCAAACACCACCTATACCATCGACTTCGGAGATGCCATCAAAGACCTCAACGAGGGCAACATACTCGATGGCTTTACCGCTTCTTTCTCCACAGGCGACTCCATTGACTCCCTGCGCATATCCGGCATGGTGCTGGAGGCACGCACCCTGGAGCCGGCCCAGGGAATGCTCGTGGGTGTGTACCGCTGCTTGCCCGACTCCCTGATGCCCGAATGGACAGCCCGAGAGGCCCAGTTCAACCAGTGGCTCCATCGCGACTCCCTGAGCACCGACACCCTCCCGGCTTGGGCCCTTCCCTTTGACTCGCTCAGATATCTGGCCAGCACCGATTCGGCCCTCTACAAGATGCCTCTTGAGCGGGTGGCACGCACCAACCAGCTTGGCCAATTCACCATCTACAACCTCAAGCCCGGCGATTATCGCATCTTTGCCCTTAATGATGTAAACCGCGATTACAAATGGGACCGCACTGAAGATGTGGCTTTCTACGATGCGAAAATCTCTCCGTATGCCCAGACAATAACCGTGGTCGATACCCTTAGCTCCTGGAAGCGCACCGACTCTCTGGCTTCCCGCCAGGGCACCGCATACTACCCCAATGACATCTTGCTGTCATGGTTCAATGAAGACTATAAAAGCCAGTACCTCAAAGACTACAAGCGCGAGGATCGTCAGCGCTTCTCAATCGAAATGGCTGCGCCCAGCGACTCGCTCCCTGAAATTACAATAGCCAAAGGCCCGCGATTGGGCGAAAATGTAACTGCTTGGGGTTTGCTCAAGGCCAGTCCTACTCTCGACTCACTCGAATACTGGATTCGCGACACCACAGTGATGGCATACGACTCCCTGATGCTATCCGTAAAATATCTGCGCACAGATACCAACGACCTGCTCTCATGGAAGACCGACACTCTGAAGTTCTTCTACAAAGACCCCGTAGTCAAGGACAAGAAAGATAAGAAAAAGAAGAAAAAGGACGAAGAGGAGGACACCGTGCCCAAGGCCCCGGAAATAAAATTCATGAGCTTCTCTGCCGTCACAGGCACCAGCCAAGAGCTTAACCTTCCGTTGATTTTCAAGGCCGACCAGCCCATCGACACATTCTATGCCGACACTTGGAAGCTTGAAATCCTCGACGATACCCTATGGTATCCCATCGATGATGTCAAATTCACTGTTGACAGCCTTTTGCCACTCACCCAGCGCAGAATGGCTGTGGAGTGGGAAGAAGGCATGAAATATCGGTTGACCATCGACTCGGCTGCCGTAGTAGGCATCTACGGGCAATGGAACAATGCCATTAAGCACGAGTTTACTGTCAAGAAAGCAGATGATTACAGCACCCTGAGCTTCAAAGTGATAGGCCTCGACTCGCTGCCGGCCGTGGTAGAGCTCCTTGATAAATCAGAAAAGATAATAGCCCGCGCCAATGTGGTTGACGGGCTGGCTCGATTGCCATTCCTGAAGCCTGGCACCGTGTATGCCCGCCTGTTTATCGACGCCAATGGCAATGGCGAGTGGGACACGGGCAACTTCAAAGCTGGCATCCAGCCCGAAGAAGTGTATTATTACCCCAAAAAGGTCAACCTTAAACAAAACTGGGATCTTACCCAAGATTGGAACATCTACGAGATTGCCATTGACCTCCAAAAACCGCTTGACATTAAGAAGAACAAGCCCAAGCTCAAGAAAGGCGAGCGTCAGCAACAGCAATACGACGATGAAGAAGAGGACGAGTGGGGCAACTCCTATTACGGCACTGACAGCTACGGCAACTACGGCGGTTACGGCAACTCCACCACCAACTATGGGCGCAACACCAACTACAACAACTATTGATTAAATACGAAATACAAAGTACCAGGTACGAAATACAAAGAAAGAGTTGCGGGCTATTGTTGAGTGATGGAGTTGATGCGGGCTGCTGCCTCGGAGAGGCGGCTCAGGGGGATGCGGCCATCCTTGACGGCTGCCACGATGATGTCAACTAAGCGATAGGGGCGGTCTGCCTCAAAGCCTGTCTTGATGTTGTTGCCTACGCACATCAGGTCAGCTCCGGCGTTGATGGCAAGCACTAAGGCCTCCTCAATGCCGTACTGGCTGATTATCCCCTCCATATACAAATCATCAGTGATGATCACTCCGTTAAATCCCATCTTTTCACGCAGCAGCTCCGTGAGGGCCTTGTGAGAGAGGGTCATGGGATAATCGGGGTCGATATTCTTATTGAAGATATGGGCTGTCATCACCATGCGGCCCTGGCCATTGTCAATCAGGGCTTGGAACGGCTGCAGCTCATAAGGCTGCCAAGTTGCCGTGACATCCACTAAGCCATAATGCGTATCAGCTCGCGAATTGCCATGGCCGGGGAAATGCTTCATCACACAGGTAACTCCTCGCTTCTGCATCTCATCCACAAACCAGCTGGCTTGGGCTGCCACCTTTTCCGGGTTGTCGCTAAAGCCACGGTGCAACTGCCCAATCGCCGGGCATGAATCATTGGCAATGTCCAAGATTGGAGCCAAGTTCACATTCACTCCGCAATCAGCCATCTCTTGCGCCATGCGAGCCGCATAAAATCGGGTAGTATCCTCGCTGTCGCATTGGCCTAAATATTCGGCCGAGACGGTGGGCGAGAAGCCGTATTGCGGCTTCAGCCTTGCCACACGGCCGCCCTCTTGGTCAGCGGCGATAAGAAGCGGTTCGGCACTCCATTCTTGCAGCTGGGCTGTAAGCTTCTTAAGCCGCTCCACAGATGTTACATTGCGCGAACCTATGGTGGCATCGCCCGTGAGATCCACATCGAAAAGCACGATAGCCCCTACGCCCAAATCATGCACATAGCCGTAGGCATCGCTGCCCTCATACACAGAATCGCCTTTGAAGCCAACCATAAGCATCTTAGCGGCCATGCGGCGAAGCACAGAGTCGCAAGGCATTTCTTGCGCTGAAGCGCACATTATCCCGCATAGAGAAAGAATGGAAAAGATGAACCAACGCATCAGTCTGATATTTGAAGATTTTTCTATTTGCAAAATTAATAAATTAATTTGGAGAGGCGAGGGATTTTCCCTAAATTTGCACATAATATACCCTTGTGATGGAAATTCTTTACCTGATTATAGGCTTGGTAGTGGGCGCGGCTGTGGGTGCGCTCTGCTGGTTTATGGAGCGCCAGAAAAGCGCTCAGGTCCTGGCTGCCGAGCGAGAGGTTAATGCAAGATTGGTTGAGAATGAAAAAAATAAGTCGGATGAGATCTTAGCTGCCCAGAAATTAAAAGATTCCGAACTCCAGGCTGCCCAGAAAAAGCAACATGAAGAGCTGCTGGAGGCGCAGCAAAAGCAACAGGAAGAGCTACTGGTGGCCCAGCAAAAGAAATATGAAGAGCTACTGGAGGCGCAGCAAAAGAAATATGAGGAGCTTCTGGACGCAGAGAAAAAAAAGAGTAAGGAATTATTGGAGGCGGCAAAAAAGGATGCGGCAGAGCAATTCACACTCCTTAAGGACAGCTTTGCTGCCCTGAGCGAAGACCTGCTGAAAAAGCGCAGCACAGAACTGCAAGATTCCAATCGCGAGAACATGCAATCCCTCTTCAATCCCCTTAAGGATAATCTCAATCGCATGGAAAAAGCCATGCAAGACTCTCAGCTCAACTCCGCACGAAACACTTCGGAGCTGCGCACCACCATCACCAACATGATGGAAAAGGCCAGCACCCTGGGCCAGGAAGCCGAGCGCCTGAGCAATGCCCTGCTCAGTAAGAATAAGATAGCTGGCAATTGGGGCGAGCTCGTGCTCACTGAGCTTCTCGAAAGCCAAGGCCTGGAGAGGGGCGTACATTTTGAATTGCAAGAAACACTGCGCGATGAGATGGGGAAGGTCATCCTCAATGAAGACACAGACAAAGCCATGATTCCGGATGTAATCATGCATTTGGCCAACAGTCGCGATGTGATCATCGATTCCAAAGTGTCGCTTCGCGCTTTTACAGATTATCAGAACGCCTCCGACCCAGCCTCCCAGAAGAAAGCCGAAGAGGACAATCTCGCATCAATAAAGAACCATGTGCGCAGCCTCGCCGCTAAGAGCTACGCCAAGTATATCAACAAAAATCAGAATGCCATTGATTTTGTGATAATGTTCGTGCCGATCGAGGGGGCCCTGCAGTTAGCTCTTCAGACCGATCCGGCTCTGCTGCGCGAGTCTCTTGAAAAGAAGATATTTATAGCCGGGTCGCAGACTCTTTTGGCTGCCCTCAAGATTGTCGATATGGCTTGGATTAATGTGCAACAGGAGGAGAATACGAAAAAAATCGTGGAGGAAGCTCAAAAGATGGTTGACCGCGTTGACACCTTCCTTACGCACTTTGCCAAAGCCGAGAAAAAGCTCCGGGAGACTCAGGAGGCCTTCACTGGCATCACCAACATTGCCCGTGACGGGCGCCAATCGATTTTGGGCGCCGGACACCGCTTGGAAGCCCTGGGCGTCAAAGGCAAAAAGACCCTGCCTCGTCTGGCTGAAGAGGATTAGTTTATAGTTTTTAGTTTATAGTTTATAGTTTTGAGTTAATGGAAAAGCTTAGTATCTCCCATTTGTACCCTTTTTATCGCTCCTTAATTCTGATTGCCACCCTATGGCTCGCAATGTCAGCTCGGGCCGATAACGCCATCCTCGACCGCTCTGGTTCCTGCCCTCAGATTATGCTTGATGGCCAGCCGTTTTTAATCATCGGTGGCGAGCTCGGAAATAGCAGCGCCAGCTGCCCTGACGATATCGAGCGCATCTTTCCCAAGCTTCATCGCATGGGCCTCAACACGGTGCTTGTCCCGGCTTATTGGGATCTCATAGAGCCTGTCCACGGCAGCTTTGATTTCTCTCTGATTGACAAAGCCATTGATACAGCGCGAGACAACAACCTGAAGGTTGTTTTTCTGTGGTTCGGGGCTTGGAAAAACTCTATGAGCTGTTATGCGCCCGAATGGTTCAAAAAAGATAACAAGAAGTATCCTCGCGCTATCACATCTGCCGGCAAGCCTCTTGAGATTGCCAGCGCGTTCTCGCCTAATGTACTCCAAGCTGATAGCCAAGCCTTTGAGGCTCTTATGCGCCATATCGAGGATTATGATGTCGATGGTACCGTGCTGATGGTGCAAATCGAGAACGAAATCGGCATGCTTGAAGATGCCCGCGACCACTCAGCCGCTGCCAATAAGGAATACGCCAAGGGTGTGCCTCAGCAGCTTATGCAGCACTTAAAGACCAATAAAAAAGCACTCCATCCGGAGCTGCTGAAGCGCTGGCAAGACAATGGCCAGAAAATGTCAGGCTCTTGGGCTGAAGTCTTTGGCGATGATGTGTACACTGACGAATATTTTATGGCATATAGCTATGCGCAGTATGTGGAGCAGTTGGCTCAGATTGCCCGCAGCATCACATCGCGCCCGCTCTATGTGAATGCCGCCATGAATAGCCGTGGCCGCAAGCCTGGAGAATATCCATCTGCCGGCCCCCTGGCTCACCTCAAAGATTTATGGCATGCCGGGGCTCCCACGGTTGACATTCTCTCTCCCGATCTCTACGACAAAGGCTTTACCGACTGGGTGGCTCGCTACGCTCTGCCGGACAATCCGCTCTTTATCCCTGAAATACGCCAAAGCGACGCCAATGCGGCACAGGCTTTCTATGTTGTGGCCGAGCATGATGCTCTGGGCTTGTCGCCTTTCTCCATAGAAAATGGCAGTGACTCGCCAAATAACAAAGCCGTGCAGGGCCGTGCCCTCTTGGCCCAAGCTGCTCCAGTATTGCTTAAAAACCAAGGAAGCGGGAAAATGTATGGCCTGTATTTCGACTCCGACAGTACCACTCGCGTAATCTTGGACAATGGCATTAAGATTACGGCTTCGCACTATTTTACCCTGCCGTGGGATCCGCGGGCCACTAATGGCAGCCCTTGGCCCGAGGTTGGCGGCGCCTTGGTGCGTCTGGCTCCGATGGAGTATCTTTTGGCCGGCAATGGCTTGGTCCTGAAGTTCGAAGACCCCAGCGAGACTGCCGTGCAAGCCAAGCTGGGAGAGGATGGCTTCTTGGACAACGACAAAGCTCGCCAATCATCTGCCCAGCAATGGCAAGCCAAGCGCCGCATAGGGCTGGCATCTGTTGATGAGGTAGAGGTGCTGCCGGATGGCAGCTTGAAGTATCTGCGGCGCGACTGCGGAGATGAGACCCATCAAGGGCGCCATGCGCGCATCGGCGTCGACAATTGGCGCATTCTCCATATCAAGCTCTACGAGTATTGATATTATTTTGCTATTTTTGATTTGTGTAAGTATAGGAATTTTAGTACCTTTGTACTATGGAACAAGACTATATAGTGCATCCCGAGAACGATCCTCACTGGAAAGGTCTTCAGGTTAATCAAGGCATAGCTCAGCCCCCGAGCGTGAACCCCTATGTGCACATGCGCCCAAAGCGTAAGCCTCTGCCTACAGCTTCCGAGCTTGTGGATGGCATTCTCAAGGGCGATGTCACCACCTTGGCTCGCGCTGTCACTTTGGTGGAGAGCATGCAGCATGCCCACCAAGCCATAGCACAGGAGGTCATAGAAAAATGTCTGCCTCATAGCGGCCATAGCCAGAGAATAGGCATCACTGGAGTGCCCGGCGCTGGCAAGAGCACCAGCATTGATGAGTTCGGCATGCATATCCTCAAGCAGGGGCATAAGCTCGCAGTGCTTGCTATCGACCCCAGCAGCGAGCGCACCAAGGGCAGCATTCTCGGTGACAAGACTCGCATGGAGAAGCTCTCGGTGCAAGACAATGCCTTTATTCGCCCCAGCCCATCGGCTGGAAGCTTGGGAGGCGTGGCTCGAAAGACCCGCGAAACCATTGTGCTATGCGAGGCTGCCGGCTATGACCGCATCTTCGTGGAGACTGTGGGTGTGGGCCAGAGCGAGACAGCCGTGCACTCTATGGTCGATTTCTTTCTCCTGATTCAACTCGCCGGCACTGGCGATGAGCTTCAGGGCATAAAGCGCGGCATCATGGAGATGGCCGATGGCATTGTAATCAACAAGGCCGATGGCGACAATGTGGAGCGGGCAAAACTGGCTCAAGCGCAGTTCCGCAACGCCCTTATGCTCTTTCCCACTCCGGCAAGCGGCTGGACACCCGAGGTGCTTTGCTATAGCGGATACTATGGCATCGGCATCGATGCGGTGTGGGACATGATCGATCGCTATTTCGATTTCGTAAAGCTCAATGGCTATTTCGAGCAGCGCCGCAACGAGCAGAGCCGTTACTGGATGTACGAGACCATCAATGAGCAGCTTCGCGACCATTTCTACAATAATCCCAATGTGCAAGAGCTATTGCAAGATAAGGAACAGCTCGTGCTTGACAATCGCCTCAGCTCTTTCATAGCTGCCCGCGATGTCACCGACTATTATTTCAATCAAGCTTTAAAATGAAAAAGATACTCTCCCTGTGCCTCATACTGATGATGGCCATTATCCCTGCCGTGACTCAATCTCAGGCTAAATCATCTTCCAAATCTCCAGTGATCAAATTTGAGGTAATGAAGCAAGACTTGGGCACCGTGCGAGAAAAGGGCGGTAAAGTCTCTGTGGAATTTCCTTTCAAAAATGTTGGCAACAGCGATTTGGTGATTACCACTACCTATGCCAGCTGCGGATGCACCCAGCCCTCTTTCCCGGAAGAACCCATAGCTCCGGGGCAGTCCGGGGTCATCAAGGTTACATTCAATCCGGCCAACCGCCCGGGCGAAATCAATAGCACAGTGACCGTTCGCTCCAATGACAAAGCCAACAAAAAGGTGGTGCTCCGCCTCACTGGAGTAGTAATCCCGGAAAAATAAAAACCAAATGAGGAGAAGCCTCCCGGTCTCTCCTCATAAGATAATAAACCAATCATTATCACATTTCTTGCAATGGAAAAAGTATTTCTTGCTTTGTACTATTAAAACACGCCCCAGGCAAGAATGTTTAGCCCAAGCTAATAATTAACATCAATTAACATTGCAGCGCAAGACTATTGCCCATCTCCAGCGCTAACTTTGCATCGAAAACAAAACCTCTCGAAACCTCTCGAAAATTCTCGAAAATTCTCGAAAACTCTCGAAAATTCTCGAAACCTCTCGAAAATTCTCGAAAACTTTCGAAAATCCTCGAAAATTCTCGAAAATAACTGAAAACTGAAAACTGAAAACTGAAAACCTCAAACTGAAAACCTCAAACCGAAAACCTCAATATGGAAAAGCCAAAGAAAACCACAGCCAAGAAGGGCGCTAAGCCCGAAGGCATAGATGCTGCCAAAAGCGCTAAGCTTGATGCCCTCAACCAGGCATTGGGAAAAATAGAAAAATCATTTGGCCGAGGGGCCGTGATGAAATTGGGTGATGATGTAATTGAGCAAGTGGAGGTGATACCTTCTGGCTCTATCAGCCTCAACTACGCCCTGGGCGTAGGCGGTTACCCCAGGGGGCGCATCATCGAGATTTATGGTCCCGAGTCTTCCGGCAAGACTACTCTCGCCATCCACGCCATTGCTGAAGCTCAGAAAGCTGGAGGCATTGCTGCCATCATCGATGCAGAGCACGCCTTTGATCGCTTCTATGCGCAGAAGCTCGGAGTGAATGTCAACGAACTGTTGATTTCTCAGCCCGACAATGGCGAGCAGGCACTCGAGATAGCTGAGCAGCTCATCCGATCTTCAGCCATTGATATTCTTGTGGTTGACTCTGTGGCAGCTCTGACACCCAAAAACGAAATAGAGGGTGAGATGGGCGACCGCAACATGGGCCTCCAAGCTCGCCTTATGTCACAGGCTATGCGAAAGCTCACTGCAGCCATATCTCGCACCAATACCACTTGCATATTCATCAACCAGTTGCGTGAGAAGATTGGCGTGATGTTCGGCCCGTCAGAGACCACCACCGGCGGCAACGCCCTGAAGTTCTACGCCTCTGTGCGCCTTGATATCCGCAGCCGCAATCCCATCAAGGATGGCGATGAGGTGCTCGGAAAGCGAGCTTATATCAAGGTCGTTAAGAATAAGGTTGCCCCGCCTTTCAAGCGTGCCGAGTTTGACATCATGTTCGGCGAGGGCATCTCCAAGAGCGGAGAAATCCTCGATCTCGGAGTGGACTACAATGTAATCCAGAAGAGCGGATCATGGTTCAGCTACAATGGCACCAAGCTGGCTCAGGGCCGCGATGCTTGCAAGCGCATGATCCAGGATAATCCAGAGCTGGCCGATGAGCTGGAGAAGAAAATCATGGAGGCTATGTACGAGGCCGACCACAGCGGCATGCCGCGTCCGCAGTCAAGCCGGCCCGAGCCGGCCCAGGAAGCCGCACAGGCAGAGCCAGAAGCTGCCGACATCGACCTTGATGATGAGTTCGGCATCGAAGAAGACCTTTAAACCTTTATTTATATATTCGCCGGAGGTTCCAGCTGCGCCCTCCGGCTGTTTTGTATGTGGGGATTAAACAAAAATTAACTAAAAACCAAGCTGTGGGGTGTAAACCATTTGTTATAATTTAAATCAAAATTATAATATGGAAATTCTTACTACGATAATAGATGACCAAGCCCATATCCGTGGCGATAAAGAGGCTGTCAGCTGGGTTAACGAAGAGGGTCAGGTGCTACAGTCTTACACCTACTCACAGATGAAAGAGGCGGTGGACGCCTGCGCCTACGGCTTGGAAATCTTAGGCTTTGCCCCGGGCGATATGGCTGTGATTTTCTCCGCCAACCGCCCGGAAATGCTCATAACCGATTTCGCTTGCTATTACAACCGCGCCATCCCCGTGGCTATCTATTCCACAAGCAGCCCCGAGCAGGTGCGCTATGTGCTCAATGACTGCCGCCCTAAATGTGTATTCGTTGGCGATGAGAATCAGTACGACATGGTAATCAAGGCTGTGCCTTTCTGCTCTTCGGTTAAGCGAGTGTTCACATATTTTGACAAACCAAAGGAGACTGATGATTTTGTGGTAGATGTGATGCCTTTTGCCGCTTTGCTGAAGTTGGGCCGCAGCGCCTCGCCCCTTTGCCATGCTGAGGTGGAAAAGCGCAAGCATGCTGTCACAGGCGATGATACAGCCACTCTTATCTACACCAGCGGTACCACAGGCGAGCCTAAGGGGGCCGACCTCATGCATTCCTGCTTCACTTCTACTCTGAAAATTCACCAAGAGCGCCTATATACTCTTACCGAGCGCGATCGCGTGCTTTGCTTCCTCCCGCTTTCCCATATCTTTGAGAAAGGGTGGTGCTACTTGTGCTTGTCAGTGGGCACCAGCTACATTATCAATGTCAACCCGCGCGAGATAGCTCGCACCATGCGCAAGGTGCGCCCCACTGCCATGAGCAGCGTGCCGCGATTCTGGGAAAAGGCCTACATAGCCATCATCGAAAAGATGAGCCAAATGAACCCCATGCAGAAAGCTGTGGTGAAAAAGGCAATCAAGGTGGGCTACAAACGCAATATTCACTATGCGCGCTTAGGCAAGAAAGCCCCTGCGATGCTTGAGGCTATGTACAAGATGGCCGAAAAGAGGGTCTTCAGCACTGTGAAGCAGGCAATAGGCATCGAGGATGGCAATATGTTTCCCACTGCGGGAGCCCCCATTTCTACAAAGATTGTGGCTTTCTTCCGCTCCATAGGCGTGCCTATGGTGGTAGGCTACGGCCTGAGCGAGACCACAGCCACTGTCACCTGCTTCCCTTACGAGGGTTATGAGATAGGCAGCGTGGGCACCAAGCTGCCAGGCCTGGAAGTGCGAATTGGTGAGAACAATGAGATACAGGTCAAGGGCCCCACAGTGATGCGCGGTTATTACCATAAGCCCCATGCCACTCGTGATGCTTTCACCCCCGATGGCTGGTTCCGCACTGGCGATGCTGGGCGCATCGATGAGCATGGTGCCCTCTTCCTCACTGAGCGCCTCAAAGATCTATTCAAGACCAGCAATGGCAAGTACATAGCCCCGCAGGCTATCGAAAGCCGCTTGGGTGAGGATAAGTTTATCGAGCAAGTGGCTGTGATAGGGGAGAGCCGCAAGTATGTCACAGCAATCATCATTCCAGCCTTTGATGCCCTGAAAGAATACGCTCGAAAGCACAAGATTCCGTACAAGAGCTTGGAGGATCTGATTCATAATCCCGACATCGAGCGCATGATGAGCGACCGCATCGAAAAGCTTCAGCGCGGGCTCCCATCTTACGAACAAATCAAAAAGTTCACGCTTCTGCCCAAGGCCTTCTCCATCGAGAGCGGCGAGCTCACAAACACCCTGAAAATCCGCCGTCCCGTAATCAATGACCACTATGCCAAAGAGATAGAAGCAATGTACTAACCCCCAACTGAAAACTGAAAACTGAAAACTGAAAACTGAAAACCGAAAACTGAAAACCGAAAAC
>CAZRYC010000062.1:0-13049 GCA_964604175.1 uncultured Bacteroides sp.
TGCTTTCAGTATTCTTTGGAGAAAACATCATAGCCACGATAAAATAGGCATTCCACTATATAGTATATAGGTAAAAATTTCAAATAGTTGTAAGCATTATTTGAATGGCTCAAGCCAAATTTTGTCGGTGCAAATTCGGTGCAAATTAGAAAAAGAAAAGAGATAAGAACTTGAATGCCAAAATCTTATCTCTTTTCCTATGTGTCCCCGCAGGGAACTTTGGGAACATCGGTAATACATTGATAGTCAAAATTTCAAATAGTTGGCCATGAACCATGGTCTCAAAATGTCGCCAATAGCGCGTAACTTATTGGATGCCAATTAGATGCCACTTGGATTGGAGACTCTTCTCTTTTTCTGGGTACAAAGGTACAAAATTTTGAACGATTCTCCAAACATTTGGTTCAAAATGTTTTGAAAAAATTTTGGTGACACCACAAAACAGTGCAGGGTGCAAGTATATATGTATATATATGTTAAGCTTGCACCCTGCACTGTTTGGTCCAGAATATTACCCAAGGAAGATATTTTGATTATCCCTACTGGAGCGCCCTCGTGCCTAAGCATCCCTCAAAGAAATACCTATCCAAATAGGAAAGGATCTTGTTCGACTCTCCAAATCCGCCACAACAGGATGGCTCGCGGCATATTGTTATAAATTTGGCCGTGTCTATCAGTTGGCGAAGAAGTCCATTGGAAAGCCAGTTGTCAACATATTTCTTGCGGAAGATAGATTCTGGCCATGCCAGATAGGTATCGGCAATAACACCTGTGAAACAATCCAAGTCGAAGTCGAGAACAAATGGCTGCACCTCATCTTCTACGAATCGAGTTTCCATATCATATCCAATAATGCTTCGCACCTCTTGGTACCACGGCTGAACCAATATAGGATCGGTGAGGATACTGCGGTCACACAGACATGTATCCAAGTGGGGAATGTCATGGAGTTGATGAGTGCGGCCATCGGAGGTGACATAATGTTCGTGGCGATCAAGAATGTTATCGTTTTCTTCTTGACCAATCACAATGGCGTCGTTGATGAGACCGAGTTCCATTCCTGTCCTTAGCCAGTTGTCATCTCCACCGCTTAAGTCGAACTCAGTGAAACTCCACAGCGCACGCTCGTTCATTTGATCAACGCTGTCAATTCCCATGCATGTCAAGATGTCGGCCAGTGGCATAGAGGGAAGTGCGTCGTCGTGCATATCGAAGAATACCAGGTTTGGAACCTGGGCGTTTTGGTCGCGCAAGGCGAAAAGCACGTTCAGCAAATAGCGGTGATCATCATATATGATAATTGACTTCTCGCGAAAGTGACGTACGTTTATGTTGCTTCGTTGACCTAATTCATATATGTCCATGAAAATCAATTATATTTGGAAAACATCTTATGATTGGAGGTTATCCGTGCAAAGTTACTTCTCAGCATGAGTATTCTTTTGGTACATCAACTTTAATAATTGTAAAATTTGCACCACCAAAACGGGTTAATATGAGAACGACGTGGATTCTCAAAAATTGCATTATTGCATCAAACAAATTAACATTTGCATTGTTAATTTTAAAAATTCTACGGAAATAGGATTTTTACTGGTTTCAAATCCATTCAACTATTTATCTCGTAACCTACGAATTTACTAATTTGAATCGGGAAGGACCAAATATGATTGGGAATGGCGCCTTTGTGACAGAAGGAACCATTCCCATTGAGTATGTAGGCCAGCATCTGCATACTCTTTCGATTATGGTCTTTCAAGGTGATGTTGACGGCATCAAGCCATTCGACAACTTAGAAGATATCTTTCTTCATGCCCATGACATCTATGTAGAAGTTGTCTTGGATGGGGCGCGCCCTTATGAAGCATTCATCTTCGAGTTGAAGGCTCGCAGCTATTCCCATAGCGCGGGATTCATTGAGTACCAAGACAAGCGATCAAAATGGAAACGGAACTATGATGGTGCGTACAGGGTTCTCTGCTGCGAAGAGAAGCTGGTGGCAACCTTATTCCAACAGAGAACCCTGACAGAAGACGACATTGCTTTGCTCTGCCGTGTGGCATTGTACCATACCTCGGCCAAGGAGGCATTCGAAGCGTTCAAGCGCGACAAGGCCGACAAGGCCATAGGCCACGTATCATCACATAATCAGCTTGAACTGATAGTGGCCATTGCCAACGAGTTTGGCTTGTTCAAGCATCCCCTCACCACAGGGGCGTTCCAGCGATTCCTTGATGGCGCTCTGGTGATTCCCCTGCAATGCAGACATAACGTTATGCTATCCATTTTCTTGAAAGGCCTTGACAGCATAGGCATATTGGAGTATGGCGCGTTTGAGAAGATTGGACGCTTGGGCATGATTGTGTCATCGCGCGGGAAAGTGATGGTCGGCAAGGACTTCAACTCGGCGTATAGCGACCGGAAGAGCAGAATGTCGATGCGGTATCAGTTTGACAAGCTCGAAAACAGGATGAAGGCAATAAAACTGGTCTGTTAGCACTAATATTGATTAAAATTGTCCTGACATCTGCTGACATGTCAGGAATGTCAAGATTGGCTCATTGTTACCCAAGAAACCCTTAACCACAAAGAACTATGAGCGAAGAACACGCAACACCCCCTGAGGACAACTCAGGTTTCACCGCTGATCTCAAGACGATGATCAAGGAAATCTACGACTACATCATAGAGCTGAAAAAGGACTATGACAAGTTCGTAGCCGATGTGCGGCTTGACCGCCACTCAGTCCAAGAGCTCCTGGGAGTATCCGAAGCAACCGTTGGGCGATGGAGAGCCAAGAAGCTGCTCCCTTACTACATCAACGACAGTCGCAACTCATACTACCTCTTCGATGACGTGTATGTGGCTTGCAAGCGCGGCCAGCTCGACATCCGAGGCTTCGACCGCATCGCTGCACTCAAGAGATTGAACGCATTCAAGAACGGCCTCCTCTTCCAGGCAAGATCGGGCTACGCATCGGGAGAATAGCCATGGATACTCGAAGCGAGATACTCCGCCAGACCGACGGCGGACTGCAAGTATTCAAATACTACATTCCTTTTGACTTCACGCTCAAAAAGAATTTCAAGAATCCGCTCTATGATGACCACCGCGCATCGTGCAACATATTCTTCAGTCAGACAGCAGGCATCTATCTGATGAAGGATTTTGGCGATGACGAATGCTCGGGCGACTGCTTCAAGTTCGCCGCTGCGATGCTGGGTCTGGATGTCAAGCGCGACTTCCGTCAGGTGCTCAACAACATTATCAAAGACCTGCGGCTCCACATTCCTACAGAAACTGGCGACGTCAGCTATGCGCCCACGCCAATGCCGGTGCCAGTGAAGAAGCCAAAGCCCAAAACCAAGCCAGTTATGAAAAGATACGACTACAGAATAAAGGATTGGAGCGACAACGAGCTTGCCTATTGGCAAAAGTATGGCATTACCCGGGATGTGCTTGACAGGTTCAATGTGGTCCCGCTCTCGGAGTACACTGCAGATTGCCAGAATGGCCCGCATACGTTCCATGCGACCGCCGACTCTCCAATGTTCGCATACATGGGCAAAGACTTCTTGAAACTGTACCGCCCATTCGAGGAGCACCAATACAGATTCATGTACGGCGGATCCAAGCCAGAAAACTATTGTTTCGGCTTCAAGCAGTTGCCACCCCAAGGCAACAAGGTCATTATAACCGGCGGCGAAAAGGATGTTATGTCGCTGGCAGCCCATGGCTACCACGCCGTGTGCTTCAACAGCGAGACCTCGGCCATGCCGGAAAGCGTGCTCGACAGCCTGAGCCAGCGCTTTGACCATGTATTCATAATGTACGACACAGATGAAACAGGCAAGAAGGCTATGGACAAGGCCATCGAAGAACACGAAAAGTACGATCTCAAAAGAATTGACCTTCCGCTGAGCGGCACCAAATTGGAGAAGGACATATCAGACTACTTTGCCTTGGGCCATACACAAGCCGATTTCCAGCAGCTGGTAAACCAGGCGTTGGAATCAGTCTTTGCCCAGATTGAAGAAGACTTGGAGAATTGCGAGACCGATTTTGACCATCCGCCTGAAAAATCGAAGGTCATCATCTCTACCCAGGGCGTTCCGCTGGGCTCGGCCGACAATCTGATGTGCGTGACTGGCTATGCCGGTTGTGGAAAGAGCAGCTTCGTTAACGCATTGTTGGCTGGCGCTCTGATAGTGCAACCGTCTGACGCCAAAATCGACACCTTGGGCTACGATGTGGCTCCCAACACAAAGCGCAAGGCAGTAGTGGTGTTCGACACCGAGCAGACCCCGTCACAGCTTTACGAGAATGGGTTGCGAACCCTGCGAAGAGCAGGCCTTGAAAATAAGCCAAGTTTCTTCAGGTCGATATACCTCACTGCGCTCGAAAGGAAAAAACGTTTGAAGTTCATCCGCCAGACGCTTGACTATCTCCATAACAAATACGGCGGCGTGCATCTTGTCGTCATCGACGGCGTAGCCGACCTGGTGCTGTCGGTGAATGCGGAAACCGAATGCGTAGAAGAGGTCGAGGCCCTGACAAGGCTTGCAAACCGGTACCACACCTGCATCGTGTGCGTGGTGCACTTCATCCCAAACGGATTCAAGCTGCGCGGGCACCTCGGCTCTGAGCTCCAGCGCAAGTGCTCAGGCATAGTGTCGATCGAAAAGGAGGAGTTCAGCGACAGCGATGCATCTGTTTCAAAGGCCATAAAGGTCAGAGATGGCAATCCGCTTGAAGCGCCGATGTACCGGTATGTATGGGACAAGCCCCTGGGCATGCATGTGCTGCAAGGCCAAAAGTCGGAAGAGGAAAAGGATCAGCGCAAGCGTGAAGAGTTGACGCGAGCAGCCCGCAAGATACTATCTTCAGTGCCAGCCAAGTCCTATAAGGATTTGACCGAGGACTTCGCCCGGGAGTTTGATGTTACTCCCAGCATAGCCAAGGAGTACATCAAATACCTGTATGAGAGGAAGATTTTAAAGAGCCACCGCGGCCTCTATACCCTGAACTCAGCCGCTGAGGCTTAACTGGACAAGGTTATGAAGATTATCAAGGCTATATGCGAGCACCGGGTGCGCATCACCCGGCTCCTAAAACAGGAAAGGCGCGGCAGCCTGGTTATGGCTTGGCTTCTGGTGGACATCCTCGGGCTGCTCCCTCTCGGCGATGAGCCGCTGGCTCCAACTGTGTGCTGCAATCTAACCGATAGCCAACTGGCTCAGGCTTGCGCCAGCCCCAGCCTGGTTATAAAGGGCTTGTGGTTCTACGATGAAGAAAACAGAGAATTGAGAATAATAGTGTCAAGCATTAGATCTGAAAACATCATCATTAGTTGAAATTGTTTTCATGCAGACTAAGGCGGATTTCAACCGTGAGGCTGAAATCCGCCGTCCTGCTTGAATAGTACGAGAAAAGGTGCCTGACAGGCAGACACCTTTTCGATTACCACAACTCGCCTCGCATCAAACGAATGCGTTCTTGTTCACAAAATTCATCATACTCAGCCTTGTTGGTTCCAGACTCGATGGCTGTGTCGATTATTTCGCCCAACTGGGTGAAATCGACATCACATGCGATGCGGCGGTCTTTCTCGCTGCCACCCACGAGCCATATCTCGTAGTAGTCCGAGCCCTCATCAAGGGCGATGATTACCTGGTGCGACCACAGGCGACCGGATACATAGAGTTTGAGAGCTGCCATTCTCTTGTACACAACGGCTGTCATCTTTGTGATGCCCCACGACATCAGCACATTTGGCGCAGTGAGTCCAAATAGCTGGTTGCGAATTTCTTTCGCCACCCACTTGACATATTCTTTTTCCATTGTCATATTGTTGCTTGGTTGTAAATTGTTGGTTCGGTTGATACATTATAGATATAGGCTCCGCATCTTACCAAGAGCGCGTCATAGCCATAGTATTTTTCTCGCATTCCTCGTATTGACCCGCTGGCAGAGAAGTTGGGGAAGCGAGCGATGTTCACTCGCTCCCCTTGTTCCTTGGTCATTCGCTTGACTCTCATACGCATCTTCATTGCGGCACAACTTCTTCGATTGTTACAGTGTAGCCCAAGCCATCGGCATTGCGCCACTCCTTGCATCGTGGCAGGTCAATGATTAGTTCTCCGTGGCCAGAGAAGTTCTCCTGGCATTCGGCTATTTCCTGTGCCATTGCTTCCTTGGCTTTGGCAAGAGTGGAGTAGAGCGAGTGTCCGTCGCTAACGCTGTCGCTGTACTCGATGAGTGTGGTGAGAAGATAGAGTTTGTCAGTGTCCATTGAATTAATGATTTTGTTGTACCATTCCTTGTTTACGAAATAGGCTGATGAGCCAAAGTCTGTTAGGCCCTGCTCGTCGTTGATGAGGTAGGCATTCTCATTGAAGCCGTTCACATCTTGAAGTTCTTGGATTTCGGGCCAGGTGATTACGATGTAGGTTGTGTCCATACTCATTAGATTAGTGGGATGTGGCGTCCGTGCTTTTTAAGATATTCAAGCATCTCCTTGGCTTCGAGATGCGAGGCGATGTTGCGGTCATCGTGTCCGTTGCTCTCGTCAGCGAACACTACGATGCATTCTCTGATTAGTCGCCACACATTCTGCTGGAGGGTGCGGTGCATCATTGGGATGCGGTTGGCGAACTTCTTGGGGTCGAAGCTGATGATGTTGACGGCATCTTCAACTTGGTGGGCTAAAGCCTCTTCTCTTGATTGGTGTTCCATATTGTTTTTCCTTTCCCTTTCTTCTATCAGCTTCTCCGTTGAAGCCGACCGAGGGATTTCGTAAGCTTCGCAAAGGTGTTGAGCGGAAGTCAAGACAAGGCTCGGCGCAGCCGATGCATTTCAGCCTTGGCGCACTGCCGTCAACAGATAACTTTGCGAACGAAATCACCTCGCTCGGACTTCATCGGAAGTGCGATACTCCTATAAGAGGAAAAAATCTCTATAACAGTAA
Organism: uncultured Bacteroides sp.; assembly: GCA_964604175.1. Classification (GTDB taxonomy): domain Bacteria; phylum Bacteroidota; class Bacteroidia; order Bacteroidales; family Muribaculaceae; genus CAG-873. The sequence goes on from CAZRYC010000062.1 coordinate 6,968, forward strand.
ATGTAATGAAGTAAAGAGGCATAGCGTTAGCCCGTATCAGTGATTGGCTACAACGTTGCCCATTTTATAACAGTTAGCCGCTCATTGGTAAGATGAGCGGCGCGAGTTGGAGGCTCAGTCGAGTATCTCGATTTCATCGGGATACACTTGGAACGAGGCTCCGCTGCTTATCTCCACGATAAACAGGCATTCTGTTCTGTCAACGATGATGGCGTAGCGGTAGCCTTTGTAAGGGGTGAGCAGACGACACTCCTTGCCGTACTCTGGAAAATTCTCTATGTCGCACATATTGGATTGGTTTTGTATCAATGCCGAGCCACAGGGCTTCGGCATTGATGGGTTATTGGTTTATGCTATTCTCTTTGCAACCTCGTGGAGGTTGGCGTTCATTAGGTTTACAATTCTGTCGTGATAGTCAGACGTGCCATTGAACTTGGCTCGGCATTGCACTATCTTCATCGATTTCAAGTCGATTTCAATGGTCTCGATTGGCAAGCCACCGATAACAGCGTGGAGTATCAGCGACTGCTCTCGCTCAAAGTAGCGGTTGGAGAAGCAGCAATGGTGCAATGTGGCGGCTTCATCAATGAACTCGCTCACAGATTTCAGCGGTCGGATAGTTATCTCATGGTCAGAGATTTCAAGGTCGAAGAAACGCTTCTTAGCCTCTTGATAAGCCGCTTCATCTTCCTTTGCCTTTTTCTTGTCATTGATGTATCTTTGCTCCTGCTCTTGCATTCGCTCACGCATTCTCCTGGCTCTTTCCCTTTCTTGCTTGGCTTTTAGCATCTTATCCCATTTGTTGTGGGCTTCAAGCACATTGTCGGGGCAAATCAGCAGTGGGTTGCGAGTGTCTTTCTCCAATCGGCTGAGAATGTTGAGCATATCGCACCAAAGGTCTGCTTCCTTGACGTGGTATCGGTTGCGTATGGCAATGCGCACTGAGGGCCAAAACTTTTCAAGATAGTAATCGCTCTTGGCAAAGTATCTCATCAACTCCCACTGCTCGGCTTTCATCAATGTTTCAAACTTCGGGTCGCTCAAAAGCAAAGGGAACAAAGTGCTTGCCGACATTCCGTGAAGATCGCCCTTGTAGCCGTTCCGCTTCAACTCGGGGATTAGGCTCATTCTCCCAAGAGTGTACTGGGGCAATACCGAATGTGCAAAGTTCTCATTGCGCAAATCCATATCCTTTGACAGCACCCAAGCGTCAACATAAATGGATAGTGGCTGGCGCAGTCGGCTGATTATGGCAGTCTTGCCCTTGGGGTCAATCCACTTTTGGAAAACCTCTATAGTCCACGCTTTTGGCTCCTCGCCCACCTTGAAAACTCCGCCCACTTGGAACATTCTCAGCACTTGCAGACTTCCGCACCGCTCAACCTTTAGGGCATAGTCGCGATAGAAATGCTTCTTCTTGCGTGTGGTGTCAACATAAAGGATAGCACCGCAATGTGGGCACCGCACTTTTGCATTGTCTTGGTATGTCATTTTCCCTGCCATTGGCTTGCCTTTCCAAGTTTTGTTGCAGTCAAGGCATTGGAACACTCCCTTGGCATTGACCTTGGCTATGTGGGGTATCGAATGACGTATCATCAGCCTTTTCTGGCTTGGGGTGAGTGGCGAGAGGGTCTTTGCCCTCTCAACCACTTGTTTTTGCAGTTGTGTCTTTGGTTTCATAATCAAAAATCGAATAATGATGGCGTTTCCTCGGCTTTTGGTTCAGCCTTTTTCTTTGGTGTCGGCTTGGCATTCAGCTTTGCCAATTCGTTGGCTTGGTACTGGGCGAGTGCCTGTTGCCGTGCCTGTTCCTTTTCCTCCTCGGTGAGTTGGATTTGGTGGTTGATTACCACTTGGCAGTTGGTGACTTTGCCGATTTCCACGTCAGGCTCGTCTATTACGTGGACTGCCATAGAATAAATCTCGTCATCATGCCAACCGCACACGCCTGCTTGCTTCACCTGGTTGATGATGTAGGTGCATACGTCCTCAATGGTGCGAGTGGTAGAATTGTACTTTTCGGCAAACAATGGGTCTGCCTCGGCTCTCTTGTCAAGATAAGCCTTTATGGTGTCTTGGAAATGCTGGGTCGTATTCTTCATATCGCATAAGTTTTTTCTTTTCCCTATCTTTAAAAAGAAATCGCTGGCCGAAGCCAGCGAGAGCCGGAGGGGCGGCTTATGCCGCCTGCTCCTGATGCTCTTTCTTCTCCGACATTGCGGGCACCGACACGCTGGTCGCCACGAAAACGATGCGCTGCTGGAGCTTGCCCTCCTTGTCGGTGTACTCATCGGGGCGGATGTAGCCGCTGATGCTCACCAGGCTGCCCTTCTTAAGCAGGGCAAAGCGGGCTGAGTCTGCGTTCTTGGCCCAGCACTCGCAGCTGATTAGGGCCGACTTGCGCACGGTCTGCTCGCCCTGGGTCTCCTTGCGGGCGATAGAGAGGGGGAAGCGAGCCACCGAGCTGTTCTCGAAGTCCTTGATGGTGGCGTCCACGGCAACGAAGCCGCTGAGGTTGAAGTTGTTGGGGTTGGAAGATTTTGTTGTCATAGCTAAAGGGGTTTTAAGTTATTGTCATTTGATTTTTACGATGCAAAATCACAATGGTGAATGGCGAGCGCAGTGTCTAGGATTGCGACAGAAATACTACCCTTGGGTGGAGATTTCTGGAGCAACTTGCTTGTCCTTGACAGCTCGACAGCCGTTGTAACTTTGCATCTGTGCTAAAAATCCATTGACAATGACTGGCTCGAAAACCCATAGCGGCGACAGCGAGATCTTTCCCGGCGACTTCGCCCAGGGACTGAGCGTGGATGCTGTCCAAGGGCTAAGGAGAGAACGACGAGGCGCGACCTCTTCTCGATAGCTATCAAAGCGAGGTGATGCATGGCGAATATGGCAGGCCAGCAAGTCAGCGCTAATCAGATGGTACAGAGTGCGCCAACAACGCAGCCAGCCCATCTCAGCCCTGCAGAAGCGCAGCAGAGCATAGGCCGCTCCGAACCGATGAGCCGACAAGAAGAGAGGGAAAGAACCACCAGCGCAATCGGTGGCGACAACAGTGCTGGCGCGATATCAGAGAAGAACGAGCAGGAGCATGCGCAAGCACCCAAGGCCTCGCTGGCTTCGGTCAGCGAATTGTTAAAGATAAAAGAAGAATGGAATAAAGGTATAAAAGGATTGAAGTATAAAACCATAAAAATATAAATGTATAAAATATCGATTAAAATATAATTCTTTTACATTTCAATATCATTATATCATTACATATCCATATCTTTATATTCAATAATTTTCCATATTGATATAAAACCTATAAAGAATTAACATATAATAGTATAATGGAATAAAGATATAAAAGAGGAAGAAAATAAAGGAAGATGAAAGACGGAGGAGTTATTGTCTGGGTGGCGGAGGCGACAGGAGCAGGCGGAGTGGCAAGAGTAGTGCCCTCAGCGAAAAGGCGGTAGTGCGTTGGTGTCGGCTACAAGCCATAGCATAAGGACAGTGTCTGACCTAAACCCACGCTTAAGCGCAGCGAGGCCACGAGCAGCTCATGCGTGGGTTATGGGCAGTCTCTGTCGCTATGGCCTGTAGCCATCAAGACACGGACGCATCACCGCCACGCTGGGAAGCACATCTCTGTCCACGGAGCGCGACCGAGTCCTCATGACACCCAGACAATAGCCCTCCGTCAAAACAGGAAAAACGCAGCCGTATAACAAAGGAATGGCGCAGCAGTATAACAGGACTCCCGATCGTGAAATAGTATAAGCGTGCTGTCGCCAGTCCAGCCGGCGCTCTGCCGCATAAAACAAAACCAGACGGCACCTTTGGCACCGTCTGGCTCTGTGTTGGCATTCTTGCCTAAGTCAAATCACTCATCGCAGTTTGTGTAGTTAAAGATTACGATGCAGTCCTCCACCTCGGCAGGAAGCCCAAAGAAAGGCGTATGGCTGAAATACGGCTCGTTGCTCATCGGGTTATCCTCACTGAAAGGTATGATTTCATAAATCTTGCGTCGGCTCACTGCCTCATCGATAATGGCTATGTCCTCATCGGTCAGTCCTGTGGGGTCGCCGTTAACAAGATAGCATAGGGCATAGGTCGGTATTGCTTCAACTGATTGTTCCATAATGTCAAAGTTTTTCTGTTTCCCTTACTTTGTAAAGCAACTCGCTGGGCGAAGCCAACGAGCGCCAGAGGCTGGAGAGTGGCTTATGCCACATGCTCCAGTGCCTCCATCTTCTCAGCCTTAGCGGGCACCGACACGCTGACGACCACGAATGTGATGCGCTGCTGGGTCTTGCCCTCCTTGTCGGTGTACTCATCCGGGCGGATGTAGCCGCTGATGCTCACCAAGGTGCCCTTCTTCAGCAGTTCGAAGCGCGGCGAGATGGCGCTCTTTGACCAGCACTCGCAGTTGATGAGGGCTGACTTGCGGATGGTCTGCTCGCCCTGGGTCTCCTTGCGAGCGATTGAGAGGGGGAAGCGTGCAACCGCGCTGGTGTCGAAGTTCTTGATGGTTGCATCCACGGCTACGAAGCCACTGAGGTGGAAGTTGTTGGGGTTTGAAGATTTTGTTGCCATAGCTTAATGGGTTTTAAGTTGTTGTCATTTGATTTTTACGATGCAAAATCACAATGGTGAATGGCGAGCCAGCAGTCAAGGATTGCGACTGAAATACAACCCCGAACAGGGCTGGAGATTTCTGGAGCAACGTGCTTGTCCTTGACAGCTCGACAGCCGTTGTAACTTTGCATCTGTGCTAAAAATCGATTGACAATGACTGGCCAAAACCCATAGCGGCGGCAATGACATCTTCCCCAACAGCAGCTCCCAGCAGGCTGAGCGCGGAGGCACCCCAAGAACAAATGGGATAGCAGTGTGGTGCGCTATCTTCTCAATGGCCAACGATGCAAGGTGATTCATGGTGAAACCAGTAGACCAGCAAATCAAAGCCAACCAGATCAGATTACGCCAATAACTCAATAAGTCCATATTAGACCTGTTGAAGAGCAAACGAGCATTATCAACTCTGAGTCTATGATTCGGCGACAAGTGGAGGAAAAGTACCGCTAACGTATTCGGTGGAGAAAAGAGTGTTGGCGAATCGTCTGAGAAGAATGATCTGGGGCAAACTTCAGCCTTTGAGGCGTAGTGTAAATGGCTTCGGTGTACGTACAGTATAAGATTAAAAACACACAATAGCATTTCAGTAAGCTTCTATAGCTATGAATAGTTCCTACATTACTGATGATTTGGTTAAAGTTTCAATTTTATTGGATTATACGAAAATCATCAACAAAATGAAACTTAAAACAAAACTGGAGCCTGCACTCTTCGACTTTTGAAAGTCGAAGAGTGCAGGCTCCAGTTTTGCAGGGCTGCAAGATATTGCTATTCACTCAAATAGTGAATATCCCCAGAGGAATGCATTAATACTAAACATTCTGTTATCAAAATTTTAAAACAATTTGGCAACTATCTTCTGAATTGGTAAAGCTGTTTAAGGCAAGTGGCAAGGATTTGCCATCGTAATGGCTTTTCTGGGTCGTTTTTCAAAAGGAAGTTAGAGGCAAGGTCTAATATTTTATCATCGCGAAACAGTGTTATAGGCATAAGGCGGAATTCTTTCCACAAGTTCTTCTGCTTTTCCTCATCAGATAGATTCTTGAATTTCACCATAGCCTTAGCCTTGAGTTCAGGCATGCTATTAGCGTTGGAACAATCAATTCGCCACAGTGTCTGTTCAAGCGTCAGATGCTCGGCCTCCCAACCTCTTTTCTGAAGTGAAGCCATCCATTCAGCGCTTAATTGGTCCATCCATATTTTGCTCGGTGAGGCGATGATGTTCCTATAAATAGTGCCTAAAAAGACCGCTGGATATAGTATATTCCATTCAGGATATCGGATAAGACTCACTTCATTGATGAAATCTTTAGTGTACTGAAAAAAATCTGTTTTGTTGACATTATTGTCAGTGACTCCTCTCCATTCAAGAAGTCCTAAAAGCAGCAACGCTTTTTCGTAAATGTTCAATTGGGGGTAGACGATTTTTTGCCCCCTCTGGATGAGGGGG
>CAZRYC010000063.1:0-12495 GCA_964604175.1 uncultured Bacteroides sp.
CGCGGCAGAGGAAGTTGATCTTGATCTGCATGGGATAGCCCATCCAGCCGAAGATATCGATATTGTCCCAGCCCTCCTTGTTGTCATTGCGTGGAGGATAGTAGTTGATGCGTACCTTGTGGTAGTATTGGGTGTCCTCGTCGTTGCCGTGGCCGTAGAGGTCGGGCTGATTTTCCGGCACGAGGATTGACTCCAGGGTAGAAAGCTTGCTGACTTCCTTTGTGCGGAAGTTGGCGGGCTCGTCGAGCACCAGACCGTCGCGGTTGCCGAGGATGTTGGTTGAGAACCATCCGCTCAGGCCCAGGCAGCGAGTGCCGATGATGGGAGCGAAGCCGCTCTTTACCAGTGTCTGGCCAGTCTTGAAGTCCTTGCCGGCGATAGGCATGCCAGTCTTTTCGCTGAGTTCCCACATAGCGGGGATATCCACAGTGGTGTTGGGGGCGCCCATGATGAATGGGCAGCCTTCGCTCAGGGCAGCGTAAGCGTAGCACATAGATGGAGCGATGTGCTCTTTGTCGTCGGCCTTCATAGCGGCTTCCAGAGCAGCGAGAGAGCCGTGAACCTTCTCGTCAACGGGCACGTAGACTTCTGTAGAAGCAGCCCAGAGCACAACCACGCGGTCAACGCCGCTCTCTTTCTTGAACTTGCGGATATCTTCGCGGATCTGCTCTGTCATGTCCCAGCGATCCTTTACTTGCTTCACATTGGTGCCATCGAGGCGCTTTGCATAGTTGTGGTCGAAAGCAGCCTTCAGGGGCTTGATGGCTTCGAGCTCATCCTTTACGGGGTTGATGTCCTTCTCCTTGAGCACCTCAGCGTTGATAGCGCTTTCATAAGCGTTAGCGGGATATACATCCCAAGCTGCGAACACGATGTCGTTGAGGTCAGCCAGAGGCACGATGTCCTTATATTTGAGATATTTTTTGTCAGCGCCTTTACCAACGCGGATTTTGTCATATTGAGTCATAGAGCCAATGGGCTTGGCCAAGCCTTTGCGTGTCATCAGCACACCAGTCATGAAAGTGGATGAAACGGCACCGAGACCGACAACCATTACGCCCAGCTTGCCATTGGCGGGCTTAACTTTGGAATTGCTCATTTTTGAATAATGATTAATTTACTGTTATGATATATTTTTCAGGTCAAAAGAAACTGGCAAAAGCAGGTGTGTATGCAATTGCACGACAAAATTAGACATATATTTTGAAATAAGGAAAGATAGTACCACTAAAGAATATTAAATTTTGTCAAATAGTGTTTCATATTTGCCTTGTAAGTGAAAATAGGTTAAATTAACTTTGGTTTCAGAACATTATTCAAAAAATCTGCAAATCGTGTATTGGGTATATTCTGTGTGTCCGTATCGTCCCATCCGGGACCTTGCAGCCAAGCTGTGGCGCAGCCTATGCTTTGGGCTGGTGATATGTCTTTTTTCAGCGAGTCGCCCGCCACAAGCACTTCCTCGGGCTTAAGGCCAAGAGCTACCACTCCCAACATGAAGATGCGCGGGTCGGGCTTGCGCACGCCCACCACTGAGCTTTCAATGATATGTGAAAATAGGTCGCGGATGCCGTAAGTGCGCAGCACAGTGTCGATATTGCCGTAGAAATTGGAAACAAGGCATAGTGGGTAATCCTGGGCAAGTTCTTTCAGCCCGGGCTTGGCTTCCTCCACGCAGGCTCGAGCCGATTGGTCGCAATAGTCTGCTATAGCTGTGGCGACTTGTGGCACCTCGGCGTTGAGGTATTTCAGGGCTAAAAGGGATTTTTTATGGATTGTGGTGCGGAAATCATCTTGGGGCAGGATGATGCGCTCCTGGGCTACAGTGCGCTCAGCAGTGATGTACGCTTGTCGGAAGTCGGCTTCTGGCACCGATATGCCAGCGGCTTTCCAAGCGCGCCGCAACACATGGATCCAATGCTCGCCGCGCGAGTCAATGGTGCCACCATAGTCAAAGATTATTCCTTTTATCATATTTCATCTAAGCGGTGAAACCGCTTAGCACGTGGCTAACGCCAAATTATTTGTAATCTGCCACTTGTAATTTGTCGCTTAGCTTGCGGCAAATTCTTTCATGGCGATGCATCATGTACACCAGAATGATGTTAAGCACTGTGATTTCAAAAATGAAATACCACCAGGGCTGTCGGCATAGCAAGCTTACAAGCAGCGCAATCGAGCGCCAATTGAAGCTCAGGATGTTGGTGTACTTCATCAGTGGCAAGCTTAGTTTTCTGAACTCGTTGCGGAAACTTTGGGGAATGTGTCCGTGGTACTTCTCTTTAAGGCGGAGGCGAAGACGTTGCATCTGCGGGGTCATCACCTCTTGATTGCGTGTGTAATTTAGGTAGAAGTACATTGTCCAACGCCTGAAGAAACCCATCTCATGCTTGTCTCGGCGGTATATGTTTTCTAACTCATGGGCGCTTTCAAGCTCGCTGCCTTCATCGCCTTTAAGGAAATAGAGGTGAAATTGCCGGTAATAGTCGGCCATCTTCGCTTGCTTGGCATGGCAGATGGCCGCCACCGCCGCGATGAGCCAGATAAGCCACCAGTGTTGGCTGAAGAATGGGCTGAAATGGTTTTCGCGCAGGCAGATGGCGGCATAGATTGCGGTGAACCATAAGTCGCCGCTGATGCCATCGAGTATGCGACCCAGACGCGAATACTGGTGAGTGAGGCGAGCCAGCTGTCCGTCTGCGCTGTCGAACGAATTGGCCCACACCAGCAGCAAAAAGCCTATGAGATTGAGCCAAAGACAGTCGAAGTACATCAGCACCCCGGCCCCTATGCCAAGGAATATCGAGGCAATGGTGATGGCGTTGGGGGAGATGTGGAGCCGCCGAGCGAGCAGAGCCCATGCGTAGCCTATCGGTCTGTAGAACCACAGGTCGATGTGTTCCTCGGTATCGAGGCTCTTCAGGGTGCTTTTGTACTCGTCGGTGGACACGGTTTTCGGTTTTCAGTTTTCAGTTTTCGGTTTTCAGTTTTCAGTTTTCAGTTTTCAGTTTTCAGTTTTGCGGAGGGCGTAGGTGCGTTCGCGCAGGTAGGCACCGAGAGTGTCGGGGCTGTCGAAGCGTGCCTGGTCTTCCACAGAAATAGGCTCGCCAATGGTCACGCGGAAGCGTTTGCCTTTCTTGCGAAACACCTCAGCCGGAAGCCGGATAGAGCGGGCCTGCCAGAAGGTTACTCCCAAGAAATCGCACCACCAGCTGTTCCTCTCATGGAAGTAGATCGGTATCACAGGCACCTTTGCTCGGTATATTATCTTAAGCACCGACTCTTGCCAGGGACGGTCTTGCAGCTCGAGCTTGGCATTGATCTTGCTCATGGCCCCGGCCGGGAAGAAGCCCAATGGCTCTCCATCGTGGAGCTGCTGCAGGGCTTGGCGTATGCCTTGCTGCGATACCTTCTTCATCTCCGGATCATTGCTGGCCCAAGCATTCACTGCTATGAAATTGGGGCGCATGGCGGTGATTTTGTTCAGAATCATATTCACCATCACCTTGTACTTGGGGCGGCGCTGGCCTATCAGATATATGAGCACAATGCCGTCGAGAGCCCCCAGCGGGTGGTTGCTCACGGTGATAAAAGCCCCTTGGGGAAGATGATCCAGTTCTTGCGCATTATTGATCTGAAGCTTCAGCTTAAAACCGTCCTCCACCATTCGCTTTACGAACATCGGGCCCGGGGTGTCGCAGTACGCGCTGTGGATATCGTTCACCTTATTGACAGATAGGAAGTTGAGCAGGCGCGTCACCCATTTTTCCTTGCCTTTGAGCTTAGGCACCATTTCCACCACATCCTGAGCGTTGAGCACATCGGGGCGCACACCGTCGGTGGGGTACACGGGCAGGTCGGTCACCAGTGGAGAGGTAATATCTTTGTTTTCCATTATTTGCTGAGATAAGAAATATATTTGCTAATGAATTTTGCGAAGGCTGGGATGCGCATCAGACCGTATTCGAAGATGGCGAAGCCCACCAAGGCCGTGGCAATTCCCCCAAGCACATCCAAGATGTAGTGGTGGCTTGTATAGACTGCAGTGCACCAGATGCCCACAGTCACTACGCCCAGGATTATTCTCCAGGCCCACGAAGAACGGTAACGCACAGCATAGATGAAAGCCACAAAGGTATAGGCGCTGTGAAGCGAGGGCATTGCGGCGAACACATTGCTGTTGCGTCCGTAGAGCCCATCGAACACGTTCCAGCCCGTCATCTGGTCGAAAGGTGCGAGCCCGGCCACATTGCCGGGGGTGCCCACCACAGGCTCCATGCCGTGGAGGGCCACATACCATGGCGGGGCAGCCGGATGCACATAGTATAGAGAGAAGCCGATTAGGTTTACAAAGAGGAATACCAGGGCAAAGTGCACATAAGCTTCTTCGCGTCCCCGGAAATAGAGCCATAAGCCGTAAATCATCGGCAGCGGTACCCAGCAGAGATAGAAGATGCCGGCAAGCAGGTCGAGCAGCTTTGTGGTGTGTAGCGCACACCATTCATTAGGGCTAAGCACCCCGGCGGCAGTGGAGATGCCGAACAGTGACTTCTCAGTATTATAAAGCCCCTCTACATCGATGGAGTTTACCATGTAGTTGGGGCAGAGATTCATCCAGTCATAAGAGATGCCGAAGAGGGCAAATGGTATCAGGGCTACCACCAGGCGGCGCGTAGGCGCACTGGCAAAAAAGAGGGCGGCGATGAGAATGGCCAAAAACACATGCTCTACCCTCAGCCCAATAAACAGGGCCGTGACTCCAATCCACAGGGCCAAGGCCCCCAAGCACGCTACGCTTTGCCTTAAATTCATGATTGCAAGGCCCGGCGGCAATATCCTATGCGGGCAAAAGCTGTAAGGTTGGCGAAGACTGCGATAAATGCCATGGCGATTACCAAGATAAGGTTGGGATCCCAGTCCACACCGCATTGGCCCACGATGCCAGAGGCCAAGGTTGCCAAGCTTGTCACCACCACTCTCTCCGGGCGCTGCATAAAGCCAATCTTGCACACAATGCCCAAGCCCTCGCCGCGAGCGCGCACATAGCTCACCATAATGCTGCCTATCAAAGCCAAGAAAGCCAAAGCTGCTCCAATGGGATTGCCCACTTCAATCAGATAGTAGGCAATGGCTCCGAGGGTGAAGAGTTCGCAATAGCGGTCAAGCACAGAGTCGTACATGGCTCCGAATGTCGATTGCATGTTGCCCAAGCGGGCCACCTGCCCATCGAGCATGTCAAATAGTGAAAATCCAATGATCAATGCTCCGCCCAATGTGAGCATCCAGAAATGGGGCTCGCCAGCGATTGCGGTAAAGCCAGCCCAGGCTATCACCACAGCGGCAGCCACATTGCCTAAGAAGCCGATGGTGGTAACCATATTGGGAGTCACCCCCATCTTGATCAGAAGTTTCACAAATGGGTTTATTACAGTATATATGCCTTGCTGCAGTGAGTTTCTGGCAGCGGTGGCTTGTTGCTTTATGGCCATATATTGAGTTTTTTATATTCGAGAGTTTTCAAAGGTTTCGAGAATTTATCGAGAAAATTCGAAATTATAAACTATCAACTTTCCTATCTTTGTGTCGGAAGCGAGGGTTGAGGGCATGGACCAGGGCGCTGGCGTACTTGTCGAAGCGGGTGGGCTGATATACAAAATAGCGCTGCATCACAAAGTTCCAGAACCAGGATACCGCCAGGCTTACTCCCAGACGAGCGGCAGCATAGTAGCCGTCGGGTTTGAAGCCCAGAGTCTCAAGCCAAGACCAGTGTTGCAGGGCATAGTACACGATTTGTGTGCCGAAAGCGTTGAGTAGCAAACTCCCAGCCCACACTAAGGCGTATTTCACCACCACGGCGCTCCAAGGGCAGTCCTTGGCGTGGAATGTAAACTTATAGTTAATAATGCAGTTGATTATGCCGCCGGCGGCAGCTCCTATTGCTGTGGACACAAATGGTGTCATGCCAGCCCAGGCGAATAGCACAAAGCCAGTAATCAGATCCACCCATGATGCAGTCTGCGACGAAGCCGCCGAGCGCAAGAAGGTGTACACCAGATTGTCGCTATGCAGTAGATTGCTGCCTAATTTTTTCAGATGCTTCCTCATGCCACAGTCATGCAAAGATTAATGATTATGAGGGTTATCATGCTATAGATGCCGGCCAAGATGTCATCGGCCATCATGCCATAGCCACCGGGAAACTTCTCCATCTTGCGTATGCCCAGGGGCTTTACAATGTCGAAGAAGCGGAAGAGCGCGAGCGATACCAATATCATCCACCAGGGTGTCACAGCGGCTCCGCTCAGCGGAAGCAGCGATATCCACTGGCCCACAGTCTCATCGGCGCATGCCACCACCGGGTCCTGGCCCCAGTATTTTTCCGACTGCGTGCTGGCCCAGGTGCCGGCTATGACATACAGGATAGTGGCTCCGAGCGTAACCCAGAAGATTACGGGCTGCTGACACCACAGATACAGAGGGAGCCACAAAATGATGGCGAAGATGGCGCCCCAAGTGCCAGGGGCCTTGGGCAGGAAGCCAAAGCCGAACGAGGTAGCCAGCAGCCGGGGCCATAGCGGGAAGCTGCTTATTTCCTCCTTGGTGAGATTTCTGCGATGTGCCATCATTTGTTGCTGTAATGTTTCTTAATCAAGGCCATTACCGACTTAGCAATAGCCACTCCGGCCTGCTGGCGGCATGGCGCAAAGCTGGGCCAGTCATTGAAATCGATTATGGTGAACTTGCCCTCGGCATCCACAATGGCATCGCCGCCGAAAATCACCACTCCCATCGCATCTGCAGCTTTTCGGCAAGTGGTCTCGAAGAGGGTTTTGTCAAAGCCGTAGCCGTGTGGCTGGCCGTTGATCGACATATTCTCGTTGCTGAGCTTGGTGTCGAAGGGGTAAAGCGTATGGAAGAAGGGTGTGCCCTGTACTCCATAGAATTTAATCAGATCGCCATCGATATGGCGATTGATCACGGCGCGAGATATGCCGCGCATGAAATATTCTTGCACCACCTCCTGAGCTTCCTGCTGGTGGCGGGCGTAGCTGATGTCTTCTTTGTGCTTGGCATGTATTTGGCCTCTTTTGATCCAGCAGCGTTCTATCCCGGCTTCATTGAGCTTGTCGATGATGCGCTCATCGGTGTTTACGATAAGGCTGTCGGGATAAGGAATGCCGTTGCCGATGAGGATGCGGGTCATGCGCTCGCGTGTGCAATTGTCGATGCCATAGCCCGAATTGATTACCAATTTCCCCTCATCTTCAAGCTCCTGCAGACGTTGGATCGACTCTGGCTCGCGGCACATGTTGATGATAATATCCTCATTGACGCATCCGGCCAGGAATCTCTCCTCGCTGTAGATGTTCACGAGCATACCGCGCTTGCGCAGCTGGTCGGCCACTATGTTGAAAATGGCGGTGTCATTACCTATGTGGTTAGGGGAGTAAGCCCCCGCGCGCATAATGCCACCGATTTTGTGTTCTGCCATATTTTCACAAATGTTTTTGCAAAGTTAGCAATTTTTTTTCAACTATAAACTATCAACTACAAACTATCAACTCCGCCATCGCATTAGCGCAGGGTTCTATGTCCATCGGCACGATATATCCCGGGCTTTTGTCGGATAGCTGCGAGTGGGCAGTGGGGTAGTCAGTGATAATCACAGGCTTTCCGAGCAGCTGTGCTTCGCGCACAGTGATGCTCTTGCCCTCATAGAGACTGGGTTGCACATACCAGTCGCAGGCCTTAATCCAAGGGTAGGGATTTTCTTGCTTGCCTATTAGCAGCACATGCTGCTCCATGCCTTCTGCGGCGATTGCCTGGCGCAGGTATTCATCATCGGCGCCATAGCCGATGATGCGCCATGTTGCATCGATGCCTTTCTCTGTCAATCTGCGGCAGATGGCCGGGATGGCTTCCAAGCGCTTTGGGCGGCAATAGCGCCCTATGGTCAGAAGATTGATGTGGCCTGGGGTGCGAAGCGGCCCTGCATTGTCCACTTTTTCTTTGGCGCGTGCGCGGATGTAGGCTTCGGGCAAGATGTTGTCGATTACAATGGTGCGGTCGGCCAGCTCTGGCAGCTTTTCTAAGAAGCGACAGCGAGCATCTTCGCTGACGCATACCACATTGTCGAACTGCTCTAAGGTTTTCTGCTCCAGCTCTTCATGGATGTCTATGGCGGAATAATCGGTGTGAATCCAGGCTAACTTTTTATGGGCCTTAATCTTTTGCGCCACTATGGAGGGGAAGCCGCAGAAAGCCAGGGCCTCGTCATAGACCTTGTCAGTGGGTATTGGGGGCAGTACTTTAGGGATGCGATGGTCGAGGAAGGCATATATGGCATTGCTCTCGCCGGGCTTCTTGGCGCGGGCATAGCGAAGCCAGTCTCGGCGAGCCAGCAATCGCTGGGCCACTAATCGCAGGCATCCGTGGCACAGGGCTTCGGTCATGGGCCGCTCTACCATGCGGTAGGGTGTGGGTGAGGGCAGCAGATTTACCCACTCGGGGATGTAAGGCATCAGAGGCCCTCGGGGGTCGTTGACCAACAGGTCCACTGATACCTCCTTGGGGTCGAGAGAATGCAGCAAGCCGAGCAAGCTCATCTCGGCTCCGCCAAGCTCCATGTAATGGATATTTATAAAAAGTGATTTCAATTAATAGGGATTATAGGAATCCTAGGAATCGTAGGAATCATAGGAATCCTAGGAATCATAGGTATCCTAGGAATCCTAGGAATCCTAGGAGTCCTAGGATTCATAGGGAGGTCAGGCGGTGGTAGGGGCGTAGGAGCCAGGAGCGGAGGCGCGACCAGCGTGGGAGAGCTGATTTGCCATACCAGTGGATAGAGATGGTGTCCTCTGTGGTGCGCAAGCGGCCAGTCACAGGATTGTAGGGATTGAGTACCTGAGGGGGTAGTATGGCGGCTCCGGCTACAGTCTGCGCACTGCCGTTAGGTTTCAGCCCGAGCTTTATTAGGGCTGCAGTGTTAAGGCGAGGGCAGCCTATAGGTTTCAAATCTGGATTTTCCCGGTAACGATCGTATTCGGCAATCATGGTTTGCACCACAGGATGATGCGCTTCGGCACCGAAGCCTAAACCAGTGGCAACCCATTCGGGTGTTTCAAAGCCAAAGAAAGCCTCGTGCTTGGCGAGGCTCTCAGGACTTTTCAGCAGCTCCACATCGGTGTCGAGGTATATGCCTCCGTGCTCTTCCACCACTATGAGGCGAGCTAAGTCGCTAAGGTATGCCCAGCGGCGCAGCTCAGCGCAGCGGCGTAGAAATGGATGCTGGTCCAAGTCGAAATTATCCTCGTTCCACTCTTGGATCTCCCAATCTGGGGCCATCTTATGCCAGGAATCTATGCATTTTCTTACCAGCCGGGGCTTTTTCTTTCCCCCAAACCAGCAATAGTGTATGATGTGATTCATTGTTTTCTGTTTTCAGTTTTACCTCGGACAAGCCTCGGTGAGATCGCTTCGCTAAGTTCGGTTTTCGGTTTTCAGTTATAAAAATTTGCTATTCAAAGAATAGTTATCTTTTCAGCTGAAAACTGAAAACTTTTAATTGTGAATCTGGATGTCGTAGATGTGGTATTCGGTGGAGACAGGGCGGATGTGAGAGATTTGGCAGCCGTGCTGGAGCGATTTGATTGATGGCAGATTGCTGTCAGCGATTGTGGCATGCATGCTCAGGTGCGCTCGTTCGCATATCAGGCTCGACAGCCTCCACATCTGTGTGCCGATACCTTGATTATTATGCCCGGGCTTAACAAACAATCCATGAAAAGCCCGGCCGATGAAAAAGCATCGCAGGAAAAAATATCCTACAATCAGCCCAGTTGCATCCTCAGTAACCTTCATCAGCACGAAAGAGGGGTTGGCGAGCAAGCGCCGAAGCGTAGCCTCATCAAAGCCATGTGGGGCAAAATTAAGTATGTACTGTAGTGGCGCATCATTGAGCATCTGAGATATTGCTGTGATATCGCCATCTGTTACAAGCGAAAAGCTATAGCCCAGGTGATGGGCATTAGATAGTACAGAAGCAGCGTGATTGTGTATATGGCTCATGCGCAAGCGGAAGAGCAGGCCATTAATGCTCTCGCCCGCAGCCCAGAGCCTTGGGGCGCTATGCTTGAGGTTGATCAAATAAGTTAGCATAATATTCTTTTTGGCAATTGCGCAGATAGCGAAGCTCAAAGCGCTTGGCAATTACTGCGCGAGCGCGCTTGCCCATCTCTGCGTATTGCTCCGGACTTTCGATGGCCTTAGCCATCGCATTCTGTAAGGCTCGGGTGTTGTGCGCCGGCACAATCGTGCCGTTGACACCCTCGGTGATTATCTCTCGGCTGCCGTTGATGTCGGTCACTATGCTTGGCAGCTCCATGGCTCCAGCCTCCAGCACCGCATTTGGGAAGCCTTCGCGATAGCTGGGGAGCACCAAGCAGTTGGCCGCTTCATAGTAAGGCCGCACATCGTCTTTCCAGCGATGTATATGTATTTGCGGGTGGGTGGTGATAATATTCAGCACTTTCTTTGGCAGAGGCTTTTCGCCATCGACTCCGGCGCCCACCATCACCAAGTGAATATTCTTGTATTTTTTTGATAAGGCATTGAAAGCGCTCACTAATTCTCTGAGGCCCTTATCGACATTGAAGCGGCCTACATACAGAAAGCTCATGCCTCTGGGGCTTGCGGGCGTTTGCCGGGATCTACGAGAATAATAATTGAGGTCGATGCCTCGCACATTTCCGTGACCAAGCACGGTGATGTCTTTGTCGGTGACTGCTTTCAGGTCGTTGCGTACGCCCTGGCCTTCGGCCAAAATATGGGTGGCATTTTTGGCAATCATTCGGTCCACGGCTTTTAGAATAAGGCGTTTAGGGCCTTTGGCAGCCGGGAACAGCAGGCCAGTGAAAGTGTGCACTCGCAGGGGCACGCCGGCTTTCTTGGCAGCAATCATGGAGATTAGGCCAGCCTTTGGGGTGATGCTGTGCACCATATCGGGTTTGCGTTCGCTGAATATGCGAGTCAGCTCCTTTATGGCCCTAAGGTCGCCGATCGGGTCGATGTTGCGGCTAATCTCCACACCGCGCACTGCTACACCCTCTCGGAGAGCGATCTGCTCGAGCAGGGGGCCAGGGGAGGCTATAGCCTCCACTTTATAGACTTCGTTGAGCTCCCTGAGGAAGCCGCGGCAGAATACATCAAGCGACAGAGGGATGGTCGCTACTCTTACTAATGTTTTCAAGTTTATAGTTTATAGTTTATAGTTTATAGTTTATAGTTAGGTTAGTGGTTAATCGTGCCCTTCGGGCACTCCAGAGTGAGAGAATAGGTTGCTTTGTATCCCCGTACTCGCTGCGCTCATACGGGGTTACGCACACCTCGTGCCCTTTGGGCACTCCGAGGATGTAGCGGGGTTAGTGGTTAGTGGATAGAGGTTGGTGGTTAGTGGTTTTTAGTTTTCAGTTTTCAGTTTTCGGTTTTCAGGTTTGCTGCCGAGGATTTTTGAGAGTTTTCGAGAGGGGTAATGATAACCTAAAAGGTGAGGGAGAGGGCCAGGGCCGGGGCTGTGTCGATGGCTGAGGGGCTTACTTTGATGGTGCGAGCTCCGCGAGAGGCTCCGGCATCGATGAGATTGTAGATATACAGGGCAGCAGCGCAGCCGATGCTGACATCGCGCATGGTGCGCCAGCCATTGCGCTTGCTCTTCCAACTGTCTGCCACCTCCGGATGCTTTGTCATCTGGTCAGCGCAGTAATGCTGCTTTATCTCAAAAGCCACGGTAGCGCCCACCAAGGCTACTTCGCCACCCAAGATTACCCATCCTTTGGTCTTTTGGCCCTTGTACATCTGGCCCAGACCGGGGATGATCGACAAGGCCACGGCCTTGCCATTGTATTTCTGTGAGATGGCAAACTCATCGAAGCGCGGTTCCTTGCCGGGATAGCTTAGGGCAAAGAGTTCATAATACTCCCATTCGAAAATCCCATCCTCGTAATCTTCGTATTTTTCGAAAGTGTCCACAAGCAGGGCATACACGGCAGCGGGCTGGCCTTCGGTGTTCTCATAGGATATGCGGTAGCCTTGGCGGTCGCCAATGCTTGCCGGCTCAGCCTTGCATGAGCCCCAGGTCACGGGATAGTTGGTCTCCACATATTTCAGCAGGGGTTCGAGCTTGTCTTGGTACATGGCGTCGATGTCGGCTTTGTGGAGGTGGAAGCTGACAAACTGGTAGGTGTCGTTGGTGCGCTCCTTATTTAGGTAGCTGGCACCATTTTGCACCCAACGGGGATCATCCTCAGCTTGGGCGCAGAAGATGCTGCCTATCAGCAGCAAGAGCAGGGGGAATATTTTCATTGGTTAGCGGTTTTCAGAGTCATAGGCTGCATAGGATTCCTAGGTGTCCTAGGATTCCTAGGATTCCTAGGATTCCTAGGGTAAATGTTCAATTGGGGGTAGACGATTTTTTGCCCCCTCTGGATGAGGGGG
>CAZRYC010000064.1:0-12033 GCA_964604175.1 uncultured Bacteroides sp.
GGAACGACCCTGACACTCCGTTCTGCCTGACCCACAATGCTCCGTTGTACCCACCCAGCCCGATAGGGCTGCAGCATTAGGCAAATGGATTCCCCCGGGTTGCCGTTTTCGGCCTCCGGCCGGGGCGAGCTTATCGAACCGCAGGGCCGCTTGCGTAGCAAGAAGCTCACCCAACTCCAACACCCATAGCGAGGGCTTGCGTTTTCGGCCTTGGGGTTAGCGGAGTGCCCGAAGGGCACGGGGTGAGCGTAACTATACCTTTCAAAATACAAAGTACGAAATACAAAATACAAAGGACAAAGGACGAAATACGAAATACGAAGTACGAAATATAAAATACGAGGTACAGTTTGTGTACCTCGTATTTCGTATTTTGTATTTTGTATTTCTTACTTGCCCAGGTAGGTCTTGACTTGGTTGAGGATGTTCTCGGCTGTGTAGCCAAACTTCTCATCCAGCACCTTGTAGGGAGCAGATGCGCCAAAGCGCTCCATACCATAGATCTTGCCATCGAAGCCCTTGATCATCTGCAGGGTGGTGGGCAGGCCAGCTGTGAGACCGAACTGCGGTACGCCAGGCAACAGCACGCTGCGGCGATAATCCTCAGGCTGATCGTTGAAGAGGCCAATGCAAGGCATGGATACCACGCGCACAGGTATCTGCTCAGCTTCGAGCTGCACGGCTACCTCGCAAAGCAAGGATACCTCAGAGCCATTAGCCACCAGCACTACTTCGGGATTGGGAGCTGACATCACCACATAGCCACCCTTGGCTGCCTGCAGAGCTTCCTTGTAGCGGTCGCCGCTGGCTGCGGGCAAATCAGGAATATTCTGACGGCTAAGGATCAGGGCGCTCGGTGTGTGAGTATTCTCCATAGCGAGCTTCCAGCACACTGTAGTCTCGATAGCATCAGCCGGGCGGAAAGCAAGCAGAGAAGGACGGCCGCTGAAGTTGCGCACACCCTCCATCAGACGGATCTGTGCCTCTTGCTCGATGGGCTCATGGGTAGGACCGTCCTCGCCTACGCGGAATGCATCGTGTGTCCAGATATACTTCACAGGGAGCTCCATCAGGGCAGCCATGCGCACTGCTGGCTTCATATAGTCGCTGAATACGAAGAAGGTACCGCAAGCAGCAATCATGCCGCCATGAAGCACGATGCCGTTCATCAAGCAAGCCATGGTGAGCTCAGCTACGCCAGCCTGCAGGAAGGCACCGGTGAAATCGCCATGTGTCAGAGCGTGGGTCTTCTTCAGGAAGCCATCGGTCTTGTCGCTATTGGCCAAGTCAGCAGATGAGCAAATCATATTCTTAACTTTCTCAGCCAGCACACTGAGCACTGCAGCAGAGGCAGCGCGGGTGGCGCTTCCGGGCTTCTGAGTGATAGCTGCCCAGTCGATGTCGGGAAGCTTGCCAGCGAGGAAGTTGTCAAGCTCTTTCTGTAGCTCTGGGTTAGCCTTTGCCCAAGCGTCATGCTCGGCGCGGCGAGCCTTTACAATCTTGCGAAGCTCTTCGGTGCGCTTTGCATACAGCTCTTTCACCTCGGGAGCAATCTGGAATGGATCCTCGGGATCGAAGCCCAGGTTCTTGATGGTGGCGGCATAGTCGGCACCGCTGGCACTCAGAGGCTGGCCGTGGGTGCTGCACTGGCCCTCAAAGTTAGAGCCGTCAGCCTTCACGGCACCGCGGCCCATCACAGTATGGCCTATAATAAGGGTTGGCTTCTCTTTCTCAGCCTGAGCCTTGGTGAGGGCCTCGGCAATCTCCTTAGGATTGGTGCCATCGACTTCGAGCACGCTCCAGCCCCAAGCGCGATACTTGGCGGCTACATCCTCCTTGTCAACTGCATCTACATAGGTAGAGAGCTGCACCCTGTTGCTGTCATAGAACATAATCAGGTTCGACAAGCCCAGATAGCCAGCCAAGCGGCCTGCGCCCTGGCTTATCTCCTCTTGCACGCCTCCGTCGCTGATGAATGCGTAGGTCTTGTGTGCGATCCAGTCGCCAAAGCGAGCCTGCAGGAAGCGCTCAGCAATAGCTGCGCCCACAGCCATGGTGTGACCTTGGCCCAGAGGACCGGAGGTATTCTCGATGCCGCGCTCCACCTCCACCTCGGGGTGACCGGGTGTGGGGCTTCCCCACTGTCGGAATTGCTTGAGCTCGTCCATAGTGAAGTGACCGGCAAGAGCAAGCACGCTATAAAGCATGGGGCTCATGTGGCCGGGATCCAGGAAGAAGCGGTCGCGAGCAATCCAATGAGCATCGTCGGGATCGGTTACCAAGAAACTGGAATATAGCACGTTTACGAAGTCAGCGCCGCCCATGGCTCCGCCGGGGTGGCCTGATTTTGCCTTTTCGACCATTGAGGCAGCCAGTACGCGAATGTTATTGGCCGCGCGGTCAAGAATATTTACATCCATTGTTTATGATATTATTGATAAGGTAATTTTGATTTAGAAGAGATAGGCAGCGCTTACAAGCCAGCCATTGAGCTTGGCTGTGCCACCAGAAACCTTAGCCACCTTGGACATGTCCCAACCATATTGCGCGCTAATCTGCAGATGGTTAACCAATTGCACTCCCAAGCCAAGATTCCAGGATACATCCACTGACTTATTCTCCCAAGCGGCGTTGATGGCTTTCTTTGAGCATAGGAAAGCGAAGTCAGGACCAGTGAAAAAATAGGGAGTGATGATATTGCCTACAACGGGGAGGCCCAATTTGTATTTGAGGTTGATTGGAATGTCGATGTAATCATTGCTGTAATCTTCGGCATCAGCAATTGAGCGGTGGCTATAGAGCACAGATGCATCGAAGCCAAGATTTACGATAGGCACAGTGAACTCAGTCATCAGACCAGCGCACCATCCGGCACGATTTTCACCCTTTAGGTTTGCAGAACCGGCATTGAGGTCAACCTTGTTGATGTTGAGACCAGCCTTGATACCCCAGCGGAACTGGGCTTCGGCGGGAGCTGCCACGCAGAGCACTGCGATAATGGCAATGAGTACACGCTTTGCAATTTTCATAATGATTGTATTTATTAGTTGAAATTATTGATTTCAAAAGTTAGGGAAGAACACGCACTAACTCCGAAGAATATAGGTGGATATCTTTTGATTTGCAAATATAGTGTTTTTTTTGGATAATTGCAAAGAAAAAATGTTGCATTATCATCCGACAATGCAACATTCGTCTCTTTTTACCCATTTAACCCCCTATTCGGGAGGGCCTTTATCTTACTACAGAGTAAAATGTCAGGGGCTCAGAGCCGGTATTCTTCAGGGTATGGGTATGGCCTTGGGCACAATACAGGGCGCAGCCCGGGAGAGCCACCTCCTCTGCGCCATCTGCCACATGGGTACCTTTGCCGGAGAGCACGAATATCACCTCGGCATTGCCATCATGGGTGTGGGTGCCTATGGAGCAGCCTGGCTCCAACCGCATTTTCATAATCTTTGTGGAGCCATCATCAAAGATGCGAGCGTTCACGCTGCCCTCGCCTCCCTTAAATCCGGGCATCTCTTTCTCAGGAATTTTGTCAAAATCTATCATCGCGGTTATGGTTTAATATTTGCTGGCTTTCAGAGCCAGAGACACACGCTCGTGAAGGCCAAACAGCAGGTTCATATCATGGATGGCGGTGCCGGAGGCCCCCTTTATGAGAGCGTCCATGATGGCATGCACTGTTACGCGGCCGTCCTTGCGGTCCACGCGTATCAGGCACTTATTGGTGCCATCCACCTCCTCGGGGTCGGGATTGCGGTTAACTAAGAAGGTAAAATTATGATCGTCGTAGAACTCCTCATAGGCCCTGAGCAGCTCGCCTATGTCGTGATCGCTATCAAAATCTATAATTGCTGAGATGGCGCGATCATCATCGCCGGGGCCAGCTACCAGGGTGATTAATTCGTCAAAGTCGGTGTCAAGCTCGCGCAGAGCGCAGGTGATTTCATCCACCACATCGCTGCTCGACACCACTTGCTCACCCGCCTCTGGCACGGATACATTCACCTGTATCGGGTTGCGCAAAGCTCCAGCCTTGGCCAGCGGCATCAAGGCCAAGGCTGCCAAGTGGGCAGCTGGGTGAGGCACCACCGCTCGCACGGCTCCGCGCACCATAGGCTTTCGATTGAGCTCAGGCAGCCCATATACAAAGCCGTACTGGGCAGCAATCTTGGGGTCGCGCATGTCTGGGCCTAAGTCCACTATGGTTAGGTCTTCGGGTATTTCATGGTGCTCAAGCCACTCGATGCTCTGGTCTTTGTCGCGGAAGACGAAGAGCACATCTATGTCGCTGAGCTCGTTGGCACTGCGAGTGGTCACCCGCAAGTCGCATTCGCCCACCAATCCATGGTGCACATCGGCCACCAAGCGACCGGCAAATCGCTCGCTCTCCACCCATAGGATGGCTACATCGGGATGGTTGATGAGTATTCTAATCAACTCGCCGGCCATGCGGTTGCTGGCTCCTATTATTCCTGCTTTTATCATTATCAAATTTGGCGGCTAAGCTCCGCCACACGCTATAACTTGTAACTTGTATTTCGTACCTCGTATTTCGTACTTTGTATTTCGTACTTTGTATTTCGTACCTTGTATTTCGTACTTTGTATTTTGTATTTAATTAAAAAGGTAGCTGTAGATGCGGTCGGTAGCTCCGAGATTGCTCTTGATATAATTGCTGGCAGCTCGGCTGGCCTGCGCCAGGCGCTTGTCGCTGCCTTTGCTGCTGAGCAGGCGATCCATAACCTTGAACAGGCGGCTCTCGCTATCGTACTCAAAGGCTCCGCCGCACTCTATCAGATCGGCCGCCTCCTTGAATTTCTCATGCTTGGGACCGAAAAGCACGGGCATGCCATATACGGCTGCTTCGTTGATATTATGAATGCCGGCTCCGAAGCCCCCGCCTATCAAGGCCACATCGCCATAGCGGTACAAGCTCGAAAGCTTGCCAAAGCTATCTACGATAATTACCTGAGTGCCAGCCGGGATGGAGCCGCGCTTCTCCGCCTCGCTGTAGAGCATGCTCTGGCATGTGAAGCCGTTGGCTATGCGGGTAAGGCGTATTTCGTTGAACTCGTGCGGAGCCACTATGCAGAGCATATTGGGGTGACCGTTGATATAATTGGTATAGCATTCCTCATCGGGCTGCCAAGAGCTGCCGGCGATAATCACATACTTGGCTCCGCGCTGCTTCTCGCCAGCAATCCACTCTTCGATGATAGGGAATTGCACAGTGCCTTTCATAATGTCGGTGACGCGGTCGAAGCGCGTGTCGCCCGTGACAGTGACATCGTGAATGCCTATCTTGGAGAGCAGCTGACGGCTCCGCTCGTCTTGCACAAACATGTGATCGAAGCAGCGGAGCATATTGCGGAACAAACCTCCCCACTTGCGGAAGAAGCGCTGCTTGGACCGGAAGATGGCATCAATGCTGATAGTGGTCACCCCTCGCTTCTTGAGCTGGGCCAAGTAATTGCCCCAAAATTCGTACTTCACGAAGATAGCCATCTTGGGGTTTACGGTGTTGAGGAAGCGCTTCACCCGGCGAGGTGTATCGAAGGGCAGATAGGTCACGGCATCTACCTTGTCATAATTCTTGCGCACCTCATATCCCGATGGGGAGAAGAATGTAAGCAGAAGTTTTTTGTCGGGTTGCTGCTCGCGTATGCGCTCTATCATAGGGCGCGCCTGCTCAAACTCACCAAGCGATGATGTGTGGAACCAGATATCGAACCCATCGATGCCCTGCTCGCGCTTAAGCCTTTTGAGACGCGAAATCACATTGCCGCGACCCTTGATCATCTTCTTGGCCTTGGGGTTGCGCAGCGAAGCTATCCTCACCGCTAAGGTGTAGAGGCGTATGCCAGTATTATACAGTAGGCTCATCTATCTTTATGCGGTCAATGCCAGCTTGAATGCGGCGATATGTTTCCTCTCGGCCTAACAGGCGAGTGATTTCAAAGATGTGGGGGCCCTTGCACTCGCCCACAAGAGTTAGGCGCAGGGCGTTCATCAGGTTGCCCAAATGGTAGCCATTTTCTTGGATCCAGGCCATCACAGCCGGCTCTATTTCAGGGCTGTCAAAGTCGGCAAAGCTGTCGAATATCTTCACCATGCCTTGGAGCAGGGCCGGAGTCTCTGCGCTCCAGCGCTTCTTGATAGCTTTAGGATCGTACTCTGTGGGGGCTACAAAGAAGAAGCGGGCTTGATCCCAGAGGTCGCGCACGAAGTTGATGCGGCCCTTTACCAAGCCTACAGCCTGAGCTATGTATTCATCGGTGAACTGCGCTGGATCTACGCCATTCTCGACAAGCACAGGCTTGAAGAGCTCGGCAAGCTCAGCATCGGGGGTGGACATCAGGTATTCGTGATTGAACCAGATGCCTTTCTCATAGGCAAAGCGTGCGCCGCTCTTGGAACAGTGCTCAAGATTGAACTTAGAGATAAGCTCCTCCATAGTCATCACCTCGGAGTCATCGCCAGGAGCCCAGCCCAGCAGGGCTAAGAAGTTGACCACGGCATGTGGCAGATACCCCTTTTCGCGATATCCGCTGGAGATTTCGCCGCTCTTGGGGTCGTGCCATTCAAGAGGGAATACCGGGAAGCCCAGGCGGTCGCCATCGCGCTTCGAGAGCTTTCCCTTTCCATCGGGCTTGAGCAAGAGGGGCAGATGGGCGAAAGCCGGCATGGTGTCAGCCCAGCCAAACGCCTCATACAGCAGCACATGCAGGGGAGCCGATGGCAGCCACTCTTCTCCACGGATTACATGGCTGACTTTCATCAGGTGGTCATCTACAATGTTGGCCAGATGGTATGTGGGCAGGTCATCGGCGCTCTTGTACAGCACCTTGTCATCGAGGATATCGCTCTTAATGACCACTTTTCCACGGATCAGGTCATTGACCTCTACATCGCGCCCCGGCTCTACCAAAAAGCGCACCACATACTGGTCGCCAGCATCGATGCGGCGCTTAGTCTCTTCAGGGGGGAGTGTCAGGGAGTTGGTCATACGGCCGCGGGTGCTGGCATCGTACTGGAAGTTGGGAGTGGCAGCGCGGGCAGCTTCGAGCTCCTGCGGAGTATCGAATGCTATGTAGGCCTTGCCATTGTCGAGCAGCTGGCGCACATGCTGGCGGTAAATGTCGCGGCGCTCGCTCTGCTTGTAGGGTCCGTAAGGACCGCCTTCGCGAACGCCTTCGTCGATTTCGATGCCCAGCCAGTGGAGGGCTTCGTTGATATAATCCTCAGCCCCAGGCACAAAGCGGGTGCTGTCGGTATCCTCGATTCTCAGAATCATAGTGCCGCCATGCTGGCGGGCAAAGAGGTAGTTGTAGAGCGCTGTGCGCACTCCGCCGATATGCAGAGGCCCCGTTGGTGAGGGGGCAAAACGCACGCGTATGTCTTTTGCCATAGATCTATGCTTTGTAATTACGACTGCAAAGATACAAAATTTTACTGAAAGTAATAGAGTTTTCAGTTTTCAGTTTTCAGTTTTCAGTTCAAGGTTAGTGGTTTGTGGTTAGTGGTTAGTGGTTAGCGGTTAGTGGTTAGTGGTTTGGGGTTAGCGGAGTGCCCGAAGGGCACGATTAACCACCAACCTTGAACTGAAAACCGAAAACCGAAAACCGAAAACCGAAAACTGAAAACTGAAAACTGAAAACTGAAAACCGAAAACTGAAAACCGAAAACTGAAAACCGAAAACTGAAAACCGCCCCCCCTCCCCCCACAAACTACCTATTTTTAGGTATTGTGAGAAACAAGGGTTAGCAGTAACTTTGCATCGGAAAAATTATACGAAATTGTTTTTTTGACAGAATGCTATATGCCTGCCGGCAAGCTTGTGAAAGCTCCGCCCCAGGCATTTTCTGTATATGTGAAAAATTTTTACTAATTTTGCACCCATAAATCCACTAACCATTAACCAAAGTGAAAAATTACGTCCTTGTTGATGACCCCGATGTTAGGGCCAACCTGCTACCGATGACATACAGCCGCCCTATCTCCGAACTCCGAGTAGGCATCACCACCATACGCGAAAAATGGGAACGAGAGCTCGACGCCCCCTGCTCGTGGAAAACAGTTGACTATCTCCAAGGCAAGTATCCTTGCGTCGAAGACTCAGATACAGAATATTTGCCTGGTAATAAAATCCCCGAAGTGGGCGAACTGCAGAACCTATGGGACATATTCCAGCTCAATGGGGCTGCCATCGTGGCCGACTTCAAAGCCATCACCGAGGGCCGCAACTCGCAACCTCTGAGCGATACCAACCATGTGATAGGCGACCCATCGCAAATCTTCATCGAGGAGGGAGCATCCATTGAGGGCGCAACCCTCAACACCACCAAAGGCCCTATCTACATTGGCCCGCATGCCGAAGTGATGGAGGGCAGCTGCCTGCGCGGGCCGTTGGCCATCTGCGAGCATGCTGTGGTAAACATGGGGGCCAAAATCTATGGAGATACCACCATCGGACCCTGGTGCAAGGTGGGTGGCGAGCTCAACAATGTGGTGATGCAAGCCTATAGCAACAAGGGCCACGATGGCTTCTTAGGCAATGCCGTAATCGGCGAATGGTGCAACTTGGGAGCCGGATGCGTGGCTTCAAATCTTAAAAATGACTACACACCCATCAAGCTCTGGAACTATCCGGCTCAGCGCTTCCTGCCCACCGGGCTGCAGTTCTGCGGCGTGATCATGGGCGACCACACCAAGTGCGGCATCAATTCGATGCTCAATACCGCCACTGTGCTGGGTGTGGGTTGCAACATTCACGGCAGCGGCTTCCCTCGCAACTTTGTGCCATCATTCAGCGAACGCGGCGGAGCCGGGGCCGGATACACTGATGTGTCGATGACTAAATTCTTTGAAATCGCCCGCCGCATGATGGCTCGCCGCCACATCGAGCTCACTGACCAGGACATAGCCATATTCTACGCTATCCGCGAGCAGGCAGAGGCCTACCGCTAAATATAATCATATAAATTCCAATAGGTACAAAATCACACTATGATTGAAGCAAATGCTGTAAAGGAGATGCCCGCACGCGTGTTGCGCGGGGTGTTCCGCCCAGAAATTCTTAACACACTCCGAGATTACAACGCAGAGAAATTCAAGCGCGATGCCATCTCGGGCATCGTGGTGGGCATAGTGGCCCTGCCGCTCGCCATTGCCTTTGGCATCGCCAGCGGCGTAAGCCCCACAGTGGGCTTGATCACTGCCATCATTGGCGGTTTCTTAGTGTCGGCCTGCGGTGGCAACTCAGTGCAAATTGGCGGCCCCACGGGCGCTTTCATCGTAATCGTATATAACATCATAGCCCTTTATGGCCTGCAAGGCTTGGCAATCGCCACATTTATGGCGGGTTGCATTCTGATGCTGATGGGAGTGTTCCGCTTAGGCACGGTGATCAAGTTTATCCCCTATCCCATTGTGGTAGGTTTTACCGCCGGTATTGCCTTGACAATTTTCTCAACCCAGATGCCCGACTTCTTCGGCTTGACCATCGACGAAGCCGTCCCCGGGGCTTTTATCGACAAGTGGGGCGTGTATTTCCGGCATTTTGCCTCTCTCGATTTGGCCACCACCGCAGTTGGCCTTGGCTCGCTGCTGCTAATGATTTGCGTGCCTAAGATATCAAAGAAGATTCCAGCGGCCTTGGCCACCATCATTATCGCCACCTTGGGAGTATGGCTGCTTAAGACTGCTGGTATAGTGAGCGGCATTGAGACCATTGGCGACCGCTTTGGCAACCTGCCCACCGACATACCTCAGCCCCGCCACTTAGGCCTTAACATGACCACCATCAATCTGCTGCTGCCATCGGCTTTCACCATCGCCATGCTCGGAGCCATAGAGTCATTGCTGAGCGCCACTGTGGCTGATGGCATCACCGGTGGCCGCACCAACACCAACACCGAGCTGATAGGCCAAGGCATAGCCAATGCCGTGGTGCCTTTCTTCGGCGGCATCCCGGTGACGGGGGCTATCGCCCGCACTATGACCAACATCACCAACGGAGGCCGCACCCCGGTGGCTGGCATCGTGCACGCTGCCGTGCTGCTGATTATCTTCCTCTTTGCTATGCCGCTGATCAATCTGGTGCCTATGGCCTGCCTGGCTGCCGTGCTGATTATGGTAGCATACAACATGAGCGGATGGCGCACCGTAAAGGGCATCTTCCGCAATCCTAAGAGCGACATTTCGGTGCTGCTGGTGACTTTCTTCCTGACCGTGATTTTCGACCTGACGATTGCCATCGAGATCGGCTTGCTGCTTGCAGTGGTGCTGTTCCTGCGCCGCGTGATGGAGAACACTACCATACGCGTGTATGGCGAGCAGCTCGATGCTGCTGAGGGCACCGACATGAGCACCCATGAGGTGCTGAATGTGGACAAGGGCGTGGCTGTGTACGAAATCGATGGTCCCTTCTTCTTCGGTGTGGCCACCAAGATGGATGAGATTATGCGCGTGGGCATGCATCAGAAGCCGCTTGTACGCATTATCCGCATGCGCAAGGTGCCTTTTATCGACTCCACCGGCCTCCACAACTTGCAAATTCTCATAGAGAACAGCCATGCCGAGGGCATCGAAGTGGTGCTCTCTGGCGTAAAGCCTAATGTGCGTGCTGTGCTTGATAAGAGCCATGTGGCCCAGATGCTGGCCCCGGCCCTAATCTGCGACCATATCAGCAAGGCTGTGGTAGTGGCCAACTCGCTGGTGCGCGCCCAAAAGGGCTTAGGCTGCGAAGGCGGCTAATAATGCGCTGAGGTTTCCACCTTCTCGATTTTTGAGGCATCCGCTGTTGCGCCTATGACCAGATTGTAAGTGTAGGAGTGGCCCTGCTCCCAAGCGAAATCGCCATTGGCAGCCAGCGGGAAGAAGATGCTGTCATCATCTCCGGCGCTGGGCCATACTTTCTCGCCATCTTTGAATACCTCTGCCTCCAGCTCGATAAAAGTTTGGGAAAATTCCAAGGGCTGCGGTATCGCATATTGGTAGCCACCGGGGCTGAGAAGCAGCTCAGGCGTCTCGCCTACGGTCTTTTCTCCGGTGAATACATCCTCATCATCAAGGCCGCAGAGAGCAGTCCATGAGCTTTGAGGATTAGGGCTTTGCGCAGTGTTGAATTGCGGGAATGCAAAAGAGCCTTCGGTAAAGATGTTAACCAGATCCACCTCATGCACTATGGCGGTATAGCCAGCGGCAGCATGGGCTTTTATGAGCACTTTGGCCAAGGCGTGTCGGAAGTGGAGCTGCACAATGTCGTCGGAGGGGCGTTGGTCGTACTGGCTTACAGAGTATAGCATATCTGTAGTGCCCTCATCCTCGAAGCCGGGAATGCGAGCTTCGCCATGGCTTATTTCCTTATCCTCGGCTATATCGATTGGCGAATAGGCGAAGACGCTTAGTTGTCCGCTTGCCGGCCAGTAATGAGCAGGGGAATAAGTCCAAGCACTCCCTTGCTTGCGCACCTCCACAGTCATATATTCTTTGTCGCCGCTGTAGGCATGGGCGGCAAATTCATTCATTGAGGCAGTATCGGCGCGGGCCGCCTCCGGAGCTATCACATTAAAACCTATGGCATCATGGGTGGTGTGTATTCCATGATCGTCGCGGTCATTGCTGCATGAGACCGCCAAAAAGCCGAATGCTGTCACCAAGACAGCCAAGGAGAGTGTGCTTTTCATATCCCAAGTCCTTTACATTCTACATCATCAGGCAGCCCTTTTGCGGGGCCCTGCTCAGGGCTCACCTTCTGGGCAACCCTATATTTATAACACCTCACCCGCTGAAAAATATCTCCCCCTCACCTCCCAATCTTGGAAAAAAGGCAAAATACCCCCTATTTTCTCCTGGAAAAAAGACAAAATACCCCCTATTTTCTCCTGGAAAAAAGACAAAAAAGTGTTAACTATTTAACTTTATTAAGTAGTGCACGGAGTGCACGCCTGAGGTTATCCCACGGCTTAGAGCCTGTTTAATAAGAAATGTTAATCGAAAAGCTGCAATCCGTGGAGCAGATT
>CAZRYC010000065.1:0-11758 GCA_964604175.1 uncultured Bacteroides sp.
CAAATGGCACTCCTTTTTGATCGAGATGTCAAAACCATTGGTAAACATATAAACAATGCCCTAAAAGAAGAGCTTGATCCTAATCAATTTAATGATTTTCAAGCAGTTCCAACTGTCGCAAAATTTGCGACAGTTGGAAGAGAAGGTGCTAGGGAGGTGGTGCGTCAAGTCGAATTTTATGGGCTTGATGTTATCCTTTCAGTTGGATATAGGGTAAAATCAAGTAGAGGTATAGAATTCCGTCGTTGGGCCAATAGAGTGCTTAAGGAATATCTCACCAAGGGAGTAGCCGTAAATGAGCTTCGTATGAAGCAGTTGGGCCAGATGGTACAGATTATGCGCTATGCGCAGAAGCAACTGAACGCTGAGGAAGTGCTCAATGTAATAGAAACATATAGCAAAGCTCTTGATATGCTTGATGACTATGATCATCAAACCATGGAAAGGCCTGAGGGTTCGGCTGCTACTTATGTGTTGTCTTATGAGGAATGCCGAAAGGTAATAGAGAGCATGCGCTTCGGCGCCGAAAGCAACCTGTTTGGCAATGAAAAAGATGATTCTTTCCGTGGAAGCATAGGCGCCATTTACCAAACCGCCTTTGGCCAGGACGTTTATCCCACCTTGGAGGAAAAGGCGGCTAATCTGCTATACTTCATAACAAAGAACCATAGCTTTAGTGATGGCAATAAGCGCATAGCCGCCGCTATTTTCTTGTACTTCCTGCAGAAGAACAATAGCCTTTTCCGTGAAGATGGCAGCAAGCGACTTGAAGATCACACCCTTGTGGCTCTCACAATAATGATAGCGGAAAGCCGTCCTCAGGAGAAAGAGATGATGATAACCATAATCATGAATGCAATAGCGAAATAACAACTATAGTCAACTGACTCAAAAATATGTTTAACATTTAACACAAATCGCATGGAATAGACAGAAAAGGACACAAAGCGACCGAATTGCACGGAAGCAGGCAGATTCGGTAAATTTTCGGTAAATTCCGATTTGTGGATTGTAAACAATTGAACAACAGAACATTAAAATTTCAAACTCACCTCTGGAAAGCGTGTAACGGTCAAAAGCCGTTCCCGAGTTCGAATCTCGGTCACTCCGCTGAAAATCAGAGAGTTAGTTGATACTAACTCTCTGATTTTTTGCTTAATTGTAAAATGGGAGGATGAAATCGTTGGAAATTTTAACATCCTCGTCTACCTCGACACCATAATCGCCAACTATTGATTGCAGAGTATAACATCCCCAATTGCCATGGCTCGATTATCCAACAGATAGTCCTTCCATGGCAATTGTTTTGCATTGATATACCCACACATAAGAGCAAGCCATTAAGGATTGGGTTTGAGACGTGTGGCGCGGACTGGATAGATGAGACTGCGGGATTTTTGGTTGCCGTCGCCGATATAAGAATAGGAGGAGCCCGATATGCCAGTTGATGACCATGAAGTTACATCGAGTTCATCACAGTGAGGGTACGCTGTGCAATCAGGTACGAAAGAGAATTGGTCAACTGCGGGCAGAAACCAAACAATATCTTCCTCCAACAGAACGGGAGAATAGGAGGTAATATTGTTGCTGCCTTCGCTTTTGACGATTTCCTGAATGTAATACCTGTTTTTCTTCAATATCTGGGCAATGGCATCTGAGCCAGTTACATTTTTCCCCGAAGGGCCGTAATTAGCAGTTTTGCCATTGTAGATGTCCGAGGCGGTCATTTGGCGAAATGCGTTTTCGGTCTCTTTACCCGATTCTGTCTTTTTAATATTCTGAAGCACCGTTTCAAAGGCAGCTGTAGCGGCCCCGCCCGCATTGCGATTCAATGTGATAGTATTTTCTAAACCATTACTGCGACTGGTGGCAACATCGGCATTTAGTACCGAATAATTCAAGGTTATGCAGTATCGATAAGAGGCTAATCTGTACCAAAACCTTTGAGTCTTGGCGAAATTATCGTTGGTCCAGGTTTTGTTTTCCTCAATTACAGAGTTACAATAAGCCTCTCTGTCTTGACCAAATCCGCTGTTGGAAGAATACACTAATTGATAGCTTATCAGTCTATCCCATGAGAATCCATAGGCCCCTTGGTTGTCATCTCGCTTTTGTTCCCATCCGAAATCAGAGGACGTCCACGCCGGACATAACTGGGTGATGGTTTTGGAGTCAAGCACGGTTGTTGACCCGTCGAGGCTCAAGGAGAATGTAATTTCCCGGTCAGTCATGCCAGAATTCTCAGGAAGGAAGACTGCTATTCGGTCGCCATCACTAAGTCCAGAGAGCGTGCCGTCGCGACTCCCTCTTGCGCTTTCTTGCGTAGGCGAGCCATTAGCGTAGAAAAAGTCGGTCCAATAGCCTTGCTGAGCCATTACGTTCAGGTCTGATTCTCGTTGCATTGTCACCACCGCTCCATCATCGGCAGCAGCTTTGAGCATGACAGTGCGGCCAGAAGGAAGATTTTTGAGGTTTAGGGTGATAGCGGCTTCGTCCTTCATAAGCACGTAATGTGCATCTTGTAATAACTCATCCTCAGAGATTACAATCTCCGCCTCTGGATTTATAGTTAAAGCTAAGGTATATTTCTTGCCTTTTTCCCAATTGATTGTCAGTGACTTGGTATGTGTTTTTCGCTCGCCATCTGTGCCGGCGTAAACGATTGAAATCACCATATTGTCTACTGATTGGGGCAGCAGGAAAAAATTGCCAGTTTCTCCGGTAAGCGACCCTGACGAGGATGTTGACGAACCAGCCCCGTTGTTGGTCAGATTAAGAGTGAATGTGCTTTCGGCTTTGTCGGTGATTGACCATGAGTCAGTTGCGATGTCGTATTGGCCTGTGCCATGCAGCCCTGACAGAGAAATCGAGAAAATAGATCCCGATGCCATGTCCCTGCCTTGGGTTAGGCATATTTGGGATAATATATGGCGAAATGGCAGACTGACAGCCGTTTCGAAGAATGCAGTTGGGTCCTCAGTCTGTGTCTTCTTTGTCGAGGCATAGTATGCCAGGAGGTCCACTTGTTCTGCTGCGTTGGCAGGTGGTGAGTAATTGAAAACGGAATATTTAGAGTCTATGAAAACACGGCCCTCAGTTGAGAGTGGAGCGTAGGCATAGAATTGGTAATCATATGAATCATCAAGCCAGTAGTATTCATTGCCTGATGAGCAAGAAAAGCTGGTGCCAGAGCCAGTGAATTCCTCTTGGGCGAAATAGAGAAATTCACTGGTGGCATCGTTCTTGTCAACACTGCAGCTAACCGCAAATTCGGTTACGGCTTCAATCTCAGCGCCGCGTGAGCGAGTCGGCACAGTGAAACTAATCGCCTGACTTGGCGAGGGCATATCTTCAGAACTCTCAGTAGAGATATTATCAGAGCAGGAGCAGACAAGAATAGCTAAGGCAAGTTCCAAGTAAGGCGTTAGTTTCATAGTGGAGTCGTTGGTTAGTCGTTGGAAGAGTTGTCAGGGATGTTAACTTCTTCTTCTGGATTTGATGAATCCCAGGCTTCAACAGTAGGATTGAATTCTATTGGCACGAGAGCGCCATCGGGATTGATGTTGTCAGTAGTGATTTCAGCGGTCAAAACATACGACACGCCCATCTCGAGTGTTAGCCCTGATACTGTGGCAGTATGATGGTAAGTAGCCAGCACGTTGGTGCCATCAATCTGCTGCACAGTGAACGCAATGTTATAATTGAATCCTCCGGGAATCAGGCAATTGGCGCCAGTGGTCTTGTAAGCAGAAGCGGCAATCGCACTTCCCGACAGGTCGTTGACATAATTCACATTGCCTGGAGTGCCGCTGCGAACCCAAGTTGGCTCTTCGACAGTCATGTCGAGTGTGCCAAGCGGCTCTACGCTTTGGATTGTCAAGGCTGTAATCTTTATCGAATTGTTAGGCAGGGCATTGACAAATTTGAATGCGACTTTTGACAGTAGGTGCTTGAATGCAAAATCCACGGTAGGTTCATTTCCAGTAACGATTGCTGCATCAGGTTTCCACCAAGCATAAATCAGATCAGCATCGCCGTTCGTGCCAGTCAATTCCGTGCTGTTTAATGTGGCAGTTCCAGTGCCGTTGTTCCAATATATTGTGGCACCCCACAGCGGACGCTCTGTGGTAGTAATTTCAGATGGCCAGCTTGCGGCATCTGGCACAAAGCTGATGGCATCAGACTTGCCTTGAGCATAATAGGCGCAGAACCAGTAGAAGTTGCCGGCTGTCCAGTATCTCAGAGGAGTGTACGTGAAAGTGGATGGCCCGGTCACCTCTTGGTTGTCAAACACGGTTGACACATTCCCTGTGCCCTCGGTGGGAGATTGGTATCCCCAGACGTGGAAATGTTCCATGTTGCTCACGGTGGCATCTGTGATGGCACGGCCCGTCTTGTTCACAGTGGTGTTGAACCCTATGGCCGAGGCAGGCACCTCTTGTGCAGCTCGGATCTCATCATCGTTGCTGCAGCTGGTCAGCAGTGCGGCAACCACGATTGTTAAAAAATGAATTGTTTTCATCTTAAAGGTATTTTTTAGTTAGTAAATTCATGTATGGTTTAAAAGATGATGGGAATATCTACGATGTCGGTCCAGCCCTCGACACTGACATCAAACATTCCAGAATCCTGCCTGCCGATCGAGTCAGGCACCTCAATGTCATTGACTTGGATCACACCTCCGCGAGGCTGCATTGCTATTTGGTCAGTAATGTTGAAATCGTAATTGAGCTTTTTGCCATTTTTCAAGAGCACTTCCAGATTAAGTCCGTATTGATTATCCGTGTGATCATTTTGGGGATAATTGGGCACTCCAAAGGAATTAACCCGGGCCTCTATTCCCCAATCTTTGATGGTGCAATCGAAAAGAATGGTTACGGAGTTGGAACCAGTGCGGCCATCAGTCAGGTAAACGCATTCTGCAAGCCCCGACATGGCGCCGCGCGCCAAGCCAATGTATTCGATGCCCGAGACGAAGCAGTAGCGGACAAGGTAGGTGAACACCAAGGGTTGCATAGCAAAATCCAAATATACTGGTTGTGAAGAGGATTGGATAGATTGGCTCTCAATATAGTGGCGGAACAGCGGGTCTGGGGCATTGACTGTGGCCTCGTCCCTCGAGCCTTGCACTCCTGAGATTCCGTTGAAACTGTTGCGTGTGCGGCTTCGAGTGGTGGCTGTGACCTCAGCCACATTGCTTAAATGGTTGATTACCACATACTCATAGTCGTTATTGTACGACAAAATCTTGTTTTTGCCCTCAGGCAAGTATAGCTTTCCGCCTTCTGGATGAAGATTTTGTTCAATCACGCTTCCAGCCTCATTATAGGTGAATATGCGCAGACCCTCGGGCATGGAGGGTCGCATGTCATCATAGTCTATGCCAAAATCGCGTTTCGGCCATTCTGAACGCCAATCTATGCCGCCATCGCATCGGCTTTCCCAGGCTAAGTCCCAATGGGTTATAGCGTGGGTGTCCTGTTTCGACGCATGCGACAGATGGTCAAGGCATAGCTCTTTTTGCTGACATCCAGATAGAGCGAGAAAGGCAACGCAGGCATAGATGAGCTTTTTCATTTTGAGCCTCCTTTCTTCCATTTTATGGTTAGGGCAGGAATATGCCAAGCAAGGCTTATCTCAGCCTTTGTCGGCCCCAGCCAGCGGCGCTGTTTGGTCCGCAGCCATGCAAAATGGCCATCAATTGGCTTGTACACGGAATATTGGCCTCCCAAGTACCCAAAGCCTATGACAAAGTCAAGATTTAGACATGATGAGATGGCGAGCGAGAATCCATATTCTGCTCCTATGCCATAGGTTGGGTGGTGAAAGAGGTTTTTGCCCGGTTCTCCGCTCAGGTAGCCTTTGCCACCCCATTCGAAATCGTATAGGAGAATCTGGGCATACAAGCCAATGTGATGGCCTTGATGCAGTGCTTTTTGTGTATGGCGACCAAGCCAATAGCGGCCAGCAAGTTCGAAGCCGTAGGTGCGCCAGCATCTGTGGCGGCTTTTTGACGACCACCAAGAATTCCAATAAATTGCAGCCACGGAATAACCTTGGCTCACATGCGCTTCCACACCGATGCTGGGAATTGCGGCCACATCGCTGAGCATGTTAGTCTTAATTGTTATTGGCAGCTCAAATTTTGACATATCTTGTCTTTTCGTGAGGGTAGTGTCTGTATCGGCTGCCATCAAGTTGAATAGAGAGCAAAAGCAC
The DNA here is from genome assembly GCA_964604175.1 of uncultured Bacteroides sp. GTDB lineage: Bacteria > Bacteroidota > Bacteroidia > Bacteroidales > Muribaculaceae > CAG-873. The sequence goes on from CAZRYC010000065.1 coordinate 6,220, forward strand.
AGAACCAGCAGAGAGGCATGTCTCTGGAGGCAGGCAAGGCACGAGCTTGGAAATTCGCTGTGTGTGTGAGTCTGTGAGTTGCTCATAGCGGTGAAGTTAGCTATATTGGTTAATTGTCGATGCAAAATTAATGAATTGACCTTTGTTAAGACTAATTTCAAAGATTGTAATACGATATGCAGATTTGTCACCATGGGTTAGTTTTTCAATGTATATCAAAATGTATATTGGTTGTATCTGCTTGTTATGATGTACTTTAAAACCTAACCTGATTTTTTATGCGTTCGCAGAGGTTGTAAAGTCATTTGTTTTTTTGTAACTTTGCACATGCTTTGATAAATTAATTTCTTATGCGGATTTTTGCCTTTTTATTCCTTATCTCTGTTTTTGTGCCTGCGTATTGCCAGGATGGATTGCTTGAATGCAACTTTGAGCTCAAGCGCAACCTGACTGCCCTTTCTGCTGGGCGTCAACCCATAGTAGTTCAACAAATGAATCTGTCAAATATCATCCCTAAGGCCCCGGCCTCCCGTGCGGCGGCAATTGATGCCAATGGCTATTGGTTGCCAGATAGCATAGTGTGCCCTAATAGCTACAAAACTGTCTATGAGTACGATTCAGCAGGCCGAATCATTATGTTTTCCCAATATGGCTGGGACTTTGATTCCGAATGCTGGACAGGTAATAATAAGGATGTGATGAAATATGACGATAATGGCAATGATCTGTTGTATGAATGGTGGACATGGGACAGTGATGCGCGAGATTGGTATGGAGTGAGCCGTTATGAATATGAATACGATGTGAACAACAGGCTCGTCCATTCATGCCAGTATGAATGGGATAATGTCACAGCAGGCTGGTTGCCTTGCTACATGCATGACTTTGAATATGATATCTATGGATTCACCTCGCTTGCTGTAGCTTATTTCTGGGATGCCTATGCCTCTGAGTGGGTAGGATCGCAGAAAGTGGAATACGCTTATAACAATCTGGGTAAGCCGACATTGTATGTCAATTATGTATGGGACAGCGACCTTGCTGCCTGGATAGGGGATTATAAATATGTCTTCGAATATGACCCGTATTCAGGCCTTTCATCTTTTACCTGCTATGCTTGGTCTGCTGGAGATTGGCTTGCTGAGGCATGCACCCGAGGCGTTTGGAATGATGAGATGACATGCTGGACTCTTTCTGAATACTATGGCACAGGTTCCAACGAACAGCTTCTTGAGCAGACATTCTACTACTTTGATTATGGCAGTTCGGAACTTAGGTCAGTCGCAAAGGCACCGCAGTTCGCACTGAAGGGCCGTCAAATTCAGTTTCAAACTGGTGTTGCAGCTTCAGTTGTCGACCTTGGCGGCCGGGTAGTGGCTGAGAATGCCAAAGGCATTGTGCAAATCCCAGCATCAGGGGTGTTTATAATTAAAATAGGCGAGCAGAGCTGGAAGATTGCGGTGAAGTAGGGACCCTATATGGCCTTGCCATTGGCGATGGCTTTTAAGTAATCGTCAAGCGATGTGTTATTGTCGAGCTTGAGCTTTTTCCGCAGTCGATAGCGGGCAACATTTACGCTTGTGCGGGCTATAGCCAATGTGGAGGCCACCTCCGAGCTGCTTTGTCCCAGCACGAATAGCATGCACATAATCTGTTCTCGCTTGCCGAGCAAGACATTCGATTCGTCAAGTCGTCGCTCGAATCCCGGATAGAGGAGAAGGAATCGGTTTGTGAACCAAGCCTCGCCTTTTTGCTTGAGTTCAATTGGATAGAGATGTTCGATGGTGTGGCTCGAATCGAGGTCGCTTTTGACATCTTCCAGTCCTTGGCGTGCGGTGTTGGTCTGCTCGATTTGCTCATTGAGCTGGATCTTAAGCTCTTCGTTCTTACGGAGCTCTTCAAGATGCCGCTGGCGCAGTCGGCGATAGAAATACGAACCTAAACAGAACACAAGCAACAGCAGCACAACTCCCCACGCAATGCCAGTGTCAAGATTCGAACGGTTGACTTCGGCTTGCATGTTGGCTATGCTCAAGGCTTCCTCAGCATGTCGCAGGCGAAAGTCGATGATGGTTGAGGCAAATTGTTTTTTTATTGCTTTGTCATTTTCATAGAAATCGCTGTTGACCAAGGCCGAGGCATACAACATGGCCTTTTCCTTGTTGCCGGTCGACAAATAGTGAGAAAGGCAGTATTCCAATGCATCGCGTGATGCTGTGGGTATGCCCTCAACCAAATGGCTGTAATGTGCCATGCTGTCGAGCATGCTTTCGCCGATTGTGTAATTGCCTTCATCAAAATTGATGCTCGCCAGCCAAAAATATGCGCTGTGGCGCTTGACCGAAGGCACATTTGCTGCATATCTGCTGAACCGTCTGATTGCCTCTTCTCGGTTGCCCCCATGCTTGTAGGCCCATTCCCCTGCCACAAAGTCGACATCCTCTGGCCCCATGGCATAAGGCAGCCCTTCATGCATGCTTTCTGCCAAAGTAATATATATGGGCACCGAGTCAGGGCATATCCACATCAGAGCCTTAGCTTTGAGCATGTAAGTGTCGCTGACCATCGATGGCTTGTCAGAGAACCCCCGTGACTGTAGCAGGCTTATGGCATCGGTGCTCAGTCGATTGGCTTCTTCGTATAATTGCCAGTAAGAATATAAGTTGCTCAGGGCATTGTAGGCGTAAATTTGTCCAATTGTGTCACAATCGGCTATGGATTGTGAGAGATTGTCGTTTAGCACCTCGAAAGCTCGCTCAATATTGCCCTGCCAATTGTAAAGGGTGCCTAAAAATGAGCGTACAAACGAAATTTCCTTAGGCGTGCTGGCACATTCTTTTCCATACATTTCAGCCGCTTCCAGGCAGGCAATCACTCGCTCGGGCGTTTCATCGACAGGCATGAAAATCTGAGCTCCCCTTACATTGTCTCGGAAATAGCGTTCCGGAGTAGGGTAGTACAGGGTGTCCTCCAATGCCAGGGTAAGATGTTTGGCTGCGCTGGACATGTCGCCTTTTTGGTAAAATGCCGAGGCGATGGTAGAGTTTAGGTCGCGCATGCCGCATTGGTGAATAAGCTCTGTGGGGTGCTTGGAGAGTTGTATCAGCCATTCCAAGGTCTGGTCACCAGAGTCTCCAATGTTTGCGGCAATTCCATCGAGGGCATCATAGACAATCGGTGCTATAACTGCTTGCATCGCGGAGTCGGCAATTGTGCATGCCACTTGTTTGTACAGGACCAGGGCTTCATTGGCTTGTTCACTGCCCATCGCATCTGCCCGGTCGAGATTGGCACGGAGATTGGTGATATACATATCAGTGTCATGTCGCTTAGAAATGCATGACGTGTCTGCAAACATTATTAAAACAAACAGCATGCAAATCCATGTAATTGGGTGGGAGGACCGAGTGATCATAATGCTTTCTCAATTTAATTCGTTGCAAATATACGAATTTTATTTTCCAATATACAAATCATGACAATATACAAAATGATATACAAGCCACAATCAAAAGCCTTTCCCGAGTTCGAATCTCGGTCACTTCGCTTTATGATTTAAATGGAAACAGAGAGCTAAAGCAACTTTAGTTCTCTGTTTTTTGTTTAAATCCGCCATTGACAGTGCCTGAGGGTCAGGGGGGTTACCAGGGGCGCCGGATGGTGAGGGGGATGGCTTCGGGATGGGCGAGGGAGAAGGCGGGGAGGTCGGAGACGACGCAGGCGAGGTATCCGCCGCCGCCAGCGCCGGGCATCTTGTACGGGTCTTCAGCAATAAAAATTGTTACAAATCCATAACTTTTAGATTAAAAAGTCTTACCCAAGTGGGTATTTCCCTTTGAATGTCATCCAAATCTTGTTTCTCATCTTCCTATTCATCAAATTCATCTTCAACGTTGGCTGAATCTACATGTCATCGAGGGTAAGGCAGGCGGTGTTGATGGAGGCTTGGCGCAGCGTGGTGGCCTTGAGCCGATTCACTTTGAGGGCGAAGTCTTCGGGACGGAACTTTTGTCGGTTGCGCTTCACCTCAGCTACGAAAGCCTCTTTGTCGCCAGGCTTGATGGCCACAATGTCTATCTCATTTTGGTTGGTAATGCCTTTGCGTGGCGTTTCCCACCACGAACCAATAATATAATAATCGTGCTTTTCCTGAATTAGTTCTCGGAAGTATTTTTCCAACAACAAGCCAGAATACACCGGATAGTCATCACGTATAAGTTGCGCCAGAGGGGCGTACAAGTCAGTCTGTATGAAGTTTTGATACTTGAATATATATCGAAACCAAAATTTAAGAAAATTATCGTTGAATTCATAGCGTACAGTCTGGCTGTTAGGTGTAGCGAGCACTGGTCGCTTTTTCTTAATGACCTCATAATCCTCCTCAAGCTTGCTCAAATGGCCGCTGCATTGGAAACCCACGGCTGTGGTGATTTCGCCTACTGTTGTGTTGCCAGCAGCAATGGCCGAAAGGATGGAGAAGTATTTGCCATAATCTTTGCCAAATTCTTGGATAAGAATTATGTATCCCTCTTCAAGGAATGGGGAATTTGGCCTTATCACTTGGCCTATCATTTTATCTATTGTAAGGCTTAGGTGGTCGGCAAAAAGCTCGATATATTTAGGCACTCCGCCAGTGATGGCATACAGAGCCAACAAGTCATCGTTGGTGTAGGTGGGATTGTTGTCGGCCATAATTTGCTTAAGCACCGAAGGCTGTAGTGATTTGAGCCGGATAATCGAATCACAACGACCATAAAGGGGTTCGCCATACTCCAAGAAAACCTTGTGCATCATCGTCTGCACTGAGCCTCCAGCAATGAAATTTACATGCGTTGAATCCTTATATCGATCCCACACATCCTGCATGCCGCTGTAGATGCTTGGATTGATTTTGTGAAATTCCTGAAACTCATCGATGAAAAGTGAAAACTTCTTATCCCGACCAGCCTGCATTATGATTTCGAAAAGCTCAACAAACGATCCAATGCTTTTTGGTACAAATATGCCTAAGGTCTTCTCCACTTCAGCCACATAGCCCTGGCATAGCTCACGCTCGCTGGTGCGGTTCACAAACAAATACAACAGTGTAGTTTCGTAGCAGCTTCTCTTAACCAGAGTTGTCTTGCCTATACGCCGACGACCCATAATGGCAGTCATTTGGGAATGATTACCGTAGGCTATTTCTCTGCTTTCACGTAGAGCTTCAAACTCCACCTCACAATCATAAAACTTCATCTCTTGCAACATTAAGAATTCGGCGAATTACAACCGCTGTGATAATCACCACAGTTATAATCCACTGCAAAATTAGTGATTTCCCTCCACAATTACAAATATATGAATGTCAAAATAAAATGTTTTTTAAGAAAATTCATTTCTTTTTTGGAGGATTAAATAAATAATCCTTAAATTTACACCCTATACATTATAAGTGTCTTTTACCGCTAAATCAGTCAGGCTCCATGGACATGAGCCTCCTCTACCCCTTCGAGCCGGCAAGCGGCGAGCCCATCGCCGCCAAGCCGTATCCTGGCAATAT
>CAZRYC010000066.1:0-11676 GCA_964604175.1 uncultured Bacteroides sp.
TCTGGGGCTTTATTTTTTGTCCAAAAAGTTGCATTTACTATTAGAACTTAATTAGTTTGGAGTTTATAGTTTATAGTTTATAGTTTAATAGATTCGGTTAGCGAGCCCTAAATAATAAAGCCTCGGAGCGGGGGCTCCGAGGCTGAGTAGCGAATCAGGGACTCGAACCCTGGTTTCCGCCGTGAGAGGGCGGCGTGCTAGACCACTACACTAAATCGCCATAATCGTACGTCACTTTTGACACTGCAAAGTTACGCACAATTTTCCGAACTACCAAATCATTTTGCATCTTTTAGGAAAAATCCCGCCTAAAAGCCAAAATATGTCTTGGGATTGTAGTAGCAGATGTCGGCTACCATGCCGCGCACGCGCTCAATCTCGGCTGCCGGGATAAGGCCTGCCTCAATGTCGCGCCCCAGCAGCCGGCACAGCAGGCGCCGGAAATAATCATGGCGCGGATAGGAGAGGAAGGAGCGCGAGTCGGTGAGCATGCCCACGAAGCGGCTCAGCAGTCCCTGCATCGAGAGGGCGTTGAGCTGTGCCTCCATGCCGTAGAGCTGGTCGTTGAACCACCAGGCGGCTCCCATCTGCATCTTGCCGGGTTTGCTGCCATCTTGGAAGTTGCCAATCATGGCCGCCACCCAGGTGTTGTCGGCAGGGTTGAGATTGTAGAGAATGGTGGGGGCCAGGTCGCCGGTCTCGTCAAGGGCGTTGAGCATCTTGGCCACAGCCTCGGCGGAGCGGTAGTCGCCGATGGTGTCGAAGCCAGTGTCGGGGCCCAGGGTGCGGTAGGCGCGGCTGTTGACATTGCGCATGGGCCCGAAGTGGAACTGCTGTGCCCAGCCTTTCTTATTGTTGAGGCGGCAGAGATCGGCAAAGATGGCAGTCTGGAGATCTTCAGCCTCCTGAGGGCTAAGCATCTCGCCATCGAGCACTCTGCGGAAAAGCTCATGCACAGCGGGCGAGCCGCCGGCTTCGCTGGGCTCGCCGTCAGGGAAACGGCTTACACCGTGATCGGCCACCCGGCAGCCGTTGTCGGCGAAGAAATCCATGCGAACATCGAGAGCGCGGAGCAGGCTGGGATAATCGGCAATCTCTGCTTTGGCTGCTTTGCTCAGCTGGGCTATATAATTAAGGTAATCCTTCCCGGCGGAGACATTCATGACCTTGTCAGGACGCCAGGCGGGATAGACATTGACTTTGAAGCCGCTTTCGCGAATGGCTTGGTGGTGCTCAAGAGAGTCAATGGGGTCATCGGTGGTGCACACGGTCTCCACATTGTACCGGAGCATCAGGTCGCGGGCGCCCATGGTGGCGAGCTGGCGGTTGCACTCATCGTAGATGCGCTTGGCAGAAGCCGGATTTAGGGGCTCGTGGATGCCAAAAGCGGAGGCGAGCTCGAGGTGGGTCCAGTGGTATAGGGGGTTGCGCATGGTATAGGGCACTGTCTGTGCCCATTTCTCAAATTTCTCCCAGTCGCTGGCATCGCCGGTGATGTACTTCTCCGGCACTCCATTGGCTCGCATGGCGCGCCATTTGTAGTGGTCGCCTCCGAGCCACAGCTCTGTGATGGAGCGGAAATGCTTGTCTTCGGCTATCTCTTTGGGCGAGAGGTGGCAGTGAAAATCTATGATGGGAAGTTCCTCGGCTACTTGGTGGTAGAGCAGGCGAGCGGTCTCGGTGTCGAGTAAGAATTCTTTTTCCATGGTATGATGATTATTTGTATCCGTGTTGCGCCCAGAGGTTGCGGTCGGCGTCGATTTTAGAACCGATGGTTGTGAGCAGGTCGCCCACGATGGCCCCGTTCATGCCGATTCGAATAGCTTCTTCCAGACATTCTATGGAGAGGCGTTCGCGGCCGCCGGCGAACCTCAGCTCTACAGCGGGGTGCACAAGGCGGAAGACTGCGATGGTATCCAGGATCTCGTCTTCGCTGATCAGGGGGGTATTCTCCAGCGGTGTGCCGGGAATGGGGCAGAGAATATTGATAGGTATGGAGTCGGGGTGAGCTTCGCGCAATTTCAGGGCCAGTTCTACTCGCTGCTCCATGGTCTCGCCCATGCCGATAATGCCGCCGCTGCAGATTTGGAAGCCTATTTCGCGGGCCCAGCGTATGGTCTGGAGCTTGTCATCAATGGTGTGGGTGGTGCAGAGGGTGGGGAAGAAGCTTGGGGCTGTCTCCAGGTTGCAGTGGTAGCGACGCACGCCGGCATCCCAGAGCTGCTGCAGTTCTTCTTTGTTGAGCAGGCCCAGGGAGGCGCAGACTTTCATGCTGGTTTGCTGGCCTACCATTCGGCAAAGGTCGCAGACGGCGGCGAGGGCTTTGCCCTTGGTGCTTCGGCCGCTGGTCACGAGGCTGAAGCGGCGCACGCCCTTGGAGGCGTTGTGGCAGGCTTCCTGCAGGCAGCGCTCTTGGCTTACGATAGGATAGGTGTCGGCGTTGGTGTGGAATTGGCCGCTCTGGGCGCACCATTTGCAGTTCTCGGGACAGTTGCCGCTGCGTGCGTTGATGATGCTGCAGCTCTCGAACACAGGCTTGCCGTACTTCGCGGTAACTGCTGCCGCCTGATCGCGCAGGGTCTTTCTGTCCTTAAGTATTTCAAGAATTTCGTCCTTTTCCATATTGCAAAGTTACTAAAAATAATGCAAGGAGAGGTAATGAAAGGCGCAATATGCGATGGGGAAAACTTTTTTGGCAAAAAAAATGGATAAAATTTGGTGGAATGAAAAAAAGGTTGTAACTTTGCACCGCATTTGAGGGGAAACCCCGGGTGCAGTCGAGTAAGCGACTCGGCTTCCATGGCTAAATAAAGGCTGTCTCCGTAGCTCAGTTGGTAGAGCAGCTGACTCTTAATCAGCGGGCCCAGGGTTCGAGTCCCTGCGGGGACACTAGGACGGTAATCTGCCGTCCTTTTTTTGTCTCCAATGGCATCTGTTCCAACTCCGAAACAAGGGTTCAAATATTTAGTAATACTTTGAAAAACAAGTCATTGCGAAAGGCCATATTGAAAATTTCTCACACGCTTCAGACGTAAAAAAGACGCCATGTTTTATCCAAAAAATATCCGATTTTGGTGACAACGGTGGCGACAGCGAAAAATCAGGTGGAAAAATGTCACCATCAGATGCCGACAAGACATTGATTAGATGCCACTTACGGATTCTCTTTCTCTTTTCACGAGTGTTTAACTTACAAAGTCCGCCTCAAATGCAAGTTGAGGCTAAGTATAACCCTAAAGAGAGAAAGAAATGCAAATCTTCAAAGTTACCTACTATTTGCGCCCTGCCCGCAAAAAGAAGGATGGCAGCATCCCGGTGGGCGGCCGCATTGTCCTGAATGGGGACAGATGCGACATCGGGGTTCCAGGCGTATGCGTGCCGACAATCCGCGACTGGGATGAAAGAAAAGGGCGCCTGAAAGGCAAGTCCGCATCGGTCCTTCAAGCCAACCGCATCCTTGACACGCTGGAGCAGGAATACTGCTCTATCTTCCGCAGACTGGAATACTCCGGAGAATTGGCGCTGTCAAAAATCAAGGAAGAGTATGAAGCCAGCATAGTCAAGGAAAAGAAAGGCGAAACAGTGCTGAACTTCATGGATGAATACCTTGAAGAGTCCAAGTCAGAAGTTGGCATAAAGCACAAGCATGCCAATTATACAAGGTATGAGAGAGTTCGCAAGGACTTCGCCTCCTTTCTGTGGGAGAAATACCACAAGAAGGACATCTGCTTCTCCGGAATAACGCTTTCGGTTATCGAAAACTTTGACAAGTGGCTTCGCGCCAAAAAGCTGCACAACAACACTGTGGCCAAGCGTCTGAGAATTCTGAAGACAATGATGACGACTGCATTTCAGCGTGGCAAGGCTGAAAGGCACCCATTCGACGGCTTCAAGTTCCATTTCGTTGCCACCGACCGCGGCTACCTTACCGAAGAGGAACTGAAGAAAATAATCGACAAGGATTTCGACATACCTCGCCTGAAGCTGGTGCGCGATCTCTTTGTATTCTCTTGCTTCACCGGACTGGCATACATAGATATGGCAAACTTGACAAAGGACAACCTTGTTGAGCTTGATGGCAAGAAATGGATTCTCACCAAGCGTCAGAAAACCAATATCAACTCCAATATCTTGCTGCTGGATATCCCATTGGCTCTGATTCAGAGATACAAGGGCCAGAGCAAGGATGGACACCTTCTGCCATCGTATTCCAACCAGAAGATCAACGCCTATCTGAAAGAGATCGCTGATGTGTGCGGCATCCAAAAGAACCTCACTTTCCACCTGGTTCAACACACATTCGCCACGATGTTTCTCAGCAAGGGAGTTCCCATGGAGTCTGTTTCAAAGATGCTGGGCCATGCCAACATCCGCACCACGCAGATCTACGCCCGAATCACCAATAAGAAAATCGAGCACGATATGCTCGCAGTCGCTGACAAGCTTGATGATTTCAACTGTCCGGATTAAAGCAACTCATCATCAATCAGGAGTCTTCTCGTCTTGGGAGGGCTCTTGTTTTGTATTGTGCTTGCGTGGGCCGAGAGGGCCTGAGTGGCCGCCACGGTTTAGGGGAATGCCGGCGGCATTGAGGATGCGGAACACTGAACTGCGCGAACGGAAGCCGCTGTTGGCGAAGATGTCCTCCATGCTGTAGCCCTCCAGGTACATCTTCACTATCTTCCTGTTGCGGTCAACCCTCTTTATCGACTTGGCAGTGATGCTGGCCATGTGCCTCTTCACCTGCTTGACGTGCGTAGAGAACTTCCTCATGGCGTTGGCCTCCCTTGGCAGCAGCGCAATTGAGGTGAGTATCTGCGATGCCTTGGTGTCAGGAAAGAGCTCGTCGCTTGAGTCGATGCGGTCGTGGATCGACACCAGCCTGATGTTCTGCACGCGGCAAAACTCCAGGAAGAACACCAGCTGCCTTGCGCCATGGAGCGCGTTGCTGAGCTTGGAGAGCACTAATGTGTCGCCGCACTGAAGCCTCTCGGTCAGCGCGTGCCACTTCACCCTGTCCTTGTCGGCGGCATTGGTCTCAACGGCGATGTCAACGCAGCCGAAGTTTTCCATCCACCATTTGTCCTCGTCGAAAATTTCAAGCACCGGGGTTTTGAGTATGTATCCGAATTTTGCCATTGCTGATGTTTTTGATGCACCATTATAACGTTTTCCAATATGATTTTGTTTTGGCAATCATACTGGTCATTTTGGAATATCAACTCACACTTTTCATAGTGTTAACCAATTATAAATGAGTATGATTATTTACAGCCGAGTATGATTTTTAAATTATCCTAAAAGTCCAACAGAAGCCATTGTCATATTGTTTTTATTGTGTAACTTTGCAACCCGAAAACCAAAATCAAGTAATCTAACGCACCAAAACACACCAGTCATGGAAACGAAGAACATAGAGCGGTTGGCTTCACAGCTCGCGCTGCAAGCGCCCTCGCTTTTCAAGAGAAGCAACTACGTCGATGCCGAAATCTATCCCGATTCGGCAGTTCTGGAGTTCAGCCTGCCCAAACCTTTGAGCTTGGAGAAGGTCATGGACGAACTGGAGGACCAGCCCAACCTCATCCTGCTGTACCACGTCGTGCCATCCGCAGCAACCTGCCTGGGCCAGCGATGCTGCTCCTACAGCGACCCTTCGCGAGGCGAGATGTTCAAGGTCAATGCCGTCAGTGACGACAACGGCGAGGTAGACACCATCTACGTCACTCTCTACGATTCCCTCATGACTATGGGAATGGATGTGCGCGGCGAGTTGGTCGACATGACCAGCCGGTATCCGGCAGAGTATGCGAGAACAGAAGCCGACGTGCTGCGCGATTTCATGAAGTGACCGCCGCTTCCTTTCCTCATCTGGTGCGTTTGGGCAGCATCTATGGCAATCGCAAAGAATGAAACCAATCATGTACGAACGGCTGATGGGCATCATCCATCGCCATCGCACCTGGGTCGGGCTACACGAGCTCACCTTGTTCCGCCCCCTCATTTCATGGCATGACAGGCAGCCGCCACCGTCCAAGGGCAAGCCACTTGTCCTCTACGCACGCAAGAAGCGCAAGCGATACCGCAAGGGGCACCGATGGACTATCCAAGAGAACGATCTCGACAAGGCGGTCAGCTATATGAAGTCCTACAGCAAGGCGTTCCATGCACGTTGGAGACAGCAGACCATCCACCCCAAGGATGCGGAGCACATAGTGAAACTGGCCACCAACGGCTGCATCGACTTGGAGCTGTGCATCTCTCCCGACCTCATCAAATCTTACTACAATGGCAATTAAAATCCTCTACCTCCTACCATACTTGGCGCTCTTCGCCGCGCCGTTCATGCACCGTCTGCGAAAAGGCTGGCTGCGCAAGTTCGAGCGGGCCATGGCGTGGAAAAGATCGGCTCGAAGGCTCTTCTCGCTGTCAGTCTTCCTTTCCCTAATCTTCATTCACTTCCTGCACCTGAGCCTCACGCAGAACCACTACTTTGTGCTGGCATCAACACTGCCGCTCTACCTACTGGCCTCGCACAAAATCTTCGAGAAGACAGTGAGAGCGTTGCAGGATCCAAAGATAATGTTCGCAGCCATGGGTCTTGCAATAGCATGTCTGATCAGCCAGTTCACTTTCACTTTCGGAGTGGTGCTTGGCACAATGATCATGGCTTCGGGATTCTATCCGTCGAGGCAGTCGCTTGAAGAATTCGAACTCGACAAGCGCATCACCAAGTATTATGGATAGCCAGCTTGCTGGCCATCGGAAAGGCAGGCTTTCAGCCGGAAAGAAAGGCTGTTTTGACAGCCGGGGTAGCCTAATCCCCCGCTTGCTGGCAAAGCCATGGCAAGCGGGAGCCAAAAACCAGCAAGCTGGAGAAAAATAAGCAAACTTCGCCGCGGCGAAGAAAAACACACAACCAAATTTTGACATTACTATGACACAGCACCGACATACATCTGACAATGGCAACTCTATGGCAACGGCTTGCCAATGCCACGCTCAGAAGCATCAGCATGACCAGCTCGTTAACCGTCCTGCGCCATGCCACGGCTCTTGCCACGCTTACGCATCATTCGTAAAGAACAAGCTGCTTCGACATGGCTAAGCAGGTAATGGATATGCGCCCGAGCGCAGGAATCAGCGTGTCGCAGAGCAACGAGCATTTGCGCGACTGGACTGACAAGGGCTGGAAATGGGCCATGGAGCATGGCAACTATGACCGCAGTCGCGCACATCTCAACTTCGAGATTGTAAACGGCAAGATACAGGCTATTGACACGTCAAGGCCAATTCCCAAACGCATGCGAGAAATGCTGGATGCTCGCGGCATTAAGGATCCCAACCTCAAAGTTGAGAAGCCAAAGTTCCGCACTGTCGCCAACTTCATCTTCGGCGGTTCTCGCGAGCGCATGCATGAGATAGCCTATGGCAACCAGGTGGTCGATCTCACAAGCGGAGCCGACAACTCGCATGTCACTCGCACTGCCGACATCGAGGCGTGGGCCTTGGATGTGTACCGCTTCGTGGCCGACAAGTGGGGCGAGCACAACATAGCAGCGTTCGTGGTGCATCTCGATGAAACAAACCCTCACTGCCACTGCACATTGCTGCCCATCAGCCAGCAGAACAAGTTTGCCTACAAGAAAATATTCTGCGGCAACTCCATATACGACTACAAGGACAATATGGTGCATCTGCATGACGAGTACGCAGCCAAGGTCGGTGAGAAATGGGGTCTGGAGCGTGGCACAAGCACAACCATTACAGGCGCGAAGCATCGTTCAACCGAGGAATACAAGCGGTTGTTGTCAAGCCAATGCACCTGCCTGGAGCAGGACATTTTCAATGCGCAGGGCGTGCTGCGCCAGATGAAGTTCGAGATTTCGCACGCAGAAAAGCGCGTCAAAGGCTTGTCAACCATGATATCCAACCTTGAAAGCAAGCGCGATGATCTTGAATTGGAAATCGACCGTGTCAATGCCGACATCAAGCTGGGCCAGGGCGACATCGATGCTCTTGCCAAGCAGCTGTCCAAGGCAGAGGCCTCATACGAGGCCACGGTGAAATCGCTGGCCGACAAGCGACAGAAACTGGCCGAGGCCAGCCGAAAGCTTGCAGAGTTCAAAGCGCTTGAAGAGGAATCGGCAGAGCGCATTACTGAGCTTAAGCTGGAAGAAGAAGCGTACCGCCAAGGTGCAAAAGAGGCTTCAGAAAGATTTGCGACAACATTGAAGCACAGCATTGGCGATGCCGCTATCGCTGAGGTGACACGCGACTTGCAAAAGCTGTTTCCTGCCCTGTCAAAGGCAGAGGATGTGTTCGCCGACACATTGATGTACGCCATCGCCAGCCACGGCGAGAACCTGCTTAAATGCGCCGCGCTGCTTTTGGCTGGCTACGTTGACGGTGCTACGACATTCGCCGAGACGTGCGGAGGCGGTGGCTCGCCAGGAACTGGCTGGGGCCGCGATGATGACGAGGACGAGAATGCGTTCAAGCAGCGCTGCCTGTTCACGGCTGCGCGGATGATGCGTCCTGCCATTGGCAAAAGAGTTAAAAGAAAATGACATTATACAGATTATTGAGAATGAAGAAGATAATTTTGACATCGGCCCTGATCGGCACCGCTTACGGCATAAGCAATGCCGTTGCAGCCGACAGCGCCAAGGAAATAATGAAAGAATGGCAGGGAACAAGCACTCCCGCATTTCGCACACTGGAGCCTACATACATCGAAAACGGCATGGCTACGGGCTGGAAGGACAACTGGTTTCTCTCGATCCAGGGCGGAGGCAACGCCTTTCTGGGTTCGCCCAAGGGCTGCGGCGATCTCTTTGGCAGAATGAAGCCGGCAGTTCAAATCAGCCTTGGCAAGTGGCACACTCCATCGATCGGCAACCGCTTCGTCTTCCAGGGCTTCGACTGGAAAGCCAGCGACATGGCAGCGCAGAACTACCGCCACTGGCACGCTGATTTCCTGTACAATCTCTCTCCTGCGCTCGGCTTTGGCAATGGCAACGGCCGCTTCGACCTCATCCCCCTGGTTGGCATCGGCTTCATCGACAATACGACTTTGAAGCGCAATCCCTTTGCCATCAACTATGGCGTGCAGGGGCGCTTCAAGCTCAGCGATGCCTGGCACATCACTGCCGAGTTCGGCCACGCAATCACCACCAAGGATGCCGATGGCTATGGAAGCAGCCGCCAGTTCGGTGACAATCTCCTGTCGCTGACAGCTGGCGTGTCGTGGACATTCGGAGCCAAAAAAGGCTTCAAACGCGTGGTAGATGCACGGCCTTATGTCATTCAAAACGAAGAACTGATGGCGAATGCCTTTGGCCAGCAGCAACGCATCGATCAGCTTCAAGGCGAGCTTGATGCCTGCGCCGCGATGAACGACGAGCTGCGCAAGATACTGGAGATTGAAGGGCTTCTTGACCATTATTTGGCCAGTTTGGGCTGGAACAAAGCCAAGCCTTGTAAAGGCGAAAGCCATGGCAATGTGGTTGACCAAAATGACTATTCAGGTCTCAACTCCCTTCGCCAAAGACTGAATCCTGACGCTGGCAAGGAAGTGGAAAAAGCTGCAAAAACAAGCCGCAGAAACCGCAAAATCAAGGGCAACAATGCCTGCGCTATGTGTGACATGGCTAACGGAACCACCGGTCACGACCTGTGTGATGCGCTTGCCAGTGGCAAGGAGCACATCGGAGCGCCCATCTGCTTCTTCTTCAACCTTGGCACAGCGCAGCTGGTTGACAAGTCGCAGGCTGCCAACATGGCTGAGATTGCACGAGTGGCCAAGAAGCACAGCCTCTACGTTGTTATCGAGGGCGCAGCTGACGCTGCCACTGGCAATGCGGAAATCAACTATGGTCTTGGCAACGAGCGCGCAGAATTCATAGCCAGGGAGCTGAAACGCCACGGAGTATCGCCCGACCGCTACCGCGCTGTAGGCATCGGAGGCATCTTCACATTCTCTCCTCAGGAGGCCAACCGCAACGCCATCGTCAAGCTCTACCTGAAATCTCCTTTCGGAGAATAAAGGAATAAAGAAATTATGACGCAAAAATATTAAAGAATATAATATTGTAAATATAATGGAATTAATATATTTCAAAATAAAGACATAATTATATTCATATATAAAAGACATTTAGTATTAAAGAATAAAAGATATTTGGAATAGAAGAATAAGGTAAGAATTATTTGGGTTTATCATTTTTGGTTAATTAGGTTTGTTAGTTTATGCAATAGGGTTTACAAAGCATAGGGGCGTATGGGGCGGTGCGAACCGCTTTGCCCCCAACATTGATGGAAATGGTGTGGGATCCTGGGCCGCGAGGCTCGGGATTCCGCATTTTGTGGCTGCGCCTATCTCCAAAGTAAGGGAAAAGGCATCAAATGGCGCATTTCGGCGTGATTTCACGTATGCAAACAAGAGTAGTTATTATTCAATAAACATTGCAAAATCGCTTGTGAAATTCAAGAAAAATTCGTAAATTTGTATTGATAATCAAATAATTAACCAACTTAATCATACTCACTATGGACCTTCTGATCTTTCTTGCTTTGTGCTATTATTTCATCTCGCGGCTCTCCCCTCCGATGAAGAAGTCCAAGCGCCGTCAACGCCGTTCTTCCTGGTGGAGCAGCCAGGAATATTACGACTACGAGCAGTTCCTCAAAAGCAACGGCAGATAGCCATGCCTCTCATTCTTCTCTTAACTCGCATAGCCACCGAACATGCCCATGATCGGTGGCTGTCTTTATCTATGCGCCGTCTGTTTGGCATCTAAGAAACCATCTCGCGCTGGTGTTGTTTGATTGGTAGTAACAACTCAAACTCGCTTAAAATGGACGAAGAACTTAAACAATTGCTCAGGAATGCTTTCGACACTCGCCAAAGCATAACCAAAGACAAGCTTAAGCATCCGCGGAAGAACTGCGTATCCACCCTCGATGGCCCAGAGTTGAATGAGGATTTCCTCGTGACCTGGGAGTATTCCAGCGATGACATGAAGCAGTGGTGCATCGACGGTCTCAATGGCATCGATCGCCGCATCACCTTTATCGTTGACAGCGGCGACGACTTCCGCACCGTGATGGGCGAGTTTCGCCGTGAAAGCCTGTACAACTACCTCCAACTGGTTCTTTGGCTGGCGTTCCTGTATGTCAGCGATGAAGATGAGAATGTGTCGCACAATGCCATGGTGATGTTGAAGATCATAGCGGTACCCTACATTATCCAGCGAGCCCTTGACCAGAACATCAGCATCATCAATTATGATGAGGCAGTCCAGCAAAAGATTATAGATAAATATTGCAAACCCTCCCCGGAAGAGAGGCTCGATGAAGGACTTTTAGATTATGAAGAGCCCTACAAAGGCTGGTATGACGAGTTTATGCCCTACTTCATACGCGAGAGCAAGCATCTTCCGCCCTATGAAATGCCAGTCTGGCTCAAAGAGCAGTACGACGACCGCGATACACACGAGATTTCCCAACAACATACTGACTTACCCCTGTAGATAGAAGATTTGCTCCTCCCTCTTTTGTGGTCTTTACATGCAATGGTAACAAATCCGCCATATCCTTACGATATTGACTGGTTTGTTATCATTATTAAGTTCTAATAGTAAATGCAACTTTTTGGACAAAAAATAAAGCCCCAGA
>CAZRYC010000067.1:0-11478 GCA_964604175.1 uncultured Bacteroides sp.
GAATGTCTATCTATTCCCAAAAGATGGACATTCCACTATAACGGACATTCGACCTACAAAGCCGTGTATAAGCCTACTTTCCCATTAGTAGCAGTCCCAATTGTGTCACCTTTGGCTATCACTATGGCGCCAAGGGGAAGAGAAGTAGTAGATAGCTAAAAACCTCTTTACCCATTCCGATTTTTCGCTCTCCATGATAGATCTTGGCACATATCTGCAGTCCTGCCTCGACGATCGCACATCCCCCCTTCATACCGAAGACCGGGGCGACTTCCGTCTGGCCCAGGCCAGCCTCCAAGCCTATGCCGAATCCAAAGGCACCACTTTAGAGGGCATCAATATTCTCGACATCGCCCTTCCCGGCTGGCTCAACGACTATTTCGAGTACATGGTGGCCGACTATGAGTCCAACAAATCGCGAAATCTCCAGCGCAAATCCCTGCGCGAGCGCATACAGTGGGCCAAGCGCTACCTCAAATGTCTGCGCAAGGTCGTCAACCGCGCCATCCGCTACGGCTATCTCCCCAATATCGACTATTTCCGCAGCATCGACAAAGCCAGCGAGTTCTCTCGCAAGCAAGGGGTAGAGGAGGCCACCAAGGCTGCCGGCCAGCTGCTGCAACTCTCCAAGACCAAGATCACTTACAAGATAAGCGTAGTGCAAGATGATTGCGATCCGGCAACAGGCAAGGAAAAAGGCGCACCAGGCAAGAAATGGGAATACGAGCTTACGATGGGAGCTGTGGACCTGTATCTGCTGTGCATGTACTGCGGAGGCTTGGAACTCGATGAATTTTACCAGCTCTTGGACTCTGAGATTGACAATACCCAGCCCAGCATACATCTGCCCTGGGCCGGCGTCGACATTGACCTGTCGCAATCGATCTACAGTGCGCTGCTCTCCTATCGCGGCATGCCGCAGTTCGGCAAGCGCAGCACTGAGGTCATCACTCGTGCCATCAGTGCCGCCAACGTCAGCCTCTTCCAGTCGCAATCAGTATTCATCGACTGGCTGCGCTTCGCCAAAGACCAGGGCATAAGCGACGACCATATCTTCCAGCTTATCCAAGCGCGTTACACCCCGGAATATATCGTTGACGACGAACTGAAGAAATCCATTCAGAAGGTAGTCTATCGCATGGGGGCGCACTATAATAAGTTCAAGAAGCAGTGGTATTGCATACATACTCATAAGAGCACTGGCGAAGACAAGTACAAAGAGATGCTCAAGTGCCAGCCGCCGCTGGTGCCAAATATGCAGCAGCGCGAGACCGACTTCTACTTTCCCAACACCAATGAGATCAAGGTGCACCGCGTGCAAGGCCAGAAGATAGTGGATCCCAGGGTGGTGCTCAAGAAATACATCTTCGTGTGCTGCTCCCCACATGAGATTCGCACCATCGACCAGCATCTGGAGAACATCAACGTGCTGGGGCGCCGCAAAAATGGCCTCAAGGAGTACACCATCGTGCCAGCCACCGAGATTTACACCCTGCAGCTGATGCTCGAGTCGATCCGTGGCACCGAGGCCGAGCTGATGCTCGAGGACGAAGACATCAAGGCCGCCATCGACACCACGCCGCTGCAAACATGCGAGCGCGTGAAGATCCTCACCCCCACCTATCAGGAGTATGAGGCGCAGGTAATCAAGGTACGGCCTAACAGCTACTACTCCGTGCAGCTCAGCATCATCGGCAAGACCTTTGTCCTCAAGAACGTCCCCCGCGCCCTCATCAAAAAAATCGACTGATTGACCCGTAAGTAAGCCAGACCCTACTTATGAACATTATTCAGGACATAGATGAGATTGTCCTCACTCGCTTACCGGAGATTCTGAAGCGAGAGGTTGACAACCTCAACCACATATATCTCTACCTCAAGGATGATGCCGTAGTGGCATTCCAGCGATCTGCCTATCTGTTGCAAAAGGTGTGCCCCAACACCACCATAGGCTTTGTGCGCTGCGGAGCCAGCGACTCATTGCGGCCCGTGATCCTAGCATTCATCAACCTCCCGGCCCTGCAGCTCGATTTCAACAAGCTCGTCCATGAGCGCAGCGAGCACAACTTCCGCTCCTACCGCACCCTGGTCACCGCCACCGGCTACTCCCACTGGCTCTCCCAAACCCTCCTCACCCTCACCCCCTAACCCCTAACCCCCGCTCCCGCCCCTCACCACCAACCCTCGCCCACCCATTTGGAGTTGGATGAGCTTGCTCGTCCAGCCCGGCAGGGCTTCAACACCAACCCTCGCCACCCACCTTCGGAGGAGGTCCGCTTGCGGGCCTCAAATCCCAAAGGATAAGCCCTGCTCACGGCCCTCACCACCAACCCTCGCCACCCACCTTCGGAGGAGGTCCGCTTGCGGGCCTCAAAACACAAAGGAGCAGCTCCGCTCCCGGCCCTCAGCATCAACCCTCGCCACCCACCTTCGGAGGAGGTCCGCTTGCGGGCCTCAAAACACGAGCTAACGAATAAACACCAACCCACCTTCGGAGGAGGTCCGCTTGCGGGCCTCAATACGTCAGGCCCTCAACACCAACCCTCGCCAACCCTGCTTTGGAGTCGGATGAGCTTGCTCGTCCCGGCGTAGCCGACGATAACGCCAAGGTTGGTGCTGAAGCCCTCTCGGGCTGAGGGAGCTTATCGAACCGCAGGGCCGCTTTCGTAGAAAGAACCTCATCCGACTCCAGCTGGGTGGGCGATGGGTGCTGAGACTTCCCCCCACTTTCAGCCTCCCATATCCCTATAGCTATCACCTCTGAATGAGATACATTTCACTCCTGATATTGGTGCTTACCATGATGGTCCCCAGCATAAAAGCCCAAGACAGCTATCTGCTTCTTATCCAATACAAGGGCGGCAGCGAAAACGTGCTGGTTGATCTGCCCGCGACCGCCAAGCTAAACCCCAAGGACAACAGCGTCGTGGCCACCCCCTACGGCTACAACCTGCGCCTCCAAGGCCATAGAATTGCCAATAGCCGCTTGGTAACCTACGCCCTCATCGGCATCGACACCACCACCAAAAGGAAATAACTCTCTTCCTGCTTTCCTCATGTTCAATATTTTCAAAATGCAATGATGCTCTCATTATCGCACGATACCTTGACTGTTGTCGTTGAACTTAGAGCAGCGATCTCACCGAGGCTCGACCGAGGCAACCTGCGAAATCCGCGCTGATACCCATGCCCTTCTCCATCCCACAGGCCACCCAGCCCGCAACAGCCCACCTGCCTATTAAAAACTGCTAAAAATCGCCCCGATTTTTTTCCTATTCCCCTTTAGGCACAAAATCACCGCTTACCGATGCACATAGACAAGCTAAAGCGATACATCGAATCCTCCAATCTCAACTTCCTTTTCGGAGCAGGATTGTCATCAGGGTATCTGTCTCTGTTAGGGCCAGTTGAAAAGCTCTTGACTGCATTGAATGAAATCTCACTACGAGATGAGGTTGAGGCTATGGTTAGGAATTCATTATATCGTTATTACTTTCTCAATGTCATCAAGCCCAATTTGGAGTCAGAGTATTCGACATCAAAAACTGATGAGTATCAAAATGTTCTTAATGACTACACCCAGTTTTTGAAGGAATGTAATGAATTAATGACTAAGAGGAAGAACAATCTAATTGGGAAACAAATCAACATCTTTACCACCAACATTGATATGTTTGTGGAGAGAAGTGCCGCACTGCTTAGGATAGAGTTCAACGATGGATTCAGAGGTCGGAATCATGCATTGTTTGAGGAGGAATCATTTGGCAAGTTTTCTTCACGCCAGAGCATACTGATGCAGAATATTACGGAATTGCCGATGTTTCATTACCATAAAGTGCATGGCTCAATAGGATGGGCAAGGCATAACTCAGTCAATATAATGGCAGATGATGAACTATCGAACGTTAAGGAAATCGCTTCAGAACTCGCCAAGATTGACGTAGATTACTTCATTGATGAGAAAGAAATCACTAAAATAGACGTAAAGATAAAGGATTTAGTTCAAATTGCGCAGGCCAAGTTATCCTCTTTTTCGAAATCCGGGAAATCTACCTCACCGGAAATATACAAAGGCTTTTCAGATTCCTACCAAAAGATAGTGATGATCAATCCCAACAAAGCCAAGTTCCGTGAGACGGTTATTGACTATCATTTCTACGAACTGATTCGCCTATTTTCCAATGCGCTTGAACGACAGAACTCAATGCTTATAGTGTCAGGTTTTTCATTTGCTGATGAACACATTGCACAAATCGTTCGCCGCGCAGCCAATAGCAATCCAACTCTTCTGGTTCTTGTCCTTAATTACGATGACAATTCTGAATCAATTGAGAAGAATCTCAATCTGAACGAGGGGATCATCAATAACAATATCCAAATCTTAACACCGTCCAAGTTTTCTAAAGCGCAGCGTAAGGATGATGGCCGAATACCAGATTGGGTTACAGATTTGAGCAAGTTTGATTTGGAGTCTATCAACAAATATATTCTCCAGCAGATAAACGAAACGATTTCACAGCATTGATGGAAAATCAGAAAGTCCTCTCAGAAATGTCAGTAATGAGGATCGGTGAGGTGATTCTCGTGCGAGATCGTGAGATTCAGGTAAAGGTGGACAGAACGAAAAACACATCCTATCTGATCTACAAGGGCGAACTAATTAAAAATGTGTCGGTAGGGGCTTATGTTAAGATAGCCAAGGGCTTTTTGAGGTTAGTTGCCATTGTTGAAAGTGAAACAGTACGAAGTGACGAGCCTTCAAACCAAGAGTATCATAAAGCTGGAGGAAATATATACAGAGTGTTGCAGCTGAAACTCTGTGGATATATCGAAAATAGGCGTTACTTCCAAGGAGTGAAGGAAATGCCACTAATAGGGAATGAGTGCTACTTAATGGAAGTCGATGAATACAATTTGATTCACTGCTTTGCCAAGCCTGACGAACATTCAATTCATTTGGGTGCATTGTTGAGGGATGATCAGATACAGGTTGAATTAAGCGTACGACAGTTATTCACAAACCACATTGGCATCTTTGGCAACACAGGTAGTGGCAAATCCTACACTTTGGCCAGGCTCTATCATCAGCTAATGCAAGAGCTCCGCCGTGATGGTAAAGACAATGGGGCCATCAAGTTCATTCTTTTTGACTTCAATGGAGAATACTCAATCGAACCCACCACTATAGATAGCCAGAAGATCATCTATAATCTTAGTACGCTCTCTACTAAAGGCGAAGATAGGATTCCACTTAATAAGGATGATGTACTTCAAGAAGAAAAGCTCAGTATCTTGGCCAATGCAACTGAAAAAACCCAGAAACCCTTTATAAAGAGGGCTCTTGAACTCTATAAGAGGACATATAACACATCTAAGGAGGATGGGATTTCACTAACGAGAACAAAAATAAGATGTCTTATAGAGGATATATTGAAGATCAATGATCCAGTAAAGGGACGATTGATGTTAGATTTCATAAAAGAAATATTTCATTCGTTCTTGGGCAAGGCTGCTGATTGTTCATATGAGGATGAAATCTCATATCATTCCAAATCGTCATGCTATATTATTAATTTACCCCTTCCAAACAGTACAAATACAGGTCCATATTATATGAATGATTCTTCATCTTTTACTCATATAAAGGAAACCAAATTGTACCAGAAAGTATGTGAAATAAAAGATTTACCTGCCAATCCTATTGATCAGTTCATTATCTTCATGTACCTCCAGCTAATCAATGATGTACTTACTAACCGTGCAAGCAATGAGCATATTGCTCCAGCTATAAATAAACTTAAGGCACAGCGTAAAGATTTCATGAAGTTGTTTAATCTAACAGATAGTGAAGACTTCTGGCAAGGCAAGACCTTTGTGGTAATCAATCTCAACGATTGCAATACTGAGATGAAGAAACTGGTGCCAATGCTCATATGCACTAAGGTCTATGATGAACACAAAAGATTAAAGGGTAAAAGCCGTGCTAAGGAGGCTCTCAACATAATCATCGATGAGGCCCACAATATACTCTCCAGTGAATCTATACGTGAAAGTGAAACGTGGAAAGATTATCGTTTGGAGACCTTCGAAGAAATTATCAAGGAGGGCCGCAAGTTTGGTGTCTTTCTGACTATTGCCAGTCAAAGACCCTACGACATATCACCCACTATCATATCACAGCTCCACAACTACTTTATTCATCGCCTTGTAAATGACAAGGATTTAAATATGGTTGCCAACAATATATCCTACCTAGATAAACTGTCAGTGGAAATGCTTCCCATTCTTCCACAAGGTGCCTGTGTCGTGGCAGGCCTAATGACTCAACTTCCTGTTATTGTAAAGGTTGGTACCTTATCTCCTGAATTTGCCCCACAAAGTCAAACTATAGATGCCGAAGATGCATGGTTTGATGTCAAAGATCCCAAACATAAAGTATCACATGTCCAGGACTTTTATCCGATGTTAGAGCATCCATTGGTAAAGGAACTTCAAGAGAAGGTCAGCATTGATTTCAATTTCTACATAAAAGCATTGAGTGATTTGAATTCCTTGTTAAGAGGCTTAGGCTTTGCCAAGGTCGATGTTTCTACCTCTCCACTCTATCAATGGGAAAGGCATAATGATATGTTTGATGAGGATTGTGATACCCTCACGCTAACGAAAGACATTTTTGATGATGAGGGGAATCTCAAAAACATTCGTCCATCTGACTGGAAAGAAGAAATGTTGACATACCAACCAAAAGTAAGTTGTCACACTACTTCATTCTACGACGAATTACCCTTCTAACCTCATTACCATCTCCCCCTCGGTCGCAAATATGGACAAGACAGTATAAAGGTTGCCTGCTGATTGGTGATAGCTAAAATTTGGAGATAGGATGTAACCCTTAGTATATTCAATGATTGGCGAAACAGTTCTAAACCAATTTTTCCCTTTCTCTCTCCTTTGTGGAATCCATTTATATGTGAATTTTATCTAATATGAAAGCTCTAATTCTAAATTCTGGAATGGGAAGCCGAATGGGCGTGCTCACTTCCGAGCATCCCAAGTGCATGACAGAGATTTCACCTCGCGAGACAATTCTTAGTCGACAACTTAATATGCTAGCCAAGGCTGGCATTGAGGAAGTGATAATGACAACAGGCAAGTTCGACAATGTATTGGTTAATTATTGTCAGAGCCTTGAACTTCCGATAAGGATCAGATTTGTTAACAATCCCATCTATGACAGCACCAACTACATATATTCAATATACTGCGCAAGGGAGTATCTGGATGAAGATTTGATATTGATGCATGGCGATCTCGTGTTTGAAAACGCTGTGCTTGATGCGCTTTTGGAGAGCGATGGAAGCCGCATGGTGGTGTCTTCAACCCTACCTTTACCCGAGAAAGATTTCAAGGCTGTGGTCAAAGATGGCAAGATCGAAAAGGTCGGCATAGAGTTTTTCAACGACGCAATGGCGGCCCAGCCCCTCTACAAGCTGACCAGAGAAGACTGGGAGAAATGGCTCGGAAAAATAGAGGAGTACTGTGAAAAAGACAACCGCAAATGTTACGCAGAGAATGCATTCAACGAAATCAGCACCGAATGCAATCTCAAACCGCTTGACGTGGATAACGACCTCTGCGCCGAAATCGACTGCCCCGATGACTTGGCAGTGGTTTCTGCCAAGCTGAAAGAGGTTGAGAATCGAACCGTGTACATGTGCTTTTCCTCAGACGTGCTCCACAGCGGCCACCTTAGCATAATCCGCAAGGCCGCTCGATTAGGCAAGCTTATTATCGGAGTGCTGAGCGACAATGCCGTCATAAGCTACAAGCGCTACCCTCTACTGCCGTTCGAGGAGCGCAAGGCGATGTTCGAAAGCATTGCCGGCGTGTGGAAAGTGGTCGAGCAGGACAAACTCAGCTACAGGGACAACATCCGCAGACTGAGGCCCGACTTCGTGGTGCACGGGGACGACTGGCAGTCTGGCTTCCAGAAACCGGTGCGCGACGAGGTAGTTTCCGAATTGGCCTCATACGGAGGGAGGCTGGTTGAGTACCCTTACTCCAAGGACGAGAAATACCGAATCCTTGAGAAGCGCGCCGTGTCCGAATTGTCGCTACCCGATGTCCGGCGCGCTCGTCTGCGCAAGGCTCTTGACATGAAGGGGCTGGTGACTGCCATGGAGGCTCACAGCGGCATCACGGGGCTGCTCGTTGAAAAGACCGCAGTGTACAATAATGGCGAGACACATCAGTTCGATGCGATGTGGGTAAGCTCTCTCTGCGACAGCACTGCCAAAGGCAAGCCCGACATAGAGCTTGTGGACATGACGAGCCGCTTCCGCACGATAGACGACATAATGGAAGTGACCACCAAGCCCATCATCTTCGATGGTGACACAGGCGGCCTCACAGAACACTTCGTGTACACAGTCAAGACATTGGAGCGCATGGGCGTCTCAATGATTATCATCGAGGATAAGACTGGATTGAAGAAAAATTCGCTTTTCGGAACCGAGGTCAAGCAGACGCAAGACACCATAGAAAACTTCTCTGCCAAAATAACTGCGGGGAAGAAGGCACAAAAGACCAGGGATTTTATGATTTGCGCCAGAATCGAGAGCCTGATCCTTGAGCGAGGCATGGAGGATGCTCTGGAGCGCGCATTCGCATTCGTCAAGGCCGGCGCCGATGCCATCATGATCCACAGCCGCAAGAAAGACCCTTCGGAAATCTTCGAGTTCGTTGAAAAATTCCGCAGCCAGGACAAAACTACTCCCATAGTGGTTGTGCCAACCTCTTTCAACACTGTGACAGAGGAGGAATTCAAGGCTCGCGGCGTGAACATCGTCATTTATGCCAACCAGCTCACCCGCACTGGTTTCCCAGCCATGCAGAAGGCTGCAAGGACAATTTTGGAGAACCACCGCGCCAAGGAGTGCGATGACATGTGCATGAGCATCAAGGAAATCATCAACCTAATCCCGGCAGAAGACTGATGGCTGAACAAAAGACAATAAGGCTCAACGGCGACTATGAGCGGATTGGCGCGCTCTTAAATGAGATGGGCGTAACAAAATTGTTCTTAGTCTGCGATGGGGCATTCCAATTCTTGCGAGTTTCAGATTATATGAGTACTCTTAAGGAATTTGAGGGAATTTCAGTGACAACATTCTCCGATTTTCAACCAAATCCCTTGTATGAATCGGTAGTTGAGGGTGTCAGCCGTTTCCATGATAGCGGTGCTGAAGCCATAATGGCCGTTGGCGGCGGAAGCGCGTTGGATGTTGCCAAGTGCATCAAACTTTACAGCAATATGGATCAGACCCGATGCTATCTCGACCAGGATATTGTGCAGAATGACATTCCACTGATTGCCATGCCCACCACCGCTGGCACTGGAAGCGAGGCAACGCGCTTTGCTGTTATATATTACCAGGGTAAGAAACAGTCGGTGACGCATCCGTCGATCATACCCTCTGTTGTCTTCTTTGACCCCTCCGCTCTTTTGACACTGCCTGAGTACCAATTGCGGAGCACATTGCTGGATGCTCTCAGCCATGCTGTAGAAAGTTTTTGGTCAGTCAACTCTACTGAGCATAGCAAGGAATTGAGCAAGAAAGCAATCCAACTGATACTCCAGAACATGGAAGGTTACCTGCGGCGTGACAAAAAGACATTGGTTCCGATGCTAGAGGCCGCCAACTATGCTGGAAGAGCGATCAATATAACCCAAACCACCGGTGGCCATGCCCTGTGCTACAAGCTCTCATCCCTCTATGGGATAGCCCACGGCCATGCCGCTGCCCTTTGCGTGGCAAAGCTTTGGCCTTGGATGATTGAGAATGTTGAAAAATGCGGTGATAAGCGCGGGTCTGAACATTTGAAGAAGGTGTTCGATGATCTTGGCAAGGCTTTTGGCGCCGAATCCCCAGAGTTGGCTCCCAAAGTTTTCCAAAACATCGTCAACAATATGGATTTCAAGAGATTGGAACCCAAAGCCGGAGATTTTGAGGAATTGTGTTCCTCTGTGAATCCGGTCAGGCTGAAGAACAATCCTGTGCCATTGGATGCCGAGGCAATAAAACATTTGTACACAGAAATATTGAAATAAGATGAAGGCAGAGAACTTCTATAAGATATTGGGCGCGGACTTCTATGCCGGTGTCCCTGACTCTCAGCTGAAAGCCCTGTGCAACTATCTGATGAGCGAGTTCGGAATTGATCCCAAGCATCATGTGATAGCAGCCAACGAGGGCAATTGCGTGGCTCTCGCCGCCGGTTATCATTTGGCCACTGGCAAGGTGCCTGTGGTTTACATGCAAAATTCAGGCGAGGGCAACATCATCAATCCTGTGGCCTCTCTCTTGAACGACAAGGTTTACGCCATCCCAATGATATTCGTCATTGGCTGGCGTGGCGAACCAGGAGTGCATGACGAACCCCAGCACATATATCAGGGTGAGGTTACTCTGAAGCTTCTCGATGACATGGGCATCGAACACTTTGTCATTGGGAAGGAAACCACTGAGGATGAGCTTGTTCAGACAATGGATAAATTCCGTGATGTACTGGCCGAGGGCAAGGACGTGGCATTCGTAATCCGCAAGGGTGCGCTCAGCTTTGACGGCAAGGTTGAGTATAAGAATGACAATTCCATGACTCGTGAAGAAATCATCAAGCATATCATCAGGGTGTCAGGCGAGGATCCGATTGTCAGCACCACTGGCAAGGCGAGCCGTGAGCTATTCGAGGCCCGAGTGGAAAATGGCCAAAGCCACAAATATGACTTCCTAACTGTGGGATCAATGGGGCACAGCAGCAGCATAGCCCTTGGCGTGGCTATCAATAAGCCAGAACAGAAAGTTTGGTGTATCGATGGTGATGGAGCTGCATTGATGCACATGGGCGCCATGCCTGTCATCGGTTCTGTCAAGCCAAAAAATCTTGTTCACATCCTCATCAACAATGGCGCCCATGAAACAGTCGGGGGAATGCCAACGGTGGCATCTAATGTTGACTGGGTAGCTATAGCCAAATCATGCGGTTACTGCTATGCCTCCAATGTATCTGATTTTGAAATGCTTGATATGGAACTCCATGCAGCAAAGGGAAGGAATGAGCTATCATTGATCGAAGTGAAATGTTCCATCGGCGCAAGAGAAAATCTTGGACGCCCCACCACTTCGGCGATAGAGAACAAAACTAACTTTATGGAATTCCTAAAAAGACAATATTAAAGTATCCAAAAACGTTCCATTGTCCCTTCATAGGAACATAACTATCTTCTCATGCGGAATATGCGGAATATGTGGAATCCCTAAGACCGCTCGCGGCTTAAACAGAAAAACGAGCTAACGATTAAACGAATTTAACGAACCCTCATCTCTCTCGTATCCTAAAAATAATTGTCCCCTCGTTTTCCATTCCTGCGCTACAACCGCAACGACTTGGCCCACATCGGCCACACCCAGCTCCCAA
>CAZRYC010000068.1:0-10520 GCA_964604175.1 uncultured Bacteroides sp.
AAGTGTTCTACGAGATGCTACAGAAAAGTTGCATTTAGAAATTGAATCTACGTGCTCAGCCTAAGTGAAAACCAATTTGGTAATTACATAAAAAAAGAGTAATTTTGCACTCTGAAATCCAAATGGTTTCCAATTGCAAAGATAGCAAATAAATTTCGAAGACAAAAAATAATATGACAGCAAAGGAGATTAGAGAGTCGTTCAAAGACTTCTTCCGCAGCAAGGAGCACCACATTGTGCCCTCAGCACCTATGGTAATCAAGGATGACCCGACGCTGATGTTCACCAACGCCGGAATGAACCAGTTCAAAGACATTATCCTGGGCAACGCGGCGGCGAAGTACAAGCGCGTGGCAGACTCTCAGAAGTGTCTGCGAGTATCCGGCAAGCACAACGACCTGGAAGAGGTAGGTCACGACACATATCACCACACAATGTTTGAAATGCTGGGCAACTGGTCGTTCGGCGACTATTTCAAGCGCGAGGCCATCGACTGGGCTTGGGAGTACTTGGTGGATGTGTTAGGATTGGATCCCAAGCGGCTGTACGCCACTGTGTTTGAAGGCTCGCCTGTCGATGGTATCAGCCGCGACGATGAAGCTGCTGCCTACTGGGAAAAGCACTTGCCCGCTGACCATATTATCAACGGCAACAAGCATGATAATTTCTGGGAGATGGGCGACACTGGCCCCTGCGGTCCCTGCTCGGAAATCCACATAGACCTGCGCCCCGAACAGGAGAGGGCTAAGGTATCTGGCCGCGACATGGTAAACAAGGATCATCCCCAGGTGATTGAGATATGGAATCTGGTGTTCATGCAGTACAACCGCAAGGCCGACGGCTCGCTGGAAGCTCTGCCAGCCAAGGTGATTGACACTGGTATGGGCTTCGAGCGCCTGTGCATGGCACTTCAGGGCAAGACCTCGAACTATGACACCGATGTGTTCACTCCGCTTATTGACAAGATTGGACAACTATCGGGCAAGAAGTATGGCCAAGATGCCAAAGTGGATGTAGCTATGCGAGTAATCGCAGACCATGTGCGCACCATCGCTTTCTCTATCGCTGACTCGCAGCTCCCCAGCAATGCCACGGCTGGATATGTAATCCGCCGCATCTTGCGCCGCGCTGTGCGCTACGCTTATACTTTTCTGGAGCAGAAGGATGCCTTCATGTATCGCCTGATCGACACTCTGATCGAAAGCATGGGCGACGCTTACCCCGAAATAAAGCAGCAGCGTGAGCTGATTATGAAGGTAATCAAAGAAGAGGAGGACGCTTTCCTGCGCACCCTCGACAATGGCATCCATCTGCTCGACAACTCTATCCAAGCAGCACGCAAGGCTGGCAAGACAGAAATCAGCGGCAAGGAGGCTTTCACGCTCTACGACACTTACGGCTTCCCGCTCGATCTCACAGAGCTAATACTCAAAGAGAACGGCATGACTCTGGACGAGGCTGAATTCAAGAAAGAGATGGATGCGCAGAAGGCCCGCGCACGCAATGCTGCAGCCGTGGAGGCTACCGACTGGGTCACTGTCAATGAGGGAGAGCAAGAGTTTGTGGGCTACGACCGAGCTGAGTGCACGGCGCGCATACTGCGCTATCGCCAAGTAAAGCAGAAAGGCAAAGAATATTATCAGATTATACTTGACAAGACCCCCTTCTATGCCGAGATGGGCGGCCAGGTCGGCGACCGTGGCACCCTCACCAGCGAGGATGGCGAAGTGACAACCATTTATGATACAAAGCGCGAGAATGGCATCGGTGTGCATCTCACACAGAAAATGCCTAAGAATCCAAATGCCACTTTCACCGCTGCCATCGACAAGGAGGCTCGCCAAGCAATCAGCTGCAACCACACCGCCACTCACCTGCTGCATGCTGCCCTGCGCGAGGTTCTGGGCACTCATGTGGAGCAGAAAGGCTCGTTCGTAAGCCCGGAGGTGCTACGCTTCGACTTCTCGCACTTCCAGAAACTCACCCCGGAAGAAATTCGCCAGGTAGAGCATATCGCCAACCAGCATGTGCGCGAAGCCATAGCCCGCGATGAGCGCCGCAATGTGCCAATAGCAAAAGCAAAAGAGCTCGGGGCCATGGCCCTATTCGGAGAAAAGTATGGCGATGAGGTGCGTGTGATCAAATATGGCGACAGTGTGGAGCTATGCGGTGGCACCCATGTGGACAACACTGGCAATATCGGCATGATCCGCATCCTTAGCGAGAGCAGCATCGCTGCCGGCATACGTCGCATCGAGGCTATCACCGGAGCAAATGTGGAGAACGCAGTGGATCAGCTCGAGGACACTATGAAGCAGATTGCCGCAATGTTCAACAACAGCAAGGATGTGGTAGCTGCCCTGCGCAAGAGCATCGAGGAGAATACTGATCTGCGCAAGCAGGTAGATGAATATTTCGCCGAGCGTGTGGTAAATCTGGCCAAGGAGGCAATCGCAAAAGCCAATATCCAAAATGGCATTAAGGTGGTGACTATGAAGGGCCCGCGCATTCCCGATGTGGTGAAGAGCGTGGCTTTCGAGGTGCGCACACAAAGCCCCGAGAACACAGTGTTCATAGGAGCGACCTTTGACGGGGCCAACAAGCCATTGCTGACTGTGATGGTCACTGAGGACTTGGTAAAGAACGGCCTTAACGCCAGTCAAATGGTGCGAGAGGCAGCCAAGGCCATCAAGGGCGGCGGCGGTGGCCAGCCGGGCTTCGCACAGGCCGGCGGCAAAGACCGCGAAGGCCTGACAGCAGCTTTCGACTCCCTGACAGCCAGCATCTAAATATAGATCCCCATGAAATAACAAAGGCCCGCATAATGCGAGCCTTTGTTATTTTACCAAACCGCTAACCCTGACCCGACGGCAGATGCACATCCATCTGCGGGAACGGGAAGTTGATGCCATGGGTGGGCAGTTCATTGTAGAAGCGCTCGTTGAGATCAAAGAACAATCCCCAGTAGAATTCATTGCGTGTCCAACAGCGAGCCGTAAGGTTGACACTGCTATCGGCCAACTCGCTGACCCACACTACCGGCGAGCGGTCAATCTTGGGCACAAGGCGCATGGTCTTGGCCATTTCGTTGCTTTGCCAGTCAGTGATGCGATCACGCATCTTGCGCCGGCGACGATGCACCATGCGCCAGAGAAAATTATGATTGCTCTGAGGCAGCTCCACCAAGCTGTCGTGCAGGGCCTCCTCCTCTGCTATCGCACGCTCGCGGCGGTCATCCTCCACATATTGCTTGACCACCCTGCCATCGCTGGCAAAGATGTCCAAGATGGCCTTGCGCGCCACTTCCACATTATCCCCATAAGAGATGCTGACAGTCCAGTCAACTCGGCGATAATCCTCGCGACTGTAATTATTCACCGAGCCAGTGGAGAGGCCGCCATTAGGGATGATAATTGACTTATTGTCCGGGGTGAGAATTATAGTATGGAAAATCTGTATCTCCTTAACCGTGCCAGCATATCCCTGAGCCTCAATATAGTCGCCAACCTTGTAGGGCTTGATGAGCAGGATGAGCACGCCGCCGGCGAAATTCTGCAGTGTACCGCTCAGGGCCATGCCGATGGCCACGCCGGCCGAGGCGAAGAGGGCGATGAACGAAGACGTCTCTATGCCTAAGATGCCGATTACAGTGACAATAAGCAAAAAGTATAGCTCCATCTTCACCAGCGACAGCACAAAGGTGCTAAGGCTCTTATCTACGCGGCGCCGCACCAAAATGGTGGTGAGCACCTGGTTGATCTTCTTGATTACGAATTTGCCCACATAGAACACTACGATGGCAATCGTAAGATTGATCGCAAAGGTGACCATCGATGAGACGGCCTTGTCCACAAACTCATCGAAAGGCATGGCCTTCAGCATCTCCAATTCCTCTTTTACTGAGGGAATGGAGTCGGGAGCTACTGAGTTGAGGTCTATAGGGGAAAGCTCTGACTGTAACATTATCAATTATTGACGCACCACATCGGCATACCAGCCCAGGGTGTAGTATTTGTAATTGTCGGCATCCGAATCATCGGTGAGGATGTAGGTGGAGAGACCGCAAAAGTCATTCAGGGCATAGCTGCCCCATACGGTGGATGAGCTGGTGGTATGGAGCACAGCACGGTTGAGCGCCTCTTGCCACTGGGCCTTGAGATCTTCATCCAAACACTTGGCCTCGATGAAATGGCCTAAGTCGTAGAAAAACGATTTGTAAGAGCTCAAGCCTAAGCACTGAGGCTGATAGCCGTCGGGCCAATACGGTCCATAGGCTGCATATACCTGAGCGGTGAGTTCAGCCAAGCGGTCCAGCTCGCTGGCCTTGACCACTGCCGAGGTCACCTGGTTGGCCATGCCCTTCTTGGCGTAATATTCCATGTTGGTCTGGGCCAGCTGTGCTAAGTCGAGATCATCGGCAAAGAGATATTTCAGGCTTGCGCTGTAGGGCATGCCATCGAAAGGCACTTCAGTGGCGCTGGCGAAGAAATAATCGGCACAGTGGCGCATTTGGTAGAGAGTCTCCACATTGCCCATGTAGCAACAGTCAAAATATATGAATTTCAGCCCTTGGTCTTCCAGAGCTGATGCCAAGGCCGTGACATTCATTGTCTTGCTATTTTCGCGGCCATAGGAGTAGTGGGCGGCGCGGCCCATCTGAGTGTCGTCGGCATCGCTGATGCCATCCTGCCACCAGCCGGTGGCATGGCTCCAGAGCACCATGCCGTACTCCTTGGCGGGAGCCAAGGCTTTGGTCCGAGACCAAGCATCGCGCATAGTCTCCACAGTTATAGCCGATGGCGCCTCAGGATACACATATAGGGTATCAATGCCCTCCGGGGTAATTTCTTTAATGGTAGTGGCCGCCGTGCTGCTCTTGGGCGAGTGGAACACTATAAGGCGCCCATCGCCTAAGTCGCCTGCCTGCGCAGCCTGCAGCATTTGCGAGATATTGGCGGCATCTGTATAATCCCCAAGATTGTTTTTTGCCTCGATGTATACCAGCACTGTGCGGGATGCCACCGATGTGACTGGCGACGGAGTGGGCTCCGGGTCGCTGTCGCTATGGCACGCCACAAGGGCTAAAAGCGGCATAAACGCGAATGCCGCCAAGAGGTTGCGTAATGTTTTATGTGTCTTTTCCATATTGCAAAGGTACGAAAAAACAATCTACCACACAACACAAAATCTGCAAACGCCCCAATTACTCAAAAAATTATTACCCAATCAGCACTCATTATTCACCAAATTTTTGTAATTTTGCTAAAGGAAGAAAAATTTTGGCCTATGCTGTACTCTATGACTGGCTTTGGCCGTGCTACGGTTGAAACCTCAGATAAGAAAATCACCGTTGAGATAAAGAGTCTCAACTCTAAGCAAATGGACTTGACTGTGCGTGTGCCTCAGGCATTCCGCACATCCGAGCTTGAGCTGCGCAACATCGCCTCGCGTGTGCTCCAGCGCGGAAAAGCCGACCTCACGGTGACCACAGAACCGCTCAACGAGGTAGCTACCGCACAGCTCAACATAGAGGCTATGAAGGCCTACAAGCACAAGATATTGGAGGCTGCCGAGACTTTGGGAGTAGAGCCGCCCCAAGACTGGTTCGCCATGTTCCTGCGCATGCCCGATGTGCTCACCTCTGACAATGCGGCCGATGCCGACCAAAAGGATGTGGAAGCCCTCATTCAGTGCGCCGACAAAGCTGTGGCAGCGCTGATGGCTCACCGCCGAGAAGAGGGCAAGCGCCTGGAGGATTTCTTCGCCCTGCGAATCAAGCGAATCAGCGACCTGTTGCAAAAGGTGCCCCGTTACGAAGAAGAACGAATCACCCATATCCGCTCGCGCATCGAGGAAAACCTGAGCAAGCTCAACAATGCTGAATACGACCATGGTCGCTTCGAGCAAGAGATGATTTTCTATATCGAGAAGCTCGATATCAACGAAGAAAAGCAGCGCTTGGCTCAGCATCTGAAATATTTCATGGAAACGATGGAAGCCCCGGAAGGCGGACAAGGCAAAAAGCTCGGTTTTATCAGCCAAGAAATGGGCCGCGAAATCAACACCTTGGGCTCAAAAAGCAACCATGCTGAGATGCAACGCTTGGTGGTGCAGATGAAGGACGAGCTCGAGCAAATCAAGGAACAAGTGCTTAATGCGATGTAAGAGCCTGTTTAATAAGAATTTGGATATTAAATGTTTAAGATATGCATCCCGGTAAATTAATCGTCATATCCGCGCCCAGTGGGGCCGGGAAATCCACAATTATCAATTCCATCCTCGATGAGGGAAAGATTGATATGCAATTTTCGGTATCGGCCACAAATCGCAAGCCACGCGAAGGCGAGCAGGACGGCGTTAGCTATCATTTCCTAACCACTGAGCAGTTCCGCGATGCCATCGCCAACAACGAATTTGTGGAGTGGGAGCAAGTGTACCCAGGCCGCTACTATGGCACATTGAAGAAAGAAATCGAAGACAAATGCCAAGCGGGCCACAATATCATCCTTGACATCGACGTGCATGGGGCTTTGAATGTTAAGAAGCTTTTCGGTGACAACGCTATCACCATCTTTGTAATGCCGCCAAGCCTCCAAGCCCTGCAAAAAAGGCTGGAGCACAGAGGCACCGAGGCCCCGGAGATTATAAGCGAGCGCCTGAACCGCGCACAGTACGAGATGGAGCGCGGGCGAGAGTTCGATGCCGTAATTGTCAACGACAATCTGGATAAGGCCATCGCCGAAATGAAAACCGCAATCACCAACTTCATCAACAAATAGTGGAACGGATTGGCATATTCGGCGGATCGTTCAATCCTGTGCACATCGGGCACATGATGATAGCTAATTACCTCACCCAGTGGGGCATTGTGGACAAGGTATGGCTTACGCTCTCCCCCTGCAACCCACTGAAAGACACAGCCGAGCTCATACCCGACCTTAAGCGTCTGGCAATGCTAAAGATTGCATGCGCCAACGTGCCAAATGTGCACATCTGTGACATAGAGCTATCGATGCCGCGCCCTTCTTACACCATCGACACCCTGCGTCTGCTCAAAAAGCGCAACCCTACCAAGGAATTCAAGTTAGTAATCGGGAGTGACAACTGGAACAGTTGGCGCCAATGGAGAAATGGTGATGAGATCTTGGAGGATTATGGCGTGATAGTGTATCCTCGACCGGGACGACCTATCCAAAACCAATTCATCGATGGCATGGACATTGTGCAGAGCCCATCCATCGAGCTATCAAGTTCTTTCATTCGCCAAGCCTTGGCGCGCGGCAGAGATGTGCGCTGCTTCCTGCCCGCCGGAGTGTACGAATACATCAAAGAAAACAATCTTTACGAATCTAAAAAATGACAGACACTCGACTTAAGCCCAATCAGCTGGCTTTCATCGCCCTCTCCAACGAATTTTGCCAGGCGATAGAGACTGCCGCTGAGATGGAGCAATCAGAATTTGTGGATGCGATGCTGCGCCTGCTGCCTCGCCTTTACATCTCAGCCACCGATCTGGCTGAGCCAATGATTATCGACGAAGCTACTTACCTGCCCTCAGCCCTGGATGAGGAATACTACGACTCAGTGCGCCGAGCCATGGAGATGCAGCTGGGCGAGGAGGATGCTTATCTGGAGGTGTTCGAGGAGGATATGAAGTACAGCGACACCCCTATCACCGCCAGCATTTCGGAAAATCTGGCCGACATATTCCAGGCCCTATACAATTTCACCGATGCAATCAAAGACTCTACCACCGAGCTCATCGAGCAGATGCTCGAGGCGGTGAAAGAGGATTTCAAAGCATACTGGAGCCGCGAGCTGTGCAATGTGCTCCGCGCCCTTAACGCTATAAAATACAAATAATGGATCTTCTGAGCTTTCTCGACGCTTCGCCCGTCAACTTCTTCGCCGCTAAGACAGTGGTAGATGAGCTGCGACAAGCAGGATTTGTCGCACTTAACCCAGCCGACCACTGGGAGCTTAATCCCGGCGGCAGATATTATATTACCAAGAACGGCAGCGCCGTGATGGCTTTCATCGTAGGCACCGATCCCCTGGCCGGATACAAGATTATCTCAGCCCACAGCGACAGCCCCGGCTTCCGCATCAAGCCCCACCCGGAGATGATTGGCGAGGGAGGCCTGATACGCCTCAATACCGAAGTGTACGGCGGCCCTATTCTTTACACTTGGTTCGACCGGCCCCTGTCGGTCGCCGGCCGTGTAATCCTGCGCAGCGATGATCCCCTGCAGCCCGAGAGTCGCTTGGTGCGCTTCGACCGCCCGCTGCTCACCATTCCCCACTTGGCCATCCACTTCAATCGCCAAGTCAACGAAGGCAACCCCCTATCGAAACAGAAGGACATGATGCCAGTGCTTGGCATTATCAACTCTGCCGCTGAGGAAGACAATTATGTGCTAAAGATGGTGGCTAAGGAGCTGGGAGTGGACAAGAATGACATTCTTGACTTCGACCTGAGCCTTTATGACACTACTAAGGCTTGCCTCTTAGGTGCCAACGATGAGTTTATATCCTCAGGCCGCATCGATGACCTTAGCATGGTGCACGCCGCCCTCTCGGCCTTGGTAGATGCTCCCCAGCCTCAAGCCCGCACCTGTGTGATGGCCATATTTGACAATGAAGAGACCGGCTCCGGCACCAAACAAGGCGCCGCCTCCCCCATCCTCTCCGACCTGCTCAAGCGCATCAACGCTGCCATGGAGGGCAATCAGGAGGCATACCTCAGGGCTATCAACAAGAGCTTCATGGTATCGGCCGACAACGCTCACGGCTTGCATCCCAACTATGTCAGCAAATACGATCCCA
This sequence comes from uncultured Bacteroides sp., assembly GCA_964604175.1. Lineage (GTDB taxonomy): Bacteria > Bacteroidota > Bacteroidia > Bacteroidales > Muribaculaceae > CAG-873. The sequence continues at coordinate 8,827 of CAZRYC010000068.1, forward strand.
CCAACCATCCCATGCTGGGAAGCGGCCCAGTGATAAAGATTAATGCCAACTGCAAGTACATGACCGATGCTGACTCTTCAGCCGTGTTCCGCACTATATGCGAGGAGGCTGATGTGCCATACCAGTACTTTGTCAACCACAGCGATGTTGCCGGAGGTTCCACCTTGGGCAATATTCTCACTTCACAGATTCCTCTGCGAGGAGTGGACATGGGGGCTCCAGTATGGGCTATGCACTCTGTGCGCGAGACAGCCTCAATCGATGACCACCATTTCACAATACGCGCTTTCTCCAAGTTCTACGAGCTATAATGCTAAAGCAAGAGTTTGTAGATAATCTTCATCCACAGCTTGGCGGCTTGGCGGATGCCCTGCTCACTGACCCAGTGGTATCCGTGCGCTACAACTGCGCCAAAGCCCCTGTGCCAGCAAATCTTACCGATGAGGTGCCTTGGTGTCCCGATGGGCGATATTTGGCTCATCGACCGGCATTCACTCAGGACCCGGCCTTGCATCAGGGGCTCTATTATGTGCAAGACGCTTCATCGATGGCTATCTATGCGGCTGTCAAAGACGTGCTTCCTCTGCTGGGAAATGCGCCAAAAGTGCTTGATGCTTGCGCAGCCCCGGGAGGCAAAACCACTGCGGCTCTTTCCGCCTTGCCCGCAGAAGCTACCGTAGTGGCCAATGAATACGATTTCCGCCGAGCCGAGATCTTGGCTGAGAATGTGGCCAAATGGGGCTCTCCTAACACGCTGATCTCCAGAGGCGACACTTCAAAATTTCGTAAGCTTATAGACACGTTTGACTTAATTATCGTGGATGCGCCCTGCTCCGGCGAAGGCATGATGCGCAAGGACGAACAGGCTCGCCAGCAGTGGTCGCTTGCTTTAGTGGACAAGTGCGCCACGCTGCAGCGAGAGATTTTGGAGAACGCATGGGAAGCCCTGCGCCCAGGAGGAGTGCTCATTTACAGCACATGCACATTCAATCGAGAAGAAAACGAGCGCAATGCACAGTGGTTGATTGACACTTATGATGCAGAAAGCCTGAAGCTCCCCACGCTTGAAGCATGCCAACCAGCTGTGGCTCCCGGCATTGAAACGCCGGCGTATTGCTACCGTTTCCTGCCAGGCCGGATACGAGGCGAAGGCCTCTTTATGGCTGCTGTGCGCAAGCCCGGCTCTGCCGCAACTTCTTCTCCTAAAGAAAAGCCAACCAAAATAAAAGAACTAAAAGCCAGCGAAACTAAAGATCTTAGCAAGTGGATTAAAGGCGACTTCAAATTTTACGCCTTTGGCGACGACATCTTTGCTTTGCCAGCCCTTCTGGCTGATTTCATGCTATATGCGGCCAGCAAGACCGATGTGCTCTCCATGGGTGTGTGGGTGGCCACCGTCAAAGGTCGCGAACTGGCGCCTGCCCATCCATTAGCCTTAAGCACAGCTCTTAGAGCCGAAGCCTTTGCGCAATGCCAGGTCGATTACCCCACAGCAATCGCCTATCTGCAGCGACAAGCCGTAACAATCGATGCGCCAAAAGGCTTTGTCCTTCTAATGCATGAGGGGCATCCCCTGGGGTTTGTGAAAAATCTTGGCAACCGCTCCAACAATCTGTACCCCAAAAATTGGAGGATTAGAAATTAGAGCCTGTTTAATAAGAAATGTTAAATCGAAAAGTGGCTCATTTTTTAGT
>CAZRYC010000069.1:0-10488 GCA_964604175.1 uncultured Bacteroides sp.
GAGCACGACCTTGCCAAGGTCGGGGTCGCGGGTTCGAGTCCCGTTTTTCGCTCTCCGATGTCCGGATGGCGGAATTGGTAGACGCGCTACTTTGAGGGGGTAGTGAGCTTTCGCTCGTGTGAGTTCGAGTCTCATTTCGGACACCATCTCGAAAATCCAATCGATACATCTCCAATCGGTTGGATTTTTCTTTTAAGGCCCCCACCACCCCTCACCCACCCCATCCGGAGGAGGTCCGGTTCTTTCTACGAAAGCGGCCCTGCGGTTCGATAAGCGGGCCTCACCCCGTAGGGCTTCACCATCAACCCTCGTCCACCCCAGCCGGAGGAGGTCCGCTTGCGGGCCTCACCACCAACCCTCGCCCACCCAGCTGGAGTCGGATGAGCTTGCTCGTCCAGCCCGTAGGGCTTCAGCATCAACCCTCGCCCACCCCACTCGGAGGAGGTCCGCTTGCGGGCCTCACACCTAATTTCTTTTCTCATGCTGAATATGCCGAAATTGCCGAATCCCCCACCACCCCTCATCCACCCATCCGGAGGAGGTCCGGTTCTTTCTACGAAAGCGGCGCTTCGCTTCGATGAGCGGGCCTCAGCCCGGTAGGGCTTCACCACCAACCCTGGTGTTAACGTCGACTACGCCGAGGCAAGCTTATCGAACCAAAGGGCCGCGAGCGGCCTTATGGTTTCCGCATATTCCGCATGAGAAAAATGCTTTTATAGGTATTAATTTCTCATGCTGAATATGCCGAAATTGCACAAAGCCCGACAATCAATGCTGACTGCCGGGCCTTGCGCGCATGTTTTTATGTGTTAACTACGAATGTTCAGAACATAGTACCCTACATTCTGCGTGGCTGGAGCCATAGCAATATGCCTATTATAGGCATCGCTATCAGACCAACTGCAGCGGTGATGACCATCCTTAGATAACTATCACGATGCTTTGGATTGTTGTTCCTTTTCTCCATTATAGTATAGGGCGGTAGGATTTGGCTTTATCTTAAGCGATGCTCTCCGTTGTGCCCACAAAATCCTCCTCATCTTGCGGTCGTAATAACAATGATAACCATCGTTGTCAATGAATTGGCTATTCCAATCATCAATCTGTTTCCAACCAATGCTTCTACCGATTAGCCATACAGCCAGTCCGAACACCGCAAACACCCCTATGACAATCCCAATCAACAACATATCACACCACCCTTCAAAGCCATAAAGGCCCCAATCCATCCTCTACTATTGGGCCTCAGGTTTTAACAATAAGCCAAATCTTTAAAGTTGACTGATTATCTCCACAAAATTATTGATCACGTACTCAACCTCTTCATCAGTGAGCTTGGTGTGGAGGGGCAGCGTCACTTCCCCCACAAACTGCTCATAAGCATTGGGATAATCCTTTATGTCAAAACCAAGATTCTTGTAAGCCGTCATCATCGGTAGGGGCTTGTAATGGACGTTGCACGCGATGCCGCGCTCAGCCATTTTGATGATCACATCATTCACCTGCTCGCGTGTCTTGCCCAGCAGCCGTACCAGATACAGATGGCCGCTCGACGAATGGCGCTCGTTGTAATGGTCAAGCACCTGCACAGGCTTGCCCTTCAGCGCCTCATTGTACCGCCCAATAATCTCGCGTCGGCGATGCAGCATCTCAGGATAGCGCTTGAGCTGAGCCAGCCCGATGCCAGCCATGATATCGGTCATGTTGCACTTGTAGTATGGAGCCTTGATGTCGTACTCCCACGCGCCAAGCTGCGTCTTAGCCAGCGCATCCTTGTTCTGTCCATGGAGCGACAGCAACTGCAACTCCTTGTAAAACTCATCGGAGAAGCAATCCCAGAAATGGCTCCAAGTCAACGCACCGCCCTCGGCTGTGGTCAGATTCTTCACCGCGTGGAACGAGAACGATGTGAAGTCAGCCACCGACCCCACCATCCTGCCCTCATACATGGCTCCGAACGCATGCGCCGCATCAGCTAATACAATCACTCGCCCTGCATGACGCTGCACATCGTTGGCTGGCACAAACAGATCGCGCTTGCTCTCCACGGCAGCAAACACCTTGGCGTAATCGCAAGGCACGCCACCAAGGTCTACAGGCATAATCACCTTGGTCTTAGGCGTAATCTTCTCCGCTATCTGATCATAATCCATCTCGAACGAACCCGGAGCGCAATCTACCATCACTGGCGTTGCGCCCACGTGGCACACCACCGAACAGGTCGCAGTATAAGTGTAGGCTGGCACAATTACCTCATCGCCTGGTCCAACGCCAATTATGCGCAGAGCCAGCTCCATGGCAGCAGTGGCGCTGTTCAGAGCCACCACGCGGTCAGTGCCACAGCACATGGCCAGCAATTTTTCAAACTCCTTGGTTCTGGGACCAGTCGTAATCCATCCCGAGCGCAGCGCATCGGCCACCTCGTTCACCTCAGCCTCCGTCATATCCGGGGGCGAAAACGATATCTTCATGTCTTACTTAGGGTTATATAAAAATATCATTTCGTTACTTCCAACGAAATGATACCTGTAGGTTAAAATATTGTTATCGTGAGATTTGTATTGTTTTTTCAAAGGCCCTTATCACAAACAACCAAAAACCGGGCAACCTCACCTTATGCACTCTCCAAGATGATTTATATATAGAGAGACCATAATTTTGGTCAGGCTTTTTGGCCTGACCAAAAAATTCATTGGTTCAAGAAGATTTTAGATGCAGAAATCATAGCCTTCTGAGAGTTTTCTTTGCTTTCACGTATGGCTTTACCCATTACTTCACGAAATGATTTCCGCTCTTCAGTGGAGAAGGTAAACCGCTCTGGCTTTCCGGCTCCCTTCAATTTTGAGAAATTAGGAGCTGACATAGTTTTCAAGTCTTATATTATTACACAATCCTAACAATTGTGACTTTAATTGGGTTTCATGATTAGTTGTGTAGATTCCCCCTAAATCTTTCGAATTCAGGTGGCAAATTTACAAATATTTTTTGAAATTCTTTCAATTCTCGATTAAAAATCACAATTTTATTGTCATTTTGAATATATATTTCAAGCTACTTTAAGAAAATCTATTTCCCCAATACCGTAGCAAATATCACCTCCAAATCTTTGAAAAAAGACCTCTTGGCCAAATAGTCCAGATTAAGCCGTATCTTGTCGGGCATTATCACATTGATGTAATATTCATCAGGATTTTCTACTGCGCCGAGAATCTCATTCTCGTTGCGGTATTTTATAGAGGCCACATCGGTGATGCCCGGTCGCACATCCAGCACCTTGCGCTGCTCAGGCGTGTAGAGATCCACATATTTGCGCACCTCGGGCCGTGGACCCACCAGACTCATATCTCCAATGAAGACATTGATTAGCTGTGGCAGCTCATCGATTTTGTACTTGCGGATGAAATATCCCGACTTCGTGATGCGCGAATCATGACCACCCACAGTGATAAGGCTGCCCTTGTCGCTGCCCACCCTCATCGACCTGAACTTGAAGATGCGGAAATCCTTGCCTCCGCGCCCTACCCTCACCTGCCGATAGAACACAGGCCCAGGCGAATCCAGCTTAACCCAAGCCGCCACTGCCAGCAGCACCGGACTAAGCACCAGCAGCCCGCACCCGCTGGCCACGACATCAAATGCTCGCTTCAACATAAAATTCGTAGATCAATTTATCCCTCATCTTCATCAACCACCACACGGAGCGTTACCCCCGTCGAGAGTTACGCAATTTTTTCTTCAAGACATCTGTTTTATGGTCCTCAGTGTCTCGGTGTTCATATCCCTTTACCCGATAATCTTATTATCTTCGATGGGATAAATTTCCAAAAGATCTTCTAATTCCTCTTTTTGGAAAAGTTTATAGATATTATCATATTCTGCTTCAGATAGGTCCAATTTTTGCCTCGGTTTCCTCGCGGGATAGTAAAAAATTGTATAGTTGATTCCTCTGTCACCCCTCGCCCCTACCATATTTCTCCACCAATATCCCCACCATATTTTGGATAAGGGAATTCGAAAGCCGGGAATATAGGGTCTGCGAAATGCTTTTGTTAGACTTGTCATTGGCATGCAATGGCTCATTGTAGAGATTTCCTAAGATGTAGAATATCTCAGGCACATCTATACCCTTGTCCTGTGTGAAATCCATTTTATTGAGAGTTCTCTTCTCTTGAAGAAACAGAGGCTGGTGCGCAGCCTGAAGTTGATAATATAAATTCGATTCTATGATTTCTCGTAAAGCAATGCACACTCCAATTGGGTCAAAGACTTCATTGCCAAGGTATTTTTCTAACTGCCGTTTACAATGCGCCTTGAAATCACCCATTGTATTCCATTCAGCTGGGCAATCCGGGAAGAACCCCTGAATATTAAAATTTGTATCAGGATGAAAATGGAATAAATAGGTTGATATATTATCATTATTATTTACCTTATCCTGTGCTCGTTGCCTAATTATCTTCATTGACAAATCCGAAACATTCGGATTCGGCATTGGCACCAGATAGTAAACCTTCATCTTCTGGAAGGCATGCGTTTTGTAATAAGAGGGATTAATATGCGTCAGCATCAGCACAAAAATATTCTTACCATGCGATTTAAGATCATCAATCATTTGAGACACAAAATACTGTGCTGCCATCATGTTGGCGTCGTCGAGGTAATCAAAGACCTCATCGATAATAAGGATATTATGCTGCTTGGTCAACTCAAGTTGCGCCTTGCACATATTTGCCACAAAGGTCAAGAAATCCCTCTCACCATTGGATATCTTGGTTACATCGCTGATAGAGAGAGCGAATGTTCCATGGTCAATGACCGGCTTTATATCCTTCCAAGTAGTTTTAATCTGTCGAAACAGATCTCTCACACGCCCCTCTTTCTTTACGAAGTCAAGATAAGCAATTCGACCATCTATCAGATTGGGATTCTGCTTATACAACCATATCATCTGCACCGCTTTTAAGTAAACTTTAGCCAAGCGGTCAGCGGGACATACTCCCCTTACCTTGTCAATCAGTGCTTGTAACTTAGGATGGCGCGAGGCCAATGGAATTTCTTCAGCCTCAATTTTCCCATGCTTTTCTGCCAGAGTTCCATCATAGGCAGATATGCGAGCCATCGAATCAGTGATGAAATTCAATATCCTGTCAATGCTTTTCCATTGGTTATATGGAATAGAACTGAGGAAATCATAATTCTTGAGCAAATCATTAATCCCCGGTACCAGACCACGCTGTTGACCCTCAAGATGCATCACATTTTGGAAGTTATTAACGATTATAGGGTCAGCTGGCTTATTCTTAAGGATAATAATGTTGGGAACCTCTAATTTGGGCTTTCCCGGGTACATTCCCCCGGAGTTCCTTATATGCATCCCAGAATTAATCACGCTTATGCCAAAATGTGAATAAATACCATTCTTATTTTTATCAGCTGTATAGACAGGCTCCCCAGGCTCATCGGTTTGAATTGAAACCAGTGGATCAAGATTCTCATCCTCATTATGCCTATCCTCTTCGGCTAATTTTAGCCGCTGTCGATTGAGCGAGGCGAATGCAGTCGCAAACGAGGACTTGCCGCTGCCATTGGGAGCCACCAAAATGCTTGGCTTATTAGGCAAGACTCCACCAACTGGCTCGAATTCCAGCCTCGAAATTCCCCTTACATTCTCAACAACTATCTTCTTAATCTTCATAGGAAGGAACGATTTTAGATACCCCACTTAAAGCTTTTATGAAACTAGTGAAAAGCCTTATGTTTTTACGCCTTTGTATTACTGGATGTATATGTATTACTGGAAGAATAGTTTTCCTTATTCTTTTTCTCCTCCGTGAGGGCATCTGGGAAAGCCTGATTTCCCTGTTATTAGATTAAATGCTGGAATGCCTCTGCTGTGTAATCAATGCCTAATTCGATACCCTCAACCAGCAGCTCGTCGCGCAGGTTCTTAAGCATGGCATATTCCTCAATCAGGGGCTTGAACTTCTCTTGGCCATAGACGGAAAGGCCGTTGTAATATAGCCACACAAGCTCATACCGGGACAGCTGCGCCCTCACCATGGCAGCGTACTCGTACCGGTCCTCATCTTTGATGAGATCGGATGTGCGCACATACTTCAGTATCCTGTAGAGATGTCGGAAATAGTGGTCGAAATACGATGGCTTGTAGCTTGCCTCATACCCCTCCAAGCCTTCATGCTCCAGCAAGCCCCGCACTCCCGTATATGTCTGCTCTTCATCTTTTCCATCCACGGGAGCCAACTCGAACATCTCTTTGAACACTTCCCTGCCCCTTAAGTCATTTCTTTCCTCGAGGAATCTGGGCAAGCCTTTATCCGGAACCCAGTCAGGATTGCGCCGTTTGATGACGTAGGTGTATGCGATGCTGTCGGCAATCTGCTGCTGCATCTGCATCATGTTGAAGAATGTGTTCTCGAAGCGTTGGCGGCGCAGGGTCTCATTCTGCGTCTTGAATTCCTCCTTTTGGTCGCTCAGCTCTTTTCGCTGCATCTCCAGCTCCTCTCGCTGCATGAAGATGGCGTAAATTACACCAGCGAAAGCCAAAGCCGAGAACAGCCCGTTGATCCATCCGGCCGTGTCGCCGAACTCGTTCGACTGGGCTATGCACACCCACGACCACGCCAAGCACACGACGTAGACCGCCGTGCACACCACCAGCAACCATATCAAGCCCTTGTATTTGGAACACCGCTCATTCATCACTTCTTTTTGCCTGAAGGCTTTGGACTCATCGCAACAGCCGCCAGAGCAGCAGCCAAGAATTGATGGATGTATTCGTTGATCTTATCTTTTTCCGTCATAATCTTGGTGCCGAACAGCGCCTTTAATGGCCCATTCTCAGGATCGTTGATCTCAGAATATGAAAAAGTCATTGATACATTCCTACCAAAAGAAAGATTATTCAGGCTGTTTCGCACAGCCAAGATCAGAGCCTCCACCTGGCTGCTCAAGTCCTCCAGCAAGAAAAATCCCAGGCCTCGCAACATGGCTGATTCCATGTTTTTTACGCGACGGTTATCTTCAAGGCCTTGGTCTTTCATGTATTCTTCATAGATGGCCCCCAATCGCAAGTACACTTCCATGTAATTCTGGAAAACGAAAGACGCCTTCGCTACCTCGTCGTCGAAGAGGAACCTTTTCTTAAGAATCCACTTGTCAAGGTCCAGCAAGGTTTCCCTCAGGCTCTCTCCATTGTCCAAAAAAGCAGGAGCTTGCAACTGCTTGGGCCTCTCCATGCCCGCCCTGTCCATTATTTCCAGGGTGAGCTGCGATTGCGATGGGGTGTACTGCATCAATGACAAAAGATTGTCGGCCCTCGTGCTGAGCTCTTGGTAAATCTCCAGTTTCTTCTCAAGCAGCTGCCCTTTTATTCGGGTGAGTTCGTCCTTCTTGTAAAAGAATTTTGATGTGATCCAAGCCAGCACGCACCCCGCAACTATTGTCACTATGATGCCCATCACCCCCTCGCCTATGTAGTCGGGGAAAAGGCTGAAGAACTCCGTTATGCCAGTCTTTATGTCATGCACGGCTGTAGCAGGCATTGAAAAAAGTGACGAAATCTCCTAACATTCTTTTTGCGGTCTCGTCATCCCACTCGTCCATTTCCTTTATGGAATATTTAGAGGAATAGTGTATTTTCATAAATACAAGCACGATGTAATTGCCGTATCTGACCAATAGGGAGCTGCCCATGCGCCTGTTCAAGCATTTCGAGCATACGAATCGAGCTGCCTTTCCTCTTATGTTCTCATCCTCCATGTAGGGAGAAAGCTTTAAGAAAATCCACCCCTTGGCTTTGGCCCATTTGCTCCTGAAATAGAAATTCTTGTACGAAAGATCGAGATGGTTCATTTCCCACACTATCTGTCGATCTATGTACCCATAGAAATGGCGGAAATCGTTCAGCAGCATTATGCCGCAAAGATTGTAAGCCATGGATATGTGCTGCGTAATTGCCTTATCTGAAACCTTCAGGGCATTCTGATGCTCCGCATCGCAGAATGCGTCGAGCAATCTTTTCAGTTGGGACAAATATGACAAGTATTCGTCAAGAGTATGTTCTATTCTTTGGTCTACGAATATCTTGTTCTTCCTGTAAAATTCGCTGACCGAGTGGAAGTACGCATCAAAATCCTCGGGAGAAGCGAATACAGAAAGGTACTCGATAGAATTCGTGGGGAAGGGGGTCCCATCGATAAAATCCCGGTAACTTTTTTGCAAATAAAACGGCGGAGCCACCTCCCTTGTCAGCTCGCAATTCAGTTCCGAGAGCTTTTCCATGCTCCTGATGCCCATTTTCAGCCTTTCGCCCTTCAGCTGTGTCTCATACTCTTTCCTCTTTTGGTATCTGAGAGCGAACACGCCGATAATCAATCCCACAAAGAGCACCTCCGCGACATTGAAAATCATCGACCACACAAACTCAGGTATTCCCAAAAACTGGTTCATCATTTTTCAAAAGATCACTATCTTATTTGCCTTACGCAGGACCCATTTGAGGCATTCTGAAAGTAAGGTTCGCCTTTGAATTCCCAGTTGCAAACAAGGCTTGTCATAATCCTGTCGAGCTCGCGGTACGAAATAGCGTCCGCGCCCTTTGTCAGCAGCAAGCCTTTCAGCTCATCCGACAGGTCATGCCCACTAACAACGCTGTCGGGTACAAGGCTTGTGCCCTCCTCCACCAGGCTTATGAAATCAAGATATGTCATGGGATTGTTTAGTGATGCCTACAGCCTTAGACCCAATTGTCTTAAAGCCGTGGTCAGATCACAATATTTTACACCAACAGCCTCGCAGGCAGCCGGTATCTGAATCTTACTGGTTTGTTCCGGTTTAGGTTTCTCCAATGTTATGATTGAATGTCCATATGCACATGCCGCAGCCACTAAGAACGCATCAGCTCTCGTAGCCTCACAAAAATCACTTTTAGCCCTTGACGTAAAATGGCTTCTTAAAGCCCAATTCGTCAGCTCTGCATATTTGGCCAAAACTTCCGGAGTCTTTGTGCCAATGTAGAAATCGGGTCCAGCCAAATGTTTGCACCATTCAGTAAGTTCATCTTTGCCCTTATCAATCTCATCCTTGACCTTGTCAATACTCAAAAAATGCTCCAACAAGAACAATTGTTCCAGACTTCTCCAGAAAGTTGGAAACACATCCATGGGATATTGGCGTACAGGAGTTATGAGAATGTTAGAGTCAAGAAGATAAGCCATAATCAAATTTTTTCCATCAACCTGTCATATGTTTTACCGTGGGCATTGACCAGGCGGAAAGCATCAGTGTATGACAATTGATTTTCCGACACTGCATTGCGCACATGTATGGCAAAGACCTTGCCCACACGCACCAAAGCCATAGCATAATAATTGCCACCATCCCTCTGGCGTTTAGTGGTCGGCTTATAGTTGGCATAGATTGCGAACCACCTATTAAGCTCATCATGAGAAATGAGACCTAAGTGGAAAGCGCGGCGAGCCATCATTATCTCGCTCACTCGGAATTTCTTAGCCGCTTCCTTGACATTAGTCCAAGTGCTTCTCAACAAATTTTCGTCAACCAGAAAAGCTGCTGCCACACTATCACAATATCTTTCATTGGCATCCTCATACACATCTGTGAGATTCTCACCCGTACCAGCGCTGACGCCCATAAGCACATGGCAGAACTCATGAGCCAAGGTAAACAACTGAGCCTTCTTTGAATCCGCATTGTTTATGAATATGAACGGTGCCACCTTGTTAACCAGCGCAAAGCCGCGGCAATCACTAACAGCAAGAGGCCTGTTGGTGGAATTTCCTACCACGCCATTGAAAGAAACCATGACGCCTGCCTCTTCCAGACGTTCCGCCAACCGCCTAACGGCCTCCTCCTCATTACGACATTCCAAGTTCCAGCCCCGCTCCAAGCCAAGAAGCTGACACATTCTGTCCACAGTGACCTGGATTGGAGTCTTAAGGTCTAAAATGCCTACGCACTGGCAAGTAACCAAGCCATTCTCCAAGAGATATTCCGATAGCCAATCCTGGCGCCCTTGCAGAGTGGTGATGGTGTCAAAAAGATTCAGATTGAAAGCATTCTTATCTGTATTTCTTCGAAACATAGGTATTGGCATTCGCTCTTGCGGCACTTCCGTCAAGAACATATAGCCGAAAGGCACATGCACATGCTTGGTAAAATCCTCCAACTGCTTCGGCGTAGGGCCAATTTCGCCCATAACCCATTTGGCATGATCTGGATTCTTCTCTACATACCCCTCTCTACTGAGTCCAGCTCTGCGCAAGGCCCAGTCAATATTCTTTTGGTTAATGTTTAGACGCATGGTCGCCAATTTCCTATAGCTTTTGTCTTACCATACTGCAAAGTAAGCAAATATTTACAATAAAAACAAATTGCCAACCCCCAAAAGTTGTAACGTAGATTCAATTTCTAAATGCAACTTTTCTGTAGCATCTCGTAGAACACTTC
>CAZRYC010000070.1:0-10373 GCA_964604175.1 uncultured Bacteroides sp.
GAAGTGTTCTACGAGATGCTACAGAAAAGTTGCATTTAGAAATTGAATCTACGATGTTGCAAATTTACAAAAATATTTTGTTGTTTCATCAATAATTCGTACCTTTGCAGGCGAAAACCGCAATCTCTGGCGAGACAAGGCTGCTCTGCCATATTGCGCATGTTGAAATTTAATCTTTAATTACGAAATGGATTTAATCAAAATTGCCGAAGAAGCTTTCGCTACCGGCAAATCCCACGAAGACTACGAATTTGGCCCCGGCGATACCGTGACTGTAGCCTATCGCATCAAAGAGGGTAACAAGGAGCGCATCCAGCAGTACAAAGGCGTGGTGATCCGCATCTCTGGACAAGGCGACCAAAAGCGCTTCACTGTGCGCAAAATCAGCGACAACATCGGCGTTGAGCGTATTTTCCCTATCGCCAGCCCATTCATCGACTCTATCACTGTCAACAAGTATGGTAAGGTGCGTCGCGCCAAGCTCTACTATCTGCGCAAGCTCACCGGCAAAAAAGCTCGCATCAAGGAGCGCCGCGTAGTAAGCAAGGAGGCTTAAACCGACGATTGTGTAACGCTTAATTCAGACTACTGAGATGAAAAGAACTTACCAACCCCACAACCGCAAGCGCGTCAACAAGCACGGCTTCCGCGAGAGAATGTCAACTAAAAATGGCCGCAAGGTGCTCAGCCGCCGTCGCGCCAAGGGTCGCAAGCGCCTGACAGTGTCAAGCGAAATCGGCAGCAAGTAAAGATTTAAATACTTTTGAAATATCATTCAGAGTGCGCAGTCCACTGCGCACTCTGTTTTTATCATTTCTCTCTCCTTTTATCGCCTAAATTTATCCCTTTTGCTATAATTAATTGTGTAAAAGGGGATTTTTTCGTAAATTTGCGGCTAAAATAATTATTTGTTCAAAAAAAAGATGGCAACACAAGAAGACGTTTTTAAGAAAATCGTTTCACACGCCAAGGAATACGGTTTCGTCTTTCCCTCAAGTGAAATTTATGATGGCCTGAGCGCCGTGTACGACTATGGCCAGAACGGCGTTGAGCTAAAAAATAACATCAAGAGATATTGGTGGGAGGCTATGACACTGCTCCACGAGAACATTGTCGGCATCGACTCCGCCATATTCATGCATCCTACAATCTGGAAAGCTTCCGGCCATGTAGATGCTTTCAACGACCCCCTGATCGACAACCGCGACTCTAAGAAGCGCTACCGCGCCGACGTCCTCATCGAGGAGCAAATCGCCAAAATCGACGACAAGATAGATAAAGAGGTGGCTAAGGCTGCCAAGAAGTTCGGCGACAGCTTCGACGAAGCCCTTTATCGCCAGACCAACCCCCGCGTGCAAGAGCACATAGCCAAGCGCGAAGCCCTGCATAAGCGCTACAGCGACGCTATGAACGCCAACGACCTCGAAGCCCTGCGCCAAATCATTCTCGACGAAGGCATCGTATGCCCTATCAGCGGTACTAAGAACTGGACAGAGGTGCGACAGTTCAACCTCATGTTCAAGACCGAGATGGGCTCCACCGCCGACGGAGCTATGACCGTGTACCTGCGCCCGGAGACAGCTCAGGGCATCTTCGTGAACTATCTCAATGTGCAGAAGACTGGCCGAATGCGCATCCCATTCGGCATCGCACAGATTGGCAAAGCATTCCGCAACGAGATTGTGGCTCGCCAGTTCATCTTCCGCATGCGCGAGTTCGAGCAGATGGAGATGCAATTCTTCGTGCGTCCCGGTCAGGAGATGGAATGGTTCCAGTACTGGAAAGAGTGGCGCCTGCGCTGGCACAAGGCCCTGGGCCTGGGTGATGAGAAATATCGCTACCACGATCACGAGAAGCTCGCACACTATGCCAATGCCGCTACCGACATCGAGTTTGAGATGCCGTTCGGCTTCAAAGAGGTAGAGGGCATCCACTCCCGCACCAACTTCGACCTCTCTCAGCATGAGAAATACTCTGGCAAGAAAATCCAGTACTTCGACCCCGAGCTCAACGAAAGCTACACTCCCTTCGTGATTGAGACTTCAATCGGTGTGGACCGCATGTTCCTGAGCGTGCTATGCAGCAGCTATGATGAGCAGCAACTCGAGGGCGGCGAAAGCCGCGTGGTGCTCCACCTCCCGGCCCCACTGGCTCCCGTGAAGTGCGCTGTGATGCCTCTGGTGCGCAAGGACGGCCTGCCTGAAAAGGCTCGCGAGATTGTCAACGATCTGAAATTTGACTTCTCCACTCACTACGATGAGAAAGACTCCATAGGCAAGCGTTATCGCCGCCAGGATGCAATTGGCACTCCTTACTGCATCACTGTGGATCACCAGACTCTCGAAGACAATACCGTGACCCTGCGCGAGCGCGACAGCATGCAGCAGGAGCGTGTGCGCATTGAGGATCTCCATCGCCTGATCCACGACAATGTTAGCCTCAACAGCTTGCTTCGCAAACTCGCCTGATATATGAAAAAATTACCTTTACTCTTACTGATCCTTATCGCTGTAGCTTGGGCTATGCCAAGCTGCAGCGATGATGACAATCAGACATACGCTGAAATCTACGCCGACTGGAAAGCGGAGAACGAAGCGTGGATATTACAGCAGCAGGCTCGCACCAATGCCGACGGCACTCCCTACTTCAAGACCCTCATCCCCTCCTGGAACCCCGCCGGATATGTGCTCATACACTATTTCAACGACCGCAGCCTCACTGAGGGCAACCTCTCGCCGCTCTACACCTCCACTGTTGACACCCGCTACTACCTCACATACTATGAGGGCACAGCTATCGACTCCTCATACCTCCAGACAACATACGGCCCCGGCATCTTCCGCACAACGGTCAACGCCGTAATCGAGGGCTGGGCTATAGCCCTCACTGATATGCGCTGCGGCGACACCGCCGAGGTTGTTGTGCCCTACGCACAGGGCTATGGCATATCCTCCAGCACGGTGCTCCCATACTCGGCTCTGAAATTCAACATGAGCCTGATTGACATCCCCTACTACGAAACCAATCCCAACTGATGAGGATCGGAGAGGTTGACTTGGGCGAGCGGCCAGTGATGCTGGCCCCTATGGAGGATGTGACCGATGCCTCATTCCGCTTGATTTGCAAGGAAATGGGTGCCGACATGACCTACACCGAGTTTATCTCTTCCGAAGCCCTTATCCGCAACATTGCTGCCACTACTCGCAAGCTTATCATCAATCCAGCTGAGAGGCCTACGGCAATCCAGATTTACGGTCGAGAGCCGGAGCCTATGGCCGAAGCCGCGC
This sequence comes from uncultured Bacteroides sp., assembly GCA_964604175.1. GTDB lineage: Bacteria > Bacteroidota > Bacteroidia > Bacteroidales > Muribaculaceae > CAG-873. The sequence goes on from CAZRYC010000070.1 coordinate 3,288, forward strand.
GCATAGCTCAAGAGGCCAACCCGGATATCATTGACATCAACTTTGGCTGCCCCGTGAAAAAGGTGGCCGGCAAGGGAGCCGGAGCCGGGCTGTTGCGCGACATCCCCAAGATGCTCGAAATCACTCGCGCCGTGGTCAACGCAGTGAACAAGCCCGTGACAGTAAAGACGCGCTTGGGCTGGGATTGCAACAGCAAAATTATCGTAGACCTGGCAGAGCAGCTTCAGGACTGCGGCATTCAGGCCATCACAGTCCATGGCCGCACCCGCAGCCAGATGTACACCGGTCAGGCCGATTGGGAGATGATTGCGCGAGTGAAAGAAAATCCCCGCATATCAATCCCCGTCATTGGCAATGGCGACATTGACAGCGGCGAGAAACTGCGCCAAGCTTTCGACCATTATGGCGTGGACGGAGTGATGGTGGGCCGCGCCTCCATCGGAGCCCCTTGGATATTCCGCGAACTGAAGCGCGCCTTGATTGGCGATGCCGCCGGCCAGGAAATATCAAAGGCAGAAAAATATGCCTGTCTCCGCCGCCAGATCCAAGAGAGCATCGCCCGAATAGATGAGTACCGAGGTATCCTCCATATTCGCCGCCATTTGGCGGTATGCCCTCTATTCAAGGGCATTCCCAATTTCAGGCCCACTCGCATCGCCATGCTCCAAGCCAACACCGCTGATGAGCTTCTGGCTATAATCAACAACGTAGAGACCAATCCGGATTACAATTGATTCTTACTATAATTTTAACCCCATTCACCATGAGAAAGTTACTTAGCGTCACTATGATATTTGCCGCAATCTGCGCCTGGGCTCAAGAGCGAGATTATGCGCTGAAGATTGGCGACTTCTCTGAGTTTACCGTCGCCGACGGCGTACCAGTTATTTACAAGGCTTCCACCGACTCTGCCGGCTATGCCTGTTTCCGATGCGGAGAGAAAGCCACTTCCGCCCTTACATTCTCATGCAATAAGAATAAGCTGAAGATACAGCTCTCTGCCGATGTGCCACTAAGCAAGGTGCCAGTGGTGACTATCTATTCCACAGCATTGGTCAAGGTTTCCAACTGGGGAGACTCCACCGTGGTTATAGCACGCAGCAACCCCGCAGTGGAATTTAAGGCCAAGGTTGTAGGCAATGGAGAAGTCATAGCAAAAGATTTGCATACCACCAAGGTGTCAGCCGCCGTGGAGATGGGCTCCGGCCACATCTACCTCACTGGCAAGAGCCAAAGCGCGAGCTACACAATCATGAGCGCCGGCTCTATCGAAGCTGGCAGCTTGGAGGCGGCCCGCGTTAAGGCCAAGATGGTGGGTACCGGCAATATCGACTGCTGGGCCACAGAAAGCCTCACCGTGGTAGGTGCCGGCTCCGGCCATGTGTACTACAAAGGCAATCCCCCCACAGTCAAAAACCGTGGCCTGGGCGTCAAAATCGACCCCATCACCGAAAACTGAAAACTGAAAACTGAAAACCGAAAACTGAAAACCGAAAACAGAAAACTGAAAACTGAAAACTGAAAACCGAAAACTGAAAACCGAAAACTGAAAACTGAAAACTGAAAACCGAAAACCTAAAAACCGCCACCGCCCGCTCTGTAAAGTGGGGAGCCATTGACCGCTTTGCCACCCAAGGCCTCTATGCGGTCACTGGCATCGTGCTCGCCAACCTGCTCACCCCCGATGAGTTCGGCTTGGTGGGCGCAGCCCTTATATTTCAGGCTTTCGCCGCTATCATCGTGGATAGTGGCTTTTCTTATGCCCTGATACAGCGCAAGGCCCCTACTCGGCTCGATTACAGCTCGGTGCTCTGGTTCAATATTGCCATCTCCTTAGTTTTATATGTTCTGCTGTGGCTATGCGCTCCCTGGATTGCCGATTGCTTCCAGCATGATCAGCGCGTAGTGCCCATAGCTCGCGCCGTATTCATCACTATGCCGCTCAATGCCAGTGCCATAGTACAAATCAACCAGCTCACCAAGAAGATGAACCTGCGGCCCGTGACAGTGGCCAACATCTCCTCGCTGGCCATAGGGGGCATTCTTGGCATCTGGATGGCCGTGGAGGGATACGGAGCCTGGGCCATTGTGGCGCAGTCAATCGCCAATTCGGCATTCAAATCAATCATCCTGTGGTGCTCAAGCCGATGGCTGCCCCTGATGCAGTTCTCCTGGCAAGCCCTGAAGTCTTTCTTCAGTGTGGGTTCGGGAATGATGATGACATCATTCCTCAACACTGTCTTCCTAAATATCTATTCTTTCTTAGTGGGCAACCAGCTGGGCATGGCCAAGCTCGGCTACTACACTCAGGCCGATAAGTGGAGCAAGATGGGCATAATGTCGCTGTCGCAAACCTTTACCTCCGCCTTCTTGCCGCCCCTTTCCGCCGCCCAGGACGATGCTGACCGCTATCGCCGCCTCTGCCATAAGATGAACCGCGTGACAGCCTACATCCTCTTCCCGGCCATGATAGGCCTGTGCATTATGGCTGCGCCCATCTTCCATACCTTCTTCGGAGGAAAATGGGATTTGGCCATACCGCTGTTTCAGTTGCTGTTAGTTCGCGGCATTTTCACTGTGCTTAGCGGACTTTATACTAATTATATGTTGGCTCTGGGCCATTCCCGCGCCATATTCTGGATGGAAGTGATTCGAGACAGCGCGGCCATGGTTGCCTTGGTGGCTACCTTCCCGGCTCTCAGGGTTGAGGTGTGGGATATGGGCGTAGAATCAGTGTTGGGAATAGAGATTATGCTTTGGGGGCAGATTTTGGCCTCGGTCATAGCCTTTGTATGCAATATTATTTGGGCTTGCCGGCTCTGCGGCGCCTCAGTGTGGAGCTTTATTGGCGACAACCTGCCCTATTTCTGCCTAACCATCGTGATTGCGCCCCTGCTGCTGTGGCTTGGCAGCCTTTCCTGGCATCCAGCGCTTATTCTCAGCGCCCAGTTCTGCACCGGAGCCGCCCTCTACCTCCTCTTCAACCGCCTCCTTGGCTCCACAGTCCAGCGCGAAGCCCTCGCCTACCTCCGCGCCCGCTAACCTCCCTCCCCACCCTCCCTGCCTCATAGGCAATCTGTCCTGCTTGTCCTGATAAGGATAAAGGAATTTTAGGCCAGAAAAACTTAAGCGGGGGATAGGGCGTTTTAAAGAAAAAGAGTTATCTTTGCAAATATTGTTGGTAACTTTAGGCATTAGGCTGGAGGCGCCGACATTAATAAAGGGAAAGATATGACGCTTACGCTCCGACAACTGATAGAGATGACGCACGGGCTGGTACGGGTGCCAGCATATCAGCGGCGCTATGTGTGGGGCCGGCCAGAGTCCGGCAAAAAAGACTCAGCCGCCTATCTGGTGGAATGTCTGCTGCAAGCGCAAGAACTTGGCGAAAGCCCTTTCCTCCAAGGCATTGCTCTGGCAAAAAAATCTTCCAAGCAAGGAGATGTCACTTATGAGCTGGTTGATGGCCAGCAACGCTTGGTCTTTCTCCACATCCTTCTTAAATACTTGGGCCATCAAGGCCAAAATATTTGCTTCCATTACGATTGCCGCCCCTTGGCTCAGATTTGGATGGATGAGAAAACTCTCGGCGACTGCGCCGAGCTGAAAGTGGAGCCCTGCGAGGATGTGTATTATTTCAAAAAGACAGTGCGCACGCTGCGCGAACTTCTCCCCGACCCCAGCGCCCTTAGCATCGATTTTGTCTTAGACAATGTATATTTCTTAGGCATCATACTCGATGATGCCTCTTTCGCCATCGGAGCCTTCAAGATGCTCAATGGCTCTAAGGCCCCAATGCTGCCGGCCGACATCATCAAGGCCGATATCATGCGCATGGCCAGCGACCCACAGCAGCCCAATGCCAGCGACTGGGAGCTGACAGCCCTGCGCTCACGCTACGCCGACGAATGGGAATCTTGGGCTCGCTGGTGGAACGAAGCCCCTGTGCGCGAGTACTACAGCGGCCTCACCACCACACCGATGGACCTGCTGCTGCGCCTCGCCCTCAGAGAAGCAGACCAGGATATGGCCGCGCCCCTGAGCTATGAAGAGTTCCGCAGCTACATCAATAGGCAAGCCACAAAGCCCTACCACGCCGCCAAGCATTTTTATTACCGGCTGCGCAAAATTCAGGCCCACTTTGAAGCCGCCTTCGAAGACCCAGCCTCGTATAACCGCATCCGCGCCATCCTCCTGCTCCAACAGGAGCCCGAGGCCTATGCTTTCCTGTACTCATACTTTGTGGACTTGTCGATGAACGCCGACATGCTCCAAGAGGTGTACAAGCTATCCTTCCTTGGCATGGACTTCAGCGAAATCAAGCGCGGCGACTCACCATTGGCAAAATTCGACGACCTGCTGACCTCGCTGAGCATGGCCGATGTCTATCATAGCGAGGCAAAAAAAGACCTCTTCAACCTCCTGCTGCGCCTCAACATCGATGAGGACATCAAGCTTGGCAGAAAATTCGACTTCTCCATCTGGAACAATCGCAGCCTGGAGCATATCTACAGCAAGAGCAAGGTGTGGCATCGTGGACCACGCGGCGAAGTGCTCGATGGCAACGACAACCCCATCCATATCCCGCTGCCTAAGATAATGGCCGACCCCACTTTCCTGAGCCGCGATGACATTGTGAATCACGATGGAGTGCAGCTCAGCGAGCATTGCATCGGTAACCTGGTGCTGCTCTACGGCAACAACAATGCCTCGTTCGGCAATGCCATGTTCGATGAAAAGAAGATGCTCTTCCTCACCCCGGGCGACATGGGAGTGTTCAAGAGCCGCAACCTTTTGCACAGCGTGTGCGTTTTCGCTGGCAACACCTGGACCGCCCAGTCAATCATCGACAACTACAATCTCACCCTCAAGAACCTGAAGCGCTACTATGGCTACAAATAAGCAAGGCATACAGCAAAAGCACGCCCTATCGTCGGAGCTATACAGTCTGACCGACCTCTTTGGCAGCAGCATCACCTTGGTGATACCCGATATGCAGCGCGATTACTGCTGGGGCACTACCATCGACCCCTCGCAGCCACAGCGCTTCCCATTCGCCATTGACCAGGCCTCAGCATTTGTCCAAGGCATAGTGTATCTATATGCTACCGGGCGTCCGTACGTGTTAGGCTTGCTTTATGGCTACGAAAACCCGCAGCACTCCAACCACCTGCATATCATCGACGGCCAGCAGCGCCTCACCACCCTGTATCTGCTATTGGGCATGCTCTTCCGCCGCACCTCCAGCCCGGAGCTGCGCCGCCTGCTAATCAGCGACTATGCGCTGATCGATGACCGCGAACCCAAGCTCCTGTACCAAGCGCGGCGCGAGGCCCTGTACTTTATGTCAGATCTGGTAACCCGCTTCTTCCTCAACCGAGATGGACGCCTCTCTCAGCTCGAGCGCAGCGACTGGTACTATCCCAGCTATGCCAGCGACCCCACGGTGCAGAGCTTCATAAATGCCATCCGCATGATCGATGTGGTGCTTGAAGAGGCTGACGAGCGCTATGGCGACTGGGACTGGAACCGCTTCTCGCAATTTGTAATCCACGACCTAAGATTTCTATACTGCGACTTAGGCAACCGCACTGATGCGGAGGCCATGTTTCTAACCATCAACACCACGGGCCAGATCTTGACCTTTGAGGAGAATATGCGCGCCCTATCCATGGCCTGGGAGCCCGAGCTTACTGACAGTCCCATGCTATGGAATGAGATGGAAGATTGGTTCTGGCAGCACCCACAGCACAACATCGACCACTTCTTGGCCTTCTACCTCAGCACCCTCGTTACCCCCAAGGCCTTCACCTTGGCGGCCCTGATGGACTATTTTCATGCCTGGAAGCGGCTTTGCCATTGCGTAGAGGCCTTAGGCAGCAGCTACACCATGCCAGTGACGCTGGACTTAGGCTTTGCGGTACAGCCCTGCGTGGACTATATATTGAAATTCGGTCTTGAGGCCAGGGACCGCGATGTAGCTCGCCTGTGGCAACTGCTCAGCAATCTTAGCCGCTATCAAAAGCCCGGCAAGGACGATACGGCCCTGGCTCGCGAGATGGTGGACAAGATGAACCGGCCCGATCTGATATGTCTGCTGCATACCAAGCATGTGCCGTCGAAGATAATCAACGAAGAGGAGCGCGCCAAGCTGCAGTTCATCGAAAGCAACCTGGACCGTCGAGAAGAAATCGAAGACATTCTCGACCGCGCCCAGGCTCACCCTCTGCTCAATGGCCGCGCAAGCCGCCTGATAGTGTGGAGTTCTGGCCGAGAAGGCAATGAAGAAGGCAAGCATCCGGCCATATTGATGCACCGCTATGTAGATGCAATCTACGACCTGTGGGGCACAGAGATTGACAAGCAACCCAAGCTTGACCCCCTGCGGCGCGCCTTGCTCAGCATTCGGCATCAAGAATATCCAATAGTGCGGCGAGGCGACTCGATGCTCACCCTTTGCTGGTACGACTACGATTGGCAGCGCCTGATGCTCTCGGCTCCAGGCTTGATTAGGCAAATCATTGACCGCTGCCACAATGTCAACGAGGGGCCGGAGAAGGCATTCCAGCAATGCTGCGAGCGCTTCAACGACAGCAGCTACCCTTACTGGTTCATAGTGAAGCAGCCTCATCTGCTTGACAATTGCCGCAAGCGGCAGCTCTACCGCCCTTGCCAGCCATTCTTAGGCTTCTATGATTATGAGATGAGGGCCATGCGATGGTTTGTTGACCAGCAGGAAATCGAGGTGGACAATACGCAATGGCGCCCTATCATGGCTTATGGCGCCAGGTGCCTATACACTGACCACCTAATCTATGATTTGGCTGTGGATCTTTGCTATCAGCCAAATGAGAAAAAGAAGTACAGGCTGGAGATATTCTCACGCGAGGAAGACAATGACAAAGAGCGCATCAATCTGCGCGACATCATCGAAGACCTTGACGGCAATTTCTATTTTGACCGGCGGCGACGCCGCTTCTGCACCACCCTCCACAACCCGATCCCCCTGCTGCGCTCTCTTTTGAAATAAAATTATTAAGTTCTAATAGTAAATGCAACTTTTTGGACAAAAAATAAAGCCCCAGA
>CAZRYC010000071.1:0-10088 GCA_964604175.1 uncultured Bacteroides sp.
TAGCACGTTGAAGTGTTGAACATAAAAAGCACGTCCAATGTTAAATTATAGAAAGGGTCCCATATTGGGGCCAACACTATGATTTTTCAACTATTAAATATGTAGCTTTATGAAACAGGACAAGAATAACGCCGAATTCGATGAATATCGACGCACAATGCACGGAGAGGACGAGCAGGAAAGCGGACGCCCGGTAGTACCCGCTCCCAAGCGCCCCGTAGCCATAGCTTTTGGCATCTTCATGATTCTGATTTATGTAGGCGTGGGCGTGCTGCTGATTATCAACCTCTTCCGCTGGGATCCCAGTTGGACCTGGGCTCGCTGGGTCGTGGGCATCCTCCTGATCATCTACGGCATCTTCCGTGGATACCGCCTATTCTCCGGAGCCGACTACTACACCAAATAGTTCTTTCCCATGAATAGGTTTATCACACTCGCATCTGCTGCGGCCCTGGTGCTTGCGCTGGCAGCCTGCGGCAGATACGAGAAAAAAGAAAACACCACCACCGTGGGCTCATCCCTGCTCTTCTGCGATGACTCTTTCGAGAACATCATGGAGCAGGAGATAGATGTGTTCGAATACATCTATCCTGAGAACCATGTGCTGGCACGCTACGGCACCGAGGCTGAGGCTATCGACTCGCTGATGACCCTCAACACCAAGACCATCGTAATACCTCGCGACCTCACTGCCGCCGAGGTGGACCGCATAAAGAAAAAGCGCCGCCATCCCCGCAGCTCTAAGATTGCCGTGGATGCCGTGGCCTTGATCGTAAACCCGGAGAACCCCGCCGATTTCCTCTCTATGAAGGAAATCCGCGACATCCTCAGGGGCGAGACCACCAACTGGGAGGATCTCAACCCACACTATCCCAACAAGCCCATCGTAGTCCTCTTTGACAAGGAGGGAAGCTCTATGGTAAAATACATGCGCGACTCTCTGCTCGCCGGCGAAAGCCTGGGGCCCACTGCACAGCGCACCGACTCTATCTCCGGAGTGGTGGAGGCCGTGCTTAAGAACAAGTACGCCATCGGCGTGGTGGGAGTAAGCTGCCTGAGCACCGACCTGCGAAAGAGCGCAAGCGTGGCCTCTATCGCCGATGAGATGCAGGACGAAAACGGAGCCCTCAGCATGGACGATATCAACGCCCGCGTGGCCGAAGCCGGAGTGAAGACCCTCGGTGTGATGCGCGATGACGAGCGCACAGCCTACCGCCCATTCCAGCAGAACATCTACGATGGCACCTATCCGCTCACCCGATGCATCTACATGATTACCATCGCGCCAAGCGGCAGCCCCGCTGCCGGCTTCTACAGCTTTGTCACCAGCTTCACTGGTCAAAAGCTAATCATGAAGACCGGCATCATGCCCGCCCGCATGAACATCAACATCATGGAAATAATGGACTGATAAAAATCCAAAATCGAAAATTCTCGAAAATCTTCGAAAACTCTCGAAAATCCTCGAAAACTCTCGAAAATCCTCGAAAATTCTCGAAAACTCTCGAAAACTCTCGAAAATTTTCGAAAATTTTCGAAAACTGAAAACTGAAAACTGAAAACTGAAAACCGAAAACCGAAAACCGAAAACTAATCTATAATAAACCATATAAAGCATGAATCTGAAGACAATTCTTCCCGCCCTCCTTTTGGGCGCTGCGCTTACCGCTTCGGCCTATGGCTACAAAGACGGTATCGAGTATTATAAGGCTGGACAGTACGCCAATGCCAAAGAAATCCTGGAGCGCAACATCAACGATGCCTCCACCGACAAAGCCCTCGCATACTACTATCTGGGCCAGACAGCTCTCGCACAGAACGACAAGGCCGCTGCCAAGGGCTACTTTGACAAGGGTATCGCCGCTAACGCCGAGAACCCCTACAACTATGTGGGCCTCGGCTCTATCGACCTGCTCAATGGCGACAAGAAGGCTGCCGAAAGCCAGTTCAGCCAGGCTCAGAAGCTGGGCAAAAAGAACAATGAAATCACCGTGGACATCGCCCGCGCTTACTACAACGCCGATCCCGTGAAGTACGATGCCGAGGTGCAAAAGCTCCTCGCTAAGGCTCACAAAGACAGCAAGAACCAAGAGCCCGCTATCTACATCCTCGAGGGCGATATGCTCTTCGATGCCAAGGATCTTGGAGCCGCTGCCGGCAAGTACGAGCAGGCTATCACCTGGGACAAAGACAATCCCGAGGGTTATGTTAAGTATGCCAACGCTTATGTAGGCGTCAACCCACAGTACGCTGTCAACAAGCTCGAAGAGCTCAAGGCTAAGCAGCCACAGAGCGCTCTGGCTCAGCGCGAACTCGCCGAGAAGTACTATGAGACCAGCCAGTGGACCAAGGCTGCCCAGCAGTATGGCGAATACATCCAGAACCCCAACCACTTCCCCGAGGACAAGGCTCGCTATGCTGTGCTCCTCTATGCCAACAGCGAATACCAGAAGTCTCTCGATGTGGCCAACGAGCTGCTTGCAAACGACCCCAACAACTTTGTGATGCAGCGCATCAAGATGCTCGACCTCGCTGGCCTCAACCAGAACGAAGCTGCCGATGCTGCCGCCCAGTCCTTCTTCAAGCTTACACCCAAGGGTGCTGAGAAGTTCACTCCCAACGATCACCTCACCTACGCCTCTGTGCTTGAGGGTCTTGGCCAGGACAGCCTCGCCATCATCCAGTACGAGAGCGCCGTGGCTATCGATCCCACCCGTGCCGACAACCTGAAGACCCTGAGCGCCGCCTACACCAAGGCTGCCAACTATCAGAAGGCTGCCGAGGCTTTCGACAAGTACATCGCTGCTACCGAGAACCCCAGCCTCACCGATTATCTCCAGGCTTCTGGCCGCTGGCTCAACGCCGCCAACCGCTCCGAGGACCTCGCTGTCAAGGCTGATGATGCTCAGAATGGCATCAACGCCATCAACAAGGTGATCGAGGGCGCTACAGAGGCTGCTCCGGAGTACTACCAGCGTCTGGGCCGTCTCTACTTTGCCAAGGCTGGCAACCAGAGCGACGACAATGTGCTCAACTCTTATCAGAAGGTAGTGGAAATCCTCGATGCTGATCCCGCCAATGCTGATCCCGCCAATGCCAAGAACAAGCTTGCTCTCTACAGCGAGGCTTACCTCTTCATGGGCAACTACTATCAAGCTCAGGGCGACAAGGACAGCCAGAACGAGATGTACCAGAAGTCTGACTACTACAAGCAGCTGCTCAATCCCCAGCCCGCCCAGTAACCCCTAATCACCCCTAGGAATCCTAGGATTCCTAGGATTCCCAAAACCCAAGCCCAAATTTCGGCACCCCGTGCCGAAATTTGGTGTTTTTTGACTCTTCTATGAAGCTATATCCCGATAGCATCGAAGCAAAAATCGGCATGGACACCGTCCGCGCCCTCGTCGCGGACAAATGCCTCTCCACCCTGGGCAAAGACAAATGCCAGCAGATGCGATGCATGAGCGACTATGATCTGGTGAAAACCGCCCTGGCCCAAGTGGACGAGATGGTACATATCCTGTCTTCCGACGAGGCATTTCCCCTCAACAGTGTCCACGACCTCACCCCGCAGCTCAAGACCATACGCGTGCCAGGCACCCACATACCCGAGAGCGAGATGGCGCGTCTGCGCAGCTCCCTGGCCACCATTGCCGACATTGCACAGTTCTTCATATCACATCGCACCGATGAGGGCCACACCCCCTATCCGGCCCTATCCATCGTAGCGCAGGACATCACCTCGCTCTCACAGGTGCGCTCTGCCATCGACCGGGTGATTGACAAGTTCGGATATGTCAAAGATTCTGCCTCGCCCGAATTGGCTCGCCTGCGCTCCTCTTTAGCCTCTATGCAAGGCACCATCAACGCTGCCATGCGGCGCGTGGTATCCCAGGCCATCAAGGATGGCATCATTGAGGCTGATGCATCGCCCAGCCTTCGCGACGGGCGACCAGTGATTCCTGTCACTGCGATGAACAAGCGCCGCATTCCCGGCATCGTGCATGATGAGTCTGCCACCGGAAAGACATACTTCATCGAGCCAGCCGAGGTGGTGGAGGCCAGCAACCGCCTACGCGAACTGGAGATTGAGGAGCGGCGCGAGGTAATCCGCATCCTCGTGGAGCTTGCCGACCATCTCCGCCCTCATGTGCCGGAGATGCTCCAAGCCTACGATGTGCTCGGAGAGTTCGACTTTATCCACGCCAAGGCTCGCTACGCCCTGGAGATCGATGCCCACATGCCCCACCTCCATGCCGACATGGAGCTGGAGCTTTACCATGCCTGCCACCCAGTGCTCACCCGCACTCTATCGACCTTGGGCAAGCAAGTGGTCCCCCTGGATCTGCGCCTCTCGCCACAGCAGCGCATCCTCATCATCTCTGGCCCTAATGCCGGCGGAAAATCAGTGACACTCAAGACTGTAGCCATCGTGCAGTATATGGTGCAGTGCGGACTCCTGCCCCCAGTGTATGAGAACAGCCACATCGGAGTCGCCGAGGGCATCTTTATCGACATCGGCGATGACCAGTCGATCGAGAACGAGCTCAGCACCTACAGCAGCCACCTGCGCAATATGAAGTGGCTTGTCAGCAACGGCACCCCTCGCACCTTAGCCCTGATCGACGAGTTTGGCAGCGGTACCGAGCCGCAGATTGGCGCTGCCATAGCCCAGGCCCTGCTCCAGCAGTTTGTGGAGCGCGGCATCTGGGGCGTGATTACCACTCACTATCAGAACATCAAGCGCTTCGCTGATGAGACCCCCGGCCTCATCAATGGCTCCATGCTCTACGACCGCCAACTCATGCAGCCTCTCTTCCGCCTGTCCATCGGAGCCCCGGGCAGCTCGTTTGCCGTGGAGATAGCGCGCAAGATCGGCCTGCCAGAAGCCATCATCAAGAATGCCGAGGAGATTGTGGGCAGCGACTATATCAACATCGACAAGTACCTGCTCGACATCGCTCGCGACAAGCGCTATTGGGAGAACAAGCGCCAGCAGGTGCGCCTCAAAGAAAAAAAGATCGATGCCCTGATAGAGAAATACGAAGGCGATGCCGACGAGCTCCGCGCCAAGCGCCGCGAAATCATCGACGAGGCGCGCACCCAGGCTAAGGAAATCCTCGACAAGAGCAACGCCGCCGTGGAGCGCACCATCCACGAGATCAAGAACGCCCAGGCCGAGCGCGAACGCACACTCCAGCTCCGCAAGGAATTGGCCGATTCGAAACAGCTGCTCACCTCAGACCAGCCCGACCAGCATCCCCTGCTCAAACAAAAGCACAAGAAAAAGCCTAAAGCATCAGTTCCTAATCCCAAGCCCCAAGCCCCAACCCCCAAATCCCTCACCGTGGGCGACCATGTGCAGCTCGACGGGTCTGGCACCGTGGGCGAGATCTTAGAACTTGACGGCAAGAATGCCGTGGTGGCTTTCGGCATGCTAAAGACTACCGTTAAGGCTGACCGCCTGAAGTTTACGCAGAAGAAAATCGACACCGGGGCCCAAAAGGCGGCATCGTATCTTTCCACTGAGACTGCCAACAAGAACCGCGAGCGACAGCTCCGCTTCAAGCCGGAGATCGATGTGCGAGGCATGAGAGTTGACGAGGCTGTGCAAGCCATCACCTACTTCATCGATGATGCCACCCAGTTCAATGCCGAGCGCGTGCGCATCCTCCATGGCACGGGCACCGGGGCCCTGCGCCAGTACATACGCGAATACCTGGCCACGGTACCCTCGGTCTCTGACTACCGCGACGAGGATGTCCGCTTCGGCGGCGCCGGCATCACCGTAGTCACCCTCGCCTGATCAGTTTTCAGTTTTCAGTTTTCAGTTGCCCTTCGGGGTTTTCAGTTTTCAGTTTTCAGTTTTCAGTTGAACTGATAACTATTCATTGAATAGAAATATTTTTTCTCTGAAAACTGAAAACCGTAAACTGAAAACCCAAAACTGAAAACTGAAAACTGAAAACCCAAAACTGAAAACTGAAAACTGAAAACTGAAAACTTAGAACCGAAAACTGAAAACTTAGAACCGAAAACTGAAAACTGAAAACCGAAAACCCAAAACTGAAACCCCTTCATAATTGTTATATAAATACAAAAAGAAAAATACACGTTAAAACTTACAATTATGAAAGCTTTTCAACAGTTTTACGGACAGTCCAAGCTTTGGTGGCTTGTCCTGATTATTGGCATCCTCATGGTGCTCGGCGGTTTCTGCTACTGGATTTGGCCTGCCGAGGGTTATATGGTAGCAGCCATTCTGATGGGCTGGTTGTTGATTGCAGCCGGCTTGGTTCAATTGTGCGTCTGCGCGGGCGATCCCGCCAACCGCCCTGGCGGCTGGGGCTGGTGGCTTGCCGGTGGCGTGATTGACATGTTCATTGGCTTCGTGCTGGTGCGCAACCTCTTCCTCTCGATGGAAGTCTTCCCCTATTTCTTGGCATTCTTCTTTATCTATTGGGGCATCGAGCAGTTTGTCTCTGCCAGCAGCGGCCGCAAGATCTGGTGGCTTGCCATCATCAACGGCATCCTGATGTGCATCATCGGCTTCCTCTTTGTTGAGGCCGGTCTGCGTTCGGTAGAGTACATGACCTCGTTCCTGACCTCCATAGCCTTCATCTACTGGGGCTTTGTAGTCTCAATGGCCGGCTACGAGATGAAGCCTCTCCCCAAAGAATGACCCCATAGCACAATCCAATTCTCATAGAACGAAGAATTCTTAGAGAACCCGCAAACGAGCAAATTCTTAGAGAACCCGCAAACGAGGAAATTCTTAGAGAACCAACAAACGAGGATACGAGAGCAACGAATCTCGTATCCTCGTTTCCTATAAAGCCCCCACCACCCTCGCCCACCCCGCTCGGAGAGGGTCCGCTTGCGGGCCCTTACCCACCAACAACAACAAGAGGCCCGCAAGCGGACCTCCCCCGAGCTTAGTGGGCGGGCCCTTACCCACCCCAACAACAAGAGGCCCGCAAGCGGACCTCCCCCGAGCTTAGTGGGCGCCTCCTTCCCCAACCTCTGTTGGCGCTATGCTTTTACCCTAAAATTGGCCAAATTGTCGATTTTTCTCGTCAAAAACTTGTGCACCTCACATATTGTTACTATCTTTGATTAAACTTTTCAACCCTCTTCTAATCTAATTTACAAAAAACTATTGACAACCATGATAGCAACCCACATCTCCAAGTCACGACTGCTGGCAGCCGCCATGCTCATGGCCCTTCCTGCCATCATGTGCGCACAGTATAATTACGACGACGATATCTACTACGATGACTCCAAGGCCACCAAAAAGGTGACCAACACGAAGCAGAACACTAACACCCGCGCCGGATACACCCGCGTAGCCTCCTATCCCGCTACAATCGAGTATCCTGCCGCTGACACCTACACCGTTTACACCAACAACACCCGCGATGTCGACGAATACAACCGAAATGGCTCATTCCTCGTAAGCGACGACCTCGGCGTGGACTCCACAGCCACCCAGGATGTGGACTACTTCGCCAACACCCGCCGCATCGAGCGCTTCCATAATAGCGACGTGGTGACTGAGAGCAACGATGCCGACCTCCAGGCTTACTACTACAGCGAGCCGGCCACAGTCAACATCTATGTTCAGAACGACCCCTGGTACTATCCCTACTGGTCCTGGTCGTGGGCCTTTGGCAGCCCTCGCTACTACTGGAACTGGTCGCTCGGCTACTATGATCCCTGGTGGGGGCCCAACTGGGAATGGGGATGGGGCTGGACCCCGAGCTGGTACTGGGGCCTGAACTCCTGGTGGGGAGGCCCATACTATAGCTGGGCTTGGGGCGGTCCTGGCCCCGTCTGGTGGGGTAGCACCGCTTGGGGCGGAGGCTGGAGACCCACCACCGGTGTGGGCTCCTCATCTACCCACCGGCCCGCTATGGCCGGAACATCTGGCAGAAATTCTGCCCGCACCGGCATCAACACCGGGCGCCCCGGCAACATGGGCTACGGCACCTCCGGCAACCGCACCACCTCTGGCATGACATCGCGCCCGGGATACAGCGGCATGGGCACCAACACCAATGCCCGCCCGGCCAACTCTACCTCGCGTCCCACACAGAGCACCGGCATTGTCACCGGCACCCGTGGCCGCAACAGCAGTTCGAGCTCATCAAGCTCTAACTCTTACAATTCCTCTTCTCGCTCTTCCAGCTCCTGGGGCAGTAGCAGCTCCTCATCCTCTGGCCGCTCCAGCGGCGGCGGCTTCAGCAGCGGCAGCCGTGGCGGTGGCGGTTCCAGCGGCAGTGGCAGCCACTCAGGCGGTGGCGGTGGTGGCCGTGGCCGCAGATAACATCGATTATTCCCTTATCCCAAATCCAAGAATATGAAAAGATCATATTTGGCTATTATGGCTGCATTGCCATTGGCAGCTCTGGCTCAGAGCGCCATTGATGCTCAGCAGATATCTCAGCCCGACTTCAAGGGCACCGCACGATTTATGTCGATGGGCGGAGCTTTCACCGCGCTTGGCGGCGACCTCAGTTCGCTCAACCAGAACCCCGCCGGCATCGGCGTTTATCGCAGCAACGATGTGGGCGCGACCCTCAACATCAATATCCAGAGCACTAAGACCACTCCCACCTACTTCGGCCAGACTGGCAACAGCCACAGCCAGACCAAGGTCTATTGCAACAACTTCGGATATGTAGGGGCCACTCGCCTTGACGGGGCTCTCAAGACCCTCAACTGGGGAGCCAGCTACAACCGCGCTGCATCCTTCGACCGCGTGTATCGCGGCGGAGCTCCCAGCATCTCCACCTCGCTGACCAACTATATAGCATCTTTCACCGATGGCGTAAGCTATGGTGACATGGACTTTGGCAGCAACTACAATCCCTACCAAGCCTCCGACATCGACTGGCTCAGCATCCTGGCTTACAATAGCTATATGATCAACCCCCTGACCAATACCACCTACCAAGGCCTCTATCAGAATGGCATATCCCAAGCCGACGCAATCTATAATGTGCGCGAGACTGGATATATCGATGAGTACGATATGAGCTTTGGCGGCAATGTGGAGAACTTAGTGTATTGGGGCTTAAGCGTGGGCATCACCGACCTGCATTACACTCGCACCATCTACTACGATGAGAGCCTCTCCGGGGCTGCCATCTATTCAAATAGCACCGGGATCACCACCGGCGATGCCGGGTTCGGCCTCTCTTCGCGCAAGTATATCAACGGCACTGGCTGGAACCTCAAGGCTGGCGTGATCATCAAGCCTATCAACGAGCTGCGCATAGGCTTTGCCGTGCACACTCCCACCTGGTACCACCTCGATCAGGGCTACGATGCCAGCGTGGACTATGCCTACACCCCATCTACCGTGGATAATCCCGCCACTCTCAGTGGCTCTGAGTACACCGACGACGCTTATTTCCGCTGGCATTTCAACGCCCCCTGGAAGCTGATGGCCGGCATTGCTGGCGTAATTGACGGTCGCGCCATCATCAGCCTCGACTACCAGTTCGACGGCTACAACAGCATGCGCATCAAGACCCCTACATATAACAATGCCTACTATGAGGATGAGTTCGAGAGCAACGATATCCTCAATCAGGATATCAAGGATTATTTCAAGGGCGCAAGCACAGTGCGCTTGGGCCTGGAGTATCGTGTGACCCCGCAATTCAGCGTGCGCGCTGGCTACAACTACCAGAGCTCCTTCACCAAGGCCGACGCCAAGGATGGCAACATCGAGGTGCTCACCAGCGGCACTGACTGCAGCTACTCATTCGACAAGGACATCCAGAACATCTGCTTTGGCTTGGGTTACCGCTATCAGATGTGGTACATCGATGCGGCCTATGTCTATACCAACCGCCAGAGCACTTTCCACGCCTTCACCAACTCCAGCGCCGGCACCGCTCCCACCTGGGCCCTCAAAGACCACAACTCCTCCATAGTCCTCTCCACCGGCTTCCGCTTCTAATTGCCTAGGTTGCCTAGGATCCCTAGGAAGCCTAGGTTGCCTAGGATGCCTAGGATCCCTAGGTATTAAGTTCTAATAGTAAATGCAACTTTTTGGACAAAAAATAAAGCCCCAG
>CAZRYC010000072.1:0-9992 GCA_964604175.1 uncultured Bacteroides sp.
GGATATCCAGCGCATTTCCTATCAGACATGCCAGTTCCGCATTAATATCACGTTTGCCTTTGAGAATGTCATTCAAATTAGACGCAGGAATTCCAGTCAGGGCGGCAAGTTCTTTCTGCTTCATGCCCCGGCTCTTAATTTCATCTGTGATCATTTCTCCCGGGTGTATTGCCACAAAGGGAGTGGTGCTTTCAATTGTCTCCATAGTGGTTGGTAATTTCCAAGAGTGTAATACTTCCTAACTCAATTTTTGTGCCGTCAATCACTCTGATGTAAAGCCTCCATTTGAGGTCTATTCTAACAGACTCTTTATCCGTTCCTTGCATTTTCTCGTAATTCAAGCCATGCAGTCGATATAAGTCCTCTCTCCTGGTGGCGGATCTGAGCCAGTTAACGGTCTTCACGTATTTCTTTATAACGGATGGCGTGAGTTTGCTGTACTTCTTATCATTTGTACTGCCGTTTTCGTAAAGCTCTTTCAGAGAATCTTCGGCATATATTATGTTCATGCGGCGAAATGTTTTCGCAAAATTACGAATTAAAATTTAATTATCCAAATTGATAACAATTTTTTTAAGAAAAAAGTTTTACGCCTTTCAAGCCGCATCTAATTAACGACAAATCCACAAGACTTTAAGTAGGCTTGTGGATTTGTTGATTATCAGTTGTTTAACTCCCCCTACACCCTTTTGGCGAAGAGGAAGTGGGCGTGAGGCTTGGCGAGGTCGCCTTTGCTGGTGAGCTGGCCGAAGTGTAGGACGGCAAGGATGCACTCGCCATTGTAATCGGCTTCGCCCATCACTGCTTTGAGGGCTTCCACTGCCTTAGCGTAAAGTGGCAGGATGCTGCGGTCACCAAGCCAGATGGGCTCATTTTCGGGAAGCGCGACCTCATGCGCCTCCATTTCCAGTTCGAGGTTGATCCCAAGCCAGAGGCTCTCGTAAGAGCAGGCCCCAAAGGCAAAAGACTGGGCATCGCTCTTACGGTACTCTTTGGGCTCAGCGATTGGAGCCACACCTGGCACTCCGTACTTGATGAGTTCGAATGACTTTGTGATGTCTTCCTTTTCGCTGGCATTGCAGCGGAAGATGTGACCAAGAATGATCTTCTTGGAGTTTTGGTATTTGGCAATACCAACGTTGGTGATTTTCATCGTTTGAAATTTGTTGATTATTGATTGTTATCGGGTCGAGGCTTGGCAGAAGAAGCGTCTTCCTTCAGGGCCATGTACTCAACCATTCTTCTTTTGCGGAGGCCTTCATGCGGCTCGCCGTTGACATTGCAGTAGGAAAGATAATCGTCGAGAGTGAAATCCTCGCCAGCCTCTAGCTTGGTGATCAAGCCCGACTTCGGTATGGTCTTGTTGCCCAACAAGCGAAATGGTCCGACATTGTAACCAAGTGTGGCAAGTATGATGCTGTCGGAGCCGAACTCGCGGAACATGGCGCACAGCCCTTCCAAATCCTTGATCAGCAACTCATCAGCTTCTTTTTCTGTAAGCTGCACACCTCTCTCGTATGGCTCGTCAGGCAGCACTCGGTGACCATAACCCACATAAGGCCAGTCCTTGGGCTTGTGCATGGCTTCGTAACGCTTGATAATCAGCACGGCTCGCTCAAACGGTGGCACCTCAGCCAACTGGCCGATGGCAGCAAAGGCGTTGCCAACCGCTATCAAAATGGCAGTGGCGAGGCATCCTATGGCTTTGAAATTATTCTTCATCACTATCGCAATATCAATGTTTTTATCTTCCTATCGCCTTGCAATGGGCTTCGCTGGCTAGCGCATCCTCATAGTGGCTGAGCACTTCCTGCGCATTGCTGGCTATCGACAAGAATCGAGCCTGGCCGTGGGTCAAGTCCTCGAAGCCGTTGGGATAGCCGTAAGTTTCACTAACCGCTTTCTCCAATCTGCCGTCAGAATCGTTGGCGCGCAACTGTTCCAGCATCTCCTTGCCAATCTCCGGCATTGTGCCACCAGCCGATGCGCTGAGAGTAGCATAGCCCACCACCTGGCCTCCGTGGTAGCGGATGTACTGTCGCAATGCTCCAAGGGTTGAGCCTTGCGTGGCGTGGTCATCGATCAAGACATACTTGCGCCCAGGTTCTACCGGCCCAGCAAACCTCGGCACTCGCAGAAACCTCTCAATCTTCGATGCTCCGGTATGTTTGGCTCGCACCGACTGGTATATATCTGTGCATACAGGCAATCCGCTCACCTTTGAGGCATAGGCCGCCAGCTGATTCGGTATCTGGTTGTGACCAGTCGCCTCATCGGCAATCACAGGCAAGAGCGCCGCATCGGGGTGGTCAAGACCCAACTGTCGGAACTTCTCAGGAGAAGCCACAGCAGACACCAGCTGATGCGCCGCCTCTACATCGCCCGACTTGGCTTTGAGGTGCAGGTCGCCGTACTTCGCCTTGATGAAAGGCAGGGAAGTGAAAATAACAACCCTCGGAGCAGAGGCGCACTCCTGAGCAGCCACGAAGTCGAGGACTGTCTTGTCAACAATCTCGTCAAGCGTGATCTGCGATGCCTCCTTGCCTGTCATTGCAGCCACTGAGAGGCTCTTCTTGCCGAGCCACGACTGCACGAAGCCCCAGAACTGGCCCAGCCACGACTCCAGCCTGTTCCAAGTCATCCATTTCTTGAAGTCGTTCTTGGCAAGGCTCTCAACCTCCATCCTGCGGAATATCTGCGAGCCACGGTCGGAGCAGAGCATCGACTTGATTTCGCTGGCAATCTCATCGTCGGTAGCATCCTTGAACTCAGGGTCAGAAGCCACTTTATTCCACAGTTCAGTCTGACGCATCAGCTTCACGCCTTGCGCCCACAGCCTGGGATTGGCATCCATTACAATGCCGTCCCACAGCCTTGAATATTTTTTCAGCTCGTCAACGCCGTATTCCATAGCTTGTGTCATTTCGGGCTACAGCCCAGTTGTGAAATTCTGATGATGCCCACCTGTTCCTTACCAGGTCAACCTCGGGGAAGCGAGCCAGCCCATACTCCACCGAAGCCCTGGCTTCGATGCAAAGCAGACGACCCTCTTCGGGTGTCAGATAATAGTCCTTGTCGAATGCAATCATTTGGCGTGGTATTTTCTCTGCACCTCGGCAATCATCGACTTTACCTCGATGCCCACCCTGATGAAATTCTTGTAAAGCACCCGCTCCTTTTCATCGCGAGAACCAAATGTATAGAACTTGGGCAGCGGCTGGTAGGCAGCCTCCTCGGCGGCAATCTCCTTCATGTCGAAGTCAGTCTTGCAGTAGAACTTGGTTGTCTGGAACTCCTCGCTCTCCTGCACGTTCATCGAGTTGCCCAAGCCGGTCTTGGTCTTTATGAAATCCCTGGCAGTCTGTCCGCAGATCCAGCCTGTGGCCATATCCGAGATCTTGGAGGCTGGTACAAGGTTGTCCATATTCTCATTGAGGTTGATACTGGTTTTGTCGCGATCGATGGTCACGCCCTTTTTGAGCTGCACCACCTTGCCGAAGATGTCATTCGACAGCCACTCCAGCGTTTCCTTGGCACGCGCCGAGCCGCTGACCACGTTGCCAACAGTGGTGATGATCTTCTGCATGCCCACCTTTCCATAGTCAGCCTCCAACTGGGGCAGTTCCTGAAAGCCGAGCGTAACCGACACCTTGTTGCTTCGGGCAGTGCCGATTAGGCGGTCGATTTTGTGGAAGTATAGGGTTGGCAGCTCGTCCACGATGATGCTCACTGGCACGTTCTTGCCCTGCCCGGTGTTGACGCGAGTGACAAGGCGATTGAGGATAAGAGCATTGAGCGCTCCAATGATGCTCTCCATCTCAGGGTCGTTGGCAATCAGCAAGTAACTGGGGTTGCTGGAATCCGACACCTTCAGGTCGAAGTCATCGCCGTCCTTGTGGAATATCCAATAACTTTCCTTTGTAGCCAGTCGAGAGGTGTACACTCGCAAGGTGCCAATCATGCCCTCCAGCTGCTCCATCGCCTTATTCTGGAAAGCGGTTTGGAAAGGCCCAAGCAGGGGCGCAACCTCGTTGTCGGTCTGCAGCACCTCGAAGATAGTCTGGTAACTTTCGTTGAGGAACGACAGGATGTGGGGCATGTCGCTGTACTTTCCCAGCCAGTAGGCAGGCTCGACTATTGGGCCGTCCTTGTACTCGCGCACGGTGCCGTTGGGCTTCCAAGCCATCGTCACCGGGTCCTGATCCATCTTGGCATACAGTTTCTTGCCGTTGGCCGCATAAGGCTCCTTCTCATAATTGACGAAGAAATATATACAAGCCGCAAGAAAGTTGACTGCGGAAGTCTGGAAGAACTGGTCGGAGCCGCCTCCGCCCTCCTTTTTGCCTTTCTGCAATGACTCCAGCAGGGTCTCAGCCGTTTCCGATGCAGCAGCGAGGCTGGGTATGTACTTGGCTTGGATGGGATTGACGCGGCGAGAATACTCCACATCAACAAAGTTTATGACGCTGAACTGACAGTTCTTCGGAGTCTTGCCAGCCTTTTTGTTCTTTAGGTAGTGGTAGTAGAGCTTTGTGGCAAGCGTGGGAAACTTGTAGTCGTACACCACCATCGAAAAGCCCTTTTCAGAGTGCTGGCGAATGAACGGTTCAATAATCGAGAAAGTTTTGCCCGAACCTGGAGTGCCCACCACCCAAGTGCCACGGAAGCAGTTCTCAACGTTGATCCAGCCCTTGCGGAACTTGCCTTTGTAATAGTACCGCATCGGGATGTTGACTGAGTACTTGTTTTCGCGCTTCTCCTCGCATTGCGAAAAGCTTTCGTTTTCGAGGTTGAAGCGGTCCTTGAGCAGCCCCTCCTTAAGGAACTTGCTGATATTGTCGAACGATATGTGCACCAGCACGCAGCCCACAAGAGAAGCGGCCATGTACAGCCAGATGTTGGTCTTCAAGCCCCAATGAACCGGCATGATGGGATGGTTGTATAGCCAAAGCGCAAGAACAGTAAACCCGAAACCGAACACTATGGGATACAGCACATGCTTTCGAGCATCCATCTCCAACTGCTTCTTGTTGCGCGTGCCTACGCAAGTGATGCAGATGAGCAGGAACGTGGCAAGCTTGCAATAGACAAGGTTGCCATCCTGATAGATGCTCCATGCGCGTATTCGGCGGTGTATGTCGCACAGCACGCCGTTCCAGAAGTCGAGCATTGCCGGGTCAACGGCGTACACGAAGAACTCTACCAGCAGTGAGAGATATATCGCTCCGCGAAATACCCTGTAGAGACTCTGCAATTCCTTGGATTCTTCCATGCCTTATTCGCTGATCGTGATTATAGGGCGCACCTTGTGCCACTGGTCCTTCGGCGTTTCCTGCATGGTGCCGCTTGCCAGAGAGTAGAGCCACGCCTTGTGGGTGGCTTGGCCTGAAACCTCTGTCGAAGTCCATGTCCAGTCGCCATCAGCCGACACTCCAACCGCCTTTCCTCCTATCTTGGACATGGTGGCATTCACGGCATCCTTGGCGCCGAACAGCAGCCGGCACTCAGCCACCGATGGCAGGTAAGCAGACTGTCCCTGGCTCCAGATGTCGAACACCGCCAATGCAGCCGGAGATTCCATGTCGCCGCACGCCAGCATCGCGTAGGTGTTGAGATTGCCGTCAAGCTCGATGACGCTGGCCGATGTGCCCTGGACTACGCCAACAGTGTCGGCAAACTGGCACCCGGACAGTTCCTTGATGTACACTGCCAAGCCCTTGCCCTCAAACTCGGGGTCGCGGCTGACGTGGAATACAACGGCCACAGGCTTCTTGCCAAGCTCGCTGGCGCGCTCGGAACTCATCACTGAGCCGTCGGTGCAAACCACCTGGCCAATCTTCATGTCCTCATCGGGGAAATCCCTGTGGGCATCGCATGAGGCACATACCGCACCCAGCAGAGCCATCATTCCATATGCTATCTTCTTCATATCCCTAATTTTACAATGGCAACTTTATTCCCATGGCCAAGCCCGGACGGAACAAGTCGCCGCTTTTGATTACCAAATCCACTTTCGCCTGCCAGAAGAACTGCCAGCCGCCTTTAAGACGATAGTTGTGCTCATAGCCGAGATGCGCCGCGCCGATGAACTTGTGCAAGTCAGAGCCTGCAGAGGCTCCGACGCGCAAGCTGCCGTAATGGTTCTTGCCACGGTTGACGCAGGGCTTGTATGCCGCGCCAAGGTGCCAAGTGCGCTGGCCGTGCCAGAACGAGCGCGGGCAGACGTGCTTGTCGCTGGCGCACTCTGACCATTTGAGGTAGCCGCTGGCGAAGAACTCCCACGCATGGTGGTTGCCTCGCTCTACCTCGTAGGAGATTGCGGCATCCAAGCCCTTGTCGTACAATATTCCTACTCCCAAGCCAAGGCGAGAATCGCTTTCCCCGGCATTGGCATAGCCGAATCCGATTGCGGCCACTGCCAAAATCATCATAAACTTTTTCATGAGCATTGGGAATTAGTCCTCGCGCAGGAGGCTCTGGTGAAACGAATCTGCGTTGAGCACGTCCTCATAGTCGATGCTTATCGAAACGGTGCGGCCTGATATTTGCTTCTCTGTCATCTCGATGGTCAGCACCTTGTCGTTGGGAAAGGTCAGCTTCTTCACCGCAATCACATTGCGGTAGCCCTTTGAGAACGACACTGCCGGTTCAAGCACCAGCTCTGGCTTCAGCTCCACAATCTGGCTGGTGGCCGACTTTGTCACTTTCTTGTCGGCGAGCTTCAGGCGCACCTCATCGATGTCGAAGCGAATGTTGGTCTTGTTCTCAATGGAGAAGTCGATGAAGAAGTACTCGCCAACGGAATAGATGTTGTTGACGCGAGTAACCATCTTGTGCTTCTTCGAGCTGATGTTGCGGTAGCGAGCAGGGCTGTTCCAAATCTTGCGTGCGAAAGCATACATTTCCTCGGCCGACATCGACACTGCAGGATTGCGGTAAGGCTCGCACTCGCCAAGGCGGATTTCCTTGCTGGCCACAGCCTCCTCCAGGCGCGAGGTATAGATGAGGGCGTACTGGGTGCGGTAGCGCTCGGTGACGATGGTGACGATTGCCACGCACTTGCCGTCGGCATGCACTGCTTCCTTGGGCTTAAGGCGGATCGTGTTTGATATGGGCTGGTCGCCTGCCACCTTGTCGGTGGATATGTCAACGAAGCGCACAGGCTCTGTGGCTGTGATCACGGTTGTCACCTGCTCGTTGACGGTCAGCTGTCCCATTTCCATGAACGTGGTCTGGGCGGCTGCTGAGAGCCCGAATGCCGAGAATGCCAAGGCGCATAAAGTCTTAATAGTCATTTTCTGCGTGTTTTTGATTGGTTAAGAATCTGTGTGTCCTCAGTTCCCGGCATCGCGGGAATTTACAAGGTAAACGAATGTGCCGTATTTGAGATGGGCCTTGTTCTTCTTCACGGCCTTTGACAAGGCTCCGGCTGTCTGCTGGTAAGCGTTCTGCAACGCCTGCATGCCCCATTCCGAGAAGCTGCTGCCTGATGAACCGTTGCTGATGTTGATGTTGTTTGACAATGCCCCCGACACCACCTCCTTCGATGTCTCGCTGAAAGACGACTGCGGCACGTACAGGCCCTCCAGCCCATCGGTGTCGTACATCGTGAGGTTGACCTTTACCAGCTCATCGCCGACCATCAGGCTCTTCACGCTGCCTTTTACTCGCTGCGCTCCGAAGCCGTTCATCGTGGCGTAGATGTAGGTGCCCTTGCCAAGGAGGTTGCCTCCTATTTCAACGTCATCGAGCAGTCGCAGACGCACTCGCGAGCCCTCTGTTGCCTTGATGTCCTCATCAATAATGGCCTTGATCAGGCGAGGCTCCGGCTCGTTCTCAGCCAAGGTGTTGAAGTAGGACGAATTTGGCCGCTTAGCCTTTACTGCCTGCTGCGTTTCAGCATCCTCGGCAAGCTGGATCACAGCCTTGTCCTCTTCCTCTACCTTTTCGATGTCAATAACATCCTCAGCAGCCTGGGCTTTCAATCTCGCTTGGGCCAGCTCGATGCGCAGCTCTTCCATTGCGGCCTCGTAGCTCTCCTGTATCTTGGCTATGCGTTCTTCCTCGGTCAGCGGCAGCACCTGCGACCGCTTTTTGGCCTCCATCTTCTCCTGCATCTCCCTCAGGCGGCGCGCTGCCTCCTCATCGAGAAACGCGAGGTCGTCAACGGTATACTTGCTGAAATACTCCTCCAGCACCTCTTCCTCGGTCTGGTCTATGCCCTCCAAGGCTGAGAAGTCCATGATTTGGCCGTAAGCTTCTACCATGTTCTGGTACTTGGAGCCGATCTCCTCGGTGCGGAGCTGCGCATCGGGCAGGTTGTGGTTGAGATACTCTGTGGTCTGTAGCGCAGTCGGTGCCTCGGCAAGCTTGGTGTCGAAGATGTCGAATACAAGCCAGCCTGTGCCCATCAGCAGCGGATACAGTATGGCCGGGAGCACATACTTGGGCTGCTTGAAGTTAATCTTGCTTCTTATGTCAGATGCTGTCATTGAATTCTATAGCTATCGGTTTCAAATCCTTGAGTTTCCCATACATCCGCTCTTGCTTCTCCACTGCCGTCTCGGCCGCGCCCTGGGTTTGCTGCGCCGAGCAGATGCGCGCCAAATTCCACACGTTGGCCGAAAAGCAGCACAGCACTATGCCGAACACAAGGCAGAGGAACTGCTTGGGCTTCTTGGTGGCGAAGCTCTGCGCATACTCGGCGGCTTTGTCGAGCTTGGCCCACTTGGCGAATTTGCGCCCTGCGCCCACTTCCTTGTCGTAGCGTTCCTTGTACTGCGGATCGTTCTTGTCGGGCATCTTCTCGCCCAGCAGCATTTTCTTCCAGCTTCCCATTGTCAATACGATGTCTTTGTGCGCTGCTCGATGTCCTTGTTAAGGAGAGTGCGCCAGTTAGTGATAAGCAGCCCGTGCGGATTGTTGTCGGTGCGCGGCACGCGCTTCAGCTGTCCTGCGGTTACGAGTTCGCGCGTCATCACGGACGTTCTGCGCTCGATGCGCTGGCGGCCGTAGTACTTGAACTCCATGCGCTCCTTGTCGAAGTCGATGCTGTCGCAGAAGATCGAGAACACCGCCGAAGTGCCCATGATGTTGTTGTAGAAGCCCTTTTCCTTAAGCGCGTTGTACTGCGCAAGGCCTGTCTCGTCAACCAGGTACATTGCCTTCTCCATAGTGTAGTTGATGTACTTGTCATCGGGGGCCAGGGTGAAGAAATAGTGGTGGAAGCGCTCGACATGGCTCTTGGCCTCCACATCCACGGTTTCCTCCATGGTGGTGCGCTCCACGAGGATGGGCACGTTGCTGTCGAGGATGTATATCTTCTTCTGCGCGTCGGTCACCATGTACGATGCTGTCCAGATGCTCGAAAGCGAAATGACCACGCACCCGGCCAGGAACAGGCAGCAGACTATCGTCACCAGCTTTATCTTGTTTTCCAAGTTTTTTATTACCATTGCTTTTTCAGATTTTCTTGTTGTTGAAGATATTTTACATCACCGACTTCAATGCGCCGGTCGCCGACATCTTGGCCTGCTGGGCTATGCCCTCGCCGAAGTTTCGGGTCGAGAAAGCGGTGTCGCCCTCGGGTATCATCCACGCCGCCAAGTCGGGCACGAGGTTGAGGCACTTAAGCGCCACTATGCTCGCAGCCATCAGGTAACCGGCTGAGAAGAAGGAGTTCTGCAAATACGCCGCCATCGTAGCCTCGCTCTGGGTGATCGCCGACAGGCTTTCAACCTGGATGCACAGCACTATGTCAAAGAGCAGAAGCACATAGAAGCCCACGAAGTAGAGCATTGCTCCGTAGAAATGCACCGTAAGGTAGCGGATGAGCCACTTGCTCCATGCCGATTCCCACTTGGGCAGCAGCGAGAAAGCCCATTGTATGGGACCGAATATCGTGAGCATGCCCAGGAGTATCTGCTGGCAGTAGATGGTAGCCCACTATTCACCAAATATATTCAGTGAAATTCCGTTTTATAGGTTATATT
>CAZRYC010000073.1:0-9875 GCA_964604175.1 uncultured Bacteroides sp.
GGAGGTATAGAAATGTAAACGATCATATGATATACGATAGTTAGTGGTTAGTGGTTGGTTGTGTCAACCCTCGCCAACCAAGCTCGGGGCGGGTCCGCTTGCGGGCCCGGTGGCATCAACCCTCACCCTGGGTGTTGGAGTCGGGTGAGCTTGCTCGCCCAGCCCGTAGGGCTTCAGCACCAACCCTCGTCACCCCAGCTTGGAGTTGGGTGAGCTTGCTCGCCCAGCCCGATAGGGCTTCAGCATCACCCGAATGTATTCCTGGGTTGGTGGGAGAGGCCCGCAAGCGGACCTCCTCCGAGCGTGGTTGGCGAGGGTTGGTGCTGTCGGCCTACGGCCGGGGCGAGCAAGCTCACCCAACTCCAACACCCATGACGAGGGTTAGCACCCGTAACCACTAACCACTAACCGCTAACCCTGAACTGAAAACTGAAAACTGAAAACTGAAAACCCGAAAACTTGCACAAAATTATAAAAAGTGAGAAAAAATTCGTAACTTTGCGTGTTATAAATTCACACCTGTATGGCTATGATAGATGATTTCTCAAAAATAGTGAAGGCTTTGCGCGCGCAGGGGCGCCCAAGGCCCATTGCTGTGGTATGGGCTGAGGATGACACTACTCGCGCTGCCATGGCCTTGGCCTTGGAAAATGATTTGATCCGACCAGTATTTATCGGGTGCAGAGCACAGGTGGAGAGCGACCCGCGCTTGGCCCCCTTCGCCGACAAATTGCAGATCGTGGATGCCGACAATGGCGACCAGGCTTCCGAGATGGCTGTGGCTCTGGCTCGCGAAGGCAAGATAGATGTGATTATGAAGGGCCTGATCAATACCGACAATCTGCTGCGCTCAGTGCTCAACAAAGAGAATGGCATCTTGCCAAAGGGTGCGGTGATGACACACCTGACAGCCGCCCAGATACCTTCTTATCCCAAATTGCTGCTCTTCTCTGATGCCGCAGTGATACCATATCCTACAGCCGACCAGCGCCGCGCTCAGGTGCAATGCCTGGTGGATCTGGCACATGGCATGGGCATATCCACCCCTAAGGTGGCCCTGACGCACTGCTCTGAAAAAGTGGATGCAAAGCATTTTCCCTTTACAGAGGATTATGTGGAAATAATAAAAGCAGCCAAGAGAGGCGACTTTGGAGAGTGTGTGGTGGACGGCCCCTATGATGTGAAAGTGGCGTGCTGCCCGGAGGCCATGCGCAAGAAACACATCGACTCACCCATTGGCGGCCAAGCCGATGCTCTGGTATTTCCCGATATTGAGGCAGCCAATACTTTCTATAAGACTATTACCCTTTTCTCCGATGCTGTGACTGGAGGAGTGGTAGTGGGGCCTAAGGTGCCAGTGGTGGTGCCATCGCGAGGCGACAATGCCGCATGCAAATTCCATGGCCTGGTACTGGCCATAGCCATTAGCTAACATACACACCATGAAGATACTTGCCATAAATCCCGGAAGCACCAGCACTAAGATTGCCGTCTATCACGATGAGCATCCGCTTCTGATAAAAACAATAACCCACAGCCCCGAAGAGGTGCGCCCATTCAAAAAGGTGACTGACCAGCGCTCCATGCGTCTGCAACTGATCAAGGATGTGCTGCGAGAAGAGGGAATACCTGTGGAGTTTGATGCCGTAATAGGCCGAGGCAGCTTGGCCAAGCCTCTCGAAGGCGGAGTGTACAAGGTCACGGATCAGATGGTCAGCGATGCCATTGATGCATATCACCAGCATGCCTGCGACTTGGGCTGTGTGCTGGCGCAGGAGATAGCTTCAGAGAGGCCTGGCACCATGGCCCTTATCGCTGATCCCGCCACCGTGGACGAGATGCTGCCGGAGGCTCACATCACAGGATCTCCCAAGATTCCAAGAGTGGCGATCTGGCATGCGCTCAATCAGCGCGCGATTGCTCGCCGATATGCCAAACAGCTGGGCAAGAGATATGAAGATCTGAATCTGATTGTCTGCCACTTAGGCGGGGGCATCTCTGTGGCGGCCCACGGAAAGGGCCGATGCCTGGATGTGAACAATTGCCTCAACGGCGATGGACCATTCTCGCCTGAAAGGGCTGGCACGCTGCCGGCATGCGGCTTGATTGACCTGAGCTACAGCGGAAATTATACCAAGGAACAGCTCCAGCGCCGCGTGGCCGGCCATGCTGGCATAGAAGCGCACCTGGGCACCACGGATATGCGCGAGATCATAGCCCGCATAGAGAGCGGTGATGACCATGCGCGACTCATTGTGGATGCCATGTGTTTCCAAGTGGCGAAGAGCATTGCCGCCGAGAGCGCGGTGCTTTGCGGCCAGGTGGATGCCATCCTGCTTACTGGCGGCATGGCTTACAGCGAATACATTGTGAAGCGGATTGTGGACCGCATTAGCTTTTTGGCCCCGGTAGAGATTTTCCCTGGAGAAGATGAGATGGAGTCGCTGGCCATGAATGCGCTTGCCGCCCTAAAAGGGGAGGTATCTCTGAAGGAATATTAGCAGTCTCCAGAGTGTGTGATCAGGGATAGGGCTTTGGGGATGTCTGACGCATGGTCCACATCTATAACCTTGCCCAAAGGGAAAGCTTGCAGAAAGAGGCCGGCCTCGATGAGGGCGCGCTGGAAATTGCGCATGCGGCTTTTGCCGGATGCCACGCACGAGCGCAGGATGGCGAGAGCCTTGCCGTTGAGGCCATAGATGCCCGCTGAAACATAGGGATGCTCGGCGGCGGCGCCCCGGGCAGGGGTATCGTGGAAGCCGAGAATGCGCAGGGTGGGAGTGACTGAAACATACAGGGGCTTTTCATCATCTATATAATTTGTGACCCCCATGCAGCCATCGGCTTGGCTTTTGGAAAAGGCTTCCACATAGGCGCGGAAGGCCTCTTCGCGGAAAATGGTGTCGACGGTGGTGAGCACAAACTGCCCATCGCCCCAGTGGCGCGATACCTCATAGAAGCTGTGCATGGAGCTGAGGGTGGTTTTGACCACTATATGCAGTGGCACAGGCAGATGAAGCCCCTCCAAGTACTCTCGCACTTGGGTCATCTCTTCATTTATTATTATGGAAATCTCTTCGGCATCGCATCTTAGGAAAATGTCGATGAGGCGCCCAATCATGGGCTGGCCCCCCAGAGACACCAATGGCTTGGCCACCGGAATGCCCTCTTGCACCAAGCGCGAACCCTCGCCAGCAGCTATGATGGCAAATTTCATGGATAGGGTATTGATGGCCTGATGCCTCAAGCCTCTTTTGTGAGGTCGATGGTGTTGTCTTTGCCCTTGGCTACATATTGCTTCTTAAGTGGGCTGCGGCGGCTCTCGGCATCGCGCTGGCGATTGCGGAAGATGTCGATGGCTGCGTACACGGCAGCTCGCAGAGAGTCGGGCGAGGCCACGCCTTGGCCAGCGATGTCGTAGCCAGTGCCGTGGTCGGGGCTGGTGCGCACATAGGGCAGGCCAGCAGTGTAGTTGACGCCGGCATCCATGGCGATGGTCTTAAAGGGGGCTAACCCTTGGTCGTGGTACATGGCCAGGACGCCATCGAACTTGTCAAACTTCCCGGCCCCGAAAAATCCATCGGTGGCATAAGGCCCGAAAGCCAAGATGCCTTGCTCGTTGGCCTCCTTGATTGCCGGTATGATGATCTCTTCTTCTTCCTTGCCCAATAGCCCTTGCTCGCCGGCATGGGGGTTGAGCGCCAGCACTGCTATGCGCGGAGCATCGAGGGCGCAGTCGCTTACCAGCGATTGGTTGAACACTCGCAAATGCTGCAGGATGCTATCCTTGGTAATGGCGGCCGGCACCTCCTTAATGGGGAGATGGGTAGTGACCAAGGCCACGCGCAGGGTCTCGGTGCCAAGTATCATCAAGGCCTGGGCCCCGTCGCCGAGCTTGGCTTCGAGATATTCGGTGTGGCCCGGGAAGGCGAAAGAGTCGCTCTGGATGTTGTGCTTGTTGATGGGAGCTGTGACCAGCACATCGATAAGGCCAGCCTTGAGATCGGCTACGGCGCGTTCCAATGCAGTGAAAGCTGCCGCCCCGGCAGTCTCGGTAGATACTCCTGGCTCTACTTTCACATCTTCGCCGACCACATTGATAATATTGTTGGCCCCATCAATTGCGGAGGCGGCAGAATCAATCTGCTTGAAAGGCACTTGCGGCATTTCGAGCAGTTTGCGATAGAAGGCTGCGATCTTGGCGCTGCCATATACTACAGGGGTGCAGAGCTCCAGCAGGCGCTCGTCGCTGAGGAGCTTCAGGATTATTTCATACCCAATGCCGTTGATGTCGCCTTGGGTGATGCCTACGCGTATTGGTTTCATCTCTTATTTGTTTTGTTGCCGGCGAGCATGCCGCAGGCGGCTGATATATCTTGGCCGCGGCTGGCGCGGATTGTGGCAGTGATGCCTAATGAATTTAGATGGTCGCGGAAGCGCACCATCGCTTCCTCGGAGGTGGGGTAGAGATCTACCCCGGGGATGGAATGGTAGCGGATTAGGTTGACGCGAGCGTCAGTGCCCTGGATTAGCCGGGCCAGCGCATCGGCATGGCGCAAATCATCGTTGACACCGCGCCACATTATATACTCCACAGAGAGGCGGCGCTGGTGGGCGAAATCGTAAGAACGCAGCAATTCCATGACCTCCTTGACCGGATATGCGCGCTCCACAGGCATTAGCTCCTGGCGCTCCTGAGCCAGGGGCGAGTGCACGCTGATGGCTATGTGCACCTTAGTGTCCTCAGCCAGGCGGATTAGCTCGCGAAGCTTGCCGATAGAACTTACGGTGATGCGCTTCGGGCTCCAAGCGAAACCCCACGAGGCCGTGAGAATCTCGATGACTTTGAGCACGGGCTCAAGATTGTCGAGCGGCTCGCCCATGCCCATGAATACGATATTGGTAAGCTCCTGGCTGCCTGGCACCGCCATAATCTGGTTTAGAATCTGGGGGGCGGTGAGGTTGCCGTGGAAGCCTTGCTTGCCGGTCATGCAAAAGGCGCAACCCATCTTGCAGCCCGCCTGCGATGAGATGCACAGGGTGGCTCGCTCCTTGTCAGGGATATAGACAGCCTCCACATTATGGCCTCCGGCTCCGGGGAAGAGATATTTCACTGTGCCGTCGGCGCTGCGTGCCTCTGCCAATGGGGGCACGAGCCCTAC
The DNA here is from genome assembly GCA_964604175.1 of uncultured Bacteroides sp. GTDB lineage: Bacteria > Bacteroidota > Bacteroidia > Bacteroidales > Muribaculaceae > CAG-873. Next base: position 5,163 of record CAZRYC010000073.1, read on the forward strand.
GCAGTAATGCTCGCCCAGCTTCTGGCGCGCAGCTTTAGAGAGGTTGGTCATCTCATCCAGGCTGCCGACTCGCTTTTGGTATAGCCATTGGGCTATCTGAGCCCCTGCGAATTTGGGGAGCCCATGAGCCAGGGCTATCTGTTGTAGCTCCGGCAGTGTGAGGCCAATAAGTGGTTGTAATGGTGTTTCGCTCATAAGACAGCTATCTTCAGCTGTGCAAAGGTACAAAAAATTGCGGAAATTTCACAGATGAATGGGGCGAAAAAGGGTGAAAGTGTGTGAGATTCAATAATAATCGTTAATTTTGCAGGTTTTTTGTGCGTTATTAATCGTGTTTTTATTAATTTTGCAACTGAAATGGCAAAATATCTGACACTTGATATTGGCAACAGTTCGGTAAAAGCCGCCTTGTGGGTAGATGGCATAATGCGCGGACCCACGCTTTGGGGAGTGCTCTCCGAACGAGACATAGAGAGGCTGTGCGCCCTGGCTGACGGCGAGCTGGACTGTGTGGCGGTGTGCGCTGTGGCTCCTGACGCTTATGGATTGGGTCGGTTGGCCGCTTCTTTCTCCCGGCGCTTTATCGAGGTGAGTTCTGCTACGCCTATGCCTTTGGATTTAAGACAGTATGCCACTATTGCCACCTTGGGCCCGGACCGCATAGCAGCCATGGTTGGCGCTATGAGCTTATGCCCGGATAGCGATTTGCTGGTGGTGGATTGCGGCACCGCTGTCACTTTCGACCGTGTGGATGCCCATGGCCGCTTCTTGGGCGGCAACATTGCACCCGGCATTGGCATGCGCCTGAGAGCTCTCCACGCTTTTACCGCAAGGCTGCCGGAAGCCGTAACCGATCCGAGCGTGCCTTTGTGGGGGCAGTCCACTATTGCGGCTATGCAAGCCGGGGCTTTCTACGGGGTGGCCGGCGAAATCACATATTACCGCTCGCAATGCCCGGATGACACAGAATTGGTGCTTACCGGCGGCCGCTCGAGCGACTTGTGCCAACATTTGCCTTTTCCTGTTATAGCTGATGCTGACCTTGTGCTTCGAGGTCTTAAAAAAATTATAGAATATAATGAGGATAAATAGACTTATAGCCTTGTCTCTCTCTCTGGTAGCCATTGCGGCCGCCTGGGCTCAAAACTCCACTCTGACCCCGTATAGCAAATACGGATACGGCGTGCTCAACGACAATGCCACATCGGCCCAACGCGCCATGGGCGGCGTGGGCTATGCCATGAACTCCGGGCGCCAGGTGAATGTAATGAACCCCGCCTCCTATGCGGCTATCGACTCGCTGACATTCCTCTTCGACATGGGTGTGGACTTCAAATGCCTCTGGTCACAAGAGAACGGTGTGAGCGAAAGCAATTTCACCGGGGGGCTGGACTATATTACTATGGCATTCCCGGTAGCCAAGCGCGTGGGCGCCAGCATCGGCATGCTACCCTTTTCAAGCACTGGATACCAGTTTGGAGATACAATCCTGAATGGCGCCACCACCCGCTCCGGCAACGGCGACATCAATGAAATCTACCTGGGCGTGGGAGTGAACCCATTCCGCAATGCCTATGTGGGGGCTAATGTGTACTATGTGTTCGGCACCATTGTCAACGACACCTACGCATACACGAGCAGCGGCTCCACATCCCTGTTCGAGCGTTATATGAAGGTGAAGGACTGGAGGCTGGATATCGGAGTGCAGTATGATATTCCTGTGAACTATGACAGCAAAGTGACCCTGGGCCTCACATTTTCGCCTGGCAAGAGCCTGCATGGCGAGACCTACGGCGTAAGCTATGACACCTCGGCCTCAAGCACAGTGGAGGTGGATACCACCGGATACACTAAGCTGGGAGGAAAATACTCCATGCCCGCTACCTGGGGCGGTGGCGTGAGCTACAACTGGCGCAATCGCTTGGTGGCCGAGCTCGACTTCACATACCAGCCTTGGAAAGATGTGAAATATGCCAAGCTGGAGAATTTTGAGACATCAGAATTCGCCAATCGCTATAAAATCGCCGGCGGCTTGCAATACTCCCCAAATCCGCGCGGCGGATACTGGCAGAGAACCCAATACAGATTAGGCGCATACTACAACCATGACTATATTATGGTGCGTGGCAACAATGTGCGCGAGTACGGGGTGACGGCCGGTTTTGGATTTCCGGTGCCTCAGTTCAAGACTTATGTAAATCTTGGCTTCGCATACAAGCATCGCCAAGCTCACCCCAATCCCCTGGTTAAGGAGGATTATTTCACTATCACGCTTGGCATCAATTTCAATGAGATGTGGTTCAGGCAGAGCAAGCTGCATTAAAGCGGCCAAATTAGCCGAGTGCGATTGAGATGAGGAGATTGCCCATTATAGTGATTGGAGCTGTGGCTGCGGATTTGATGATGAGCTGTGGCGGCGATGATCACAATTATGTGCCCAATATCATTGACGGCGATAATTCGCCCACAATGACCACTGTGGATGTAAACACATACATCTCTGACTCCGGCTATACCCGGTATTACATCACAGCTCCGATTTGGAAGATGTACGAGGACGCTAAAGAACCTCACTGGAAATTTCCTGACGGGCTGGAACTGGAGCAGTACGACCGCGACTTGCAGGTGACAGCCAATATGATATGCGATTCGGCCACATATTTCAGCCAGAAGCGCCTATGGCGGCTGGATGGGAATGTGGTGATGGTGAACCCTCAGCGCGACAGCTTCCTGACCCAGCAAGTGTACTGGGATCAAGCCAAAAGGGAGGTGTACAGCGACTCGTTTGTGCACATAGTGCGCAGCGACCGCATAATCGAGGGGTACGGCTTCACAAGCAATGAGCCCATGACTGCCTATACTGTAAATCGCCCCACTGGCATATTCCCGGCCAAGCGAAAAGAGGAGGCAGCCCCGGCCTCTGCGGAGCCAACCGATAGCGACTCCATAGCTACGCCGCGGCGCAGCACCCGCCGCCAACCGTCCCCAGCCCGGACTACCTCAGCGGCAAAACCCCTGACCACGGAGCCAGCGAAAGACTCAGCGGCAAAACCCCTGACCACGGAGCCAGCTAACCCAGAGACGGAGACCGAAACCCAGAACTGAAAACTGAAAACTGAAAACCGAAAACTCTTCTGAAAACTGAAAACTGAAAACTGAAAACTGAAAACTGAAAACTGAAAACCAAAAACTGAAAACTGAAAACCCATGGAGGCTTGGTGGATAATAGCAATTGTGTCGCTGATGCTTAGCGCCCTTTTCTCCGGCACTGAGATCGCCTTTGTCACAGGCGATCGCGTGCGCGTGGAGATTGATGTGAAGCGCGGCGGCGTCCTGGGAAAAATCATCAACCGCTTTTACGGCAACAGCGAGTTCTTCATTAGCACCATCTTGGTCGGCAACAATGTAGTGCTTGTAATTTACGGCATGGGGGCTGCCGCCCTGCTGGAGCCCTGGATTGAGACCTTCACCCAAAGCGAGGCCCTGATACTGCTGATTCAGACTCTCATATCTACCGGTGTGATCCTCCTTGTGGGCGAGTTCTTGCCTAAGACGGTCTTCCGCATCAACCCTAACTATTCGCTAAAGCTTTTCGCTCTCCCAATATACTTCTTCTATATAATATTGTATCCGCTGTCATGGTTCACCACTTGGCTCTCCAAGGCCCTGATGCGCTTGGTAGGCGCCAAAGGCCAACCGGCCAAGATAGGAGTAATCTCACTGGGCGACCTTAATGACTATCTTGAAGAGACCATCGACAATATGGAAGAAAAGAAAGAAGAGGTGGACAATGAGGTGAAAATATTCCAGAACGCCCTGGATTTCTCAAGCACCCACCTGCGCGATTGCATGACCCCGCGCAACGAGGTGGTGGCCGTGGATCTGAACGACACCACCACGGAGGAGCTATCTGCCCTGTTCACCAAGACTGGCCGCAGCAAAATCTTGGTGTACGATGGCGACATTGACAATGTGGTGGGCTATATCCATGTGAGCGAGCTTTTCAATCCCAAGAACGACTGGCATCTGCATATAAAAGAGGTGCTTTATGCCCCAGAGACACTGCTTGCCAACCGCATGATGCGCAGGCTTCTCCAAGAAAAGCGCTCGATGGCGGTGGTGGTGGATGAGTTCGGCGGAGTGGCCGGCTTGGTGACCCTGGAGGACCTGGTGGAGGAAATCTTCGGCGATATCCAAGATGAGCATGACAAGAGCAAGATTGCCATGCGAAAGCTGGGAGAGAATCTGTATGAGCTCTCAGGCCGCGCAGAGATCAGCGCGATCAATGAGGCCTTCGACCTGGATATTCCGGAGGATGACGAGTATCAGACACTTGCGGGCTACATCCTGGTGACCACCGGCAATATCCCCGAGGAGGGCGACACGGTGGTGCTCGGCGACTTGGAGCTGAAGATAGAGAAAAAAACAGCCACCAGGCTTGAGTTGATCCGCGTGCGGCGCATGGAGGGTGGCGAGAGCGAAGAGCGCAAAGATAAAGTGTAGAATTTAGCACTTTTTCAACTCTTTGCCAATCAAAAGGATAAAAGGCCAAAAACAAAATAAATCGAAAAAAGTTAGAAAATTATTTTGTGAAATCAAAAAAAGGTCGTAACTTTGCAATCGCAATCGAGGGGCTACCCTCGCCTTGCTGCACACAAGCCTCTTTAGCTCAGTTGGCCAGAGCACGTGATTTGTAATCTCGGGGTCGTTGGT
>CAZRYC010000074.1:0-9832 GCA_964604175.1 uncultured Bacteroides sp.
GTTCTACGAGATGCTACAGAAAAGTTGCATTTAGAAATTGAATCTACGTTTTTCTGATTTTTGGTTGAAAATTTGGGGAATTGGTTAAGAATGAGTAATTTTGCACTCGATTTTATTTCACAGTGAAATGGAAAAAATATCAACTGTAAAAGAGTTGCAATCACGCCTCGATGCTGTGCGCAAAGAGGGCAAGACTATTGGATTGGTGCCCACTATGGGAGCTCTCCATCAAGGCCATATGTCGCTGATTGAGCGTGCGCGTAAGGAAAATGACATTGTGGTGGTGAGCATTTTTGTAAACCCCACACAGTTCAACAATCCAGATGACTTGCGCACATATCCCCGCACCGTAGATGCCGACTGCGCGCTGCTGGAGGCAGCCGGTGTGGATTTCGCCTTAGTGCCATCGGTGGAGGAGATGTATCCCGTGCCTGACAACCGGGTGTTCGACCTGGGCCCGGTGGCTGAAGTGATGGAGGGCCCTATGCGGCCAGGACATTTCAATGGAGTGGCCCAGATTGTGAGCAAACTCTTTGCTATTGTAAATCCTAAGCGCGCGTATTTTGGAGAAAAAGACTTCCAGCAAATTGCCGTCATTCGCAAGATGGTGGAGCTCGAGGGCTTTGACTTGGAAATCGTGCCTTGCCCCATCAAGCGCCATGACGACGGCTTGGCAATGAGCAGCCGCAATGTGCGCCTCACTCCCGAGCAGCGCGAGATTGCCCCGGCGATCTATCGCACGCTTAAGTCTTCTGTGGATTGGGCGAAGACTCACTCAGTGGAGGAAACAAAGAAATATGTGATAGATGAGGTCAATTCTTTCCCGCAGATGCAAGTGGAATACTACGAAATAGTGGATGGCATCACCATGCAGCCGATTACAGAGTGGTCGCAAAGTGCATGCCCGGCTGGGTGCATCACTTGCTACTGCGGCGATGTGCGCCTGATCGACAACATTAAGTATTAGCTGATATGCAGATCGAAGTACTGAAATCTAAGATCCATCGCGTCACTGTCACCGAGGCTCGCCTTGATTACATTGGCAGCATCACTATCGATGAGGATCTTATGGATGCTGTAAACATAGTGCATGGGGAGCATGTGTATATTGTCAACAACAACAATGGCGTTCGCTTTGAGACCTATGTGATACCGGGACCCCGAGGCAGCGGCGTGATTTGTCTCAATGGGGCTGCCGCTCGCTTGGTGCAAGTGGGCGATATTATCATTATTATGAGCTATGCCACCATGGATATGGAGGAAGCTCGCGAATTTAAGCCTTGGATTGTTTTCCCTGATACCCAAACTAACAAACTGATAAAGTAAGCCGATGTTTGAGAACCTTTCCGAACGCCTTGAACGCAGCTTTAAGATATTAAAAGGTCAAGGCAAAATCACTGAAATTAATGTAGCTGAGACCCTGAAAGATGTGCGCCGCGCCCTGATTGAGGCCGACGTTAACTATAAAGTAGCTAAAACATTCGTAGATACAGTCAAGCAAAAAGCCCTGGGACAGAATGTGCTTACAGCCCTGAAGCCCAGCGAGCTGATGGTGAAGATTGTATATGATGAGCTAACCTCCCTGATGGGGGCTGAGGCTGCCCCGCTCAACCTTAAGGGCAAGCCAGCAGTGATTTTGATGTCGGGCCTTCAAGGCTCGGGCAAGACCACTTTCTCGGGCAAGCTCGCAAAGAAGCTAAAGAGCGAGCGTGGCATGCGGCCATTGCTGGTAGCCTGCGATGTGTACCGCCCAGCGGCTATCGACCAATTGCAAACTCTGGCCCAGAGCATTGAGGTGCCTGTGTATGCCGAGGAGGGTAATAAAAATCCAGTAGAGATTGCTAAAAATGCGATCAAATACGCAAAGGATAATCACAACGATTTGGTAATCGTGGATACTGCCGGCCGCTTGGCTGTGGATGAGCAGATGATGGACGAGATTGAAGCCATCAAAAATGCCATAAATCCAGACGAGACCCTTTTCGTGGTGGATGCCATGACTGGCCAGGATGCAGTGAACACTGCCAAGGCTTTCAATGACCGCCTGGATTTCGACGGAGTAATCCTCACCAAGCTCGATGGCGACACTCGCGGCGGCGCCGCGATTTCCATCCGCACAGTGGTCACCAAGCCTATAAAATTTGTAGGTACGGGTGAGACTCTCGATGGCATTGACATCTTCCATCCCGACCGCATGGCTGAGCGCATTTTGGGCATGGGCGATGTGAAGACCCTCGCTGAGCTGGCCATGAAGGAGTACGATGAGAAGCAGGCTCTGGAACTTGCGGCAAAGCTGCGCAAGAATCAGTTCACATTCGATGACTTCCTGAAGCAGATCCAGCAAATCAAAAAGATGGGCAATATCAAGGATCTGGCCTCTATGATTCCCGGAGTGGGCAAGGCCATCAAAGATATTGATATCGATAATGATTCTTTCAAAGGCATTGAGGCCATAATTTACTCTATGACGCCTTACGAGCGCGAGCATCCCGATATAATCAAGGGAAGCCGCACAGCTCGCATAGCCAAGGGCTCCGGCACTACAGTGCAAGAGGTGAACCGGCTGATTAAGCAGTTCGGCGAGACGCGCAAGATGATGCAGATGGCCACCTCAATGAAAAATCCGGCCAAGATGATGGGCCAGATGAAGCAAATGCGCAGCCAAATGCGCAGAAGATAATCAACTCAAAACCCTAAACCAGCATGACAATAATCGACGGAAAGAAGACAGCGGCTGATATCAAGGCTGAGATTGCCAAGGAGGTAGAGCAAATGGTGGCTCGCGGCGAGAGGCGCCCTCACTTGGCTGCAGTGCTTGTGGGTCATGACGGCGGCAGCGAGACATATGTGGCTAATAAGGTCAAGAGTTGCCATGAATGCGGCTTTGACAGCTCTCTGATTCGCTATGAGGATGATGTCACCGAGGCTGAACTGCTGAAGAAAGTGGAAGAACTCAACAATGACCCATCGATAGATGGCTTTATCGTACAGTTGCCTCTTCCAAAGCATATTGATGAGCAAAAAGTAATTCTTGCCATTGACCCCAGCAAAGATGTGGATGGCTTCCATCCCGAGAATGTGGGGCGCATGGCTATCGGATTGCCATGCTTTGTATCGGCCACTCCGGCTGGCATCTTAGATTTGCTTGACCGCTATAATATTGACACTAAAGGCAAGCATTGTGTGGTGCTGGGCCGCAGCAATATCGTGGGCCGCCCCATGGTGGAGCTGATGATGCAAAAGCGCCAGCCCGGCAATTGCACTGTCACTGTTTGTCACAGCGCCACTGCTAATATCCCCGAGATTACCCGCACTGCCGACATTATCATTGCTGCCCTGGGCGTGCCTGGCTTCTTAAAAGGGGACATGGTCAAGGATGGCGTGGTAGTGATCGATGTGGGCACGACGCGTGTGCCTGATGCGACGCGAAAATCTGGCTTCCGCCTTTGCGGTGATGTAGAGTGGGACACTGTCTCGCCCCGGGCAAGCTACATCACCCCTGTGCCTGGAGGCGTAGGGCCTATGACCATCTGCTCCCTGATGAAAAATACGTTGCAAGCTCGTAAGAACAGAATTAACTAATCTAAGAGGGGGTGCTCAGCAACTCCCTCTCTTTTTGCTATGATACACCATATTCTGTCATTAGGTTTCTATCTGGCCTTATACAATACCCTGTTCGCTCCGCCTCAAGCCACTATCGTGTTTGCTGGCGATGCAATGATGCATCAGGCACAGATAGATGCGGCACGCCAGCCTTCTGGTGAATATGACTTCAGTGACTATTTCGCTGAGATAGCGCCTTATGTGCAAGCTGCCGACTATGCCGTAGTCAACTTGGAGACTCCCCTTGGAGGCCGGCCATACAGCGGCTATCCTTGCTTCTGTTCGCCTGACAGCTATGCGGATGCCCTAAAAGATGCCGGCTTCGATATGTGCACTACTGCCAATAATCACACGCTGGATCGCCATGACAAAGGACTTAAGCGCACAGTGGAGGCGCTGGAAAGCCGAGGCTTAGCGCATGTGGGCACATACAAGAACAGAGCGCAGCGAGACTCCATATTGCCTCTGCTTAGAAAAATCGGAGGCATCAACGTGGGCTTTTTGGCATATACCTATGGCACCAACGGCATAAGCGTGCAGGGCGATGCTGTGGTGGACTATATTAATAAGGACAAAATCAGAAAAGACATTCAACAGTGCCGCCAGGCCGGAGCTGAGCTGATGTGCGTGAGCATGCATTGGGGCGACGAGTACAAACTCTTGCCTACGGCTTATCAGCGGCAACTGGCTGATTTCTTGGTGGCTGAGGGTGTGGACATGGTGATTGGCAGCCATCCTCATGTAATACAGCCAGTAGAGATGAGGAAGGGCGCCGATGGTCGCAATCAATTGGTGGTCTATTCCTTAGGAAATTTCATAAGCAATATGAAGACGGCTGATACCAGAGGCGGCATGATGGTTAAGGCATTCATATCACGAGATTCTTTAGGCAAGGCTCAAGTAGATTCTGCGAATTATCGTCTGGTGTTCACAGTGCCTGCTACTGGCTCCAGAAATTTTCACCTTACAAACCCCGATAGTTGCTCTGCGCCAGCTTGGCGCGGCCATGCTGCCAATTTTGCTCGGCGCGCTCGTGACATTTTCCGTAACCATAATAAGGGTGTCAATGAGAATTATTAATTTGATTGTCACCATACTGGCAGCTATGGGCTGCTTGGCTGCGGAGGGCAGGGCAAAGACCGCTCAAGTAGAGCTTGCCGGCTTCCCTTTAGAGCCTCCTGTGCTGGTGCTCAACACCGATAACCAGCTCGTGTTCTCGTTCGATATTTTCGCCGAAGATCGCGACTATTTGCGTTATGAACTCATTCACTGCAATTCGGATTGGACACCTTCGGATTTGGTGGATAGCGAGTACTTGGACGGCTTTAACCAAGCTGACATAGACATGTACGACTATTCTCAGCTTACTACCACGCATTATGTGCATTACCAGTTCGCAATTCCTAATGCTCAGATGACTCCGCTATTGAGCGGAAACTACAAAGCGCGTGTCTATCCAGAAGATAATCCGGATGCAACGGTTACCGAGTACCGCTTTTATGTGAGTGAGCAGACAGCCCAGATAGACGTCAGTTACAGTTCGCGAACCGATGTAGATGTGAATAAGGGGCATCAGCAGCTGGAGCTTTCGGTGGATGTGGAGCGAAGCCATGTGCAAGATCCATTCAATGATTTGGAGATTGTCATTTTGCAAAATGGCAGACAGGATAATAAAGCAGAACTGCGCCAACCGTTGCGCATGGCTAATCGCTCTACTGCTGTGTATGCCCATCAACAGCCCCTAATCTTTGAAGCCGGAAACGAATATAGGAGAATGGAGTGCGTGTCAGTGAAGTATCCCTCGATGGGGGTGGAGGAGATTGAATACTATGAACCATATTACCATGTGAAATTGCATGTGGATAATCCCCGCAGTGATGAAATGTACCTTTATGATCAGACACAGCATGGCCGATACTTTGTACGAGAATACGATTCAGGCCAAAGCGAGATTGAAGCTGACTATGTGGTGGTGCATTTCCGCTTGGATATGGGTGGCCGAGTGGATGATGAGATATATCTTGATGGGGATTTTACCGATCGCAATCTCGATGCCAATGCAATGATGGTGTATAATCCGTCAACTGGGCTATACGAACGAAATATGCTTCTCAAGCAAGGAGCCTATAATTATCAATATCTAAGCAAGAAAGCCGGGGAGCGCATAGCTCATGCAAGCCAAATAGAAGGAGATAAGTACCAGACACAGAACGAATACTTAGTGCTTGTTTATGCTCGCCATCTTGGCGAACGCTATGATAGGTTGATAGGCACTACTTTAGTGAAATAAATAGAGCCTGTTTAATAAGAAATGTTAAATCGAAAAGTGGCTCAGGACTTTTACATAACCATAATAATAAACATCATGTCTTTAATGAAAAAAAATTACATCCGCCTCTGCAATCCGTGGGCATCTTTTGCCCTTCGCCTCAGTCACATAGCTCGCTATGCTCCTTCGGCTCAGGACAAAATCTGCTCCACGGATTGCAGCTTTTCGATTAACATTTCTTATTAAACAGGCTCTTATGCTTCAAATACAAGATACGTTGGTGAGCCTGGATGTAGTAGAAAGATTTTTCTGCTGCGATCTGGACAAATGCCTGGGAGAGTGCTGCATCGAGGGCGATGCGGGAGCTCCGGTCACTCCAGAGGAATGTGCCAAAATTGAAGAGGTACTGCCCAAGGTTTGGGCCGATCTTCTGCCAAGCGCTCAGCAGGCAATAAAGGAGGGCGGGGTAGCCTATCGAGATGTTGAGGGCGATTTGGTCACTCAGATAGTGGATGGCAAGAATTGTGTGTTCTCGTGCTATGGCGAAAATGGGATGTGTCTCTGCGTTTTGGAAAAAGCTTATCGTGAAGGACGCATTGATTTTTGCAAGCCCATATCCTGCGCTTTGTATCCCTTAAGGCTAAAGCAATTCCCTACATTTACGGCGGTAAACTATCATAGATGGAAGATCTGCAAGTGCGCCGAGGTCTTAGGGCGAGCTAAGGGCATCAGGGTGTATGAATTTTTGAAAGAGCCCCTGATTAGGCGATTTGGAAAGCAGTGGTACGATGAACTTAAGCTTACTTGCGAGGAATATTTAAGACAGTACGGATCGCAGGTGGAGCAATGAACACTGCTAATGTAGCCCCTGCCAGATCTGCAAAAAAGTCCAGCAGTTCGCAACCGCGAGTGGCGGTAAGATAGCCTTGAGCTAATTCGTCAATGCCGCTAAAGGCCGCTATTCCTACCCATAGAGCTACTAAGGTACTGCCGGTAAGCACATTATGGCTTTTATGGCAGCGTTGCCAGTCGAATGCTATGGCACTCAGCAGGCCTCCCATCATGATCGCGTGGATCCATTTGTCGAAGTAGGGGATAAAGCTAAGCTCTTCGGCCCCGACTGGGTGGCTGGCGAGAGTAGCGTAAAGTACGATGGCCAAGGTCAGTAGGCTGGGCCAAAATCGCTTCAAAAAGTCCATGGCTCAAATAGAGAACTCATCGGCATCTTTATAGAATGGGAATTTTTCACGGAATGTGTTGAGGGCCGGAAGCGATAAGGCCGCATTGATGATAGAGCCATCTGGGGTGCCAACGGAAGCGCCAGTGTAATCAAAGACCCAAGAAAGATTGTCGTAGCAGCCGAACTGGTCGTTGCCGCTGCGGTTGGCTCCAGCTACATAGGCCATGTTCTCGATAGCGCGGGCTTGGAGCAAATGCTCCCAAGCAAACATTCGGCGGTCAGGCCAATTGGCTGGCACAAGCAGCAAGTCATATTTAAGCCCCACATTCCTAAGCCATACGGGGAATCGCGTGTCATAGCAAATTGCCATGGCAATATTCCAGCCGCGATACCGGATTACAGGACTTTGCCCTTCACCGGGGCTTACCACTTGGCTCTCATCACTGAGTACAAAAAGATGGTGCTTGTCATAAGTGGTCCAGTCGCCGTTGGGCTCAGCGAAGAAGCCGCGATTGTAAAGCTTCTGATGGTCTAAGGCCAGAAAACTGCCACAAATAGCAATGTTGCGCTTTCGAGCTTGCGTCAGCAGGAATTTGCGAGTGCTGTCGGTATGCTCTTCAGCCAGAGTGGAGGCCTCGCCCACCTCTCTGATAAAACCAGTGCTGAAAAGTTCGGGGAGTACAGCGATGTCAGTGCTCTGAGGCAATTTGTCGAGCATCTGTTCGGAAAATTTCAAGTTCTGGTTGACATCGCCTTGTACAATGTCAATTGGCAGGATGGATATGTTAAGCGTATTCATTATTCAGTAGTAAATTGATCGGGGTATTTCCCAACATAGGGTTTATAATACTCTTTTATCGCGCGCAAATCAGTATCGATGTCGCCAGTAGGGTGAAATGTGTCGCGTACGATTATTTCTTTATGGCCGTAATCAATCACTCCCAGCACTATAGGCACGTGAGCTTTATATGCTATCTGTAGAAAGCCGGTATGCCACATGGCTGTGCGCTTGCGAGTGCCTTCGGGAGTAATGGCTATGGTGAGGCGGGGATTGTTGTCGAATTTCTGTACCAACTCGGTTACCAGAGACCCTCTTTTGTTTTTCCGAGGCACTGGCACACCGCCAATAGCTCGGAAAATACAACCTAAAGGGAAAAAGAACCAGTCCTCTTTCATCAGAAAGCCAGCCTTGCGCCCCACTGAGGCATAAGCGAGCTTGCCCAGGATGAAATCCCAGTTGCTGGTATGGGGAGCCACGCAGATTATGCATTTATCATAATCTGGGGCATAGACTGATACTTTCCAGCCAGTCCATTGGAGTATCTTACCGTAAATGTTCATGATCACAAATCATTGCATTGCAATAGATACTTTCTCAAGGCTGGATATGTGGGAGGCAGCAGGGTCTCTTTCTCAGGCTTTTGATAGTTGCATTGCAGCCGATGTGGCAGCTCCACGGTGGCGCCTATAATCTGTGACACCACATCAGAGCTGCGTCCCGGATGGGCAGTAGCCAAGAAGACGCTTGTAGCCTCGTCGCTTCGGTTGTCTTTTGCGGCTCGGTATGAGATTGCGGTGTGCGGACCCATCAGATAGCCGGTGTTCTTGTATGTGTCGGATATCGTCTGGCGTATTACGTCATCGGTGTATGCAGCCCCAATGATTGACTCTCGCAAAGCAGCCACATTTCCATGGCACACATCCATAAAGCGCACGATATTAGCAGGATTGCTGTTGTCGAGGGCATAGGCTAAGGTATGCTTGGTAAGGCGGGTAGAGTCGAGCTTGCCATCGCGCAGGAAGTGGCAGAACGAGGCATTCTCATTGCAGCTGGCGATTAATTTGTCTATAGGCAATCCCATCTTCATAGCCATAAATCCAGCGAATAGGTTTCCGGCATTGCCGCAGGGCACTGCTATCCTTACTCGGGAGGTCTTGGGATTGAGAGCCTTAAGCAGTCCGTAACATTGGAAATAAGTGATCACTTGGGGCAGGATGCGGCCAATGTTTACAGTGTTAGCGCTGGTGAAGCGCACCTGCTCGTTGAGTTTGTTGTCAGCCAAGGCTGTAGCAACCATGCTCCGGCATGCATCGATAGGTCCATTGACACGCACAGCATGGATGTTGTCGCCCATGTTGGCGAATTGAGCTGCCAGGCTGGATGGCGTGTTTTTGGGATAGAACACATATACGTTTACGCCCTTTACTCCATGAAAGCCGCGTGTGATTGCCAGGCCAGCGTTGCCTGTGGTGGCGACAAGCAAGTTGAGTGGTCGCTCCGGGTGCAATGCGGCCAAAAGGCGCGCCAGATATCGGGTGCCTATGTCTTTTACCGACCCAGTGGGCCCATGGAATAACTCAAATGCGAAGATACCGGGTTCGATCTCTCGCAGCGGCATGGGAAAATTGAATGTTTCATCACCGATGCGCTTAATAGTGGCAGAGGGAATGTCGGGAGAAAACAGGGTATTGCCCACGAAATATGCGATTTCTGTGGGTGACATCTCGGCAATGTTGTTGAAGAAAGCCTGAGGCAGATGTTTTATTGTTTCTGGCAAGAAAAGTCCGCCATCAGGTGCTTCGCTGTGTATGATAGCCTCTTTTAGGCCCAATGGTGGTGAATTATGGTTAGAGCTATAATATTTCATTAGTGAGGATACTGCATTGGATTTGCAAATGTAACAATTAATCGTAAGAATAACAAATTTATTTTTCCTTTTGATTGGCACGTAGATTCAATTTCTAAATGCAACTTTTCTGTAGCATCTCGTAGAACACTT
>CAZRYC010000075.1:0-9652 GCA_964604175.1 uncultured Bacteroides sp.
ATGTCATGATACAAATTTGTCAACGATGTTGTGATACACGGCAGTTAGTGGTTAGCTGTGTAAACTTTTGGGAGGGAGGCAGCGTTTAATTTAGGTATTAAGCCCACATATCATGGAAAATGTCAAGCAAGAGATAGAGCGGCTGCGAGATGAGATCAATGCTCACAACCATAGCTATTATGTGCTCAACGAGCCAGCGATTAGCGATTATGACTTCGACCAGCTGCTCAAGCGCTTAGAGCAGCTCGAGCGCGAGCATCCCGAGTACGACGACCCTCTATCCCCTACCCATCGCGTAGGCAGCGACCTGACAAAAGGTTTTGAGCAGGTGCCTCATGTATATCCCATGCTTTCGCTCGCTAACACCTACAGCATCGAGGAGGTGGATCAGTGGGTTGACCGCACTGAGCGCGCCTTGGCTGGGCAAGAGAGCGACTTAGTGGGTGAGATGAAGTTCGACGGTACCAGCATATCCCTGATATACGAGCATGGCCGCTTGGTGCGCGCCGTGACCCGAGGAGATGGCGAAAAGGGCGATGTGGTCACAGAAAATATCAAGACCATCAAGAGCATTCCGTTGGTACTAAAGCCAGGGAATTGGCCCGAGATGTTCGAGCTACGCGGCGAAGTACTGCTGCCCTGGAAAGAGTTTGACCGGCTCAATGCCGAGCGCGCCTTCAACGAAGAGCCCCTCTTCGCCAATCCTCGCAATGCGGCAAGCGGCACACTGAAGATGCAGGACCCTAAAGAGGTGGCTCGCCGAGGCTTGGATGCCTATTTCTATTATCTCTTAGGCGAAAATCTCCCATGCGATACCCATTATGGCAACATGATGGAGGTAAAGAAATGGGGCTTCAAAGTGCCACCTCAAATGACAATTCTCCATGATCTTAAAGAGGTAGATGATTACATCAACTATTGGGATACAGCCCGAAAGGAACTGCCGGTGGCAACGGATGGCCTGGTGTTCAAGGTCAATTCTCTGCGCCAGCAGCTAAATTTAGGCTATACTGCCAAGAGCCCGCGCTGGGCTATCGCATATAAATTCCAAGCCGAGAGGGCTTGCACAGAGCTGCGCTTCGTGAGCTTCGATGTGGGCAGAATGGGGATTATCACACCCGTGGCCAACTTGGAGCCAGTGCTGCTGTCCGGCACGATTGTAAAGCGCGCCTCTATGCACAACGAAGATATCGTCAACGAACTCGACATCCACGAGCATGACATGCTATATGTGGAAAAGGGAGGCGAAATCATACCTAAGATTGTAGGGGTGGACAAAAGCGCACGCAAGCCGGGGGCTGAAAAGGTGCGCTTCGTAACCCACTGCCCGGCTTGCGGCACTCCCCTGGTACGCCAAGAGGGCGAGGCCGCTTGGATGTGTCCCAACAAATACGGCTGTCCGCCACAGATTACCGGGCGAGTGGAGCATTTCGTAGGCAGGCGTATGATGAATATCGACGGCATAGGCGAAGAGATGTCGGAGGTACTATTCGAGCAAGGCCTGGTTAAAAATATTGCGGACATCTACGATCTAAAGCGCGAAGACCTGCTGCGCCTGGAGCGCTTTGGCGACAAGAGCGCTGACCGCATAATGGCGGGCATTGAAGCCAGCCGATCAGTGCCATTCGAGAGAGTGCTATATGCTCTTTCCATACCATTAGTGGGCGAGACTACCAGCAAAAAGATAGCCAAGAGCGCCAAGAGCCTGGACCGCCTGATGGCTATGAGCGAGGAAGAACTTTGTGCCATCGAAGATGTGGGTGCAATTATGGCTCGCGGCATCATCGAATACTTTGCCTCCCCTATCAATCAGGAAATAATCGAAAGGCTGCGCAAGGCAGGCTTGCAATTTGAAATCGATGAGCCTGATGAGGGTGAAATGAGCGACAAGCTCGCAGGCAAAACAATTGTAATCTCCGGTGTCTTTGCAAAGCACAGCCGCGATGAATATAAGAAAATCATAGAGCTTAACGGCGGAAAGAATGCCGGAAGCATCAGCAAGAAGACAAGCTTTGTGCTTGCTGGCGAAAATATGGGACCGGCCAAATACGAAAAGTGTCAAGCCTTAGGCATACCAATAATCAATGAAGACCAATTCTTGGAGATGATTGGCGAATAGCCAGAAAGGTAAAGAAATTGGACAAGCGGTGTCAAAAATTTTGACACCGCTTGTTTTATAATCGTTTTTAATCCATTGGATTGCAGCTGCTTATGATTTTGGCACGGTGCTTGCAAGTAGATTGGGCATGAAGCAAACACTTTTCATACACCTTTTAGCAATTTTGACAGCATTGCCAACCATGGCCCAGACAACAAAAGTCTGGACCATGGATCAATGCATGGCCTATGCTGTGGCTCACAGCACTGGAGTGCAAACAAAGCTCTTGGAAGCCAACAGCGCAGCATGGGACCAACGCGCTGCCCTATCCGATTTTTTCCCATCGGTGAGCGCTTCTACATCGGGTCAATACTCTTGGGGCCGCAATATCGATCCAGAAACAAATACCTACAACGATGTGACCACTTTCAGCAGCGGATTTGGCTTGTATGCTTCTGTGACTATCTTCGATGGCGGTCGCACCATAAATAATTGGAAGAAAGCAAAAGTGGCAAAGCAGTCAGCCCTGAACTCCACCCAAAAACAGATTGATGACAAAGCCATAGAAACCATGATGGCTTTTGTAGATGTAATCTATTACCAAGGAGCCATAAAAATTGCCCAGGATAAGCTTGCCACAAGCCAAACCACCCAGCATAAGACCGAAGTACAAGAAGAATTAGGGCTAAAGGGATTGCCAGATGTGGCCACTGCAAAGTCACAGACCGCCGCAGATGAATATGATTTAATACGCAATCGCAACCTCTACAATCAAGCCTTGCTCAACCTGATGTCTGTGATGAATCTGCCCACTGGGGAAAGTCTAATAGCAGATACCACCTATATTGACATTTTGCCGGAGATAGGCCATGATAGCGCTGATGAGATATACGCTTATGCCGCTTACAACGATCCCACTGCCCTATCTGCTCGCTACGATGTGGATCAGCAAAAGCTGGCTTACCGCATGAGCCAAGGGGCTTTCTTCCCTACCATTTCGCTCAATGCCGGCATAAGCACATCTTATTACAAGATGCTCAACAGCGATTATGAGGTGTCAAGCTTTAGAGACCAGTTTAAAAACAATCGTGGAGAGTATATATATGCTACTCTTTCTATACCAATCTTTAGCAATCTAAACAAGATAGCCTCCCTGAAGAAGGCACGCAACAACTGGGAGACAGCCAAGCTTGCGCAAGAAGAGACCCTGCGACAGCTATACAACGACATAGCCCAAGCCGTGATGGATCGCGATGGTTAT
This sequence comes from uncultured Bacteroides sp., assembly GCA_964604175.1. Classification (GTDB taxonomy): domain Bacteria; phylum Bacteroidota; class Bacteroidia; order Bacteroidales; family Muribaculaceae; genus CAG-873. The sequence goes on from CAZRYC010000075.1 coordinate 3,360, forward strand.
GCCATGGAGATAGCCTCGCTGACGGGGAAAACAGAAGCCGATGAATTAGCTTACAATCTTAACAGTCGCAAATACGAGGAGGGGCTGTTGTCACTGATAGACCTTCAGACATCCGCCAACACTCTTTACGAAAGCCGCCTCAACCTGCTGCAACGCCGAATGCTTTATGTGCTTAAGGACAGATTGGTGAAATATTACCAGGGTGTTCCGCTTATTAATGAGATAACAAGATAAAGCCATGCTGAAATCATATTTCAAATTTTTATCACGCAATAAGGCCTACACTGCCATTGATGTATTAGGTCTGGCCCTGAGCTTTATGTTCCTATTCCTTATCGGAGCATATATATGGCAAGAAACCTATGTGGATAGCTGGCACAGCAAGCGCGATCGAATTTACCAGTACGCCATAGAGATGGATGGAGAAAAATGCACTGGAGCCGCTTGGGCCCTCCAAGAAGGGCTTCGAGCCAAATTTCCAGAATTGGAAAATTCATGCGCCATAATACGCGCTAACACTTATCTATCTTCAGACTCCCGCCCTCAAATCAAAGCCCGTATGTTTTTTACAGATCCAAGCTTCTTTGAGATGTTTGACTTTCCACTGGTAAGCGGCGATCGCAATCATGCTCTGGATGATGTCAATTACATTCTGGTGTCAGAAAATTTCGCTCGCAACATTTGGGGGAGCGAAAACCCGGTAGGAAAAAGCTTGACAATGCAATGCGATATGCAACCTATGGTGGTGACTGGAGTGTTTGCTCCTTTTGAAAACACAGCATTCCGACTGCCAAAAGGCCATGAAATAGATATCATCGCCAGATATGAACGAGTAGCCTCCATTAACCCCAGCTTTATGACTGAGGGCAATGCCGTAGCCGCCGAGCTCTTCTTTCTTGGCCCGGAAGGGATGGATTTAAGGGAAAACACCCAAAAGTACCAGAATTATTTGACGGAAAACTTTTGGCTCTTCCGCCTCCCGGATTGTGACATCAAGCTACAGCTGCTCCCACTCAAAGAAAGGTATTTTTCTGACTACTATAGTTCCTATGGGACTATACAAAATGGCGAGTTGTGGATGGTAAGAGTGCTGAGTCTGGTGGGCATTGTAATCCTGGTATTCGCGCTTACCAATTATATAAACCTTACAGTAGCTCAGGCAGCTTTCCGGGCGAAAGAAATGGCTACTCGCCGATTGCTGGGCTCATCACGCACAGCCATCTTTTGGCGATTGATGGCAGAGAGCACCTTGCTTTGCGCCCTATCGCTAAGCATTGGCATCGGCTTAGCCTTTATATTTGAGCCTTATGCCGGGAATTTGCTTAACACAGACATCGATATCGCTTCGTGCATCAACTTAGCCACCATTGCTGTCACTCTGGGAATATTAATAGTGGCTGGCGTGTTAGCTGGCTTAATGCCCGCTTTGCTAATTAGCAGCAATAAGCCAATAGATGTGGTGCGCGGCACTTTCCGCCGACGCACGAAAATGATCTTCTCAAAGATTTTCATTATTATCCAGAACACTGTAACTATCCTTATGGTAGCTCTGGCGATTACCATGATGCTACAATTACATCATGTGATAACAGCCCCGCTGGGCTACAACACTAAAGACATTATCACGCTTAATGCTTGGGGTACTGACAAATTTGAAACCTTCAAAAATGAATGTGAAAAGCTCAGTTGTGTAGAGAAAGTGAGCCTTGACTGGGGTTCTCCCTTCGGGCGCGGTGACAATTACACCTTAATCAACAATGGAAAGACCCTGTCAATCCAACGATTCGCTGTCACTCCCGAATGGATGGATATCTATGGGATAAACGTAGAAAAAGAGATTAGCAATGAGGGTGTATATGTAAATCGCCTGCTTTTAGAAGGCTTTGATCTTGACGACAATGCCAAATCATTCAATATTGGCAGCCAAAATATAAATATTCGCGGCATTATATCAGATATCAGATTAGGCACAATTGAGGCTCCCATGCAGCCTCTGTGGATTGATGTTTTGGATAGATACAACTCATCTAACAAGTTCTGGGCTGTTAGCATCAAGACCAAGGGAGATGCCAGCGAGGCTTGGCGACAAATAAGCAAGATAGGAACTGAAATATTTGGCTATGACTTGACCGAAGTGACTTCTACGCCCTATTTGGAACAAGTAATCGTGGAATATTATGCCGATGAACAACGGCTGGCCGACATTGTGGTGCTCTTCACCATAATTGCCCTGGTGATTTCGCTGCTTGGCTTGGTAGCCATGAGCACTTACTTTGTGGAGCAGCGCCAACGCGAGATTGCTGTGCGAAAAGTATTTGGAAGCGACAGCAACAACATTCTTTGCCGGCTGCTGTGGCAATTCGCCAAATACATCTTGATCAGCTTTGTGATCGCTTGTCCGCTCATCTACTGGCTGGGACATATGTTTTTAGCAGAGCACACCTACAGGATCACGCTCAGCTGGTGGATTTATGCGGTAAGCGGCATAGGCTGCTTGGCAGTGAGCCTGCTCACTGTGCTTTGGCAATCATACCGCGCTGCCAATCTTAATCCGACTACAGCATTAACAAGTAATCAATAACCTTATGGACATAAAAATAGAAAAAAAGAAAGGCATTCGTAGCATCAAGCCTAAGACTTGGGCTTGGATTGCCGGGTGCATAGCACTGGTTGGCGCATGCGTGTGGCTGGCGACAAGCGATATGAGCTCTACCTTGCGCGTGGATAGCCGAGGAATAAAGATCGGGAATGTAGAGCAGGGGCTGTTCGATGACTTTGTGCGTGTAGATGGCCGGGTGCAACCCATCTCTGTGGTGCAAATCAGCGCTGAAGAGGGAGGTATAGTGCGAGAAAAAGTGGTGGAAGAAGGCGCTTATGTGCACAAAGGCGATGTGATAGCGCGCCTAAGCAATAGCAACCTCGACCTCCAAATCCTAAATGCCGAAGCCGAGCTCGCTGAGAAGCAGAACATCCTACGCAACACCCAAATTTCCATGGAGCAAGACCGCCTCAACAATCGCAATGAAAAGGCTCAGCTCGACTTGGAGGTGGTGCGGAAACGACGCGTCTACGAGCAGCAAGAAAGGCTGTACAAGGAGAAATTAAATACTCGCGAAGAATACATCCAAGCCAAAGAAGACTACGAATTAGCTCTCAAGAAGCAGTCGCTGGTAGTGCAACGCCTTGACCAAGACAGCATCTACCGCCTGAGCCAGATGGACCAGATGGAGGATAATCTCGACAATATGCGCAAGAATGTGATACTGATTCGCGAGCGAAAGAATCAGCTAAATGTTGTATCCCCTATTGATGGCGAGTTGGGATTGCTTGATGTAGAATTAGGACAGAACATCGCTGCCGGATACAAAGTGGGCCAGATCAATGACCTTAGCAACTATAAAGTTGAAGCCAACATTGATGAGCATTACATCGACCGAGTGCAAACCGGCCTTACAGCCACTGTGGAGCGCAACGGGAAAAACTACGGGATGCGAGTGCGCAAGGTTTATCCGGAGGTGCGCGACGGTAAGTTTAAGACTGATTTAGTGTTCGAGGGAGAGCGACCTGAGAATATCCGCACTGGTCAGAGCTATTTCGTAAATCTTCAGCTCGGGCAAAGCTCAGAGGCTATCCTGATACCAAAAGGCACATTCTTCGCTTCCACGGCAGGCAAGTGGATTTTCGTGCTGGATGGCAGCGGCAAAAAGGCTTATCGACGCGACATTCGCCTGGGGCGACAAAATCTCAACTATTATGAGGTGCTCGAAGGCTTGGAACCCGGCGAGCGAGTAATAGTCAATGGTTATGAGTCCTTCGGTGACAAAAAGATAATTTCTTTAAATTAAATTATGAACAATATATCGTATGCGCTGAGGACGCTATTTAAGAAAGGTCGCAGCAATGGCATAAAAATTATATGTCTTGCCTTGGGCTTGGCAGTCGGCGGCCTGATAATCGCTGATGTTAATTTCGAGAGTAGTTACGATACTTTCTACCCCGATTTAGACAGAATATACCGTGTAAACCAGTTCGTAGTGCGCAACGGCGAAGTTGTGGAATATCCTCAGACACCCGGCGGCGTGGCTGCCGGAATGAGAGCTGAGATACCCCAAGTGGAGGCTGCTACAAGATACACATGGGCTTTTAATGAAGACTCTCCTTGGATTCTTGAAAATCTTCAAGAGCTGAAACTCAAGATTTTCTTAACCGATTCTTGCTTCTTTGATGTATTGAGCCGACCTATCTTGATTGGTAACCCAAAAGAGGCTCTTTCTAAGCCCAATATGCTGTTCGTGTCGGAAACTACTGCCAACAAACTCGGAGGCATACAAGCCGCCATGGGCCAAAGACTCACATATCAAGATAATCCTGAGCTGCATTACGAAGTGGCAGGCGTATTTGCTGACCAGCCTAAGAACAGCATCTTACAATATGATGCGGTGGCTTCTAACAAGATCATGGGAGATTGGAGTCTTAACAACTGGCTTGGCAACGACCGCTACAATTCTTTCGTAAAGCTCGCCCCGGGGGTGACTCCAGAAAGTCTTAAAAAAGCGTTGAGAGATATGCAAGAAAGGCATATCGACTTGGAGCAGCTTAAAAGCTCAGGTTTGGAGTTAAGTTACACCCTGACCAACCTCAACGATGAGCATAACAATAACAAGGATGTGCGCAACACATTATCATTGCTTACTCTTTTAGCTATCGCCTTGATTGCGGTGGCAGTCCTGAATTATCTTTTGCTGGTAGTTTCCACTCTTATTTCTCGCGCCAAAGAGATAGCTGTAAAGAAATGCTACGGAGCCTCTCAGGGTCAAATATTCCACCTCACTCTGAGCGAGGCCCTTGTGCATTTGTTTATAGCGCTTGTGTTAGCCACTGGGCTTATCTTTCTCTTCAGTGGCTCTGCCAAAGAAATATTCGGATTTGCTCCCTCGGATTTGTTCAGCACGAGCACTTGGATAGCGCTCGGTATAATCTGTGTCGCAGTGTTGATAGTGACCTCTGCGGCACCAGCCTATCTCTTTGGTCGCATACCGGTGGCTTGTGCTTTCCGAAAGCAGCACAAAGGCAATAGAATCTGGAAAGTATCGCTCCTTGTGGTGCAATTTATAGCAACAGCCTACATAGTAGGATTACTCATAACAATTGGGCGGCAATACCACCATCTACAGACAGCCGACCCTGGCTTTAACTTTGAGAACATATATATATGTGATACTTTCCGCCTATCGCATGAACAACGAAAATTGCTCGTGGATGAAATGAAGAGCCTTAGCGGGGTAGAAGATATTGCTGGAGCTTTCACGCTGCCTATCAATGGGGCTAATGGCAATGAAGCAGGATCTCCGGATGGCGAACGCTCGCTCTTCAATTTCTCTGATTTGTACAATGTCACTGACAATTACTTCGATGTAATGGAGATACCTATATTAGAAGGCCGGCATTTTCAGAAAGGACGCGACACAGAGAGCCAAATCATGGTAAGCAAAGGCTTTGCTGACAAGTATCTCGAACTAACTAATCAGCAAGGCTCATTGGTAGGGCAATTAATACAAGTGTCAGAGCATGGAGCTGTAGAAGTGATAGGAGTGTACGGCGATATTCGCATAGGAAGCGGCCAAGGTAGTGAAAATTGGCTGGATGAGCGCCCCACCGCTGCCTTCTTTGAAACAGAAACCGCAAACTGGGGAGTGGCATCAAATCTGCTTATCAAAGTGAAAAACATGGATAGCAACACTTTGGATGACTTACAGGCCATAATTGACACAAACTATCCTGACATGGGATTGGACATTATTTCTTACTCCAATTATATGGATTTATTCTTCACCGACTCTAAAGCCTTGCGCAATGCTATCTGCATATGCGGAGTGATTGCTCTGATTATCACCCTGATTGGCCTATGGGCTTATGTGCAAGATGATGTAAACCGGCGCCGCAAAGAGATCGCTATCCGCCGAGTGAATGGGGCCGAACGCAAGGATATCCAGCGACTATTCTTGCGTGACATCTCTTGGTTTGCCGTGCCGGCTTTGATAATTGGTGCCGTAGGGGCTTACTTTAGTTCGGCTGTGTGGTTGCAGAGATTCTCGGTTGTCATCGAGTTGGGAGTGCTTTGGTTTGTGGTTGTGGTGCTTGCTTTATATCTAATTACGCTTGCTTGTGTGTATTTACGCGCCACCAGAGCCGCAGATGCCAACCCTACTGAGGCACTTAATGCTAATGAGTAGTTTATAGTTTTCAGTTTTCAGTTTTCAGTTCAAGGTTAGTGGTTAGTGGTTAGTTATCGT
>CAZRYC010000076.1:0-9305 GCA_964604175.1 uncultured Bacteroides sp.
CTGGGGCTTTATTTTTTGTCCAAAAAGTTGCATTTACTATTAGAACTTAATAAATCCTAGGAATCCTAAGCCACCTAGGACCTAGGATTCCTAGGATTCCTAGGAATCCTAGGAATCCTAGGAAGCGAAAAACGGTTGTCTCACGACAACCGACTTTTCTAAAAATCTAATCCTATGAAAAAACTAATTCTTTTTTGCCTTGCTTCTTTCTGCTGTTTGTATTAATAAGACACTCGATGTGGGGTAAAGGTTCAATCCACAATATCGCTTTTAATTATTTTTTGCAGTTAGTGCACTCTCTAAAACGAAAGTGCATTGCTTCACAGCAACGCACCTCCCTCATATCCAAAATTCAAGTATATATATTTTGTCTAACAAAGATCTTGCAATGCAGCAGTGGCCTATGGCATCACCCCTCCGCTGAGGGATAGATATAAAATGTCGCTGGCCAGTCACAAGCTACCTCGGATTGGTCGACTCCAATTTATTTCTCAATGCGTAAGCCGAGAAAAATATGTATGGGAGAGTCAGGATTCCAGAGTGATGAACTTGGATGAATTATGTTGCAAAGATAATACAAGATTTTTCTGGTGTCAAGAGGAAAGTTGTTAAATATTCCTTAAAAAAAGCAAATACCCGGAATTGTTACCCTTTGTTGGTCCTCTTTCAGTACACCCAGGCCGCATTGTCAACCCAGAAAGTCAGGCCCGGGGTGCCCACATAGGCTGTGCCGCTGCCGGCAGAGAACATTACGAAAGCGTGGGTGGGGGTGGCGTCGGCACTGTCCCAGCCCTGCTCGTGGATGGGCACAAGCTTGCCCTTGCTGTTGTAGGCGTAGTACGGATTGTCATCGGAAATAAGATCCATCTCCGATTTGAAATCTGCCTCTTTCGAGATATCGCCGTAATGGATGCGTACCTGATGGGAGTTTACCCAGTCGGAGGTGGTGGCGCTATACCGCTCGCGCGCTGTGCCCACGCGCTTGGCGTAGAGATTGCCCTCGGCATCCTCCCAGCGCCGCTGCAAGATCACCAGCACCTCGGCCTCATCGGAGCCGGCATACGTCTTTTTCTTGCCAAAGCCGGAGGAGTACACTCTCTCGGCGTTGGCCGGCATATAGAGTTTGTAATCGAACTGAATGGCCTTGGGCCGCTGAGTGTAGGGCACTCCCATTACCATCTTGCTGTATGGATTTTTGGTGGATTTTATCGGCTCTATCATCTGGCCCAAAAATATCGAACCGGAAACCATCACTTCCATATTTATCATGCCCAGCACCTTGCATTCCTCAAATTGGCTGGCAAGCTTGGCGCACTGGCCGCTGCCGCGAGTGTCGGGATAGACTGTGTTGCTGGTCTTCACTATCCCCATGGGACTGGCCAGCACATTGCTTGTGGCCCAGGGCGAGCCTCCCAAGTTGGTGTATGGCTCGCTGCCGTCAATGGTCTGGGTGGGCCCGATTTCGTATACCACCTTCTCCTTGCCCCCCAACAGCTTCGATTCCTTGATGTTGCGGGTGACCCACTGGTCAAAATTGCCGTAGGCGATAGGCTTTACTTGCTGGGCCTGGGCAGCCGAGCCTAAAAGCAGCGCAAATATAATGGGTAAGAAGCTTCTCATTTCGGAAATCCACAAAATAGTTGAGACTATATATATAACATATAACGCAAAAAGGGTGCCAATTGAGGCACCCTTTTTCCCTATAAATTGGTCAAAATGTCGTATTCTTATTCTTAGTCGTTGCTGCGGCCGAAGAACTGCAGGAGGTACAGGAAGAGGTTGATGAAATCAAGATACAGGCTCAATGCGCCCAAGGTGGCCAAGCGGCCGATGTGCTCATTGGGCATCAGGGCCGCCATCTTCTTGATGTTCTGAGTGTCCCAAGCTGTGAGGCCCACAAAAATCAGCACCCCAAAGATGGAGATAATCCACTGCAGCCCGGCGCTGCGCATAAAGAGGTTCACAAGCGAGGCTATAATCAAGCCTATCAGGGCCATAAAGAGGATGTTGCCGAACTTGGTGAGGTCTTTGTTGGTGGTGTAGCCGTACACGCTCATGGCAGCAAAGGTGCCAGCGGTGATAAAGAAGGTCTTGGCTATGGAGGTCTGGGTATAGATCAGGAAGATCGGGGCTGTCCATAGGCCGAATATCACGGCGAATACATAGAAAAGCAGCGATGCGGTGCCGGACGACATTTTCTGCAGCGCGCCATTGATGGCGAAGGTCATGCCGAAAGCGGCAATCAGGAGTACCCACTGGAACCAAGAGTTGGTGACCATAAAATGCATGTAGGCGGCCGAACCGGCGCACCACCAGGCCACCAGGCCAGTGACCAGCAGCGCCAGTGTCATCTTCAGGTACACCTGCTTGAGCACAGCAGAGGTCTTAGTGGCCACTGACTGTGAATTGTAATCGTAAGGATTGGGATAATTGTTGTAGTCCATAATTAGTTGTAGTCGTTGTGTCAGATTTTGTCCTCAATATATAAGACAATCGAAACCGTTTATAATATAAGACAATCGAAACCGTTTTTAGTTTAATGTGGTGCAAAGGTACGAAATTTATGTGAGATACTTGGGTATTTCGCTGATTTTCGCTAATTTTGCACGGTTTTTCGGCAGCCTAACCAAAGGCTCCGGCTAACCTGAACACAGTACACAACCATCTAAACAAATATCTTTATGGATCTCAGCCAACGAGTGCTGGCTATGGCCCCATCAGCCACGCTGGCAATGTCGCAACGCAGCGCCGAGCTCAAAGCTCAGGGTTATGATATGATCAATATGTCAGTCGGCGAGCCCGATTTCAATACTCCCGACCACATCAAGCAGGCAGCCATCAAGGCTATCGAAGACAATATTACTAGATATTCCCCCGTGCCCGGTTATATGCCCCTGCGCAAAGCCATTGCCCAGAAATTAGATCGCGAAAACCATGTGTCATACGCTCCCGAGCAAATAGTGGTGAGCAACGGCGCTAAGCAAGCCCTCTGCAATGTGATTGAAGCCACTATCAATCCTGGCGACGAGGTCATAATCCCGGTGCCCGCTTGGGTTAGCTATATGGAGCTGGTTAAGCTCGCCGGAGGCGTGAATGTGCTGGTGCCAGCCGGAATTGAGAACGATTTTAAGATCACCCCGGAGCAGCTGCGCAATGCTATCACCCCCAAGACCCGCATGCTGCTGCTCTGCTCGCCAAGCAATCCTACCGGCAGTGTGTACTCCGCAGCTGAGCTTCAGGCATTGGTGGATGTGCTTGTGGACTATCCCGATGTGCTTGTGCTCGCTGATGAAATATATGAGCACATCAATTTTGTGGGCTCATTCACCTCTATGGGAGCTTTCCCGGAGATCGCCGACCGGGTGGTCATTGTCAACGGAGTGTCGAAGGCTTATGCCATGACAGGCTGGCGCATCGGATATTGCGCTGCGCCCTTGGATATCGCAAAGGCGTGCACTAAGCTGCAAGGCCAGATGACCTCGGGCCCGTGCTCTATCTCTCAAAAAGCTGCCGAGGCCGCATACACTGGCCCGCAGGAGTGTGTGGCTGAAATGTGCGCCGCTTTCAAGCGCCGCCGCGACCTGATTGTGGAGCTCGCTCGCCAGATTCCCGGCTGGGAAGTGAACATGCCCGAGGGAGCCTTCTACCTATTCCCAAAAGTCAGCGCTTACTTCGGCAAGAAATTCGAGGGCAAGGAGATTAAGGATAGCAACGACCTCTGCCTCTACCTGCTGGAGCAAGCGCATGTGGCCACAGTGGCTGGCGACGCTTTCTGCATGCCGGGGTATCTGCGCATGAGCTACGCTGTCAGCGATGACACTATCCGCGAGGCCTTCAACCGTATAGCCACCGCATTGGCGAAACTTTAAGATCACCAACAAAGATGAAAGATTTTATAGAGGAGCTTACTTGGCGAGGCATGATCCACCAGATGATGCCCGGCACTGAGGAGCAGCTTAAAAAAGAGATGACCTCAGCCTATCTGGGCATAGACCCCACGGCTGACAGCTTGCATATAGGCCACCTGGTGGGTGTGATGATGCTCAAGCATTTCCAGCGCTCGGGCCATCGCCCAATAGCATTGGTGGGCGGCGCCACCGGCATGATTGGCGACCCCAGCATGAAGAGCCAGGAGCGCAATCTCCTCGATGAGGAGACCCTGCGCCACAATCAGGAATGCATCAAGAAGCAGCTGGCAAAATTCCTGGACTTTGAGAGCGATATACCTAATCGCGCCCTCATGGTCAACAATTACGACTGGATGAAGAACTACTCTTTCTTGGATTTCATCCGCGACATTGGCAAGCACATTACCGTAAATTATATGATGGCCAAGGATTCTGTGAAGAAGCGCCTCTCGAGCGAAAGCCGCGAGGGAATGTCGTTCACCGAGTTCAGCTATCAGTTGGTGCAGGGCTATGACTTCTTGAATCTTTACAAGGAGTACGGCTGCCGCCTGCAGCTGGGAGGTTCGGACCAATGGGGCAACATCACCACTGGCACCGAGCTGATCCGGCGCACCACCGGCGGCGAAGCCTATGCTCTTACCTGCCCCCTGATTACCAAGGCCGATGGCGGTAAGTTTGGCAAGACTGAGAGCGGCAACGTATGGCTTGACCCTCGCTACACTTCGCCATATAAATTCTATCAGTTCTGGCTCAATGTTAGCGATGCGGATGCCGAGAAATACATCAAGATTTTCACTGCCCTTGAAAAGGAAGAGATTGATGCTCTGATTGAGGAGCAAGCCAAGGATCCAGGCTTGCGCCCGCTGCAGAAGCGCCTGGCCAAAGAGGTGACTTGCATGGTGCACAGCGAAGAGGACTATAACCAAGCTGTGGAGGCCTCGCAAATACTGTTTAGCAACAAGGCTCAGGACATTCTCCATAAGATCGACGAGCCTACGCTGCTGGCTGTCTTTGAGGGTGTGCCACAGTTTGAAATTGCTCGCGCCGACATTGAGAGCGGCGATGTGAAATTAGTGGACCTGCTCACTGACAAGGCTGCTGTATTCCCATCGAAGGCTGAGGCCAAGACAATGGCGAAGCAGGGAGCCTTGAGCATCAACAAGGAGAAAGTGGCTGATATCTTTGCCGCTGCCACACCGGCGCTCTTGCTCAACGACAAATACATCCTGGTACAGCGCGGCAAGAAGAACTACTATCTGCTGATAGCAAAATAGGATTTTTTAGGCTTTAGGCATCACCCCTCACCAACCATAGGAGGGGGTCCGCTTGCGGGCCCCCAACACAAAAGGCCCGCAAGCGCAGCCCCTAACACAAAAGGCCCGCAAGCGGACCTTCTCCTATGGTTGGTGAGGGGTGATGCTTAGCGCATTATGACATGGCCGGGCTCTTTTCTTCTAAATAAAGTTAAAAACCAAAAAGTTTGACTTCCAACAAAGATAAACTTTAAAAAATTATGTATATTTGCAAATAATTAAATCAATACCATACATTTCAAATAATAATAATTCATAAACTTGTCAAATAATAATAATTCATAAACTTGCTTTCTTTTATGTTACTTTCCATTGTTGACCTATGGACCAACAACCGCATGGTGGCGATGCTAATTCTGGTGTTGGTCGTAGTTGTGCCCTTTTTGGTGTACTATGTGATAGATGCCAGAAAGAACCATCCAAAGGGGTTAATAGCTGCCGCTATATCCAATATGGGCGAGCGCTTCGGCTATTATATCATGAATGCCGTGCTGCTGCTTTTCCTTTGCTCCAAGTTCGGCATTTCAGATGATGCGGCCGGCTGGATATACGCCATCTTTTATTTTTCGATTTATGTGCTCAGCCTCCCCGGAGGCATCATAGCTGACCGCTTGCAAAACTATAAGGGCACCATCATGGCTGGCTTGCTGGTGATGGCTCTGGGCTATATCATGCTCTCTGTGCCAGTGTTCGGCGGAAATGCCGGCCAAGTGCCTATGTGGGTGTTGGTGTTCACCTGCTTCGCTCTGCTGTTTATTGCCTCGGGCAATGGTCTTTTCAAGGGCAATTTGCAGGCCATTGTGGGCCAGCTGTATGACAACTTTGAGGCTGAGGCTGCCAAAAAGGGCCCCGAAGCCTTGGCCCAGGCAAAGTCGCGCCGTGACAGCGGTTTCCAGATCTTCTATGTGTTTATCAACATAGGCGGTGTGATCGCTCCATTTGTGGCTCCCTTGCTGCGCAGCGCCTACCTCAAGTCGCATAATTTCCTTTACAACGCCGATCTGCCTCGCCTATGCCACAATTATATAGAGAATAATCTTACTGCCACAGATATGCAGAACCTCCAGCAACTGGCTGAGGCTACGCAGACCAACATCAACGAGGCAGTGCCCTTGGCTGATTTCTGCAGCAGCTATCTTGAGGTGTTCAACACGGGCGTGCATTACTCATTCGTGGCCTCTGTGATTGCCATGCTGATTTCCTTGGTGGTATTCTTCTGCACCCGCAAGAAATTGCCCAACCCGGTGAAGAAGGTCAAGGCCGCCAATGAAAATGTGGCTCAGAAGCAGGCCGATGCTAAAGAAGTGCGCCAGCGCCTATATGCTCTCTACGCTGTGCTGGGCGTGGCTGTGTTCTTCTGGTTCTCGTTCCACCAGAACGGCCAGTCGCTCTCAATCTTTGCTCGCGACTTTGTGGATACCGCATCGATTGCGCCTGAAATTTGGCAATGCATAAATCCATTCTTTGTGATTGTGCTTACCCCCATCATTATGTTCATTTTCAGTGCCTTGGTTAAGACGGGCAAATCTGTCTCCACCCCTAAGAAAATCGCTATCGGCATGCTGATCACGGCTTGCGCCTATATCTTCCTGATGGTGTTGGCCATTATCAATGATTTCCCCTCTGGCATCGAGTTCAAGGGCTTGGCCGAGGCTGTCAAGGAGTCGATGAAGGTGGGCCCTTGGGTGCTGATCGTGACATATTTCTTCCTCACTGTGGCAGAGCTTTTCATTTCACCCCTGGGCATCTCTTTTGTGTCAAAGGTTGCCCCTCAGCATCTGCAGGGTATTTGCCAGGGCCTGTGGCTTACAGCCACTGCGATTGGCAACTTGTTTATTGCGCTGGGTGTGACGATGCTTAACAATTTCCCCGCACAGTGGGAATGTTGGGCTGTGTTCGCTTTCTTCTGCGTGGCATCGATGAGTGTGATGTTCGGCATGCTCAAATGGCTTGAACGGGTTACAAATTAGGCCTTATGTTTAAGAATCAACCAAAAGGATTGTTTATCCTGTCGCTCGCCAATACTGGCGAGCGATTTGGGTATTACACTATGATAGCCGTGCTGGTGCTCTACCTCAAGGCAAAGTTTGGCTTTGACGAGGGGGTGGTGGGCCAGTTCTACGGCCTTTTCTTGGGCGTGTCGTATTTCCTGCCGATGTTTGGAGGCATGATAGCCGACCGCTGGAGCTACAATAAAAGCGTGATATTGGGCATGGCCATTATGGGCGCGGGTTATCTGGTGATAGCCTTGCCCAATGGGTTCAGAAGCGGCGAGGCTGTGACGATGCTGATTGTGGGCTTGGCTTTGGTGGCCATAGGCACTGGCTTGTTCAAAGGCAACATACAGGTGCTTATCGGTGACTTGTACAACGATCCTAAATATGCCCAGCAGCGCGACAATGGCTTCAACATCTTCTATATGATTTTCAATCTTGGCGCGCTCTTTGCCCCGATGATGGCTACTTGGCTTTCGGAGTATTCGCTAAGCGCCCAAGGTTTTGTGTACAATGGGGCCTTGCCGGGAATTTGCAATGCTGTGATTGCCGGCGAGACCTTGGAGCCGGAGAAGATGGCCATTTTGGCGCAGTTTGCCGGAGCCGCTAATCCCGCAGAGTGGTGCGCCCAGTACATGGATGCTCTGAGCACCGGTTACGGCTATACCTTCGGAGTGGCGTTCGTTTCGGTAGTGGTCAGCTATCTGATTTATGCCCTGGGTCATCGCACTTTCAAGCATGTGTGCATCGACCGGGGGGGCAAGAAGAAGGATGCGCAGGCTGCCGCTGCTTACCCGGAACTGACCCCCGAACAGACTCGCAGCCGCATAGTGGCTCTGATGCTTGTGTTCGGCGTAGTAATCTTCTTCTGGATGATATACATGCAAAATGGAGCTACCCTTACCCTCTTTGCCGAAAACTGTACTGCCTCGGAGTGCTATGGAGCCACTCGAATAGGCTTTAATGTATGGGCTCTGTTGGTGTTTGCGGTGGGTGTGTTTGCCCTGTTTGGAATATTTGACAATAAGTCGAAGAGGGGTCGCTGGGTGTCGGGCCTGGTGCTTCTGGCATGCGCTGGGGTGATTGCTTGGATTTATAGCATTACACCCAATCCGCTCACTGCCATTCAACCTCAGATTTACCAGCAGTTCGACCCGTTCTATGTGGTAGCCTTTACTCCTGTGTTCTTGGCTTTTTTCACTTGGCTTGGAAAGCGGGGAAAAGAGCCATCGGCTCCACGCAAGATCGGCTATGGCATGGTGATGTTGGGCGTAGCTTTCGTGGTGATGATTTTTGCATCGTTCGGTTGCTCAGTTGACCAGTACGGCAATGTGTCGGGCTCCGCATCACCCAATTGGCTGATGCTTACTTACCTTATAATGGTGATTTCGGAATTGCTGTTACAACCCATCGGGGCTTCGTTTGTGACACAGGTGGCTCCTCCTAAATACAAGGGGGCGATGATGGGCTTCTGGTTCTTGGGCGCTGCCATAGGCAATTATCTCACTTCGATCCCGATGCTGCTATGGGGCAAAGTGTCGATGCCGGTGCTATGGGGCATCTTGGTGGCTCTCTGCTTGCTTGCCGCCCTCTTCATGTTCTCAATTATGAAGCGCCTGGAGGCTGTCACATCAGGCGATACCCCCTCGCCCTCAGATCCGGACACCATCGAGGCCGAAATGGCTTAAGGAACTGGTTTGTAGTTTTCAGTTTTCAGTTTTCAGTTCAAGGTTAGTGGTTAGTGGGTAGTGGTTAGCGGTTAGTGGTTAGCGGTGCCAACCCTCGCCCACCCTGTTTGGAGTCGGGTGAGCTTGCTCGCCCAGCCCGATAGGGCTTCAGCATCCTCCCTCGCCCATCCCTGTTTGGAGTGGGTCCGCTTGCGGGCCCAGCCCGGTAGGGCTTCAGCATCACCCGATGGTAATTTCTCCGGGGTTGGTGCTTTCGGCCTATCGGCCGGGGCGAGTTTATCGAACCGCAGGGCCGCTTGCGTAGCAAGAACCTCACCCAACCCCCAAATTTTAAGAGACGTCTAAAAATTTATTAAGTTCTAATAGTAAATGCAACTTTTTGGACAAAAAATAAAGCCCCAG
>CAZRYC010000077.1:0-8734 GCA_964604175.1 uncultured Bacteroides sp.
CATAAGTCCGAGGGTCATAAGCAACAAATAAGTAAAAGAGTATGATTAAATGTAATGTAACGGTATGCGGCATTGTCGCCGGGAATGCGGCGATGTGCACGAACAAGGAGGGAAAGTCGTTTCTGGCTGTTCCCGTAAAGGTCGCTGTTCCGGCAAAAAGCGGCAGCGGCATGACCGTCGAGATAAGTGTTCGTAAGGACGGCAGCGAGACAGAGATCGCCAATTATCGTGTCGGTGAGCGCATCGGGATGACGGGTGTACTGACGCTGAAAAAACACGGCGACAGGCTCTATTTCAACCTCTCGGCAAGTGAAATCGACTTCTCCCCGGAGTGTGCGGAGGATACGCTTACGGGCAGAATAGAATTTCGCGGCAGGGTCGGCAAGAACATCGGGCAGCACACCGATAAGAAAGGCAATCCTTATATTCAGTTCTCGGCACACAGCACCGAGAAGGTCGATGAGGGATTCGAGTCGATATGGGTGCGGTTCTTCCGCTTCGATGCCGAGCGTGAGGAGTGGCTGCGGCCCGGATGCCGCGTGCAGGTCAAGGGCGAACTGAACATCTCGGCCTATGAAGGCCGCCTGAACCTCGCCTGCAAAGTCGAAGAGATGTCCGAGGCTGTCAAGCCGGAATATAACACCACTGACTGACGACTATGGCAGCCTATAAGAAAGGGAACGATGGGCCGAACTCCGAAGACAGGGCTCTGGACCTCTTTGCAGAAATGATGATTGAGAAGTTGGAGCATGTCAAAGAGGACTGGAGAAAACCGTGGTTTACGGAGGGCGTGATGTCGTGGCCGAGAAATCTTGCTGGGCGCGAGTATAACGGCATGAATGCCTTTATGCTGATGCTCCACTGTGAAAAAGAGGGGTATAGGATCCCGCGTTTCTGCACGTTCGACTGCGTACAGCGCATGAATCGTGATGCCAAGGACAAGGAGGGAAACGATCTGCCCAAGGTCTCCGTGCTGAAGGGCGAGAAGTCGTTTCCGGTTATGTTGACGACTTTCACCTGCGTACACAAGGACACGAAAGAGAAGATCAGGTATGACGACTATAGGAGACTTTCACCCGAAGAGCAGGAACGTTACAATGTATATCCGCGCATGCAGGTATTCCGTGTCTTCAATATCTCCCAGACCAATCTGCAACAGGCGCGTCCGGAGTTGTGGGAAAAACTCGAAGCGGAGAATGGACGGCCCAGAATCGATAACGGTGAACATTTCTCGTTCGAGCCTGTCGATATGATGATTCGGGACAACCTGTGGATTTGTCCGATTTATCCCAAGCATCAGGACAATGCCTATTTCTCGCTCTCGAAAAATGAGATTGTTGTGCCGGAAAAGGCCCAGTTCAAGACCGGGGAGTCTTTCTATGGTACGCTTTTTCATGAGATGACACACTCTACCGGTGTGGAGAGCGTCCTCAATCGTATCAGACCGACCTCTATGGGATCGGACGAATATGCCCGCGAAGAGTTGGTGGCAGAGATGGGGGCGGCGTTGGTAGCACAACGATACGGCATGTCTACCCATATCAAGGAGGACAGTTGCGCCTATCTCAAGTCGTGGCTCGACAGACTGAAGGAGTCGCCGCAGTTCATTAAGACGACGCTCGTCGATGTCAAGAAGGCTACCGCAATGATAACCCAGAAGGTGGATTGCATAGCTCAGGAGATAGAGCGTGGTGAGCGCGAAGAACAAAAGACGGGGGTCGATGAAAAAAGCGACCGTTCGCTACAAAAGGAAGATGAACAGGCCGGGCGGATAGAAAAGGGTGACGATGAACAGACTGAAGAAAACGATGAGGAAGTTCATCGCAGATTCCGCAGATAAGGTGAAAGATGCCGTCGGAGGATATTTCCGACGGCATCTTTTATAACAGTGGACGGCTGCGACCGACAGAGAGCCGCCCACCGGCCATCAGCTGCCCACCTGACAGAGGTGAGCAGCTGACCAACCTTGAATGATGATATGCTATGCTGCCGCCAATCGACGGACTTGGTTTACATTCTTTCTTACCAAAGCTATGATTTGGTCGTGATATTCAGTTGTTTGATTACAAACACCTCTTGATTGTAATATCTCAAACGAAGATAAACTCAACTCGACAGTCTCGACACGTTTGCCGTCTATCCGTGCGGACATAATCAAACTTTGTGGATTAAGACAGTAATTGCTGCTACCAACACAATGGTGCATAGCCTTACCTTCTTCGTAGTGAGCTTCAATGCTGTCCAGCACACTCACAACAATTAATCCGTCCGTAAACTGCAAGCCGAAATACTTGCCTTTCATCTCTTTGAACTCCTGCTCTTGCTTAATTGCTTTCCGCATTTCTGCCTCTCTGCGTTTTTGGTCACGAATGAGCCATTCCTGTTGTTGCTTCTCCCATTCTCGTTGCCGTATGGCCTGAATTTTCTTTTGATACTTATCGTGTTCGCTCCTCAAGTTTTTGGGGCAGACATAGTAGGCATTGCGAATATCCTTGCCGCATAGTAAAAGCATACTAACATAGTCTGCCCACAAACGAATATCAGATATACGATATTTGTTTCTTGTGGCGATTTTATACGCAGCCCAACATTCGTTCAATCTATATTCGTTGTCAATAAAGTATTTGAGGTCTCTAATCTGGCCCATTTTCAGCAGGGTTTCCATTCTGCTGTCATATAATAGAGTTTTCATCAGTTTTTGAGGTGCAATATCATAAAAATTGTCATTCAATCCATTGCGCCGTAGCTGAGGAATTAAATCATATTCGGGATAGAGATTGAAATTCGCTATGTATTGATATACATCGCTGTCTTGGCGCAACTCTATTTCTGACCGCGCAAAGCAGTCGAGATAATAGCCCATAGTCCTGCATAAGCCAGTAACAGCACTCTTTCCATTCTCGTCCAGCCAATGTCTAACAATTTCGCGGATACAGATTTCTGCGGCTTTCGATTTGTGGTATTTAGCAGTCAAATGAAATGTACGCAATATCTGCATCCCGTCTTGTATTTCAAGAACGGAGCAGTAAGTTTTTTCCATAGCCTTACGGCGGAGTGTATCGTTGATTTCCAATTCTGCACCGCATTTAGGGCACAGACATTTCTTGTCGCCAGTTTCATGCCACTTGTGGCCGCAGTCAAGGCAGGTGGTCAGACCTTTCGGCGAACGAAACGCATAGTGGTTCAGCGTATGGCGAAAAGCCCACTCGACAGCCTTGTCTTTGATAGGCTGCAACCGCTCATTGGCGGCTGCGACCTTATGTTGGAAACGTGTTCTCGGTTTCATAGGCTACATATCAAAGAGTGAAAGCATGGGCTGTTCGGGTTGCGGTGCGGACGGTTTCGGCTTCCTGCGCTCGCGTATCTTGCGCATTTCCTCTTCTTCATAACGTGCTGCTGCCTGCTTTCTCGCCGCCGCCTTTTCTTCCTCCGTCAGCACGATTTGATGATTGACAACGACATTGCAACTTAAAGGTTTGCCGATGTCGATTGTGTCTTCGTCATAGTAATGCACCGCCAATGAGTAGATTTCATCATCGGCAAAGCCATTGCAGCCGCTGTTCTTCACTTGATTGAGAATAAACGTAACGCAGTCGTCTATGTTCTTGTTCTCTTTGGCATAAGTTACAGCAAACAGCTCGTCCGTCTTGGCTCTTTCGTCCAAATATGCCTTGATTGTCTTCTTGAATTGCTCTGTTCCTTTCATTGTCGCTGTCTGTTGGGATTAAAAATGATAGTCGATGACACCGCCGATATAGAGCAGCGTTCC
The DNA here is from genome assembly GCA_964604175.1 of uncultured Bacteroides sp. Classification (GTDB taxonomy): domain Bacteria; phylum Bacteroidota; class Bacteroidia; order Bacteroidales; family Muribaculaceae; genus CAG-873. Next base: position 3,770 of record CAZRYC010000077.1, read on the forward strand.
CTCCTCAAGTCCGCTCACATAAAATATAAAGTTGTGGGAGGTCTCCGGCATACTTTGCTCTCCTGCTACGTCCATATAGAACAGAAAGGCCGTATTCAGCGGATTGACAACCGTTTCTTTCAAGTCATAGAACTGACTGCCATAGAAAAAGTTTTCGGGTGTGAGTGCGGAGAGTTTCTCGTGGATATTTGCAATGGCTTGCTCTTTCCATTGCTCCATACCGCCATTGTAGCGAATGATGTTTGCGCCCAAACGTGTAAACATACCTTGAGGCAATACATCCTCGACAAGACAGGCAATGCTCTGTTCCCGCTCTGCCTCACTTATTTCAGCGCAATAATCAATATGACTGCCGTCGCCCTGTACCAGTGTGTCCTCATGCAGATAGTTGTCTCGCTCTACCTGCTCTTTTGTAATTTGGAAAATCCTGCTGTGCATAGCAATGAATTTTAATTGGTTAAACTCCTTTTCTTTCCCTTATCTTGAAGCCTTTTCGGCTTCCTTGTCGGGATAAATTTTTCGAGCAAGACAGGACAGCGAAGACGAACGATAAGACAAGTAAATAGTCGAGCGGAGTAATGGAATACCCAAATCTTCGATTTGCGGAAGGTTGTCGTTACTCCGTGACAATTAGCGGAGCGGTACTTGGCGGTCGGTCGCTCGCTGTAACTTTGCATAGAAAAATATCGCCGGCATGGGGGCCGATATGGTTGATACGGGAATCGTCTCTACAACTGAATTATGCCGTGCCCGTATAAGAAGATTTTGAGCAGTTCCCTAAAAGAGGTGTATCGGACGGAGGATATAAAAGGGCTATTGACAGCGACAGCCGCCCGATAACGGGCAGCCGTCGGTGGTTAGTCAATATGCCAACAGATGGTAGATATGAGGCTCGGACGAAACATTGTAGATATAGTCGCCGCATCGGACAAGCAGGGCGTCGCGACCGTAATAGCGGTGCTTCATACCCGCAATATTGCCCGTCTTGTGAAAGTTCGGGAAGCGAGATAACACTGCTCGCTTTCCCTCGTATTCGGTCATTCGTTTTACTCTCATCGCCAATCCTCTACAACCTCAAATTCGTTAATGTTTATATAAGTATCAGAGCTAACTTCTTCCCACTTTTGCATAAGAGCCTGAATATTCTGCTCGGAGCGGATAGGAACACCTGCAATATCTTCAAGCCATTCGTAAAGGCTCGGCAGGTCGGTAAAATACTCAGTCTGCCAATCGCCTTTGTCCGTCCTCAAATCAATGATATATCTATCGGGATAGTATTTGCCCTCGACGTCGTTTGTGCAGTAGTAGCCCATACCCGGTTCTTCGGCTCGGTAGTAGTAGTGCAGCGACGGGAATTTCTTGCGCACAAGGTCAAAAACCTCGTTGCAGGAATCCCACGCCGTTGTAGTCCAGAATGCCAGAACGCATCCGTCAAATTCCAGTCCCTCCCAAAGCCCCCTGCATGGTACATTGTGCCAGTCCACGTTCAGAGCATCGACAAGACAACCCAGCCATGATGTTCCAAAGCCGTTTTCAACGGTCGGCTTCTCTTTTTCTTCCAACTCTTTCATCAACTCGTAAAGAGCCTTTACCTCTTGCGCATCACCTTCAATGGCATACGCTGTACAGCACCAATTCGGCATAATCGTGATTTTTAATTGTTAAACTTTTGTTTTCCCTCTTGTCGCATCAACTACATTCGGGATTGATTATAATTTTGTTGCCCAGAAAGGTGTGATGTCGCACTATGCAAGGTTTCAGCGGCAAAGCTCAACTTTCGCAATGCGAAGTATGAAGGCTGTGCCGTGAACAGGACGCCAGACCTTGCAGAGACAAAGACAGCGCAGATACCTTTGCGACACAATTTAAGCAAGCTGCGGATGATGATGACGGACAGAGCGAGTTCTGGACAAAAGTAAAAGCGGATTGCAGCCAAAAGAAAAATATAATTTCTTTTTTGGCTGTTCTGTAATAAAGAGAAAAAGGAACAAAAACACTTTACTTTACTCCATTAGCCTATATATGCTAAAATAAAGTAAAGTATATATAAGCAGGTATTTTTGCCTGCTTGTATATAAAAATAAGCAATAATGAGTATCTTTACGGAGAATTGGTTTTTCTTTTGGCTGCAAAAATCTTTGAGCGGTTACTCCTTATCGGAAACAGAAACACGATACAGGAACCGGTAAAAATAGAGATATAAGAAGAGGATGAAATGAAAGACTAAAAGAATTGCAGCCACATCGAAAATAAATCCAGTTTTGTTACGTATTTGTTATGTTATGCGGATTTATCATTTGTAAGCAGCAGGTTTACAAGTATATATAAATTGTGTATAATAATTTTCCAGACTTCAAGCAGGAGGACATCAGGATCGCCACATTTGGAGAGGCAACAGCACAGGCGGTGAAAGATGCAGGATTACGTCTTGATGTAAGTGCGCCATCACCAAGAGCTCCCTCTATGGTCAGTGCCCTTGACATTTATCTTTCAGCGACCAATCCTATAAAGAATGGCTGATAATATTTGACCTATACGCCTAATATTTTTCGCTTTGCCAGATGTGAAGATATGATTTGAAACGAGCAAACTGGAAGCCTATTTTGTACCAAAACTAACTAATCCAACCCACCAAAGACAGCTAAGTCTCTTATGGGTTGGATTAATTTTGTTTGAAATTATACAAATCAACAGAAATACAGCTCTATGATTAGTCCCAATCATCGAAATCATCGGGAGTTAGCTCCTTATAGAAAACCGGAGTGGTATCATCACAAGAAGAATCATCAGTATCGTTGTCCGGGTAATGGCATTCATTGCAGTGGCAATGACATTCATCATCATGACAACAGCATCCGTTTTCGTCAGTTAATGTTACATCATGCTCTTGTTCCATTTGTCATATCGTTTCGTTAGATTCACTCTATTAAATTTCAGGATCTTGAGATAAAAGGCTACCAACAGACATATTCGAGAAGTATAAGCCATACGGCAATGATGTGGCAAGCACTTCCGCCTAACACAAAGAAATGGAAAACGGAATGCATATATCTTCGTTTAGTAAGGCTATAGAACGCCGCTCCGGTTATATAGCAGACTCCTTCCGCCACAATCCATGCGATGACATTCATGCTCACCGAGGCTATAAGGGGTTTAAAGGCTACAAATACCGACAGTCCCATGCCAATAAAGCATATTGTTTCCAAATTGCTATGCGCCTTCAATCTTATTAAACTTATGACCGTACCAGTTATTGCGCATAGCCATACAAAAATAAATAGTCCCCACCCCCAATAACCCTGTTCACGCAGAGCCACGAGAGTAATCGGCGAATAGCTTCCTGCTATGTGCCAATAGATGGCGGCATGATCCCAACGGCGTAACCGTTCTTTCCATCGGCTACGACTAAATGTCGCATGATAGGCTGTTGATGTTATGTATGAGCCAAGCATACCGAACATATACAATATTATACTTAGAAATGCCCAAGGATTGTTCCCTCTGGAGCATATCGAAAGGAATATCACTGAAGCCACCAAGCCTATGATGATTCCTGCGGCATGAGACCATGCATTCCACAATTCTTCCCCCTTTGTGTATTTTATTGTTGTCATGTAAATTATTAATCTATCCCTTAAATAGATAATTTGAATTAATAAAATGCAAAATTACACGATTTAATTCAACCAGCCATTAAAACCATCAGGAATTATTTTCTTTTTCATATAGGCAAGGTTTTGACGCTGATTCAAACTGCAACAAAAAAAGAGACCGAAGGCTCCCTGAGATTAAGTATTTTGGTTCCAGAAATATAAAAACATTTAAATTCTCTGCATCGACACACAATAGATATATTACTATTTCGCATAACAAAATTCTCCAGCTCCTTACATTCTCCATTTTTTTCTATACAATTTTGCACATTGTAACCTCAATTTCACGTTTATGAAGTATACATATATTGTATCTGCATGGATCTGAATATATTAAATATAATTTATATCTGTGTAATAGCGGTACTATTATACAGGTTATCATTTTGGCGGCGGAAAGTCGCAGAAGCAGCTTTCGCATCTGCCTTGTCTGCTCATACCTCAGAGAAAAGGGATTACTATTGTCGGCTGGCAGTATTGGCCGGTCATAAAGATGCCTGTAAGATGTTCTACTTCTCCAACATCTCGTTCTTCGAGGACTACCAACCGTTAAAACCATTCAAGTTACATGGTATTAAGATGGTGTTTTATGGGCATTATTATCCATTCAGATATAACATCCTGCTCAATGGTGAACAACGGAAATTCTGTCAGTCATTGTATGATTTCAAGAGCGGTGATGCTCATGGCATAGACTTCTTCAAGGGGTGTCTTTCCTCGTTAAATATGGACGATGGGAAGTATCATGTGATGTTCATGCCATGCAGCAATGACATCAAATATCTTCAACGGTTCAAACGGCTGAACTGGTATATCTGTGCCAATAGACGTAATCTCACATCAGGATTATATGACATAGATATATTTGAACCACGGGACAGTCTGCACTCGTCCAAAGGACGTGATAACCGTATCCTGAAAAAGAACTATCGCATCACCCGGGACATCACGGACAAGCGTATCATTATTGTAGATGATGTGCTGACAACCGGACAAAGCGTAAAGGATTTCAAGGCTGAAATAGAGCGTCAGGGAGGCAAGGTCGTGGCCGCTGTTTTCTATGGCAAAACGGTCTCAAAACCTCGCCTGACATTCGTGAGATTCTATGTCTGGGGAAGCTATATTTCAAGAGAGTTCGCAAGGTTCCTAACCCCGTCGAAATAATGTGCTGGATTTGATTCAACGATAGTATTCTTAATGCAATAATGCCGACTTTCTACAAGCCGACATTACTTTTAAGTCATGTGTCATTACACAAAAAATGAAAAAGCAGTTTATCCAATCAGTCAAGCCTATAAAACAACTCGACAGC
>CAZRYC010000078.1:0-8421 GCA_964604175.1 uncultured Bacteroides sp.
TTCAGTTTTCGGTTTTCAGTTTTCAGTTTTCAGTTTTCAGTTTTCAGTTGGGGGTGGGTTAGAAGTGGAGGGTGTGGCCCATGCGGTCGGCCTTGGTGTGGAGGTAGCGGAGGTTGTAGGGGGTCTGGCCCACCTCTATGGGCACATTCTCCACAATCTCCAGGCCATAGCCCTCCAGGCCTATGCGCTTCTTGGGATTATTGGTCATCAGGCGCATCTTGCGTATGCCCAGCAGATTGAGTATCTGGGCCCCCACGCCGTAGTCGCGCTCGTCGGCCTTGTGGCCCAGATGGAGGTTGGCATCCACAGTGTCCAGTCCCTGCTCCTGCAGCTTGTAGGCCTTGATTTTGTCCATCAGGCCTATGCCACGGCCCTCCTGGCTCAGGTACAGGATGGCCCCACGGCCCTCCTTCTCCACCATCTCCATGGCGCGGTGGAGCTGCGCCCCGCAGTCGCAGCGCTGGCTGGCGAAGATGTCGCCGGTGGCGCAGCTGCTATGCACGCGCACCAGCACGGGTTCGCCGTCGGAGACATTGCCCTTGATCAGGGCTATGTGCTCCAAGCCGTTGCTTAGCTGCCGGAAGGGTATCAGGCGGAAGTGGCCGTAATGGGTGGGCATATCCACCTCCACGCCCATCTCCACCAGGCGCTCGTTCTTGAGGCGGTAGGCGATGAGGTCACGGATCGATACCAGCTTCATGCCCCACTCGTCGGCCATCTGGCGCAGCTGGGGCAGGCGCGCCATGGTGCCGTCCTCGTTCATCACCTCCATCAGGGCGGCGGCCGGCGTCAGGCCGGCCAGACGCGCCAGGTCGATGGCCGCCTCCGTGTGGCCGGTGCGCTTGAGCACGCCCTCCTCCTGGGCGTAGAGGGGGTTGATATGGCCGGGGCGGCCGAAGGTCTCCGGGGTGCTCTGCGGGTCGGCCAGGGCGCGGATGGTGGCTGCGCGGTCGGCGGCGGAGACGCCGGTGGTGCAGCCCTCGAGCTTGTCCACGGTGATGGTGAAGGGGGTGCCGAGCATCGAGGTGTTGTTGGACACTTGCACGGGCAGGTCTAGCTCCTTGCACCGGCCCATGGTGATGGGGGCGCATAGCACGCCGCGGGCGTGGTGAAGCATGAAGTTCACCTGGTCCGGGGTGATTTTTTCGGCGGCGACGATGATGTCGCCCTCGTTTTCGCGGTCTTCGTCATCGACCACGATGACCATTTTGCCTTCGGCAAAATCTTTTATGGCATCTTCTATTGTGTCAAGCATAGAGGGGTAGGGTTTTCGGTTTTCTGTAATTTTCGGCGGTAGAACCGCCGAACACGGGGGTGGCTAACGCCGGAGAGGGGTTAGCTGGTGGGCTCATAGAGCTGGAGGAGGGCGCGGGTGGTGGCCAGGGCGGAGGGGAGGTCGCGGCGGCGGATGGCGAAGGGGTAGCGGTTGAGCAGGGTGATCACCATGGGATTGCGGGAATTGGAGAGATATTCCACTATATCGGAGAGCTGGGCATTGAGCTCAGCGCGAGATTTCGAGTCGCCAAAGAGCCGAAAATTTTCGAGAACTTTCGAGAATTTTCGAGAAATTTCGAGAATTTTCGATGACTTTCGAGAGATTTCGAGAGATTGCGAGGGCAGGTGAGCTGTCAGGGCTGCCGCGAAGGCTTGGAGCATGGCCAGGGCGCGGGCGGGCTCCACATCGTACATGATGACCTCCTTCATGCAGAGGCTGCGCTCCAGGCGCTTGCCGCGCAAGCGGTCGAAGAAGAGCTTGTAAGCGTCGAGGTTGAACACCTGGCTGTCGCCCACAGCCTTGTAGGTGAAGAAGATGCCCAGGGGCAGCATCACGATGGTGCTGAGCCAGATGCCGAACCACACGGCCACCTTGCCGTCGCGCGCCATCTTGTAGCCCATGTTGTCAAAGATGAAGTACACGATGAACAGGAACACAGAGATCACCAGCGGGGTGCCTATGCCGCCCTTCTTGATGATGGCCCCGAGGGGGGCCCCGATGAAGAAGAACACCAGGCAGGCGATGGGCAGGGTGTATTTGCGTATCAGTTCTATGGAGTGGCGGCGTCCGAGTTTGGCCTGCTCGATCACCAAGGATGAGCGGAACTCATAGTCCTGGCGGTTGCGCTTGGCCTTGGCGATGGCCTGGTTGATGAAGCCGCGAGCCTGGGATGGGGAGGTTCCGGCGAATGCGGAGTCGAGATCCACCGAGGCCCGCAAGCGGACCTCCTCCGAACTCACCTCCTCCGGGTGGGAGGTGGTGTAGGGGATGGTGAGGTAGCTGTAGCGCTGCAGGTCGCGGGCATAGCCGTCGCCCACGGAGTCCACTATCTCGTTGATGCTGTCGATGCTCGTGCGCAGTTCAGCCACATTCTTGCCTATGTACTGATTGCGCATGGTGCCCTCGTCCATGCGGTTGAAGTTGGCGTCGAACACGAAATATATCTGCTTGTCGGTGAAGCTCTCGCGCCGGAAGGGCAGATAGTTGCTGCTATTGCTGCCCATGGCGCTCTCGCGCAGGTTCTCGAACATCTCGCCCCGGTAGAGGTGCAGGAAGAGGCGGGTCTTGTCTTCGGTGAAGTTCATCTTGCCGCTGTCGGCCAGGATCACGCGGCTGTTGTCGAGGCCTCGGCTGATATCGTAGATGATCATGTCGTAGAGCATGCCGGTCTCGGGGTTCTTGTCCTCCACATAGAGGTTCATGCCAGGGATCTGGTCGTAGAAGGTCTTTACGGGGATCTCGACCTCGGGGTTCTTCTGGCGCATGGAGAAGAGCAGGGTCCACATCTTGGTCTGGGCTATGGGCAGCACATTGTTCTGGAAGAAGAAGGCCCCGATGGCCAGGGCCACCATGAACACGATCAGGGGCTTTAGGATGGTGAAGAGGGAGATACCGGCGGCCTTCATGGCTGTGAGTTCGAATTTCTCGCCGAGGTTGCCGAAGGTCATGAGGCTGGCCAGTAGCACGGCAAGTGGCAGGGCTGTGGGCACCATGGAGAGGGCGGCGTAGAAGAAGAGTTCGCCGATGACTGAGAAGCCGATGCCTTTGCCCACGAGTTCGTCGATGTAACGCCAGAGGAACTGCATCATCACGATAAAGAGGCAGATAAAAAAGGTCATCAGCAGCAGTGGCAGGAACTGCTGCAGCATGAATGTGTATAGCCTCTTTATGCGCATTTTTTTCAGTTTTCAGTTTTCAGTTTTCAGTTTTCAGTTTTTTTTGTTTTCAGTTTTCAGTTTTACCTCGGACAAGCCTCGGTGAGATCGCTTCGCTAAGTTCAGTTTTCAGTTGAACTGATACCTATTCTTTGAATAGTAAATTTTTATAACTGAAAACTGAAAACTGAAAACTGAAAACAAAATTTTAAATTGCAAAGTTACGAATAATTTTTGAGAACGAGAGCACGAAAGAAAGAAAGAACGCAGGAATAGGCCGCCGATAGGTGGGGGGAATAAAAAAGGCAGCCGGGAGGGCTGCCTTTTTTATGGGGGTCCGCAGGGGGGCGGATTATTCGCAGATACAGATGGCTACGCGGTTAAGCACATAGTCGGGGGTATCGTTGGGGAAGGGCTGGTAGTCCTGGTTCTTCATGCTCGACACGATCAGGCGATCCTTGCTGATGCCATAGTTCTGTGTCAGGGCCTTGGCCACAGCCTGGCTGCGCTGCTTAGCGAGGCGCAGGTTGATAGCGAGTGTACCAGTGTTCTTGTCGGCATAGCCGGTTACCGAGCACTTAGCCTCGGGGTTAGCGCGCAGGTACTCAGCCACGTCGCGCACCTTCTGCATCTCCTCCACGGTGATAACCGAGCTGTTGATGGCGAAGAACACGTTGCGCTCCATGGGGCCTTCGGGCTCCACCTCTTCCACGGCGCGTGTAACCTCAACCTCCTTGATCACCTCCACGGGCACCTCCACGATCTTCTCGATCACTATGGGCTCGTTCTTGACTACGCGCTTGGTGTAGCCCTCGCCGAAGGTGTACTTCACGCTGGCGAGCAGGTTGAAATACCAGTCGGCGTTGCCAGCCTTCTTAGAGTTGTAGTGGTCATTGAGGAAGTTGGCGTTGAATTCGAGACCCACCTTCCACTGGGGAGCCACATTGAAGTCCACGGCAGTGCCGAGGCGGCCGAGCAGGCGGCACTTTGTGCCATCCCATACATACTGCAGGCCGGGCATGTCGGCAGCCACGAGGGCCTTGTTCACATCGTTGGCCTCGTCGTTGCCCCAGGCTACGTTCAGGCCGATGCCGGCGAAGATGTTCCAGTCAACCAGGCGCTCCGGGTTGAAACCCCAGATGCCGTTGGTGATGTTCATGGTCACATCCACTGCGGGAGCGATGTATTTGTATTTCCAGTTCTGGCGGCCAAGGTCGTCAGTCTTGATGGTACCCTTGCTCATCCACGAGCCGATGCCCAGGCGCAGGCCCCAGATTGGGGTTAACTGGCGGCCAACGGCTATGTTGGCGTTAGGTGAGAGCAACTTTCCGAACGGGCCCTCGCCGAGGGTCTCCTGGGCTCCCACTTGCCCCTGGACGTACCAAGTGGGCTGGAAGTCATATACTGTGGTTTCCGTAGCAGTTTGTGCGCTCATAGAGAGACCGCATACGCCGACTGCCAAGGCTACCAATGATTTCTTGATATTCATTGTTGCTAATTAATTTAGATGTTACTTAACAGTTACGTAGTAGGTAAGAGTGGTCTTCTGGCCGCGATAGTCAAGAGCCTCGTAAACGATGGTGTGGTCGCCTGGGGTGAGTTCGCAAGCCACGGTCATTTGCTCACCATTCATCGGGCAATTGCAACCGGCAAGTGGTTTTCCGTCAATTACGATAGCCTTCTTGTAAATCGGGCTGATGAGCTGGCAGTTCCAGGTGGTGGGGATAAGGGTGATGGCATTGCCACCGTCGAGCACGAATGTTGAGGGAACAGCTTGGCTCTGGCTGAGGCGGCCGATGTTGGTGCCATTCTTGTAGAGCAAGCAGGGGTGCAGGAGCTTGCCAGGATTGTTGGCGAGGTCAACCGACTTGTTGTAGATCTTCTCGAAGAGAGTATAGAAGTTCTCAATGCGGTTAGCGATGGCATCGATACCGTCGTTGGTCTTCTGCTGGATATCAGCCATAACATCAGCGATCTTACCGTTAACTTCCTCAGCAAGGCTGTTAATGATAGCACTCAATTGGTCATTGAGATCTACTAACATAGCATCGAAGTTGTCACCCAATTCATCACTGAATTCGCCCATGCTTTCCTTGATGGAATTCTGAATATTGGAAACGAGTTGATCAATATTTTTAACCTTTTCAGTTACCACTTTATCAATACGAGGATCATAGTATTCGTAAGTGATTTCATCTGCATTAAAGTCGATAGTAATTTCAATCTCAGGTATTTCGAGGCTTACATCGATAGGATCATACTTAAATTCAAATTTCAGCTGATTCTTATATTCATCGAATGTAGCGTTAACCTTGTCCTTAACCTTGTCGATAGCAGCCTGGAAGTCTGGGAGCTCGGGGAGGTCAAGCCATTGGCCGTCAACATCGAGGGTGGTGGTGCCAAGAGGATGAACAGAGAAAGCAGCCATGTTGAAGCTGGATACTACGCTGAATTTCTTAGACTCTTCAGCAGTAGGATTGTCATCGATGTCGCCAGTAGTAGTGTTAGGATAAACGCCATTGCCGTCAGCTGTAGGATCGTAGGAGTTAACGGGCTCTTCCCAGCTGATGCGGATGCCTTGGGCATCGATCTGGTTGTTCATGTTCTTGAGGCTCTCAAGCACGATGCCGCCCATAGAGCTAACGGTGCTGAGGCTCTTCTGCTTGATAGCATCCTTAACAGATGATACGAAGTCAACGCCAGAGTAAACGCGAACGGCATCCAGGTCAGCAACCTTAACGTCAGCTTCCCATACGAGGGTCTCGTCGGCGCGTGTGTAGAACTTCAGGGCTTCTTCGCAAGGCTTAATATTCTCAATAGTAAGGCCTTCGATGCTTTCGCCAAGGCTGTTGATAAGCTCTACAGTGTACTTGCTATCGGTGAGGTCGATGCTGGTGGGGTTAACAGAGAAGCGGATGGTGCCAAGCTTTACATCTGTGGTCACAGGAGCAACAGACTCGCCACCTACTCTAACTGAGCCAGTATACTCTGGATACCAGTTGAAGAGCATCATGTTCTTGATATCGAAGGGCACAGCCAGGCTGCCGAAGATAGGATTGCTTACCTGCTGGATCTCGATGCTGTTGATGCGCTCGTCGATAACCTTGATAACATCTTCAATCGAAGCCAAGCGAGCAGAAAGGGCTTTTACTTGATCGAGGCTTGCCAGCTTATCAATGTAATCCAAGATTTCTTGAACATCATGCCATTTACCATCACTTGTTTTCCAAGCATTATAAGCTTTAGCAAGAGCTCCATCAATCTTTAAGCCATCAAAATCAGCCGGGTCATAATTACCCCAATTGTCAATGATGTTTTGTACTAGTCCGAGCTCAAGATCTGATAATTTGAGAATTTTGCAGCTATTACCATTAACGGTCAAGGTATAAGAGCCATCACCGTTATCCACTAATTGGCATTTGCAAGCGACTTCCTCAATGCGCTTTTGCAGATAGCTGATTTCGCCCATGACGTTGTTGTAGTCATCTTCGTTGGTATCCTTGCAGGATGTGAAACATCCGGCCAGGCCGGTCAGAAGAACGGCTACAAGCAGAGAATTGAAGGATTTCAGTTTCATCTCTTTTGTTAGTTAAAGTTAGTTATTAAGTTGTTTTGTTTAGTTGATACGTTTTAAATAGGTTAGGTGTGTTAGATGGGACTTTCTGTTTCGTTTCTTAGAAATTTTGGTTTTAGGGTTAGAAGATAGAGTAAGATATACTGAAGTTCAGCGACGGGTAAACTTTGAGGGCTTTCACAAAGCGCACATAGTCGCCCACCTTGCCGTGGATGTCGGTGACATCCTTGCTGAGGTTGACCACGGGGTTGTCCTCCATGTTGAGGTTGGCATGGGTCTTGATGGCCGGCGTGCCGCCCCAGAAGAGCACTCCGAGGTCAGTGCTGAATTTCCATTTGTTGTCTTTGCCGAATGTGGTCTCGTAGCCGGCGCCCAGGTATGGCTTGAAGTGGTTTACATAGGCGTTGGCCTTGACCATGCAGTCTTCGTCGGGCTCCATGATGTATGGATTGCCGCTGCTCTTGAAGTCGCCCAGGTGCACGCCCATGCGGCCGTAGCCTAAGAAGCGGTCGCGCATCTGGTCGCCCATGTCGGGGTCGATCCAGGTTTCGCCGAAGATTGGCTGATCCAAGTATGTCTCGTTGACGAAGTATTCGTACATGTGGTTGTATATGGTCACGCCCACCAGGGTGGGGGCATCTTTGATATCGTTCTCGATATGCCCTATTCGTGAGGCTCCCCAGTAGAAGCCGGCGGTGAGGCGCCAGTGGCGGTTGCGGGGCAGCGGGTAGAAGTCGAGCAGGAGTTTGAAGTCGAGCATGGTGCACTTGGCGTTCATGTCCACGGCGTCGTCGATGGAGATGCCCATCTCGTCGCGCAGGAGCTCCTGCAGGTGCTCGAACTTGCCGGTGTTTACGCCCTCGGCGTCGAAGGTCTCCAGCCCGAAGGTCATGGGGATGTTGAAGCGTGGCACATAGCTCAGGCCGGCGCGCACGCTCATCCAGGGAGTGAGCGGGGTGGCAGCATGTATTCCAAGGCCGGTGGTGCCGACGGATACGCCGACATCGAGGTGCTTGAAAGCTGCTGAGGCCGGTTTCAGAGCCAGGGTGTCTTGGGCGAAAGCAGCTGATGCTGACGCAGATAGGCACAGGGAGGCAGTGATTAATATGAGCCGGTGCGCAAATTTGGGCATAGTTTGATAAAATATTCAACCGCAAAAGTAATAATTATTTTTGGATTAAAACACTTTTTTTAACAAAAAATATACGAATATTGTTTAATGGAGAAGAAAAAATTGTTTTCAGTTTGTAGTTTATAGTTTATAGTTTATAGTTTGTAGTTTATGGTTTAGGGTTGGGAGTTGGGTGAGGTGAGGCGAGGGGTGGTGAGGGGTGGGTGAGGCGGGGCGCCCACTAAGCTCGGGGGAGGTCCGCTTGCGGGCCTCTTGTTGTTGGCGGGTAAGGGCCCGCAAGCGGACCCTCTCCGAGCTGGGCGGGTGAGGGTTGGCGTCAGGCGGTGGGGGATTTTTGCATAAATGGGGGCAATTAACAAAAAAAGGTCGCGGATTAAGCGAAGTTTTATGTTTTTTAAAACAAGAACCCCCTACAAAAGCCCCTCCCCACTTGTTATATTACTGAATTTAGAAGATAATGTTTGGAGTTTTCAGTTTTCAGTTTTCAGTTTTCAGTTGAACTGATAACTATTTTAAGTTTCCAAAGTTAGTTCTATGAACAAAAATATCGGTATAGAAATTTGCA
>CAZRYC010000079.1:0-8326 GCA_964604175.1 uncultured Bacteroides sp.
GTTTGTTGTTTTATTCTTCCTCAGTCTGACTTTCGAGTATGAAGTATGAAAATTTGGTCATTTAGTATGAAAACAGAGTATGATTTCGATATTTAAATTAATAAATATTAATTCGTTACATATTACTGGACTTATTTTTTGAAAATCGAATTTATCGTATTTACTTTGCACTCACAAACGAAAAACACATTAAAAAGTTTATAGAGTGATTGAAAATTTAATTAACAATGACCGCAACATCCAAGTGGTGCTGAGCGGCAATGACCTCAAAGAACTGGCAGTTCTTTTGGCTGAGGAAATCCGTAAGAAGGAAGGGGATAAGGAAGAAGATGTTCTAATCACACGCAAAGCGGCGGCAGAGATGCTCAACCGCAAGCAGGAAACACTTTGGCGTTGGGCAAAGGAGGGATACCTGGTGCCCATCAAGCAAGGTGGCAAACTCGCTTATCGCAAGAGCGATGTCATCAAAATCCTCAAAGGAGAACGAATATGAGACCTTTGATTATGGAGGGTGGCAAGCGGTACCAACATACGTATCCTACGGGTAATACGTATTCGGTTAGTTGCCCCTTACCCACCCTCCATAACAAAAAGATTTTACCAACAGAAAGTAGGATAAAAAATGATTAGTAAGGTAATTTACACACGTAATTTGGCGGCAACGCTCAATTACATTCTGAATCCAAAGAAGGATGGGGAAGTGGCATTGGCACGGAAAGTGTCATCGCTTGTTAATGTCGATGCCATCATCCGCGACTTTGAGATGCAGTCGCAGTTGCGACCATCGGTCGAAGTCAAGGCCGTGCATATAATATTGTCATTCCACACTGATGACACTGAGAAATTGGAGGCTCATTATGAGGAAATACTCAAAGATTGGATTGAACTGTTGAAGACGAAAGGCTACAGATTCGACCAATACGTAGTTGGACGGCACCATGACCAAGACCACAAGAATCCTCACTTCCACCTTCTCGCCAACGTCATACTTGACAATGGCAAGCGTGCGACCCTCGCCTGCATCGGAAGGAATGCGAAGAAGTGCTCAATGGAGATAACGGAGCGTTGGGGTCTGACACCTGCCAACCACAAGAAGCTAGCAAAGCAAACGGAAAATCACAAGACCGAGCAAGGCAACTCCATGCTATCGCCAAGCCATTGCCATGGCATTGCCACGTCTCAAACCAAGCCAAAGAACAATGATTTTGGAGGTAAGGGAGTAAATGTTAGTTCAACAAGGACTATGGCAGAGTCAAGCCATTCGCCCGACTTCATTGGCGCCATGGCTGAACTTATTGCGCCCTCAGAGATCGTGACATCGAGTGTCGGAGGCTGCGACAACAACTCTCTTGACAATGACGATTGGAAAGACTGGAAGCCGAAGCCAAACGCCAAGTTCATCAAGCCCAAATATGGCGCAAGGAAAGGAGGTCGCCGATGAAAAGCGATGGCACATCAGTAGTACGCACCAAGCGAAAAGAAGTACAGTACAGTGAAAAGGAGTTGACAATGGTCAAGGAGAAAGCAGCCAAGGCTGGCCTCACCCCTTCGGAATACATCCGTCAAGCCTCTTTGAATGTCAAGTTGACCGAAGCTCTAAGTGTCAAGGATCGAGAGCGCATTGAAAGAGCAAATTCAATCCCCTACAAGATGCAAGTCAACTTGAACCAAATCGCCAAACTTGGCCACACCAATGGCGTAGCCTCAATCAGAGATGCCGTGTTAGAGTTCATTCGCAGTTTCGACACGTATGTTGAAACTGGCACCTACGAACCGATTGACATCAGCCATTTTGAATCTTACAAAAGAGAACAAGTGAGAATGGGAAGGCAAGACAAAGAATTGATTCTTCTGAAGAATGAATTTGACAAGACGCTTGATGAACTTGAAAAGGCCAAAGCCGCGGTTCTTAAATATTGGCTTTTCACCCGAGAGGGTGAAGATGCGTTCAAGAAGCAGTGCGATTGTACACTCTATCCCGATAATGCAGGTTATCAATGGTTCTTCAAAGTGGGAGATAATATGGCACGGAAACTTCCATCGGGGATTATCAACAAATACATCGACCGCAGAATCTCAATAGAAGACGTCTACAAATTCTGTAAATCACAATAATTGGAGTAAGGATTTACTTTAACTTAGGTGTATTCTATATGCGCCTAACCATAAAGTAAACAAAAAAGGTAGGGAAAAGAAAGATCTTTAATTTCACTCAGTATTGATGTTATTAGTTAATTTTTAATGGTTGGTTTGAATTAAAGAAATAAGTAATGCCCTTGTATTCCTTATTGGCCGTGGTAAGTATTATCTCGAAATTATTATTTAAAGAAAGACAATCAATTATTTCATCTAAATATTTATCTATAATAATGGTATTATTAGTTCCATTTTTACTTTTAACCTCAAAGGTCTTTTGCTCCCCTTCTTTTTCATTAAATTTGAAAGTTAAGGACTTTACTCCTGTTTTTCTATTTTTCCCTAAGACCAAAATTATTGCTTTTCCTAATGTTCCATTTTGTCTTAAATGCAAAGTCAAGACTGTTCCATTCTCATGAGGTTGACTCAAAAGAGTCATTACATCTCCAGCTTCTTTATTAAGATAAGCATAATTCCATTCTGATAGGTATTCTTCTTTGAGGGGAGTTTTACCTTGGTCATGAGATGAAATTCCATTAGGTCCCATATTATGAATGTAGGATTTCAAGGTTCCATCCTCTTTGTAGAAAGTGAATAATATACCATTATATTCGTAACCAATTAAGGAATCGTCATTAACGTCAACACGTCGAGCTTGGTTATGCGTATAGTCTTTAAGTTCCCTAATAGTTAGATTTAAGTTTTCTTGAATTGAGTAAATGATTTTATAGTTTAAAACTGATATATTACTTTCTATATCCGTTTCCTTAACATTTTTAAACGACGTCAAATTGTCAAATTTTATATGCCTAAAATAATATACTTGTTCATTCAATTCTTTACAGGCCTTTTCTTCATCATTCCAATATTTCTTAGCAATGTTATACATCGCAGTATAGGCCTTAGGATATTCCACTCTAAAGTCTTTAGTATATGCATTAATGTATTCACCATTCCAAAAATCTTTTAGGAATCCATTTGAAAAGGATAGTAGATATCCATATCTTCCATCAAAATATATACCCTCTTCTATCTTTTCAATTGAATTATCGAAAAATCTGTAAATGTTATTTTCTGATACTGTATCCCCACTCTCTATTATCGATTCCATTCTCCTTTCATAATCAACACTCGATAAAATCTTCTTTTGATTGAAATTACTCATATAAGAATTAACATCTTGAATAGTCAAATCGAAGGTATTATCTTTAGTGAGCACAAATAATATATTGGAAGAAAACCCAACAAGGCCAACAGTTATAATGTCGTTCCCTGTGAGATCTTTGTCAGTATAGGTATAATACATATCTGGGCCATATCCCAAAAAATTGGCTATATCGTTTAGGGAATGTAATTCGGAATTATCACATTTTTTAAATTCTTCCCCAAGGGGAAAGAAGACCTCCGCTTTTATTGTTAGGGAAAACAAAAGACTTAATATGAAAGGAAGTGATTTAATTAGATTCATTTTTAATTCGTATTAAAAGTTTTATATTCAATGCAAAGATACAAAATTAAATGTATTTTCACAATATTATAAGAAATATCTGTAAGGAAACAAAACATTTTTCTTTGGTGCAATTTTGGTGCAATTCTATACAACAAAAGAGACAAACCTCTGGTAATCAGAAATTTATCTCTTTTCAGGGGAGCCGCGAGTGGGACTCGAACCCACGACCTTTTCGTTACGAATGAAATGCTCTACCGGCTGAGCTATTGCGGCGTGCTATTTTGAGGCCTGAGGCCCTTATTGCATTGCAAAGTTACGAAAAATATTTTACATAGGGAGAAACAATGAGAAAAAAAGAAAATATATTCTCTATGTGGGCTTCTGGAGCTTTTTGAGATTTGGTAGCAGGCAGGTGATTAGGCCAAGCAGTGGCATGTAGGCACAGAAATTATATATGGCTTCGATGCCGTAGAGGTCCGCAAAATCGCCAAGCACGGCAGAGGCTATGCCTCCTACGCCAAAGGCAAAGCCAAAGAAAAGGCCAGACACTGTGCCCAAGTGATTGGGTAATAACTCCTGAGAATAGAGCAGGATGGCGGGGAATGCGGAAGATAACATAAATCCGGCACAAAAGCTAAGAATAATTGTAAGTGTCAGGCCTACATGAGGAAGTAACAGGCTGAATGGCGCCGTACCCAAGATGGAAACCCAAATCACAGGCTTGCGCCCATAGCGGTCGCCTATGGGACCGCCAACAAGTGTGCCTAAGGCTGTAGAGAAAACGAACACAAACAGGCAAATCTGCGAGGCAGAGATGCTGACACCGAACTTCTTGATTAAGAAAAATGTGTAATAACTCGTGATGCTTGCCATATAGATGTATTTTGAGAAAATCAAAAACATCAGAATGCAAATGGCAAAGATTGTGGTGCGCATAGGCAGCGGCATAGGCAGCTTGGGCACAGCCTGTCCGCTGGCACGCTTGCGCTCCCGCAGATATGCTTTGTACCAACGGATTATCGGCCGTTGCACCAGGATGGCGCACATGGAGACAATCAAGAAAAAGAGGATGAAATGGCGAGAATGTGGAGCCACAATCAGCGCCACCAACAGCGGGCCTATCGATCCACCGAAATTGCCACCTACCTGGAACACCGACTGAGCCATCCCTCTTCTTCCTTCACTTGCCAGCGAAGTAATGCGCGAAGCTTCAGGATGCAAGGTAGCGGAGCCCATTCCCACAATAAAGACAGCCACTAATATCCAGAGCAGAGAATTGGCAAATGACAAGATCACCAAGCCCGAAGCTGTGTAAATAGTACTTAATCTAAGGCTTGCGGCCACAGGATGCTTGTCAAATACATATCCCACTACGGGCTGAAACACAGAGGCTGCTATCTGATAGACAAGGGTTATAAGTCCGATTTCGGCAAAATTGAGCCCCAAATCCAGCTTAATCATGGGATAGACCGCGGTGATCACTGACTGCAACATGTCATTGAAGCAGTGAGTGGCGCACAGGGCCATCAGCACCGGAAAGGTGGGCAATCCAGCTACTACCTTAAATTTCTGAATAAGATTCATTGTGTTGTCAGAGAACTATTCTCCGAATACTGATTGGTGGATAGCGCGCTGCAGCGGAGTGGTGTCACCTGCGATTGGCCGCATAGACCAGTTCTCACGATCCAGGCTCAAGCCAGCATAGCCAAGAAGCTTGTCATAGTCAATAGGGGTGGTGGTGAATACATAGGAACGCACATCATCCAGAGGAGCCCCCTCAGCCACCTCTGAGGCTGCTGCCCAGAACTCTCCGGTGGTAAAGCCGCGCCCCAGCTCTTGATAATAGCGGCGGTAGAGCAGACGCATCAGATCATCGAGCGAACGGCGATTTTCCGTGGCCTGCCGCATGGCCAAATCAAGCATTAGGCCCACGACTGGGCCCTTTACATAGTAAGAGATGCGCACATCACTGCTGTTGGCATCCTTATTGAAGAAATTTAGCCAGATGTCGTAGCTTGATTGCGAGAGCGGCATGATGTTTCGGCCAGGGGTAGTCTCAGTGGATTTCACCATATCCATGATATCGCTCTTCATCTCATCGGCAGTGGTGAGGCCGGCGCGGCGCATCAGCACATATTCATAATAGCAAGTCAAACCCTCGCTCACCCAAAGCTGATCAGTGTAGTTCTCTCCATCATAATTGAATGGGCCCAGCTCTATAGGGCGGATGCACTTCACATTGTATAGATGGAAGTACTCGTGTGTGGCGAAATTCATCCAGTCCCGGTGCCCCTTTCTGTCAGTGGCGTATAAGCCACCATCGACAAAGCAAGCTTGCGAATTAATGTGCTCCAGACCACCGCGCCCAGGCTCCATCCAAAGGAAGCAATAGTTGTCATAAGGCACATGGCCCATCAGATCGGTTGCCGCGCCTATCATTTTTGTCAGTTCTGTCTCGAATTGTGTAAGATCCAGATCCTTTTTGTCAGCTATGCATAGTGTATATTGGCGGTCCCCTATGCTGAATTTATGCACAGTGGGCGAACCGGCATAGATGGGACTGTCAACCAATCGGTCATAGTCAGACGCATAGTACTCTCTATCGCCGATTTCCTTCAGACCGGTACATGCTTCTGACCATTGTGATGAGAGATTTACCCGGACTGTGGCAGGGAGATCCTTGCGGCCATCCATATACATATATACCTCATTGCCTGGAAGATAGGCATGCACAGAATCGACGCATGCCTCGCCTACTGATTGGATATTGGCGAACAGCCTATATTTGACCACTATGTCGTGAGCACCATCGGTTTCAATTCTCCAACCCGTTTTCTGTTGTTTTTGCCAGCTAAGTGGCTTGCCATCGCTGCTTGTCGCGGTAAAACCGTGCAAATGCTTGGGTGAATCGAGAATAATGTAATAGCCCGGAGCCCATACCGGCATCTTAAGCAGAATTTCTGGAGACTGTACTTGGGAAAGCGAGAGGGTCACATCAATTATATGATTTTCAGGCTCGAAAGCCAAGTCGTAATGCATGGATTTCTGCGCCTGAGCGTACAGCAGTCCCATGCAAGATAAAGCCAAAGCAAGATATTTCATGTATATGATCTATTTTTCCGTAATCAAGAGCAAAGCATCGCCAGGGAGGAGAGTGAGCGAGCCATTGGGGATGATATGTTGGTCGCCGCGGCGAATCATCATCACAAGGGTGCCTTTCGGAAGGGCCATGTCTTTCAATGTATTGCCCTTAGCCAAGTCGTCTTCAGAGAGCACCATGGAGTGCAGCGCAGTGGGGAGGGATTCGGAGAGTTCTACGCCGAACTCATCTTCGTCCATAGGCGGATTTTCCGTGAGGCCCAGCTTGAGAGAGGCGCTAATCACAGTAGTGCCCTGAATGATTAGTGAGAGGAGAGTTACAAAAAATACGATATTGAAAATCACAGAAGATGCTTCTACTCCAGCTACTACGGGATATGTGGCGAATATGATAGGCACTGCGCCGCGCAATCCCACCCAGCTCACAAAGCATTTGGCTTTGAACGACATTTTGCGAAATGGAGCCAGGCAGATGAACACACTGAGCGGTCGGCCCACCAAAATCATGAATATGCCTATAAGCACCGCCATGGCTGCCACTCCCATCATTTCGCGAGGATTTACAAGCAATCCAAGCATTAAGAACACAATTATCTGGCTTAGCCAACTCATGCCGCTGACAAAGCGGGAAATGCCGCGCTTGAAAGGAGCCTTAGAGTTGCCAAGCACGATGCCGCAGATGTACACGGCCAAGTAGCCGTTGCCGGCGAAAGCATCTGCCAGGGCAAAAGACAAGAATGCGCTGCCTATGGCTAAGATGCCCACCATTGAAGAGGCTTGTCCCTCATCCTCGGTATCGTGCTCGCCGCCTATGCGCTTGTATGTCTTTATGAGCCATACAGAGAACTTGCCCATCAGGAAGCCGGCTACGCCGCCCACGGCGAACTGCTGTACAAGCTGCACAGCCAACACTCCCAGGGATAGCTTTCCGCCCATGGTTATGGTCTCAATCAAGAGGAGTGTGAGCATATATGCCATCGGGTCGTTGGAGCCGCTTTCCAATTCCAATGTGGGACGCAGATTTTCCTTGAGGCCCACTTTTTGTGTGCCTAAAATGCCAAAAACCGAGGCTGAGTCGGTGGAGGCCATGGTGGAAGCTAAAAGAATTGATGGAAGAAGAGCAAAGTGGATGTTAGTCCATGACATTCCTGATAGCCACCATACAAACACTCCCGTTAGCAGGGCTGTAAGCAATACTCCCAATGTGGAAAGGACTAAGCCAGGCGCAAGCACCGGCTTGATTGAGGAGAATTTAGTGTCAAGACCGCCAGAAAAAAGAATTACACACAGAGCGATCATGCCTATGAATTGCGCTGTGTGCATATCGCTGAACTGTACGCCCAATCCGTCCACCCCGAAGCCCATGCCCACCAGCAGGAATACCAGCAGAGTAGGCAGGCCAAAACGATAGCTGAATTTGCCAAAGAGCACTCCAGCTATAAGCAGCACGGCACCGATGAGGATTATATTTTCGGATGTGAAGAACAAGGGTGAGTAGCGGGATTAGCGGTTTTTGTACATGTCGTCGTAGTATTTCTCATACTCGCCACTGGTGATGCGGTCCATCCACTCCTGGTTGTCGAGATACCAGCGCACGGTGCGTTCGATGCCCTCCTCGAACTGCAGGCTTGGCTCCCAGCC
>CAZRYC010000080.1:0-8158 GCA_964604175.1 uncultured Bacteroides sp.
TGGTATTAGATTTAAGGTAAGAAGATTATTCGTCGTGATGACGGATAATTTTTTTGTCCCCTCACGAAAAAAGCCTCTTTTCAGAGGCTTTTTCGCTTTTAGGGAGAATTATTTTATCCGCAATGCAGATAACGGTGCACCAGATCGCGCATCAAGGTGGAGTCGGCCTTGGCCGCATCGGCCTCGCTCTGGTCATAAGCGCGGAGCTTGGCGATAATGCCGTCGATCATGCCCGGGCTGAATACTCCATGGCTTTCAAATATCTGGCGCACACGCTCCAGCTCGTCAGCGCTTTCAGCGCATGTAGTGGGGAGCTGAGCCAAATCTTTCAGGCGGTCGGCATTCTCTGCCTGGTGGATATTCACATCCACATAGGTCTTTTTGGCTATCTCCAGAGCATTTTCAAGCTCGAAGCCGTAGCGCAGAGCCACTGCCAAGCCGGCAATTAGCTGGTAGATATCGGCTGAGCCATCGGCCGAGCGAATCTCCACAGTCTGTTTTTTGGTGGCATCGATATCCACAGTGGTGGGAGTGCCGGGGTTAAGCTCGGCGCACATATCCTTGTTGGCTGTCCACCCCAGAGGCACGCGCACCAGCACCGAGCGGTTGCGATCTCCCCAGCACACATTGGTGGGGGCCTCCTGGTGTGGCACCAGACGGAAATAGCTGGTAGGATTGGTATTGCCGAAAGCTGTGATGGCCGGAGCCAAGAGCATCAAGCCGGCTATGGCTCGGCGCGCTGTCTCGCTTAGCTGCTTATGCTCATCGAGCATCATATTCTTGCCATCCTTGTCCACGATGCGCATGTGGATATGCAATCCGCTGCCTGCCTTGCCGGTGGTAATCTTGGGAGCGAAAGTCACATCCAAGCGCTTCTGGTAGCCCAAGTTGCGGATAACCCACTTGGCCAGCATCAGCTGGTCAGCAGCTTCCTCGGCGTCCACTGGCAGAAATTCTATCTCATTCTGCTCATATATGGTGCCATTGAGCGAGAAGTTGCCCACCTCGCTGTGGCCGTACTTGATCTGCCCACCGATCTGGGCTATGTACTGCATGCATTGGGTGCGGAAATCATTGAACTTCGCAAAGGGAGCGCTCTCATGATAGCCTCGCTGGTCGGTAGCCTCGTAGTGTCCATCGTCGGTGGAGATTACATAGTACTCCAGCTCGCCCATGGCTTGGAAATACAGGCCAGTAGCCTTGGTGAACTCAGCGCATGCCTTGCGCAATGTCTGCTCCGGGGCGCTCTCCAGGGGATTGCCGTCCTTGTCAAAGAAAGAGCACAGCATAGTGACCGTGGGGATTTCAGCGAATGGGTCGCGGAAAGCAGTGCGGAAGCGCGGCAGCACATACAGGTCGCTGCTGCCGGCTGAGATAAAGGGGAAGAGCGAAGAGCCGTCCACTCTCTCGCCCAGCGAGAGGATAGTCTCAAGATACTCTTGATTGTTGATGATGAAATTGAGAGTCTTCAGGCGGCCATCAGCTGCGGGGTACATGAAATTCACCATCTCTATGTCGTTCTCCACGATATAGCGGATGATGTCATCCTTAGTGAAAGTGGCGGGTTCTTTCTGGAGCCATTTCACCAGCGCGTTTTTGTTCAGGGCGATTTCTTTGTTCATGGTAGTAGTGTTTTTGTGTCCTGATATTAGAATTTTGTGTCCTGATATTAAAAACTATGGTAGGCTATTGAATGTTCACAAACTTGTGTGTTTGGAGCGACAGTCTCCAATGCGGATGCGATAGTATGTAATCAATGGTTTCCTTTATGTTTTGTCCGCTGCAAGGCTGAAGCTCAATGAATGCGGGATTAAGGTGAGCAAACTCTTTCAGAATAGCCTCGACATCCTGCCCCGTAAAGACTACTTTCAACTCATCCACCCGGTTGATTTCCCACGGTCCTTCTTTGGGAGAACACGTCACCCAGTCCACCCCCTCTGGCACAGGTCGCGTGCCATTAGTTTCTATCTGTATGTACTTTCCCTCTTGGTGAAGCTTTTCCAGGAGGCTCTCCTTTAGCTGGAGCGTAGGCTCGCCACCGGTGATTACCACATGGTTGGCGCCATAGCGCACCACCTGGTTTACAATCTCATTCTCCGACATGCGGGTATAGGCGTTGAAATCCGTATCGCAGAACTCACAGCTGCGATTGCAGCCGCTAAGGCGCACAAACACAGCCGGGGTGCCGGCATACACGCCCTCGCCCTGCAATGAATAGAAGATTTCATTCACCTTAATCATATTTCGTATGAAGCAATATTGCCTTCGCTCTCTTGCACATCCACCCGGTAGCAATTGGGCACGCGCTCGCAAATCCATCGTGCCAGGTTCTCGGCTGTAGGATTGAAGGGGAGCACATCGTTGAGGTATGCATGGTCGAGTTCGCCCATCACAGTGCGCTTGATGTCGGTGAAGTCGGTCACCATGCCATTGCTGTTGAGCTTTTCAGCGCGGCAATGCACCGTCACAATCCAATTGTGGCCATGCAGCTGAGTGCACTTGCTCTCGTAATCGAGGCAGAGCTTGTGGCTTGCTGATATTTCTATTTTTTTAGTGAGGTAGTACACTGGGTTTTCGGTTTTCAGTTTTCAGTTTTCAGTTTTCAGTTCAAGGTTAGTGGTTAGTGGTTAGTGGTTTTCAGTTTTCAGTTTTCGGTTTTCGGGGGGTAGCCGTGGGCGGCGCCGAGGGCCTTGACGTAGGCCAGGCAGGCTTCGGGGGTGTTTTCTATTTCGCACTCCTTGGTGGCGCGGGTGAGATTTGTCATAAAGAAGCCCACATCTTTGCCCGGGGGCAATCCAAAGATCTCCATAATGTCGTTGCCGTTGAGGGCCGGACGGAACTTGGCATCCTCATCCTTGGCTATAATTTGCAAGAACTTCTGATCCACCAGATCGAAATTATCCAGGAAGCGCTGCTTCTTGGCGATGTTCTTGCTGGTGATGTCGGCGCGAGCCAGGACCATCAGGTCAGCCAGGTCTTCTTCGGCATAGTTCACTAATCGGCGCACAGCGCTGTCGGTCACTTCGTCCTCCACCAAGGCGATCGGGCGCATGTGAAGCTCCACAAGCTTCTGCACATACCTCATCTCTGCCCCCATGGGCAGCTTGAGCCTGGCAAAGATTGCTGGCACCATCTTGGCGCCTATGAAATTGTGGTTGTGGAATGTCCAGCCCAATTTATCATCCCAGCGCTTGGTCACCGGCTTGGCTATGTCGTGGAGCAGGGCAGCCCAGCGCAGCCACACATTGTCGCTTGCGGCGGCCACATTGTCGAGCACCTGCAGGGTATGGTAGAAATTATCCTTGTGGCCATGGCCGCGGATAACCTCCACTCCCTTCATGGCAGCCAATTCTGGCAAGATGAGCTTAAGCAGCCCGCTGCGCAGCAGCAAGTCCCAGCCTATCGAGGGCTTGGGCGAGAGCATAATTTTTTGCAGCTCGTCCTTGATGCGCTCCGGCGTTATGATTGATATGCGTTCGGCATTTCTGTGGATAGCCTCGAATGTGTCCGGATGAATGGTGAAATCCAGCTGCGTGGCGAAGCGGACGGCCCGCATCATGCGCAGGGGGTCATCGCTGAAAGTGATATCAGGGTCGAGAGGGGTGCGGATTATGCGGTCGCAGATATCCTCTACCCCGCCGTAATTGTCGATCAGCTCGCCGAAATTATCCGGGGTCACGCTGATAGCCATGGCATTTACGGTGAAATCGCGGCGCGCGATATCATCCGCCAGGGTGCCGTCCTCCACGATAGGGTTGCGGCTATCTCTCTGGTAGGATTCTCTACGCGCTCCCACAAACTCCAGTTCGCAGCCGTGCTTGTGCACCTGAGCTGTGCCATAGTTGCGATAGACGGCTATCTTTGTATTGGGCCCAAGGGATTTTGCCACAGCCTGAGCCAGCTCTATGCCGCTGCCCACAGTCACAAAGTCGATGTCCTTGCTATGGCGGCGCAGGATTGCATCGCGCACATAGCCGCCAACCACATAGCATTCCCGGCCCATGTCGGCTGCTACCTGGCCCACTTTGCGAAATATGTCAAGCGTAAGCAAATGACCTAAGTTTTCCATATCAAAGCACAATTATGCCGGCTTGCTCAATGCCGGAGAGTGTGTCGGCGCGCATTATGTGGCGCAAGTAGATGGGCTGGCCGGGCTCCAAGGCGATGTCGCGCAGCAGAGTGTCTACCCGCTGGAAACCCACACCGATGCCTGTGCCCTGCCAATGGCCGTAATCATCGGCCAAGCGGATGTTGAAAGTGTCCACCATCACAGTGTCGGACTGGTGGGTGGTCAGTTCTATATAAATGTTGGAGAACTGGTATGCATTAGTGTGCCGCAAGCCCACAGCTACGGCATGCACGCGAGTGGGCACAGAGTCCGGGCCCAGGTCTGGCGTGTAGGCGATAGTGTCGCTGTAGCGCCATCCGGCAGCCCCCACAGCTTGATAGCAGCCTTGCTCTTGCGAGCAGCTTGCCATCACCACCATCAGCAGAGCTAATATTCCGATTATTCGGCTCAATTCTCCTGTTTAGGTTTGGGCTGGTTAGGATTGGGCTTTTTCTTCTTTTTCTTCTTTTTCTTGTCGAAGCGGCTGATGTCGGCTTCGCCGCCTAAGATGTCATGGGCTCCGCGCACATCTTTCTGCTCCGGCATTGTGCTCAAGCTTTCCGGCTTCCGGCCCTCTTTGTTGATAGCTATCACCTCAAATGCTCGCTCCGGGCTTATGGTCACCAAGTTGGCAGCCACATTTTTGTCAGTGCTGTAGGTGATTTCTTTCTTGAAAATATCGGTCTTGAAGTGATAATAAGTGCATTCCATCGTTTCCAGGGTCACATCCTTGGGGGGCATCTTCTTCAAGCTCTCCACATAAGTGTCCACCTCGAAGTTGAGGCAGCACTTTAGCTTTGCGCACTGGCCAGCGAGCTTTTGCGGGTTAAGGGATATGTCTTGGAAGCGGGCCGCGCTTGTGGCCACGGTCACAAAATTGCTCATCCATGAAGAGCAGCACAGCGGTCTGCCGCAGGGGCCTATGCCGCCTATGCGGCCAGCCTCCTGGCGAGCGCCTATCTGCTTCATCTCGATGCGCACCTTGAAAGTCTCGGCAAGCACCTTGATGAGCTGGCGGAAGTCCACGCGCTCGTCGGCTATGTAGTAGAAGATGGCCTTGTTGCCATCGCCCTGGTATTCCACATCGCCAATCTTCATGTTCAAGTCCAGACTGGCCGCTATCTTGCGGGCGCGGATCATAGTGTCAGTCTCCTTGGCGCATGCTTCCTCATACTTCTCTATATCGGCCGGCTTTGCCTTGCGGAACACTCGCTTGAACTCAGTGTTAGGCTTGAGATTGGCTTTCTTGATTTGCTTATCCACCAAGGCCCCGAGCAGTGTCACAGTGCCGATGTCATGGCCCGGGCTTGCCTCCACAGCCACGATGTCGCCAATGGCAAGGGGCAGATTGGTGGTGTTGCGGTAGAAGCCCTTGCGGGTGTTCTTGAACGTCACCTCCACCATCTCGCTCTCGGCCATTCCTCCGGGGATGTCCTCAAGCCAGTTGAAGCTGTGCATCTTGCCTCTGGGGCACTTGCTGCATGAGCAGTGAGGGTGCACCAGATCGTCGCTCAGTTCCTCATCGGGGATTAATTCTTCATCCATAGTCTTGCGTATCGACAGCTATAGAATCTTACTTGGCAAAGGCCACCGAGCGAGTCTCACGGATTACAGTGATCTTCACTTGGCCGGGATATGTCATCTCATTCTGGATGCGGCTGGCGATTTCGGCCGAGAGCTTCTCGGTATCTGCATCGTCGATCTTGTCGGCCCCTACGATTACTCGCAGTTCGCGGCCTGCCTGGATGGCATAAGTCTTGATCACGCCAGGGTAAGAGAGGGCGAGCTGCTCCAGATCGTTGAGGCGCTTGATATAGGCCTCCACAATCTCTCGGCGGGCGCCAGGACGGGCTCCGGAGATAGCATCGCACACTTGCACTATGGGAGCCAGCAGGGAGGTCATCTCCACCTCGTCGTGGTGTGCTCCGATGGCATTGCAAATCTCGGGTTTCTCTTTATATTTCTCAGCAAGCTTCATGCCGAAGATAGCGTGCGGCAGTTCGGGTTCGTCGTCGGGCACCTTGCCTATATCGTGGAGCAAGCCGGCTCGGCGAGCCTTCTTGGGGTTGAGGCCCAGCTCTGAGGCCATGATGGCGCAGAGGTTGGCAGTCTCGCGGCTATGCTGCAGCAGGTTTTGGCCGTAGCTTGAGCGGTACTTCATCTTTCCCACCATGCGGATCAGGTCCGGGTGCAAGCCATGAATGCCTAAGTCGATGGCAGTGCGCTTGCCAGTCTCGATGATTTCTTCCTCGACCTGCTTGCGCACCTTGGCCACCACCTCCTCGATGCGAGCCGGGTGTATGCGGCCGTCGGCCACGAGCTGATGCAGGGCCAGGCGGGCAATCTCGCGGCGCACGGGGTCGAAGCCGGAGAGCACGATAGCCTCCGGTGTGTCGTCCACAATGATCTCAATGCCGGTAGCAGCCTCCAAAGCGCGGATATTGCGCCCCTCGCGGCCTATGATGCGGCCCTTGATTTCATCGCTGTCGATGTGGAATACTGTGATGGAGTTTTCGATGGCAGTCTCAGTGGCCACGCGCTGTATGCTTTGCACCACAATGCGCTTAGCCTCCTTGTTGGCAGTCATCTTGGCCTCATCCATGATGTCGTTGATGTAGCTGGCAGCCGCAGTCTTGGCCTCATCCTTTAGGCTGGCAATCAGCTTTTCCTTAGCCTCTTCGCAGCTCAGGCCGGAGATGCGCTCGAGCTCTTTCTTAGCCTGCGCCTCCACCTTGTCCATCTCAGCCTTGCGGAGCTCCAGCTTTGAGAGCTGGTCATCGAGCTTGGCGCGCGATTGCTCTATCTCGTTGCGAGCGCGCTGGTTTTCGCCCTGCTGCTGATTGAGTTGCAGTTCGCGCTGCTTGAGCTTAGCCTCAGTGCTTTGCACCTTGCTCAGGCGCATATTGGCGTTTTTTTCTGCCTCGGCAGTGATTTTCAGGGCTTTTTCGCGGCCTTCGAGCTCCTTTGTCTTAATCAAGTCTTCGGCTTGTCGCTCAGCCGAATATATTATCTCCTTAGCGCGTGAATGAGCCAAGCGCTTCTGCACCAGGACCGTCACCAGCACACCGATAGCGCAAGCCACCAAGGCGATTAGTATTGCATATAACCAAATCATTTATCGAAATATTATACTGTTATTATTAAAAAAGTTTCAAGACTCAGGGTGGCGGGCGCATACAAAAAAAGCGCACCACCGCACAGGCCGCGGGGCCTTGTGCGCGAGTGCGTGAGATGTCGATGCTGCGGTGACTTCAGCCTTATTTCACATCCAACAATATGGAGTCGAGGGCAGCCACTGCCTTGGCCATCGCCTCTTCCTCCTGCTTTAGCTTCTCTATATGCTCATAATATACCTGAGCATAGCGGAAAGCTGCCATTGCCAGCACATCCGAAGAGCGCTTGTCGGGGAAAGCCCGGCGCCACTGCGCCCACATCAGGTTCACGTCCTTTTCGATCTTGCGGATCAGCTCTTCCTTGGCGGGTGAGATCTCCATATCGATGGGGGCCGCGTCGGCAATGTGTATTGTTATGTGTTGTTTATCTTTCATGCGGTGTGCGTCACTCGGTGAGATCAGCGATGCAGCGATCAATCTCGCGCACTAATCCGGCAATCATGGCTCGCGTGTCCTCCACTTGCTCGCGCTTAGGAGCGAGCACCGAGGCCATGCGCAGATATTCCACCTCTTGTCGGAGCTGCTGCAGTTCTTTCTCTTGCCTTTGCAGCTGCTCTTCGAGAGATTGGATGTGCTCTTGGGCCTCATTTCGGCTCTCGAGCAGCAGATTGTATTTTTCCGCCAGCAAATTGGCTTTAGCGACAATCTGCCCGAAAGTTTCATGATAGTCCAAGGCCATAATGCAAGATTTTTGCAAATTTACAAATCTTTTTTCAAAAAACAAAAAAAATCCGCCAATTGGCGGATTTTTTGGAGTTTGGTTTTCAGTTTTCAGTTTTCAGTTTTCAGTTCAGGGTTAGTGGTTAGCGGTTAGTGGTTAGCGGTTAGTGGTTAGTTGCCGTGTATCACAACATCGTTGACAAATTTGTATCATGAC
>CAZRYC010000081.1:0-7802 GCA_964604175.1 uncultured Bacteroides sp.
AAAACTGAAAACCGAAAACTGAAAACTGAAAACTGAAAACTGAAAACCGAAAACCGAAAACCGAAAACTGAAAACCGAAAACTGAAAACCGAAAACTGAAAACTGAAAACTGAAAACCTTAAATAATAATCCATATGTTATCTAAAGACGATCTCACCTACCTGAGCCAAAAAGGCATCAGCGAGGCAAAGCTCAACGAGCAGCTTGAGCGCTTCACCACTGGTTTCCCATACCTTAAGCTTCTTGCTTCTGCAAAGGGAGGAGCTGGCATCATCGTTCCCACTCAGCAACAGCAAGACGCAGCAATCCTGCGCTGGGACCAGTACCTGGCTGATGGAGGAGATGTGTGCAAGTTCGTGCCAGCCTCCGGCGCTGCTTCTCGTATGTTCAAGGCCCTCTTCTCTTTCGTCAACGGCGATGAGGACAAGCCAAAGCCCGGCAGCGATGTTGACAAACTAATCCTCAATATCACCAAGTGCCCATTCTACCAAGAGCTCAATGCAGTGCTCGAAAAGCAGCATGGCAAGAATGCTGACCAGCTCATCGCTGATGGCCGCTACAAAGATGTGATCGCCGGCATCGTGCTGCCCGAAGGTCTCAACTATGGGGCTCTGCCAAAAGCTGTGCTCTCTTTCCACCGCTATGCCGACGGCAAAGTGCGCACGCCTCTCGAAGAGCAGCTTATGGAAGGCGCTCAGACTGCTGCCGTGGATGGAAAGGTAAAGCTGCATTTCACTGTTTCAGCCAACCATCAGAAGCTCTTTGATGACAAGCTCGCCGCCGCAGTGCCCGCCTTTGAGAAAGCTACTGGCGTGAAATATGAAGTGTCCACCTCGCAGCAAAAGCCTTCTACCGACACTGTAGCTGCTACCCTGGACAATCAACCTTTCCGCGATAGCAAGGGGCAAATCGTATTCCGCCCGGGAGGCCACGGTGCCCTGATCGAGAACCTCAACGATATAGCCTCCACTGTAGTGTTCATCAAGAACATCGACAATGTGGTGCCCGACAGCCAGCGTGCCGCTACCATCCAGAGCAAGAAAGTGCTTGCCGGCACTCTTATGCTTGCTCATGATAAGGTGGAAGAGTACCTGAAACTGCTTCGCAGCGGCAAATACTCTGAGGCCGACTTGCGCAAGATCTGCGACTTCCTGCGTGACACTTTCTCCATCCATGCCGATCAGTTCGAGCAGCTCAAGGGCGCCGAGCTCGCTAAGTTCTTAGAAGCCAAACTCAACCGCCCGCTGCGCGCTTGCGGCATGGTGCGCAACGAGGGCGAACCCGGCGGTGGCCCGTTCATCGCCTATAACCCCGATGGCACTGCTTCGCCTCAAATCTTGGAGTCAACCCAGATCGACACCTCCAACCCCGCCTACGCCAACATCATGAGCCAGGCCACTCACTTCAATCCCGTGGACCTCGTATGCTACATCAAGGATGTTGACGGAAAGAAGTTCCGCCTCACCGACTATGTGGACCCCAACACCGGTTTCATCTCCTCCAAGAGCCTCGATGGCCGCGAGCTCAAAGCTCTTGAGCTGCCTGGCCTCTGGAACGGCGCCATGAGCGACTGGCTCACCATCTTCGTGGAAGTGCCCAGCGCAAGCTTCAACCCCGTAAAAACTGTTAACGACCTACTCCGCCCAGCCCACCAAGCATGACCTACACCTACGACGAGGCTTACGAAGCCTCACTGAAATACTTCGATGGCGATGCCTTAGCTGCCCGCGTCTGGGTCAGCAAGTACGCCCTCAAGGACTCTTACGGCAATATCTTCGAGCTCACTCCCGCAGACATGCACCAGCGCATCGCCAGCGAGATAGCTCGCATCGAGCAGAAATACCCCAACCCCATGAGCCAAGATCAAATCTACGCTCTGCTCGATGATTTCCGATACATCGCTCCCCAGGGCAGCCCCATGAGCGGCATTGGCAACAATCACCAGGTAGGCTCTCTGAGCAACTGCTTCGTAATCGGCCTTGACGGCCATCCCGACAGCTACGGCGGCATCATCCGCATCGACGAGGAGCAGGTGCAGCTGATGAAGCGCCGTGGTGGCGTGGGCCATGACCTCAGCCATATCCGACCCAAGGGCACTCCGGTCAACAATTCCGCTCTTACCAGCACCGGCCTGGTACCTTTCATGGAGCGATACTCCAACTCCACCCGCGAGGTGGCTCAGGACGGGCGCCGCGGAGCGCTGATGATGACAGTTTCTGTAAAGCACCCCGATGCGGAGTCTTTTATCGATGCCAAGATGACCGAGGGAAAGGTGACTGGAGCCAATGTCTCAGTGCGCATCACCGATGACTTCATGGAGGCTGCTACCAACGACTCCACATTCATTCAGCAGTACCCTATCGCCTCCGATGATCCTTTGGTAAAGAAAGAGGTGCATGCCAAGGCTCTTTGGGATAAAATAATCCACAATGCCTGGCAGAGCGCTGAGCCAGGAGTGCTGTTCTGGGATACTATCATCCGCGAATCCGTGCCCGACTGCTATGCCGACCTCGGCTTCGAGACCATCAGCACCAACCCCTGCGGCGAGATACCCCTTTGCCCCTACGACAGCTGCCGCCTGCTCGCTATCAATCTGTACTCTTATGTCAAGAACCCCTTCACCAAGGACGCTTACTTCGACTTTGAGCAATTCAAGCAGCATGTGGGCTACGCCCAGCGAATGATGGATGATATCATCGATCTTGAAATGGAGAAAATCGATATCATCCTCGATAAGGTGCACAGCGATCCAGAACCGGATGAGGTCAAGGGCGCTGAACTGCATCTCTGGGAGAAAATCCGCGCCAAGACCCTCAAGGGGCGCCGCACCGGAGTGGGCACCACCGGAGAGGGCGATATGATAGCAGCTCTCGG
The DNA here is from genome assembly GCA_964604175.1 of uncultured Bacteroides sp. Lineage (GTDB taxonomy): Bacteria > Bacteroidota > Bacteroidia > Bacteroidales > Muribaculaceae > CAG-873. The sequence goes on from CAZRYC010000081.1 coordinate 2,875, forward strand.
CATGCGCTATGGTACTCCGGAGGCTACCGAGTTCTCCACCAATGTGCATCGCACCCTCGCTCTGGCTGCATACCGCTCTTCCGTAGAGATGGCCAAGGAGCGCGGAGCATTCGAAATCTACGATGCCCAGCGCGAGAAAGACAATCCATACATCAACCGTCTGCGCGAAGCCGATCCCGCCTTGTATGAAGACATGAAGCAGCATGGCCGACGCAACATCGCCTGCCTCACCATTGCCCCCACTGGCACCACAAGCCTTATGACACGCACCACAAGCGGCATCGAGCCGGTGTTCCGCCCGGTGTACAAGCGCCGCCGCAAGGTCAATCCCAGCGACACAGACGTCCGCATCGATTTTGTCGATGAAAATGGCGATGCCTTTGAGGAATTTATCGTGTACCACCCAAAGTTCTTGGAGTGGATGAAAATCAATGGCATAGAGCAGAGAAACAACTTCACTCAAGCCGAAATTGACGAGCTTGTCTCGCGCAGCCCTTATGCCAATGCCACTGCCAACGATATCGACTGGGTAGAAAAGGTGCGCATGCAAGGCGCTGTGCAAAAATGGGTGGATCACTCTATTTCTGTCACCATTAACCTCCCCTCAGATGTGACGGAAGAGACCGTGGCCCAGCTTTATACCGAAGCGTGGAAAGCCGGTTGCAAGGGTTGTACTGTCTATCGCGATGGAAGCCGCAGCGGTGTGCTTCTTTCTCTTGAGAACAAAAAGGAAGAGCCCATCAAGCCCCATGTGGCTAAGCGTCCGATTGAGCTTGAAGCCGATGTGGTGCGATTCCAGAACAACAAAGAGAAGTGGATTGCATTCGTGGGCCTTATCGATGGCGCTCCTTACGAAATCTTCACCGGTCTTGCCGATGACGATGACGGCATCTTCTGCCCAAAGTCTGTGACTAAGGGCAAGATTATCAAGGCTATCGACCCCGAGGGCAACAAGCGCTACGACTTCCAGTTTATCAACAAGCGAGGCTACAAGACCACCATCGAGGGCCTGAGCTACAAGTTCAACCCCGAGTACTGGAATTACGCCAAGCTCATCTCAGGAGTACTCCGCTACGGTATGCCTATCGATCAGGTAATCAAGCTTGTAGGCGGCCTCGAACTTGATAGCCAGAGCATAAACACTTGGAAGATGGGTGTGGAGCGCGCACTAAAGAAGTATGTGCCAAATGGCACAAAGGCTACTGGCCAGATCTGCCCCAAGTGCGGCAACCCTACCCTTATCTATCAAGAAGGCTGCCTGATTTGCACCAGCTGCGGTACCAGCAAATGCGGATAACACAAACCATTACCGCCTCTTAATTGTTATATTTTGAGTATCATACCTTCTCTATCATGAAAATAAAATTTAATATCGGCTATCGCACCAACTGGGGTGAATCGGTATATCTCACTGGTTCGTGCCCAGAACTCGGAGCGGGAGATCTGGGCAAAGCTATAAAGCTCGAACTCAACGGAGCTAAGTCGTGGTGCACAGAGGTCGAAATCTCTAAAGCGCAAAACTTTACCTACAGCTACCTTATTCGCAACGACAATGGCTCTGTAAAGCAGGAATGGGGCGCCCCCCGCATCTTCCAACATTCTGCTTGCAAAAAGTATAATGTATATGATCGCTGGCAGGACCAGCCCTGGGACAAGCCCTTCTACTCGTCGGCTTTCACTGAGTGCATCTGCCATCGCGAGCTCCGCGACGAGGTGGTGAAGTTCGAGAAAGGAAAGCTCACCATCCAAGTTTACGCCCCCATGGTGAGCCCGGACCACGCCATCGCAATCTCTGGCGCTTGCCGTTCGCTCGGAGACTGGGATGTGGACAAGGCTGTGCGTCTCAGCGATGCCCTCTATCCTCTCTGGGCTGCTAATATCGACAACTGCAGCGACCTGGTTCAGGGCTCAGAGTTCAAGTTCTTGATCGTGGACAAAGCCACTGGCAAGCCCGTATCCTGGGAGGGAGGCGATAACCGCCGCCTCGCTGTGATCCCCAGCAAGGATTGCGCCACGGTGGCAGCTGGTATGCGTTTCATCAATATGCAGACACCCTGGCGCGGTGCTGGCACTGCTATACCCGTATTCTCGCTCCGCAGCGACAAGGATTTCGGCGTAGGCGATTTCTACGATTTGCTCCCCCTGATTGACTGGGCAGCCGCCACGGGACAGTCGTTCATCCAGATTCTGCCTATCAATGATACCACAATGACCGGCACCTGGACCGACTCCTATCCCTACAATGCCAACTCTTGCTTCGCACTGCATCCACAATTCTTGCGTCTCTCTGAGATGGGCACCCTCCAGGATGCTGAGCGACAAGAATATTATCGCAATCTGGGGGCTGAGCTCAACGCTCTCAAGGAAGTGGACTACGAACGCGTAAACAATGCCAAGCGCGCCTACGCCCGCGAGCTCTTCGAACAAAGCGGAAAAGAGGTGGTTGACAGCGCCGATTTCAAGACATTCGTCGAAAAAAACAAGCATTGGCTTGAGCCTTATGCCGCTTACTGCGTGCTGCGCGATCGATACCAGACACCCGAGTTCCAGAACTGGGGCGAGTACGCCGTGTACAAACAAAAGAAAATCGACGATTTTGTAGCAAAGAACACCAGCTACATTAATTTCCAATACTATATCCAGTACTTCCTCGACAAGCAGATGCGCCATGTGCGAGACTATGCGCACAGCAAGGGCGTGGCCATAAAGGGAGATATTCCTATTGGCATCTCGCGCATGTCAGTCGATGCCTGGATGTATCCCCAGCTCTTCAATCTCAACTGTCAGGCCGGAGCCCCGCCAGATGACTTCTCCGTGCTGGGCCAGAACTGGGGTTTCCCCACATACAACTGGGAGGAAATGAACCGCGATGGATTCTCTTGGTGGCGCGACCGCTTCAAGAAAATGAGCGAATATTTCGATGCTTACCGCATTGACCATGTGCTGGGATTCTTCCGCATTTGGGAAATACCAATGGATGCTCTCCACGGCCTGCTCGGCCACTTCAATCCGGCTCTGCCCTTCAGCGCCGACGAGCTCCGCAACACCTACGATTTCTGGATTGATGTGAACCTCCATACCACTCCATATATCATGGATTACTTCTTAGGCGATTTCTTCGGCCCATACACCGATGAAGCCCGCGAAGCTTTCCTTATAAGCCTGGGGTATGGCCGATACAAACTCAAGCCAGAGTTCGACACACAGCGCAAAGTGGCTGACTACTTCGATAAGCTCGAAAAGGATGTGAAGAACACTCGCCTGTGCAATGCTCTTATGGGCCTGATCGATGATGTGCTCTTCATCCCAGATCCCGAGAACCCGGAGCGCTACCATCCTCGTGTTTCGGCTCAGTTCACTTACATATACCGCTCTCTCACCGACTATGAGCGCTGGTGCTTCGACCGCCTATACAATGATTTCTTCTACCACCGCCACAACGATTTCTGGTACGGAAAGGCCATGTGGAAGTTGCCCCCGCTTATCGATGCCACCAATATGCTCACCTGTGCCGAGGACTTGGGCATGATTCCCGATTGCGTGCCAGCTGTGATGAGCGCCCTCGAAATTCTCACCCTCGAGATACAGCGCATGCCTAAGGATCCGCGTTCGCCTTTCGGCGACACCTGGCACTATCCTTACTATTCTGTATGCACCACCTCTACCCACGATATGAGCGGAATCCGCGCCTGGTGGGAAGAGGATCGCGCCAAGACTCAAGAATTTTACAATCATGTGCTCCACGAGGGAGGACAAGCTCCCTACTTCGCAGAGCCCTGGATTTGCGAGAAGATTGTGAACCTGCACCTGAAATCTCCTTCGATGCTATGCATCCTACCCCTTCAGGACTGGCTCTCGATCGATGGACAGGTGCGCCGCGAAAACCCGCAGGAAGAGCGCATAAATGTGCCCGCCAACAGCCGTCACTACTGGCGATACCGCATGCACCTCACCCTGGAGGACCTCCTCGCCCAGACCAAGCTGACTGACGTGCTTTCACAGCTTATTAAAGAATCTGGACGTTAACCAGCCTTTGTATTCGACATCGACTGACCGATTTTGACCAACTAATTGGTCAAAATCGGTCAATTGTTACAAATTCCAAAAAAAATTACAATTTTTTATTAAAATATTTGGTCTTTGTTAATTTAATAATTAACTTTTCTAAACCAATTCAGCGAGCCATACGTTTATATATCATAACCAAAATTACATCTTTGTATTATGACATATACACAGCCCGAATTGCCCTATGCTACTGATGCACTCGAACCGGTTATCAGCAAGGAGACAATCGAATACCACTATGGCAAGCATGAAAAGGCTTACATTGACAACCTTAATCGTCTCATCAAGGGTTCGCAATTTGAGGACATGGAGCTCGAGGATGTTATCCGCAATGCTTCCGGACCGCTTTTCAACAACGCATCCCAAGCCTGGAATCACATCTTCTACTTCTTTACCTTTGCCCCTAACAGCGGCGGCGAACCGTCCGGTGAGCTACGAAAGGCTATTGATCGCGACTTCGGCTCTTTCGACCAGTTCAAAAAAGCTTTCGAAGACGCAGGTGCCGGCCTCTTCGGTTCTGGATGGGTATGGCTTAGCAGCGATGACAACGGCAAGCTATTCATTACCCAGGGCCAAAACGCCGACAACCCCCTGACCACAGGCCTCACTCCTCTACTCGTTTTCGACGTATGGGAGCACGCCTACTACATCGACTATAAGAACCGCCGTCCCGAATATCTCCACAAGCTTTGGGATATCGTCGACTGGGACGTAGTGGAAAGTCGCTACTGACGCTGAATTTTATAAAGTTCATTTAAAGATATTAAGCATAATGTGATGAATGGAATGGGAGAGGCCCGTGAGGGTATCTCCTTTTCTTTTTGTCCCTACCGCTAATTTCCACTAAAATAAGGGTTTCC
>CAZRYC010000082.1:0-7446 GCA_964604175.1 uncultured Bacteroides sp.
TTTAACATTGGACGTGCTTTTTATGTTCAACACTTCAACGTGCTAAGTTAGTCAAAATTTCTCAAATAAATGATATTCTGATTTACAAAAATTGTAAAAATTATGTTTTTTTGGATTTCTGTGGGTGAAAAACCGGATTTTAGAAAGAATTTTGTTAACTTTGCAATTCCTAATACCTTATCCATGAGAATATTTTTTGCCATTCTTTTTACCATCCTTTATGCAGGGGCTCAGGCTCTGTCGGCCGACAATCAGCAGCTGCTTAAGCAACTGGACCAGGAGCTGCAGCAACTGCCCGCCTATGAGGCCAAGAAAGAGAATAAGATACAGCAGCTAAAGACCCAGGCCGCACAGGCAAGCAGCTTGGAGGAGAAGTTCTGGGTGTACCGCAACCTGATAGACGAGTACAGCGTGTTCGACAGCGACTCGGCCCTGAGCTACGGCGAAGAGGCCTTGAGGGTAGCCAATGCGCTGGAGCGCGGCGACTTTCTGAATGATATCAATCTGCTGAACGCCTACACCTTGGCAGCTACCGGACTGCTGGAGCAGAGCCGCCGGGCCGTGGAGGCTGTGGATACCACCAAGCTCGATGATCTCACCCGCTGCCGATATTACGACCAGATGGTATATCAGCTCACTCATGAAGACCAATACAAGCATGTGGACAGCAACACGCTTACGCAGATGACCACGGTGAAGCAGCTGCTGGATGACTTGGTGAGGATGGCCGGCAAGGATAATCCGGATTATTATTACTTTGTGGGCTATCGGGCCCTGGCCAACAACAACCACATAGCCGAGGCTATAGATGCGATAGAGCCCACGATGGGCGGGCGCCGATACGACAACCGCGCAGATGCGCGCCTGGCTTGGGTCCTGGCGCAGCTTTACAATGCTGCCGGAGATCAAGACTCGCGAGTTAAGTACCTGATATTATCAGCCCTGTCGGACGCCCGGACCAGCAACCGCGACATAGCCTCGCTGGAGGAGCTGGCGACCATACTGCGACAGGAGGGGGATCTGGACCATTCTTACATGTACATCGACCAGGCTCTGCGCGCAGCCGAACTGCTGAAGAATAGAGTGAGGGTGCTGCAAGTGGCCACGCTCCAGACCGAAATATCGCGCCTGTATCAGGAGAAAGTGGCGCAAATGCATAGCCAGCGCACTTGGCTGATGGTGGCTATGGGGGTGCTGATCATTATCTTGCTTATAGCCCTGATGTATATCTACAGCCAGCGCGGAAAGCTGCATGACAGCAATGCATCGCTGGCCAAGGTCAATGATGAGCTGAAATCTAAGATACAGGAATTGTCGAACGCATACTCGCAGCTTGCAGTGAAGAATGAGAAGCTGCTTGATGTGACCGAGGAACTGCGCGACACTAACGACCGCTTGGCTGAGAGCGACCTGCTGAAGGTGCGCTGCATCGGGGCTATATTCTCTATATGCTCGACCTACATCAATAAGATTGACGATTTCCGCAAGATGATTTCGCGCAAGCTCAAGGCAAAGCAGTACGATGATGCCCGCCAGACTGTGGAGTCGCCGGAGATGGCTCAGAATGAGCTGAAGGATTTCTATGAGCAGTTCGACTCAGTGTTCCTGAGCATGTATCCCAACTTTGTGGATGATTTCAACGAGCTCCTGCCGGAGGATGAGAAGATCACGCTTCGCAGCGACGGGCAGTTGAATACTGAGCTGCGCATATACGCGCTTGTGCGCTTGGGCATCACTGACAGCACCAAGATAGCCGCTGTGCTGCATTGCGCTCCGCAGACGGTGTATAACAAGCGGCAGCGTCTGCGTTCGCTCGCCGGCCTCAGCCGCGAAGAGATGCTGGCACGCATCCGCACCCTGGGTCACCTATCGGGGAACGAATAACGAGATAACGAGAAAACGAGAAAACGAGATAACCAGAGTACCGATGAGGCTTGGTTATCTCGTTATCTCGTTAATATGATAACTCGTCAGAGTTTACTTGGCGTTTTCGGGACGGAGGTTGCGGACGGTGACAGCAGTGCGCCACATCTCGCTCTCGCGCATCTGGCGGAGCTCCTCTTCGAGCTTCTCGCGGTAGTCCGGCTGCGAGTTGCTGTCGATGCTGCGTTGTGCTTCTTTGCCTTCCTTTACGCTGGCATAGAGCTTCTCAACCACGGGCTTGATGGCATCGTGGAACGGGCCCATCCAGTCCAAGGCGCCGCGCTGTGCGGTGGTGGAGCAGTTGGCGTACATCCAGTCCATGCCATTCTTGGCAACCAGGGGATAGAGGCTCTGGGTAGCTTCCTCAACGGTCTCGTTGAATGCCTCGCTGGGGGTGTGGCCATTCTCGCGGAGCACTTCGTACTGAGCCAAGAACAGGCCCTGGATAGCGCCCATCAGAGAGCCGCGCTCGCCGGTGAGGTCGCTGACAGCCTCGCGCTGGAAGGTGGTCTCGAACATATAGCCAGAACCAATGCCAATGCCCATGGCGATGGTGCGGTCAAGAGCGCGGCCGGTGTAGTCCTGATATACTGCGAAAGAAGAGTTGATGCCTCGGCCTTCGAGGTAGAGTGAGCGAACAGTTGCGCCCGAGCCCTTGGGGGCTACCATGATTACATCGATATCCTTGGGAGGCACTACTCCGGTGCGGTCGCTCCAGTTGATGGCGAAGCCATGGCTGAAGTAGAGGGCCTTGCCGGCTGTGAGGTGCTTCTTGATGTTGGGCCACTGGCTGATTACAGCGGCGTCGCTGAGCAAGCAGCAGATGATGGTGCCCTTCTCGCAGGCCTCCTCAATGCCGAAGAGGGTCTTGCCGGGTACCCAGCCATCGTTGATGGCTTTGTCGAATGTCTTGCCAGGGCGCTGGCCGACGATTACGTTGAAGCCATTGTCGCGGAGGTTAAGACCTTGGCCTGGGCCTTGCACGCCGTAGCCGATGATTGCGATGGTTTCGTCCTTGAGTGTCTCAAGGGCCTTTGACAGAGGAAATTCTTCACGGGTTACAACGGTTTCCTCAACACCGCCAAAATTCATTTTTGCCATAGTATTTTATTTAGTTTTCAGTTTTCAGTTTTCGGTTTTCAGTTTTCAGTTTTCAGTTTTCAGTTTTCGGTTATCGAAAATTTTCGAGAATTTTCGAGAATTATCGAGGGTTTTCGAGAGTTTTCGAGAGTTTTCGAGGGATTTGGGTTTTCGGTTTTGCAGAGGGAGCTACTTGCTGTGGAGGGCGCGTAGGGCTTGGGTCTCGAGATAGTTGTCGAGCTTCTCCACCGGCGACTTGGTCACGCACACCCTGCCGCTGCGGGCGAACTGCTTCACCCCATAGGGCTTGAGCTGCTCGAAGAGGGCCTGTGTCTCCCAGGGCTGGCCAGCCTTCTCCATCACAGTGTAGTCCGGGGTGATGTCGAGGATGCGGGCGTTGTGGTGGCGAATGATGCTCTCCAGGTGCTGCTCCTTGAGCAGCTTTTCGGTCTCGATCTTATAGAGGGCGATTTCCTGATAGAAGATGTCATCATCAGTGTAAAGGAAAGCCTTGAGCACATCGATGCGCTTCTCTATCTGCTTCACCACTTTCTCCATGGCGCGGCGGTCGCTCCACACGGTGAGTGTGAGCTTGTGGATGCCGGCTATGGTGGTGGGGCTTGCTGTGAAATCCTCGATATTGAGGTTGCGGCGAGTAAAGATGATAGACACCTGATTGATGATGCCCACGCAGTGCTCGCTGAATATGGTTACGGTAAAGAGCTGTTTTCCTTCTTTTTCTTCCATAGTTATTGCTGCGGATATCGGAATTTCACATCTTTGTTAACAAGAATCTCGGTGACAGCTGAGCCAGGAGTGATCATGGGGAACACATTGTCGCTGGCGTCGATGTTGACATTGAGCAGGTATGGGCCATCGTGGGCGAGCATGCGGTCAACAGCCCCTTGGAGTTGGCCTCGGGTCTCTACATTCTCAGCCTTGATGCCGTAGGCCTCGGAAATCATGATGAAGTCGGGGTTGAGCATGGGGGTCTGGGAGTAGCGCTTGTTGAAGAACAGTTCCTGCCACTGACGCACATTGCCCAGGTAGTTGTTGTTGAGGATGATCATTTTCACCGGGGTGCCATACTGCATGATTGTGCCCAGCTCCTCTATGGTCATCTGGAAGCCACCATCGCCGCACATCAGGCAAACGGTGCGCTCGGGAGCGCCCATCTTAGCCCCGATGGCAGCTGGGATGCCGAAGCCCATGGTGCCGAGGCCTCCGCTGGTGACAATGCTGCGCGGGAAGGTATAGCGGAAATAGCGGGCGCTGATCATCTGGTTCTGCCCTACGTCGGTGACCAGAATAGCGCTGTCGTTGGTGGCCTTGCTTACGCACTGGGCTACCTCGCCCATGGTCAGCAGACCGTCATGCTCAAGCTCGTGCTTGAATACAGTCTCATGCTCCACTTGGTCGCAGACCTTGAAGCGCTCGCGCCATTCGCTGTGGTCGGCTTTCTCGATCATGGGGTTGAGGGCAAGCAGCACATCGCGCACATCGCCATGGATGGGAATGTGAGTGTGGACATTGCGGTCGAACTCCGATGAGTCGATATCTACATGGATGACTTTGGCGTTTGGGGCGTACTTTGCCAGATTGCCGGTGACGCGGTCGTCGAAGCGCATGCCCAGGGCTATGAGCACATCAGCCTCGTTGGTAAGGTAGTTGGGCCCGATATTGCCGTGCATGCCAAGCATGCCCACATTCATGGGGTGGTCGCTGGGGATGTCGCTGAGGCCCAGCAGGGTGGTGGCTACGGGAATCTGCGCCTTTTCGGCGAGCTCAAGCAGCTCTTTTTCGGCCGAGGCAATCATAATGCCGTGGCCGGCGAGGATGAGTGGTCGCTTGGCGGCATTGATTAGGTTGGCAGCGCTCACAATGTCGCTTGGCGGCACAGCGGGCTTGGGATCGTAGCTGCGGATATAACTGATATGCTCGTGCTTCCACTCCATGAGCTCCATCTGAGCGTCTTTGGCGAAGTCGAGCACCACAGGGCCGGGGCGACCGTTCTGAGCAATGTAGAACGCCTTGGCCACAGCCGCTGGCACATCCTTGGCGTGGCGCACCTGCATGCTCCACTTGGTCACCGGCAGGGTGATGCCCACAACATCGGTCTCCTGGAAAGCATCGTTGCCAAGGAACTGGCTGCTTACCTGGCCGGAGATCATCACGATAGGGGTGGAGTCCATCATGGCGTCGCTGAGGCCGGTGACCACATTGGCAGCCCCGGGGCCGCTGGTCACAATTACCACGCCCACGCGGTTGCTAACTCGGGCATAGCCCTCTGCGGCGTGGATGGCGCCTTGCTCGTGGCGCACCAGGATGTGGTTGATTTCTTTAGTGTAGTCGTAGAGCTTGTCGTAAACATTGATGATGCTGCCACCTGGGTATCCGAACACGGTATCTACCCCCTCGGCAATCAATGATTTGATCAAAGCCTCGGCTCCTGATATTTTTTCAGACATACGTTACTGTTTTATTTTCTTACACCGCCCTTGTCGGCGCTGGTAACCATCGAGGCGTAGGCGCGGAGGGCTTTGCTGATTTTGCGGTCGCGGGCCACGGGGGTCCAAGCCTGGTCGCCGCGAGCTTCCTGGGCAGCGCGGCGCTTGGCGAGCTCTTCATCACTGAGGCGCACGCTGATCTTGCGAGCCGGGATGTCGATGTCGATGATGTCGCCCTCCTGGATTAGGCCGATGGCTCCCTTGTTGGCAGCCTCGGGGCTCACATGGCCAATGGAGAGACCGGATGTGCCGCCGGAGAATCGGCCATCGGTGATCAGGGCGCAAGCCTTACCCAGGCCCTTGCTCTTGAGGTAACTGGTTGGATAGAGCATCTCTTGCATGCCCGGGCCTCCCTTGGGCCCTTCGTAGCGGATTACCACCACATCGCCAGCCTTGATTTTGTCGCCGAGGATGGCATCTACGGTATCTTCTTGACTCTCGAACACGCGAGCCGGGCCAGAGAAGCGGAAGATTGACTCATCTACGCCGGCTGTCTTCACTACGCAGCCGTCAACTGCGATGTTGCCCTTAAGCACTGCCAGACCGCCATCCTTGACATAGGCATGCTCGGCATCGCGGATACAGCCGAGGGCGCGGTCGGTGTCGTGAGCCGGATAGTAGTGCTTCTGGTCGCCCATCTTGGTGGTGCGTTTGCCGCCAGGAGCTGCCAGCCACTGATGCTTGGCCTCGGCGGTGACGTTGGAGCTGTCGAGGGCATACTCGTCGAGCATCTCAGCGAGGGTCTTGCCATCTACTCGCTTCACGCTGGTGTCGAGCAAGCCGGCCTGGGCAAGCTGGTAGAGGATGGAGGGGATGCCTCCGGCGCGGTTGACATCCTGGATATGATAGTGGTAGTTGGGAGCTACTTTGCAAAGGACGCCGACCTTGCGGCTGAGGGCGTCGATGTCGTCCATGGTGAAGTTGACTTCGCCTTCGTTGGCAACTGCCAATAGGTGGAGCACGGTGTTGGTGCTGCCGCCCATGGCGATGTCCATGGTCATGGCGTTGAGCATGGCTTGGCGGCTGATGATGTTGCGCGGGAGCACGCTCTCGTCGTCATTGTAATAGTAAGCCTCGGCGTTCTTGACTATTTGGCGTGCTGCTTTCTTGAAGAGCTCGGGGCGCAGCTCATGGGTGGCCACGATGGTGCCGTTGCCGGGGAGAGCAATGCCGATGGCTTCGGTGAGGGAGTTCATTGAGTTGGCAGTGAACATTCCGGAGCAAGAGCCGCAGGTGGGGCAGCCTTTGTCCTCGAGGTCCTGGATATGGGCGTCGGTCTGGTTGGGGTCTCCGCTCTGGATCATGATGTCGATCAGGTCCACGTCCTTGTCGCCCACATGGCCGGCCTCCATGGGTCCGCCGCTGACGAAGATGGCGGGGATATTGAGGCGCATAGCTGCCATGAGCATGCCGGGGGTCACTTTGTCGCAGTTGCTGATGCATACCATAGCATCGGCCTTGTGGGCATTGACCATGTACTCCACAGAGTCGGCGATTATTTCTCGCGATGGCAGGGAGTAAAGCATGCCGTCGTGGCCCATGGCTATGCCATCATCCACGGCGATAGTGTTGAACTCGGGCGCGAAGCAGCCGAGCTTTTCGATTTCGTCTTTAACGATTTGGCCAATTTCGTGGAGGTGTGTGTGGCCAGGCACGAATTGTGTAAAGCTGTTGACGATAGCAATGACAGGGCGGCCAATTTGCTCGGGCTTCATGCCATTAGCGCGCCACAGTGCGCGAGCAGCGGCCATACGGCGGCCCTCGGTGGTAATTGCGCTTCTGAGAGGCTTGCTCATATCTTAAAATTTAACGCATAATTTCCTATTGGAGTGCAAAATTATCACTTTTTCCCCACATTGACAAATAATTGTCGAAAAATATTGTAGCGTAGATTCAATTTCTAAATGCAACTTTTCTGTAGCATCTCGTAGAACAC
>CAZRYC010000083.1:0-7383 GCA_964604175.1 uncultured Bacteroides sp.
ATTTCGTACTTTGTATTTCGTATTTCATACTTAGTACTTCGTACTTTGTATTTCGTACTTTGTACTTTGTATTTCGTACTTTGTATTTTGTATTTTATAAGTGTTCGCTCTGGCTGATTGCAATAATTTCTTCTGCTCTTGCGAGAGGGTGTTCCGCCCTGACTTGCGGCAGCGACCCGTGGTTGTGCTTAGCAACAACGACGGCTGCATCGTGGCGCGCAGCAACGAAGCCAAGGCTCTGGGCATCCAGATGGGCACCCCGGCTTATCAGATACGCGAGCTGTTAGAGCGCGAGAAGGTGGAAGTGTTCAGCAGTAATTATACTCTCTATGGCGATATGAGCCGCCGCGTGATGTCGCTCCTCAGCCGATACGCGCCTCGAATAGATGTGTACAGTGTGGACGAAGCCTTTCTGGATTTCAACGGCTTTGGCACTAACGAAGAGATCCTGGAGCATGCTCGCCAGATGGCGCGCTTTGTAAGCAAGGGCACCGGCATCCCCATCTCAGTAGGCATAGCCCCCACCAAGACATTAGCCAAGGTCGCCAGCAAGTTTGCTAAGAAATATGCGGGGTATCAGGGAGTGTGCATGATTGATACGGAAGAAAAGCGCCAAAAAGCCCTGCAGCTTTTCCCAATCGAAGATGTGTGGGGAATTGGGCGCCGCTACGCTAAGAAGATGGTGGCTATGGGCATCAATACAGCTTGGGATCTTACCCAGAAGCATCCCGACTGGGTGCGCCGCGTGACTAATGTGATGGGTTTGCGCACTTGGCGAGAGCTGCGAGGCGAGAGCTGTATCAGTGTGGACGAGTTGCCTCATAAGAAGAGCATCTGTACCAGCCGCAGTTTCCCGGATCAGGGTATCAACAAATTGGCCGATCTCGAGGAGGCAGTGGCAAATTTCATGGCCACTACAGTGCGCAAGCTGCGCCAGCAGCGCACAGCTTGCGCTACGCTCTTGGTCTTTGCTTACACCAGCCGCTTTCGCACCGACCTGCCACAGGACTATATTCAAGCCTTGGTGCATCTGCCAGTGGCTACGGCGTGCATGCCTGAGCTTGTCAATGCGGCCATTGCAGCCCTGCGCAGCCAATGGAAGAGTGAGATGTTCAGGTACAAGAAGGCTGGGGTGGTGGTATGGGATATCTGTCCGGACTCTCAAGTGCAGCTTTCGCTCTTCGACCCTAAAGATCGGGAAAAGATGGTGCGGCTGCAGCAGGCTATCGATGCTGTGAACCGCCGCAATGGCGACAATGCTGTGCGCACCGCTGTGCAAGGCTATGGCAAGGCGTGGCATCTGAAGACTGACCATCTGTCGAGCCAATTCACCACCAATCTGTCGCAGGTGCTGCGGCTTGCCCCATAACAAAGCGGGCTACCAGTCAATGGGTGTCTGGCCGTGCGCTATTAGATAATTGTTGGCCTGTGAGAAATGTTTGCAACCGAAAAATCCCCGGTATGCGCTTAGCGGAGAGGGGTGGGGCGCGCGAAGTACAAGATGACGCGAGGGGTCAATGAATGCTCCTTTGCGCTGGGCATAAGAACCCCAGAGCATAAATACCACATGCTCCTTGTCTTGTGCCAAGCGCAGGATGGCTTCATCAGTGAGTTCTTCCCAGCCACGGTTCTGGTGCGAGCCGGGGCGATGAGCCTCTACTGTGAGGGTGGCGTTGAGCAACAACACTCCTTGGCGTGCCCAGCGCTCCAGATTGCCGCTCTCGGTCATGGGTTTCCCTAAGTCATCGGCTATTTCTCGCTGTATATTAATCAGGGATGGCGGCTTGGGAATGCCTTCGGGTACAGAGAAGCACAATCCATGAGCTTGACCCACGTCGTGGTATGGATCCTGGCCTAAGATTACAACCTTGGTCTGGTCGAATGGACAAGAGTCAAAGGCGGCAAATATCTTGCCTGCCGGCGGGAAAATTTGCTTTGTGGCATATTCTTGGCGCACAAAATCAGTCAAGGCCTTGAAATATGGCTTGTCAAATTCGGCTGCTAACTCTCGCTTCCAGCTATCTTCCATCCTTACTTCCATGTCATTCCATTTTTTTCAATGCAAAATTACGAAAAATCATCATTTTTTATTACTTTTGTGGTAGAATATAAATATAACGGCCATTTTTATATCCCTCAATTGTTATTCTGTATGAGGTCTTTTATTCCTTTTTTAATTGTAATAATTATGGTAGCATGTAGTGCAAATAACCAGAAGCCGTCTCTGGCACAGGAGCAGTATCCTTTTACCGAGGATGATTACAAGTATATGGAGATGGCAGCCAAGATAGCAGAGGAAAATGTGGAATCAGGAGGCGGCCCCTTTGGAGCTGTAATCGTGCGCGATGGTCAAGTGCTCTCCACTGGTGCCAATCGCGTGACAGCCAATAATGATCCTACAGCACATGCCGAGGTAATGGCCATCCGCTCGGCATGCCAAAGCTTAGGGACCTTCAACCTCAGGGGAGCCACTATTTATAGCTCATGCGAACCGTGCCCCATGTGTCTCAGTGCGCTCTATTGGGCCGGTGTTGACCGCATATTTTATGGCAACACTCAGCATGATGCCGATGTCATAGACTTCTCGGATGAGTTTATATATGAAGAGTTGGCTAAACCCCAGAAAGAGCGGTCGCTGCTGTGCCGCCACATGCCCAACAATTTTACTATCCGGGCCTTTGACAAGTGGGCAGCCAAAGCTGATAAGAAGCCCTACTGATAAAAAAGAGATTGCCGCCAGGCAATCTCTTATGGTTTTTTATAATGAGGAATATTGAGGCGAGAAGGTGTCGCCATAGCGGGGATCGCCTGTGGCGAGGCCTCGCTTTAGCCATCTGGCTCGCTGCTCACTGCGGCCATGGTTGAAGCTCTCGGGCATCTCTTTGCCGTAGGCTTTGCGCTGCAGATAGTCGTCGCCAATCTTGGCTGCCACGTCCAAGGCATTCTCCACATCGCCATCCTCAAGGCTGCCGTACATCGCATTGTCCTGATTAGCCCATACCCCGGCATAGAAATCAGCCTGTAGCTCCAAGCGCACGCTAATCTTGTTGGCATCTGTCTCGCTCAGACGGCTCATCTGGGTATGAGCATCGGTAAGTGTGCCTAATAGGTATTGCACATGGTGGCCTACCTCATGGGCTATCACATAGGCGTAGGCAAAATCACCGCCCCCGCCGATATTTGTCTGCATATCCTTGAAGAAATCCAGATCGAGATATACTCTCTGGTCAGCAGAGCAGTAGAATGGTCCCGTCTGTGCCGTGGCGCTGCCGCAGCCGGAGTTTACCGCGCCATGAAAGAGCACCAGAGTAGGGGCTTCGTATTCTCCCCAGCCCTGTTCGCGGAAAATCTTGGTCCACACATCCTCAGTGCCTGCCAAAACCTGAGAGGCCAACTGTGCCAAGCGGGCATCCTCGGCATCCTCCACATATTCTGTGGTGGCGCTGGTATCGTATCCGCCCTGGCCCATGATATTGGATATCACATCGCCTAAGTCGCCGCCTGAGAGCAGTGTGATTATGGCAATCACTATTACACCTGCCACTCCGCCGCCAACAGCCTTGCCCGAGACGCCGCTGCGCCTGCGGTCATCCACATTGTTGCTTTGTCTGCGTCCGTCCAATCGCATAGTATTCCTTTATCAAATTTATTCACTAAATCTAAAAATTATTCTTTGCAAAGATAATAATAAGTTTCCAACATTAAAGACACAATCGCAGTAAAATTGTTGAGGTGACCCGTTAATGCACCTTTTCTTAAGTTTTGTCTAAAGAATATAGTAACATTTCTTATTAAACAGTCTCTAATTAGTGTTTGCTGAATTAATTTAAGTTACTGATTTTGTTAATTTTATCTCACAAAAGTTTGGTTATTTAAGGAAAATGCTTAACTTTGGGTGTTAAAATACTGATAACCAGATGAAGAAGACCTCCAAATAAGCCCCAGCACTCTTTGAACTCCAAGAGTCCCTGTCCTTGCTTAAGGACGTGGACAACAGGTGGGTCAAGCTGGCCCATCAGCTTCCTTGGGACGATTTTGAGAAAGAATACCTCAAGACTCTCAACAATGACACCTGCGGAGCGGGCAACAAGTCTCCGCGCGTGAAATCGGCGCGGTCATCATCAAGCACGTTGAGGGCCTCAGTGACGAGAAGACCATACAAGCCATACAGGAAAACCCCTTCATGCAGTATTTCCTGGGGCTCGAGGGGCTCACCTTCAAGCCCGTGTTTGACCCTTCTCTGATGGTAACCATAAGGATGAGGCTCGGCATCGACTTCTTCAACCGCCTCACCCTTGCTCTCCACAAGGAGGAGCAGCGCCGCAGGGATAAAGAAGACAGCCAAAAAGGCGGAGGCAACGGCGACAAGAGCGTCGGAGGCAGCGGCACCGACAAAGAGGATGGCAAGGCAGCGGCAAAGATCAAAATTGATGCCACATGCTGCCCCTCTGAGATGAGATATCCCACAGACTTGAACCTTATCGAAGATGGCAGCCGACTGGTGGAAAGGCTCTTGGAAAAGCTCTGGTCCAAGGATAAGAGCGTCAAGAGACAGCCTCTCAAGAGGGAGATGGCAAGGTCTGCGTTCCTGAAGTGCGTCAAGAAAAAGTTCAAGGAGCGCAACCTGCGGAAAAGCACGAAGCAGACGCAGATTCGTTGCCTAGAACACGACCTCCAAGTTTTTCTTGGCTGCATAGGCCAGCACAAGGGAGGTCTGCGCGCCGTATTCACCAAGTCGGACCTCAAGGCTGTCTGTGCCACAATGGAGATGCCCAAGCAGCAGAAGGAAATGCTCAGCAATGGGATTCACCAGTGCGCTGACAGGATAGTGAGCATCTTCCAGCCGCATGTCAGGCCGATAGTGCGAGGGAAGCTTTCCGCAAGGACAGTGTTCGGAGCCAAGATAGGGATAGCGGTGGTTGACGGCTACACATACATAGACCATCTCAGCTGGGATGCGTACAACGAAAGCGAGGACCTCAAGACCCATATCCGCAAATACGAGGAGCGCTTCGGGCGCAAGCCCGATGAAATCCTCGCAGACAAGATCTACCTCAACAAGGACAACAGGAAATGGCTAAAGGGAGAGGAAATACAGTGCCACTGCGCACCTCTTGGGCGCCCACCGAAGAACCCCGATCCAGAATCGGCTCGAAAGAGGAAAGAAGCCTGCTCCCAAAGGAACGAAGTCGAGTGCAGCTTCGGAACCGCCAAAAGAGTCTATGAAGCCGACGACATAAGAGCCAAGCTCCCGGAAACGGCAAAACCCTGGATAGGTGCCTGCTTCTTTGCGAAGAACATAATGAAGTTCCTCCGGGGACTTTTTGTCTCCATTCTCCGAGAATTGGTTATTTTCGTAAAAAATTCGTATCGTTACCATAAATTCGATTCTCGTTTGACTGGGATGAGCTTTTTGCCCAAAATCGCCTAACAATTATTCAGTGAACACTAGTTAAATTGTTAAACATCATTAATAGCAAACAAAAGCAAAAGAAATATTTGTTAGTCTGACAAATTATTAGTAGCTTAGAGGTCTAAAACCGAAACGGCTAGGTTCAAAGAAACCAACTACAACGCACAGCTTGACATGATCAGCGACACCGTCCAATCCATCATCGGTCCCGAAATCCCCATCCCCGCCCTGCCTCTTCGCCTTCAAGCGCGGCACCAAGCAATCCACCCCCCTCCTCAAACCCTTCCCTTCCAAAACGGAAGGTTTTTTAATGATTTTTTTTCTAAAAAATTTGGAGAATGAAAAAATTATAGTAATTTTGCAAATGATTGGAAAAACTCCAATCATCGACATATTGTAAAAAAGAGGCGTTATGTCTTCATCTTGTAACTGAGAAGCGTAGGAAACTTACTCTATATAGACAAGAGATGACTTGACGGTCCCCACGTCTAAACGGCGTGGGACTGTTTATCCACATCTGTCTATAAAGGTTCTCCTACCACCTTCAGTTTAGGGTGTGGCATATCAGTTCCCACGCCTTGATTTGTTTACTAACTTCACATTAGGGAATTGATGTGATAGTTCAAGCTATGAAAAAGCTGAAATTATGCCTGGTGATTATGTGTCTAAGTACACTGTCACTCAATGCCCAGCTTCTTTGGAACATTCGAGGAGGTGCAGCCTACACTCGATGCAGTACATGGGATGAGACGGGTATAAACTATTTGGGGGAATTAGGAATAGACATTCCCTTCAGTCAAACAACTGCCCTTGAAGTATCCTTGATGTATAAAAATATCCTTTTATGGGATAAGGAAGATGATCAAGGATGGGACTACCTCAAGCCCTACTGGGATAATGAGGAGAACGATAGAGCCAATCTCCTTGAACTTCCTATTAAATTCGGATATAAACTTCGTACAGGTAAACGTTCTTTGGTACGTTTTGCCGCTGGTCCTTACATATCGGCAGGCTTAGATGAACATTTTCGAATCTATCAAAGTGGACTTACCACAGCTGTAACTTTCGAATATCGCAAAATAAATGTGGGAATTTCTTATGACTTGGGTATCTATCACCATTATAAGGTGGATAACCCAAACACACCATTTCTTACATTCGGTATTAAGTTTGGTGCATCGGGGTGGAAAGGCATAGCCGTAGGTGCAGCTGCAATTGGTGGCGCAGCACTTGCCATATCTAATGCCTATAACAACTCAAACAGTAATCAAAACATGATATACTATGATGATTTTGAGGGAGAAAGCACTTATGATAATTCAACTTCCACAAACACCAATAGTTCCCAAAAGAAGTCAAAGACTTCAAGTGCAGACGTAAGATACATGAATGGAAGCTATAAATCAGATCTTTATACCTATTCTGGCTACGAAGATCAACTGATTAAAATGAAGGTCTCACCAGAAAAATATAGTCATCTTTCCCATAGTCAGTATGTGAATCAGGCAAAGTCAATCCAAAAAAAGATGAAAACTATTCGTGAACGAATAATCAGTCATGGCGGTACATGCACTGAATCTTCTTATGAAGGATGGGCACGAAGTCTAAAATAAGTAATAGATACCAACTATTATTACTCAATACTTAGTTAATTTTTAATTTTATGATTGATTTTCAACTATATACACCATCAATCGAAGATCTGCCTCCCTTGTGAGAGGCAAGATTCGACACCATAGAGAACATTGAAAAACGTTGGTATTAAATAGTGTTAATCAGAGTGAAATTTTACCTAAAAATTTGGTCAAATCGCTGATTTTTAGGCTCAAGCCGAATTTAATGTTGATGGATTTTAGAGGAAATGCAAAAAACGTGTTCCAAATCTGTTAAATAATTGTTAAATTTGCAGCATGAATGAGATAGAAAAAGGATTCTGGCTCATGCTGCCAGCAGGATTGGAAGAAGTGTTC
>CAZRYC010000084.1:0-7325 GCA_964604175.1 uncultured Bacteroides sp.
GAACTATGCCCCAATGATTCACTGATTATAGAGGTGGAAATTCCGGCACGCTTCAAGACTGTTGCAAATGAATGGCGTGCGACATAGGTTGTCAGAGGTAGTGACAGATTAAGTTCCTTGCCAATCAGTTTGAGGTGCTTGTTGATTTTCGCCAACACCTTATGCAGTCTATTTGCTATTTGGATTTCCGACTTATGAAAACCTGACAGAATCGGAAAAACATATTGCGTCTTGCCGTCATTGTACTTCTCTATAATCTGAATGGCTCTCTCTTGGAGTGGCACAACGATTAGTTTTTTCGTCTTTTCGCGATTATAGATAAGTTGATTGTCCTGAATATTAGAATATTTCAGTTTCGCCATATCTATAAAGTTGATTCCGGCACACAGATATGAGAATGTAAAGATGTCAATGGCAAGTTTCTCCATTTGACATTTGCCCTGATATTCCATTACTCTGCGAATCTCATCCTTTGTCAACGCTCTTTTGGCAGTAGCCTTATTGAGTTTTGAGACCTTGTAGGCATGAAACGGATAGCAGTCCTCCTTGATTGCATGTTCCAACAGAGCGAGATTAAAAACAGCCCTAAGGTGTCGGATTCGTGTACTGATAGTGCTTACAGACAGATTTTGTGACTTTCCCCACGCTTCATATCTTTTCAGCCACGCCACATCAATATCCGAAAACGGTATGTCGAGATGCTTGTTGAATTTAAAAAAGGAGTTGTAAGAGATTTCGTACATTCCGGCATATCTCACACGGTTCTCTTTTTTAAGATTAGAGATATAAGTGAGATAGTAATCTCCGACAGTCTTTTTGGAAATAGCAGATGGTTTGGCAGAATCAAGCAGAGTTGAAGCAGAGTAGTCTTTACCTGACATTCGCTTGTCTAATGCGATTCTCTGAATCTCATTTACCTTTTCGTTTATCAGGATTATGATTTGCTCACGATTGGGACATCTGTCATTCGGACAGTTATTCTTGAAATCCCAATGCTCCACACTCACTGATATTCCAAGACTTTGGTACTTACGTTTGTTGTCTTTACAGACACATAGCATTAGAGGATGCTCGCCGTTGCTGAGTATTTTCGATTTGTAACACAGCACTTTGATTGTTCCGTTCATTTTGGTTTACGGTTTACATCTCGGTTTACAGAAAAATGTAAACTGTGCTGTAAACTAAAGTGTATGGCGCAAGAAAAAAGCAGTCAGATTTCTCTAACTGCCTTATTTCCAGTGATCCGCCTGGGGCTCGAACCCAGGACCCCAACATTAAAAGTGTTGTGCTCTACCAGCTGAGCTAGCGAATCGGGTGCAGTAGGGCGGAGCAGGTGCTCCACAAATGCAGTGCAAAGGTACGACTATTTTCTGAATTAACAAAATAAAAAACGAAATATTTGTCAAAACCCCACAAAAACCGTATCTTTGCAATAATTCTTATCATGAAGACTTTTCTAAATCCGTATCTTCGCTCCAAGCATTTCTTGTCATGAAAACATTACCAATCATTTTGTCTCTGGCATTGTGCGCCACCGCCACAGCCGCAGCTCAGCTCGTAACCGAATTCAACCAGATGGGCCCTATCCCGGTGGTGAGGCCTCTGCTTTGCGACAGCACCGACTCGCATGGCAAGACTTTCGAGCGGTCACGCTATCTCAACCAAAACCTCAATCTGAAGAAGTTGCGCCAAAGCGCTACCGAAGTGCGCTGCGATTCTTCTGCCGCCCTGAGCCTCGAGGCTCCAGCCAAAGGCGCGCAGATATATGTGCTTGAAACAAAAATTCGTGCCCCTCGCTATACTGATGGCACTCTGGCAGTGACCAGCCCCCAGATGCTCCAGGTGCTTATTGACGACACCCCGGTTATAACCAAGGATGCTGCCCAAGACAGCCTATGCCCCGAAAGCACAAAGCGGCAGCCAATGTCTTTACTACCCGAAACAGAACGAACTCTCACTGTAAAGCTTCTGGCCACGGAGGGATCACAGCCCAGTCTCCAAGTGGCCTTTGAACCCTCTGACAGCACGCACCAACTGCTTGCTTACACCTCCGGCAAACGCCCGATGCGACAGAATGACATGATTCTGGGCCCAAAGGCCAACGGAGTGGAGCTGTCTCCGGACGGCAAATATCTTATTATCCGCTATGCCGAGCGATATGACAAGGACAACACGCGCCGATGGGCTACCCTGACCGACCTTAAGACCGGCAAGGTGATCAATGAGAACCTGCCCACCGACTACCAGTGGATGCCTAATGGAAGCCAGTTCTACTACACAAAGGATCATGGCAAGGGTTATGACCTTTACACAGTAGATCTTCCCAATTATAAAGAAACCCTATTGGCGGAAAACCTTCCCAATAAGGACTTTTCTTGGTCGCCGGCAGAAGATTATCTGATATATGCCGACTTCGATGCCGGCGAACCCAATGACGGTCCGCTGCGCCGCTACAACGATCCTGACGACCGCATTCCAGGAAACCGAGGCCGCAATACAATGATGAAGTATGACCTGGCCACCGGCCTCTCCACACCCGTGACCTTTGGCAATCGACAGGCATATCTCAGTGACCTCAATGCCGATGGCTCCAAGGCTCTGCTTATGGTGGCCGACTACAAAGCTGCCGAGTATCCCTTCTATTTCAACAGCCTCTACCAGATAGATATGAGCGCCAATGAGGTGACGGATACGCTCATCAGCCACAATCCCTGGATCACTGGCGCCACTTATTCCCCCGATGGAAAGCAACTCTTTGTAACTGGCGACCCACGCGCCTTCGATGGCATAGGCCTCAACTGCGCCCCGCACCCCATCCCCAATCCCGAGGATGTGCAAGGCTATATATATGACATGGCTACCGGCACAGCCAAGGCTATGACAAAGGACTTTGACCCGGCCATACAGGGCGACCCAGTGTGGAGCAAAGCTGATGGCAATATCTATTTCCGCACCCTTGACGGGTTCAACATTGGCCTCTGCCGCCTCAATCCCACCACTGGCAAGATCGACAAGCTGCCGCAGGAGATAGCTTCGATCTACAAGTTCTCTGTTGCTGATGATGCCAGCCCCTGGCTCGCTTACTATGGCGACAGCTACGACACTGCCGGCCGCGCCTATCTATATAATCTTAAAACCGGCAAGCTTTCCTGCGTGGCCGCTCCCTGGGATGAGTATGCTAAGGATATAGACCTGGCCAAGACGGAGCGATATGTGTTCACAGCCCAGGACGGCACCGAGATCGAGGGCTTCCTGACATATCCTCCGGGTTTCGATCCTGAGAAGAAGTATCCGATGATTGTGTACTATTACGGAGGCTGCCTCCCTACGGGCCACTTTGTGACAGCTGTGATGGGCCCCCAGCAGTATGCCAGCCGTGGCTATGTGGTATATACGCTCAATCCCTCAGGGTGCACCGGCTACGGCCAGGAGTTTTCAGCGCGTCATGTGAATGCGTGGGGCGACTATACGGCTGATGACATCATCGACGGCGTGAAGCATGTGCTTGCTGATCACGATTTCATCAATCCTGACAAGGTGGGTTGCACCGGAGCAAGCTACGGCGGCTTCATGACTCAATATCTTCTTATCAAGACCGATATCTTTGCATGCGCGGTGTCGCATGCTGGCATCAGCAATGTCACCAGCTATTGGGGCGAGGGCAACTGGGGCTACAGCTACAATGTGATAGCGGCTGCCGGTTCGTATCCATGGAACAACCCCGATCTCTACACCAAGCATGGGTCGCTCTTCCATGCCGACAAGATACACACTCCGCTGCTTCTGTTGCATGGCACCGCCGACGACAATGTGCCGCCGGGCGAGAGCATACAGCTGTTCAATGCCCTGAAAATCTTAGGGCAGGATGTGGAGTTGATTACTGTTGACGGCGAGAACCATGGAGTGGCTGACTGGGAGAAGCGTCAGAAGTGGCAGGATGCCTACATGGCATACTTTGCCAAATACCTCCAAGACGATCCCTCCTGGTGGGACTCGATCAAATAACTAAAAAATCACAGGCCATAATAAGGCGAAGGACAAGAACATCTCTTTAGCGTGTCTCAAATTTAGATCTGTTAAAGGTTTGCGGCGAGTCAGAAAGAGAATGGCGTGGTTTGCAACATTATTTGTTGCAAACTTGGAATTGTTACAGCTGTTGTAACTTTTCCGAACCGGTGGGTTGTGATGACTCTTCATAAACAGCGTCTTTTTAGATAATCTTTAGGAAATTTTCATAGACTTTCTACGCAAATATAGCACGCCTTTTCAAATTATCCAAATATTTTTCATAAAAATTTTTAAAAATTTTACAGACCTGTTACAATATTGACAAAATATTGTTACGGGTCTTGTTTTGTATTAGAATCCAGATTTGGATAAGGTCGATGGATTGTCGTAAAATTCCGGCTGCAGCATCTGGATCAAGTCAGCCCCGCGATTGTTGCGCATGTATTCGCGCACAATCTTATAACCAATGTATCGACCTGCGCGGCCGGGTGCGGTGTTGCCAAGCACTGGGGAATAGGGGGCGGAGGCAATGTAGCGGTCGATTAGGCCAGGGTCAGTGCTGTATATGGCTTTTTGGAGCTTCATCTCATCCCAGATTTGGCGAGCGTGGTCTTCAAGGTATTCGAGTTGTTTGGAGTCATAGCCCAAAGCCAGGGAGAGCTGAGCTTCTGGCACCAAAGCCATGCGGACCTCCACTAAAGCACCCTCGTAGAGCATCCAGTTGAGCAGGTTAGGGGTGGCTTCTGTGCGGAATGGATGCTGGGTGGCTACTAAGGCTGCCGCCAAATCATAGGGCAGTTGCGCAGGAGCTTTTTCTGCGCGGCGGTATTGCTCCCAGTGCGAGTATCCCTCGAAATCTGGCCCCAGGTAATGGTTAAGGGCTATTAGCACGACCGAGTCAACTCTAACTATGGGTTGGGGCTTGCCCCAGACGACGGCCCCGAAGCGCAAATTGTCTGGGAGACCGAGGTCGAGAGTCTGAGCCTTGTCGAGAATGTGCGAGAGCTGGAACTCTTGGCGCTCCAGGGTGGGGAACACGGAATCTACGGCTGGTTGGAACATTCTCACCGCATCGCTATGGCTCCACCACAGGATCTCATCCACGCTTGGCGCGGGCCAACCCATGACTTGGAACATTGCATCGAGCTGAGGGCGCATGATGGCCATGTCGTCTTCGCGTTCGTCGCTGTTGCTTTGGGCGAAATGGAAGACCATCTGGTCCACCCGTGCAATTTCGGTAGGCTCTACATCAGCCTGGTTGCAGCTGGCCAGGGCCAAGAAGGCGCCCGCAATCATATTTGTAATCTTCTTCATATAATATAAACAATTTCGGCTCCAATTTAGTGTGCGGGGTTGGTGTAATTGGTTAGTGGGGGAGGTCCGCTTGCGGGCCTTCGGGGTTGGTCTTTTTGACCTATTTTGCAAGAGAAAAGTTGAAATTTTGGGAATGGTAGTTCCAAACCAAAGGATTTTTCGTAAATTTGCGTAATATTTCCGAAGAATGCATTTGCTAAAGTGCGTCATATTATTCATGTCTTGCATTTTGGGGCTCACAGCCGAAGCTTCTGATGCGCCAAAGTCCAGTAAAACTGCCGAACTCACGGTAGTCATTGACCCTGGCCATGGCGGCAAGGATATAGGATGCCGCGGAAGCAAAGGGCGTGAAAAAGATATAACCCTCGCTGTGGGCAAGCTTCTGGGCGAAAAAATCGAGAAAGGTCTCAAGGATAAGGTGAAAGTGGTCTATACACGCTCCACTGACAAATACATCACCCTGCAGGATCGGGCCGAAACGGCCAACAAGGCCAACGGCAACCTTTTCATCTCTATCCACGTCAACTCCGTGGACAAGAAGACTAAGGGACGGGCGAATATCCATGGCACCTCGGTGTACACCTGCGGGCTTCACAAGAGCCAGAGCAACTTGAATGTGGCTATGCGCGAGAACTCAGTGATGGAGCTGGAGCCGGACTATACCACCACCTATCAGGGCTTTGATCCCGATTCCTCGGAAAGCTATATCATATTCGAGTTATCGCAGAATATGCACATGCAGCAGAGCGTGAAGTTTGCCTCGCTCGCTCAAGACAAGCTTGTCAATACGGCAGGCCGCGCTGACAAGGAGGTGCGTCAGGCCGGTTTCTGGGTGCTCTGGGCCACTTCGATGCCCTCTGTGCTGGTGGAGCTCGATTTCATATGTAATCCGCAAGCGGAAACTTTCCTCACTTCCAAGTCTGGGCAGGAGAAATGCGCTCAGGCCTTGTATCAGGCAGTGAAGGAATATTACGAACAACAAACTGCCGAATAGTTTGTTTTAGAATTGAACACGTTTTGATTATGAAAAAGATATTTAACAAGGAAATTGTGATAGGTCTTTGCGTAATAGCCGCGCTGGCCATCCTATTTTTCGGTATCGACTTCCTCAAGGGCGTAAATGTCTTCAAGGCGGCCAACTATTACTATGCCACATTCACCAATGTGGAGGGGCTTGCCACTTCGGCCCCCGTGACTGTGAATGGCTTCAAGGTTGGGCAGGTACGCTCTATCGCATACGAATACAATAATCCTGGCCATGTGCTGGTAGAGCTTAGTTTGGATCATAAGCTGAAAGTGCCCACCGGATCTAAAGCCATCTTGGCAAGCGACCTGCTTGGCACAGCTTCAATAAAGCTTGACTTGGCTCAAGCTGAGACTAACCACGAGGTGGGCGATCATCTGATTGGCATCAACGAGAGCGGACTGATGGATGCTGTAAGCAATGAATTGATGCCAGCCATCGCCAGCATTATGCCCTTGGTGGATTCTTTGCTGGTGAATGTGAACCAGTTGGTAGGGGATCCGGCCCTGATGGCCTCGGTGCAGCGCTTGGATGCCATCACAGCGCAGCTTGAAGGCGTGACCCGCAATCTCAATGTGGCATCGCGTCAGCTTGGCCCTATCACCACTGATGTAAAGGCCATCACAGGCAATGTGGCTGACATCACTGGGGATGTGAGCTCACTCACTGGCCAGCTCAAGGAGATGCCTATTGACAGCCTTATGGCTAACTTGGAGGTGACCACCCAGAATCTGAAAGCTCTGTCGCAGGAGATGAACAATCCGAACGGCACCTTGGGGAAGATACTGCATGATCCCGCTATGTATGAGAATATCAATGCCACCATCTGCAGCCTGGATTCCCTTTTCACCGACATCAAGCGCAACCCCAAGCGCTATGTGACCATCAAGGTGTTCTGATTCAGGTTAGAGGTTAGTGGTTAGCGGTTAGTGGTTAGTGGTTAGTTATCGTATATCATATGATCGTTTACATTTCTATA
>CAZRYC010000085.1:0-7150 GCA_964604175.1 uncultured Bacteroides sp.
GGAAGTGTTCTACGAGATGCTACAGAAAAGTTGCATTTAGAAATTGAATCTACGAGAGACCTAAAAACAAAAATAATTTGTGGGAGTGGGGCATATTTGCTATTTTTGCAAATCAATCCCTACATACTGTAATTATCCCTATATACTGTAACTAATGAAAGGAATAGTACTCGCTGGCGGTAGCGGCACTCGTCTTTACCCCATCACAAAGGCTGTGAGCAAGCAATTGCTGCCTGTCTTTGACAAGCCCATGGTGTATTACCCTATTTCCGTGCTCATGAAGGCCGGAATCCGCGATATCCTGATTATCTCCACCCCTCAAGACCTGCCTGCTTTCAAGCGCCTGCTTGGCGATGGCAGCGATTACGGCGTGCGCTTTGAATATGCCGAGCAACCCTCACCCGATGGCCTGGCTCAAGCCTTTATCATCGGAGAGAAATTCATTGGCAACGATTCTGTGTGCCTGGTGCTTGGCGATAACATCTTCCATGGCGCTGGCTTTACCAAGATGCTCACCGAGGCTGTGCGCACAGCCGAGCAGGATGGTAAGGCCACAGTGTTCGGCTATTGGGTCGATGACCCTGAGAGATACGGCGTGGCAGAGTTCGACAGCGAAGGCAACTGCCTCTCAATCGAAGAAAAGCCATCCAAGCCAAAGAGCAACTATGCCGTGGTGGGCCTTTATTTTTACCCCAACAAGGTGGTAAAGGTGGCCAAGAACATCAAGCCATCGGCTCGCGGCGAGCTCGAAATCACCTCAGTAAATCAAGCTTTCCTGGAGGATGGCGAGCTTAAGGTGGGCACCCTCGACCGTGGCTTCGCCTGGCTCGACACCGGCACACACGACTCTCTGGCGGAGGCCTCAATCTATGTGGAGGTGCTCGAAAAGCGCCAAGGCCTGAAGATTGCTGCATTGGAAGCCATTGCCTTCCACAAGGGCTGGATTACAGCTGAGAGGCTGCGCGAAATTGCAAAGCCCATGCTTAAGAACAACTACGGCCAATACCTCGCAAAGCTGGCCGATGAAGTACAAGTGCCACATCCCTAATACCCGGTATTATGACAATACTTGTAACTGGAGCCAATGGACAATTGGGCAATGAGATGCGAATTGTGGCTCGCCACTCCAAAGACAACTATATTTTTACCGATGTGGCTGGCGATGACATAATCCGACTCGACATCACCGACCGCGAAGCCGTGCGCTCCATGGTAAAAGAGCATGGGGTGGATATAATCGTGAATTGCGCAGCCTACACCAATGTGGATAAGGCCGAATCGGATGAAGCGCTCGCCGAAAAGCTCAATGCCGAGGCAGCTGGCATACTCTCTGATGCTATGGCTGAAGCGGGTGGCTTGCTGGTACACGTCAGCACCGACTATGTGTTCGGTGGCAGTTTAGGCAACACACCTCGCTCCGAGGACGAGCCCCTCAATCCCACTGGGGCTTATGGCCGCACAAAGCTCCATGGCGAGCAAGCCATACAGCGCAGCGGCAGCCGATATGCGATTATCCGCACAGCCTGGCTGTACAGCGAATTTGGCAAGAATTTCGTGAAGACGATGCTGATGCTCACCTCCACCAAGCCTCAGCTTAAGGTGGTGTTCGATCAGGTAGGCACCCCTACCTATGCTCTCGATTTGGCCAGAGCCATTGAAAAAGTTATCGAAAAATACAAGGCTGACAACTCTGATATCCGGGAAATCTACCACTACAGCAACGAAGGAGTATGTTCCTGGTATGATTTCACAAAGATGATAGCAGAATATGCGGGCCATACTGAATGCGACATTCAGCCCTGCCATAGCGATGAGTTTCCATCCCCGGTGGTGCGTCCGTCCTACTCGGTGCTTGACAAGACTAAGATCAAGCGCGATTTAGGCCTGACTATTCCTTACTGGACTGACAGTCTGCGAGCTTGCCTATCCAATCTTTCTAATCAAGGTTAAGCCGTCACGCAGCGGCAGAATCACCGTCTCAACGCGGGGGTCGCGGGCCACAAGGTCATTGAAGCGCGCGATTCCCGCGCTTTGTGCGTCATGATTGGCACCGGGGTCAAGCACCTTGTCGCTCCAAAGAGTATTATCCGCCAATATAAAACCACCGGCTCGCATGCGAGGCAAAACCATTTCATAGTATTCTGCATAATTGCGTTTATTGGCATCGATAAAGGCCATGTCCCACTCATAATCCAGTGCGGGTACCACTTGGAGCGCATCACCTATATGGAGAGTGATTCGATCGGCCCAAGGCGAGGCTGACAATGTGGCCTCCAACTCTTCACCCACCTCATCATCAATCTCAATGGTGTGAAGCTGGCAGTCTTCCGGCATGCCCTCAGCCAAGCATAAGGTGGAATAGCCGGTAAAAGCGCCTAACTCGAGAATCATCTGAGGCTTAATCATCTGAGTAAGCATCTTCAGCAAGCGGCCCTGCAGATGGCCCGAGCACATGCGAGGATAAAGATGGTGCAAATATGTGTCGCGATAAAGCTGTCTGAGCCGCTCCGGTTCAGCACTGATATGGGCTAATATATATTCATCCAATTCCATTCAACAAAATTACGCATTTTTTTGTAACTTTGCACCACAATTCAGTGTTTTATTCTAAACTGAAAACTGAAAACTCTACAATGGAATCAACCCGTCAAGCAAAAATAGCTCGCTTAATCCAGAAGGAGCTAAGCGAGATCTTCCGCCGCCAGACAGCAGCCATGCGTGGCACCTTGGTGTCAGTGAGCGCAGTGCGAGTGTCGCCCGACCTCTCTCTGGCAAAAGCCTATCTGTCGATTTTTCCCAGTGAAAAATCACAGGAAATCTTGGAGAACATCAAAAAGAGCGCCCAGACAATCCGCTATGAATTGGCTCAAAAGGTGCGTTACCAGCTGCGTCGCACCCCAGAATTGGCTTTCTTTATTGATGACTCTTTGGACTATATCGACAACATCGACAATCTTCTAAAAAAAGATGCCAACCACGCCTAAGAGCTCCCTCGCATGCTGAGCTGGAGCATAGCTCTGCGCTATCTCTTTTCCAAAAAGAGCCAAGGAGCAGTGAATATAATCTCGGCTGTTGCGATCGCAGGGGTAGCGGTCGCAACTGCTGCCATTGTGATTGTGCTTTCAGTGTTCAATGGCTTTACTCACTTAGCAGATAGCCGCTTGGCAGCCCTGGATCCTGACATCAAAGTTGTCCCCGCTCAAGGCAAGGCTTGGAGCGATGGCGAGGCCATGGCTCAAGAAATCGCCTCTTTGCCTGATGTAAAGATGGCTCAACCAGTAATAGAAGAGCGAGGACTGCTCTTATATGGCAACCAGCAAATGCCAGTGATTTTCAAAGGAGTACCTGAGGAATATGGTAAAATTGTGACGATTGACTCTACGGTAATCGACGGAGCCCGCGCCTACCAAGAATACGATAGGCCTGCTGCCCTGCTCTCGGTAGGAGTGGCTATGAAATCTACAGCCAGGCCTGGATCATTGGTCAACCTATATGTGCCCCGGCGCTCAGGCCGCATCAATCCTGCCAATCCCGCCACAGCATTCCGAGGGCGCGAACTCTTGACAACGGGCGTCTTTCAAATCGATCAGCCCGAATATGACTCCCAGCACCTCTTCATACCCATCGAGATAGCTCGCGACCTTTTGGAATACCAAAATGAGGCTACATCTATAGAAGTACGCATTTCCTCACCGGCTAAATCAGATCAGGTCGCTTCACACATTCAAAATGCCATAGGCTCTGAAGCCAAGGTGCTAACGCGAGCTGAGATGGAACAAAGCTCTTTCAGGATGATCATGGTAGAGAAATGGATTACGTTCTTGATGCTTGCCTTTATTTTGGTCATAGCCTCGTTCAATATCATCTCGACACTGTCACTATTGGTGATCGAGAAGCGCGACAACATGGCCACACTGCGAGCCCTGGGGGCGCCGCAGACCCTGGTGCGCAGCATATTTATGCGTCTGGGCTTCGCCATCAGCATGGCAGGCGGAGTGGCCGGCATCATCTTGGGCTCTCTATTGGTGCTTATCCAGCAATGGGGCCATGTAATCAAGCTGGCCGGCGACCCCTCACAGATGTCAATACTGTATTATCCAGTGCGGCTCCTGCCCACTGACCTGCTAATAGTGTTAGGGCTTACAGCCCTGATTGCTCTGACCGCCTCAGCCATCGCAGCTGCTCTTACAAAGCCTAAAACAATAAGCCAATGCCAGTTACAGCCGATTCAATAGCCGCAATCACCAGCGTTCAGGACAGCATCGCAGCTGACAGCGTACGCTTAATCATGGGCCCCGAAGCTTTGTCCTCTCAGGACTCGCTGGCCTTAGCCAGCCCGGGCTATGTGCCAGCCATAGAAAAAGCTCAGGAGCGAGACTACACACCGCTAAGCGAGGAGGATGAAATGCAAGCGGAGCTGCCCATCCCAGCTTCTTGGGACACAGGCTTGGCTGGAGACCAGCGACCGGTAGCCATCGGAGACAACTCTGGCGTATTGGCCTTGGTGGCTGGCATCTTCATTTTGATGATGCTCAGTTATAGGCATTGCAAGCGCCTTTTCGCCTCCATGGGCCAAGAGCTAATGGGCATGCGGCACCGGGCTAATGTGTTCGATGAGCATACCAGCAACGAAAGCCGCGTGGTGGCTCTGATGGTAATCCAGACATGCATCTGCACCGGGCTGCTTCTTTACAGCGGCCTCTCGCTCTTAGGCTATGCGTTGCCGCCGGAGAATGCCTTTGTGGATGTGGCTAAGCTAATCGCGCTTATGGGCATATATTATGTGTTCGAGCTGGGGGCCTACAATCTGGTAGGATACACCTTTGCGGGAGCCACTGGCAGGCGCCTCTGGATGCAAGGATTCACTGCCTCGCAGTCGCTTCTGGGGTTTGCTTTGCTGGTGCCAGCCCTTTTGGCAATTTTCTATCCAAATGCCACAAAAATAGCCGTAATAGTAGGGATTAGCCTGTATTTTTTTGCCAAAATCATATTTATTGCCAAAGGTTTTAGAATTTTTTACACAAATTTTGGCTCTTTGCTTTATTTTATTTTGTACCTTTGCACTCTGGAAATCGTGCCGTTGATTTTCATCTATTATTTTGCGCTATATTTAGTGAACTGACATAACCATAACCCTGGCTCTTCAGCTCTCAGATAGCCTATGATAATTGAATAACCCGAACGATCGTGAAGATAAACAAAATTTTAGTATCGCAGCCCAAGCCCGCCTCGGACAAGTCCCCCTACTACGACATCCAGCAGAAGTATGGCGTGGATTTGGTTTTCCGCCCCTTTATCAAGGTGGAGGGGCTTAGCGCAAAAGAGTTCCGCCAGCAGCGTGTGAATATTGCCGACTTCACTGCTGTGATTTTCACCGCGAAGAAAGCTATTGACCAGTACTTCCGCCTTTGCGAAGAAATGCGTATCAATGTGCCCGACACTATGAAATATTTCTGCACGACAGAGTCAATCGCCCTGTATCTGCAGAAGTACATTGTATATCGCAAGCGAAAGATTTTCCATGCCGACACTGGCAAGCTCGATGACCTGCTGCCATATTTCCTTAAGCATAAGAACGAGAAATATCTCTACGCCGTAAGCGATGTGCACACCACCCCGGAAAGCAACGTGCTTGACAAGAACGGCATAGATTACACTCGGGCCGTAATGTATCGCACCGTCAGCAACGATTTCACTCCTGACGAGCCATTCGACTATGACATGCTGGTTTTCTTTAGCCCTCAAGGCATAGAGTCCCTGCTAAAGAATTTCCCAGACTTCAAGCAGGGCGACATCTGCATAGCCACCTTGGGGTCCACAACCGCTCAGGCCGTGAAGGACGCCGGATTGCGCCTTGACATTGAAGCCCCCAATCCGCAAGCCCCCTCCATGACTGCTGCCATTGACCTGTATCTCAGTGAGAACCAATAGGCTTTACAAAAAAGAAAAACTTTGCAGCACCTTGGCTATAGAGGCTCTCTTTAGCCGAGGTGCTAATGTAATGTCCGCCCTGGCTTATCCGCTGCGCGCTGTATGGCGAAGCAACCCGGGGCGCAGAAGCGATGCGCCCATACAATTCATGATTTCTGTGCCCAAGCGCAAGCTTCGCCATGCAGTGGATCGTGTGCTGATGCGCCGCCGCACCCGCGAAGCCTATCGCTTGATGCATCAAGACTACCCTCTGCCGGAAGGCTTGCGCTTAGACATTGCAATTGTCTATGTGGCCACAACCCTCGAACCTTATGAGAAGGTGGCTCGCTCAATGCGCAAAATCCTAACCCAAGTACAACAATCATGCTCTCACGCCTCCGCCGAGCCGCAAAGCAAGTCATAACAGCTCTGAGCGGTGGCATTGCTTGGATCTTGACTTTGCCTATACTCTTTTACCGCGCGTGCATATCCCCTTTGTTTCCGCCAAGCTGTCGCTTTGTGCCCACATGCAGCCAGTATGCCATTGAAGCCCTGCGCAAGCACGGGCCACTTCGAGGCACTTGGCTCACCATTCGGCGCTTGCTGCGCTGTCACCCCTGGGGAGGCAGCGGATACGACCCGGTGCCATAAAATTCTATTTCTTTGATTAAGGATTGTCATACTCATAATCTTGAAGCGGGAGATGATGCCATCATTAATCTTCCGCGAGGAGTGTATGCGCCGCTGCGAGCCGACCGCTTTTACAGCATCGGAGTGCATCCCTGGGACACGGAATGCCCCAATGACCTTGAAGCCATAGCCCAAGGAGCGGAAAATCCCCAAATTGTGGCCATTGGCGAATGCGGCATGGATGCACTGCGAGGCGCGCCCGCAGCAAAGCAGGAGGAAATCTTCCGTTGGCATGTTGCCCTGAGCGAACGCTTGGGCAAGCCTCTTATCATTCATGCGGTGCGCACACTGCAGCGAATGATTGAGCTGCGCCGCGAGCTTAAGCCTACGCAGCGGTGGATAATCCACGGCTTCCGAGGCAAGCCGGAAATGGCCAGGGTACTAATCCGCGCCGGATTTGACATCTCGATCGGCTCACGCTACAATCCCGCCATTCTCCCCGTAGTACCTCAAGATAGGCTTCACCAGGAAACCGACACCGACTTCTGAACTTCCCAAATTAAGTTCTAATAGTAAATGCAACTTTTTGGACAAAAAATAAAGCCCCAGA
>CAZRYC010000086.1:0-6786 GCA_964604175.1 uncultured Bacteroides sp.
CTTTATTTTCCGTCTCGTTAAACTCTATGCTTGATTTTAACAATTGAAATTGTTGCACTTCCCTAAAAACACAGGCTTTTTGGCTTGAGCCCTCATTTGGACTATTTGGGGATGATTTCAAAGGGGAGGCCGGAGGGCGGTTGGATAAGCCAGCGTTGGATGTTGCGCTTTTCTGATGAGAAGTTTGCTCCTATGCGGTATATTGAGCGCCCATCAGCAAGGTAGGGTCGGGCATATCCTTTTTTCTCGATTTGCTTTATAGCCGATTCGGCACTCTTGTCCAGCTTGAACTCTATAATATAGATGTATTTGTCAGTAAATACCACTAAATCAGGGCGTCCGTCAGCCAGGGGCTCTTCACAACGATTGTCAATTCCTACCGCTAAGCACAGACAATAAACTATTAAATGATAGGCTTTCTCTTTGCTCTCTTTATCAAAGATTTGGTATGGCACGCATGAAATTAGCGAGTCAAGAACGCTAACAAAGCTTTCAAGGTCGCAAGTGTTCAAATAGCTCTTTAACAGTCGAGCCTTCTTGGCTCCCTCGGCAGCTGAAATGCCTAAGAATGTGGGCGCAATGTCTTGGAATAGGGCCTCACGCACCTCCCCATTTGGTATCTTTAGCTGGTATTCGTTGAGGTCGATGTTGTAATCACAGATTGTAAGATAGCCAGTCTGGAAAAGCAGAGGCACTGGATCATTGTCATCATACAGGCTGCTGAGACGGGATTCAGAAGCCCAAAGGCCATGAAGCTGTGATAAGTCATAATTGGCATGCTGTAGGAAGTCTATAAAGACCTTGGATGTGC
Organism: uncultured Bacteroides sp.; assembly: GCA_964604175.1. Classification (GTDB taxonomy): domain Bacteria; phylum Bacteroidota; class Bacteroidia; order Bacteroidales; family Muribaculaceae; genus CAG-873. Next base: position 812 of record CAZRYC010000086.1, read on the forward strand.
CTGACATTAGCCAGTACTCTGATAAAGCCTTGTTCTTGAAGGCGCGTAGAAGGCCAAAAGGATTGATTACATGCGTATCTGCGCTAGTAAATCGATAACCATCGTATTTCTGTAGCAGACGACGGGTCATTTCCTCCTCTGCAACTGCATATTTCTTTGCCAGCTCTTCTATGCCTTGCTGAAAATAACTATTCAGTTCGTCAGGAGTGATGCCGCAGATGTCAGCGTATTCGTCCTGGAAAGATATGTCTTCCAAGTTGTTGGCGCCAGAGAAAAGAGTGAAATGCCTGAACCGTGCCACACCGGTAACTAAAGCGAACTTTATGTATTTATCCTGAGCTTTGAGCTGGGCGAAGAATGGCCGGAGGAGTTGCTGATTTTTCTCCAGGGCCGGTTGGTCTTCAATGGTATCTTGAATCCCTTTGTCGTATTCGTCCACAAGAATTACACACCCCTTGCCAGTGGCTTTGCTTATATATTGGATCAGCCACCCGAAGCGGCCCCCCGCGCTTGTGACATCATTTCCGATAGTTATGTCATACTGGCGTTCGTATTCGCAAATTTGTTTTAGCAGGTATTCTTCCAATTTCTCTGGCTTGTTTGCCTCATCGCCGCTCATGTCGAAATGAAGCACAGGATAGGATTCCCATTTTTCTTCAAGTTGACTGATTTTTAGGCCATCAAATAATTCCTTTTTCCCTTGAAAATAAGCCTCAATAGTAGAAAGGAGCAAACTTTTGCCGAAACGCCGAGGGCGAGCAAGAAAAGCAAAGCGCGAATTTTCTATGAGATTTGCTATTATGCCCGTCTTATCCACATAGAGGGCTCCGGCAGCTCTGATTTGTTCGAAGGACTGCCACCCCACGGGATATATTATCTTTTGCTTGGTCATCACGCAAGTTTTGTGCAAATATAAATAAAAAAAGTGAGATATCTGCGCCTGTAGAATAAAAAAGCTCAATAAATTGGGGAAATTTATTGAGCATTGGGGAGGGTGGTACGCCCGTGGGGAATCGAACCCCAACCGATGGAACCGGAATCCATAATTCTATCCATTAAACTACGGGCGCGGGTAGGGAGGTTTTCAGTTTTCGGTTTTCAGGTGCAAAATTACTGATTTTTTTTGAATATCCCAAATCCCAAAAACTAAAGTGTCTTGTTATAGTGGCGTGTGCTGAATATAAGCACTACCACGGCGGTGAGGAAAGCCAGACCATCGCTGCCGGCCACGCTGTACCATACTCCATCTATGCCCAGCACGGGAGGCAGGAAATAGAGCAAAGGCACCAGATAGAGTAGCTGGCGAGTGAGCGACAGGAAAATTGACCAGGCAGGCTTGCCTATCGACTGGAAATAGTTCTGTATCACAATCTGAGCTCCCACCACCGGAAAGACAATGAAATAAATATGGTAGGCGCGGCGCGCTATGTCGATCATCACCTGATCGTGGGTGAACATGGCCGAAATCTGGTCCGGGAAAAGCTGGGTCACCAGCCATCCCACCGAGGTAATGATGGTGCCAATCCAAATTCCCTTGTAAAGAGTACGCTTGACCCTCTGCCAGTTCTTTGCTCCGAAATTATAACCCAAGATTGGCTGCATGCCCTGGGTGACACCAAATACAATCATCACAAAGAACATGGTGGTGCGGTTGAGTATGCCATAGGCTCCCACTGCCAAATCGCCTAAGTCTCCCGCCACGGCTAAGAGACTCTTATTGAGGAATACCACTACAAAGCAGGCGCAGCAATACATCAAGAAAGGCGACAGTCCTATCGAATATATGCGCTTCACCACCTGAGCGTTCCAGAACCCAGCCTTGAAATTGAAATGCACAAAGCTCTTCTTATTGCAAAAGTGGAAAAGCACCCACACAAAGGCTGTGCTTTGGCCTATCACGGTGGCCCAGGCGGCTCCAGCTATGCCCCATTCGAGCTTGTATATGAAAATCGGAGCCAAAATGATGTTGACAGCCACTGAGAGCAGGGCCGACATCATGGCCTTGCGCGGATACCCGGTGGCGCGCATGATATTGTTGAGCCCCAAGAACACATAGCTTATCGGCGTGCCAATCAGGATTACATGCGTAAACTCCGAGGCATAGCTTATAGTCTGGTCAGTGGCTCCGAATAGCCGCAGAATAGGATCGAGGAATATGTATGTGAGACCGCCGAAAATTATAGAGTGGGCCAGACAGAGCATCATAGAAATGTTGACCACCTCGGTGGCTCTCTCCACATTCTTCTGTCCCAAAAATATAGAACTAAGGGTGCTGGCTCCCACAGCCACCAGGGTGCAAAAGCCTATGACCAAGTTCATGAGCGGGAAGGTGATAGCCAAGCCAGCGATAGCCATTGGGCCCACGCCCTGGCCAATGAAGATGCTATCTACGATATTGTACACCGAAGTAGCCACGCTGGCAATGATAGCCGGAATGGAGTACTGTACCAGCAGTTTCCCAATAGGCTCAGTGCCAAGCAATTGCGCAGATGCTACCTTAGGTGCGGCCATAATTTCTCTCAATGAAAATCGATTGCAAAGATACTAATAATCTAACAAATATAGGAAAGGAAATGATTTGTTGCAAGAATGTAATAATTTGGGTGTAGTGTAAGTGGTTGACCAATAAGGAAATAATTAAAAAGCGGCTAATTTAAGATGTTAAAAAGATATGTTATAAAACATATTTCTAAAACATTTCGTAACTTTGCAGTGTTATAATATCGAATCAAGGGAGCAAGAGAGCTTCCAAAGATCAATGTTTAACTTAAATTTTTGAATTATGTTTCAACATCTAAAACACGCTTTAGAGTGGTATTGCAACAAGGCTGCCGACAACTACATGTGGTCGCCGCTGCCTCCAGAGCACGACAAGCACTGACCACTCCTGCGGCATCTCGCCGAGCGTGATGCCGAAGAAGAACAGAAACATGTCTAACACTTTAAATCGTGGGCCTTGCAACCCACGTTTTTTTATGTCCAGACGCTACTGGGCGAAGAAAGGCTTATTGTAAGAGAGCACGCGGTAGAGGGCGAAAATCGCATCGGTGGGGATGTGCATGCGGGGATATTTGGGATTGGCGCTCTCGGCCCAGATGTATTTTTCATCGTTAGTGTCTGGCATCACCTTTTTTACAAATACGCCATTTTCGGTGTCAAGCACCATGGCATGGCCCCAGGGGATGAAAGATGCTTCGTTGATGCGCTTGATAAATAGGATGGCTCCGTCGGGAAAAACAGGCTCCATTGAATCGCCGGACACTGGCACAGCCAGATCCGCTTGCACGCTGGGGCTTGGTATCTTAGGGCAGGTGGCAAGCTCCACGCCTGATTCATAGTAGCTGTGTATAGGGCCAGCCGAGGCTGTCAGCTGCACCAATGGCACCATCTTAACTTGGGGCGTCTCCTCTGAAGTCTCCTCTTTTTTTACGACTTCAGTCTCTTTTGGGGCAGCAAACATCTCGCCCTCGCCCGTCATAAGCCAGACGCGGCTCAGAGCAGGGAACACTCGCATCAGATTGTCGCACACGGTGGGGGAGATGTTGCGTGTCTTGCCCTTGAGTATATCGTAAAAAGCTTGAGGCCTATCGTATCCGCAGAGGTCGGAGAGGGCCTTTACATTAGTGTTGAAGTGGGCTACAAGGGCCTCTAAACGTTGGGCAGCAGTCATATCTTCAGAATTTTTCTTGATTTCTTATGCAAAGATACGACTTTTTCTTCACTTTCCTCCCTTATCTTCAAAAATAATATATCAATTAAGGTGTTTCCGGGGCTTTTGCCACAATCATCAATTGTCGGGAGCCGACTGTGACGGCAAATAGGCGCATATCGCCGCCGTCGCGCACTCCGAGCTTGGCGCGCAACTTTTCAGCCGGCATGTCAAAATTGCGGGTGGCCACGTTGATTTGCGGATAATCAAGATGCAAGCGCTTGATATGCTTCGACATGAATGGGTATATGTTCCATATCTCATACGGCTCGCCGGGGAAATCCGGCACCAAGTCTTCGCTTACATATAGATGGGTGTTGGGGTGGAGCTTAGCTACCCCGAATCTCTGGCTAAGCAGTGTGAATGGCGCAGCTTTCATTACGGCAGGGGATGGCTCGTAGAGGTACCATCCCTCTTTCGGAATGGCATAAGTGGCAGCGGCTTCGCGCTCCTCCAACGCATCAAAGACAAATTCTGATGGCTCTCCGGTAGCTGACAGAGTGACAGCCTTAATGGAGAAATTGCCTACAAGATTGGTGCTCAAATCCACTAAAGCCACCAATTCCTTGCACTCAGTGGCTGTGCCTATGGACAGTATCTGTTCGCATCCGGGAAGCTCTGCTGCCATTCGGGTTATATCCAGCATGGGTGAGGCCTTTACTATCAGCCACTTGCCGTGCAGTCGCAGCTTTGGCAGCAAGGCTATAACATCTGGTGCGCAATCGCTTAGCGCATAGAGTCGCTGTCCGTGGTCGCCTCGGCGCGCCGGGTCTATGAAAATATAATCCCAGTCGCCTGTTATATGGTCTATGCAATTTCCGTGGACTACATCAATGTTCTTTCGGCTTAAGTGTAGGGTATTGTATGCTAAGGCTTGAGCGCGATTTTCGTCAAGCTCTATGGCCTTTGCCGCATCGGCCATTTGGGCCATGTGGAAAACATCTATCCCCAAGCCGGCCGTAAGGTCAAGCAAAGAGCATTCAGGCTCGATCAGCTCCTTGTGGTAATCGGCGATCAGGTCGCTTGTGGCCTGCTCGCAGGCCAGGGTGTTGGGGAAGAGGAAATGCGGGTCGCGGGCCAAGGTGTCAGCAAATTTCTTGGCGAATTTCCTGCGGCATTCAATTTGTGTTATGGCCAGATTGATATCCAAGTCACCTAAGCTCTTGCCATGGTATTTCAATCTCAAGGCGGAAGGGTCGGCCTTGGCGTTGGCTTCCACAAAGGGCCAGAAGTCGGCTGAGATATTGATGGCCATAGAAAAAAGATTTATAAAGGCGCTTCACCCCAGAGGGTGGAGCGCCTTTGGATTTGTGGGTGCGATAGGTTAATTATTCGCCTTTGATGGCAGCTACGCCGGGGAGGATCTTGCCTTCGATAGCCTCAAGCAGAGCGCCGCCGCCGGTGGATACATAACTTACTTGGTCAGCGAGACCGAACTTGTTGACACAAGCCACAGAATCGCCACCGCCTACGAGCGAGAAGGCGCCGTTGTTGGTAGCCTCCACGATAGCCTCAGCGATAGCGCGGCTGCCTGCGGTGAAGTTGTCGAACTCAAACACGCCAGCGGGGCCGTTCCAGAGGATAGTCTTGGCGGGCTTGATCACAGCAGCGAATGCTTTGCGGGTCTCAGGACCGGCATCCAGGCCCTGCCATCCGTCAGGAATATCATTAGCGGGGCAAACGATGGTCTTAGCATCGTTGCTGAAGCTGTCAGCTGCGATGCAGTCAGTGCCAAGCACCAGGTTCACGCCCTTCTCCTTGGCTTTCTTGATGATGTCGAGAGCCAGGTCGAGCTTATCCTCTTCGCAGAGAGATTCGCCAATCTTGCCACCTTGTGCCTTTGCGAATGTATAAGTCATGCCGCCGCAGAGGATCAGGTTGTCCACTTTGTCCATCAAGTTTTCGATGATGCCGATCTTGGTGCTCACCTTGCTGCCGCCCATGATAGCGGTGAAGGGGCGCTTGATGTCGCTCAGGATGTTGTCCACAGCCTGTACCTCTTTTTCCATCAGGAAACCGAGCATCTTGCTGTCGGGCTGGAAGTAGTCAGCTATCACAGCAGTAGAGGCATGCTTGCGGTGAGCGGTGCCGAAGGCGTCGTTGACATACACGTCAGCGTAGCTTGCGAGCTTCTTTGCGAAGTCCTTTTGGCGAGCCTTCATTTCTTTCTTGGCGGCCTCGTAAGCGGGGTCAGTCTTCTCGATGCCTACAGGCTTGCCTTCCTCTTCGGGATAGAAGCGGAGGTTCTCGAGCAGGAGCACTTCGC
>CAZRYC010000087.1:0-6275 GCA_964604175.1 uncultured Bacteroides sp.
CGACCAGAACCTGACCTACATCAACTGCCGCTACAACATGATCACCGACTTCCGCACAGAGGCTTGCCCGAACCTGAACATGATTGCATGCAACTGGAACTACTAAACCTACCCTCATAACAAAGCTAAGGGGCTCCCGGCCGGGAGCCCCTTACTTTTTATATCTTATCTTGGCCGCAATTGGCCGTTGCCTGTGATCAGCCACTTGTATGTGGTGATTTCAGCCAAAGCCATTGGGCCTCGGGCATGGAGTTTCTGGGTGGATATGCCTATCTCGGCGCCCAAACCGAACTGCGCCCCGTCGGTGAACGATGTGGGCGCATTATGATATACGCATGCCGCATCCACCATCTGCTGGAAGCGGCGAGCTGCTTGGGCATCATCAGTCACAATCGCTTCGCTGTGGCCTGAGCCGTAGCGCGATATATGCTCCAAAGCCTCATCCAGGCTGCCCACTGTGCGCACCGCCATCTTATAATCCATAAATTCAGTGCCATACGTAGCGGCAGTGGCCTGCTCCAAATAAGGATAAACCCCAAGCAAAGCCCCATAAGCCTCAGCATCAGCATAAATAATCACTTTATGCTCCGCCAAGGGCTGGCATAGGACAGCCAAGTCGCAAAGGCGATCGCGATGAATGATCAGGCAGTCAAGGGCATTGCATACGCTCACTCTCCGAGTCTTGCCATTGCACACTATCCCTGCTCCCATCTTCAGGTCTCCGCCCTTGTCGAAATAAGTATGACATACTCCAGCTCCTGTCTCTATCACTGGCACCTGTGAATTTTCACGCACAAAATCGATTAGTCGGCGCCCTCCGCGAGGAATAATCACATCCACCAAGCCGCGAGCCTTGAGCAGCGTCTCGGCAGCCCTATGGTCGCCGCTTAGCAGTGTCACAGCATCAAGGGGAAATCCCTCCTGCTCCAACACTTTATGGATTACCTTAATTGCTGCTTGGTTAGAGCTGATAGCATCGCCGCCTCCTTTGAGCACGCATGTACTGCCAGCCTTGATGCATAGGCCGAACACATCGAATGTCACGTTAGGCCGCGCCTCATAAATCACCCCTATCACTCCGAAAGGCACTGACACCCTCTGAAGTCTCAACCCGTTAGGCAGGATGCGATCCTGCTGCACCACGCCAAGCGGCGATGGCAGGGATGCCACATGGCGCATATCGCTGGCGATGTCGCGCAAGCGCTTGTCGGTAAGCTTAAGCCTGTCATACTTCGGATCAGAGGGATCCATTCGGGCAAGATCCTTTTCGTTTTCAGCGAGCAAAAAAGATGTGTTGCCCTCTATAGAATCAGCCACCTTGAGCAGGAGCTGGTTGATTTGGTCCGGGGTGAATCCAAGCAGCTGCCTTGAAGCAGCCTTGGTCTTTTCTAATTGTGTCATGTCTTAGGATAGAATCGGGTGCAAATTGTATCTTTTTGGGGATTTAGTATGATGTCGGTGAGGATATCATTGCGCTTGCCATTGGCGATAACAACCTCTATGCCGCTATCGGCCACTTGGCGAGCTATTGAGCATTTGGATATCATGCCTCCGCGTCCGAAGCCTGATTTCGATGCCTGAATATATTCGCTCAAATCCTTTCCTGGAGCTACTTGGCGGATTACCTGGGCTCCAGCATCAGCCGGGTTGCCATCATAGAGGCCGTCAATGTTGCTAAGAATGATTAGCGCCTGCGCCCCCATCATCTGGGCCATCAGGCCTGAGAGCTCGTCATTATCGGTGAACATCAGCTCGGTGATTGCCACGGTATCGTTCTCGTTGACGATAGGCACCACGCCATTGTCGAGCATCACTGAGATGCAATTCTTCTGGTTTTGGCAGTGCTCCGGCGAGGAGAAGTTCTCCTTCATCGTAAGCACTTGGCCCACATGGATGCCATGGTCGCGGAAGAGTTCGTAGTATCTGTCGATGAGTTTTGCTTGCCCCACAGCTGAGAAGAGCTGTCGCTGCCCCACCTCGTCCATCTGACCTAACGGAGCATGGCGCAGCTCGCTTCTGCCGCTTGCCACCGCGCCCGATGAAATCATTATTACCTCAATCCCATGGCGGCGCAGCTCAGCCACCTGGTCCACCAAGCACGACATCCGAGTGAAATCCAGAGTGCCATCCGCCCTGGTGAGCACATTGCTGCCAATCTTTACAGCTATCCTTTTGTAAGTATTCATTATGGGTAAACCTATTGGAAATCAATTGCAAAGTTAGGGACTTTTTATTTGTTAGACAAAAATATTGAAAATTTTTGTAATAAAATTTGGTAGTATGAGAAATAAGTTGTTACTTTGCAACAACAATTGGTGACAATTTTCTGTTAAAATATAAAATCACACAACTATTTGACGTATTTTTACTCCATTAGGTAACAATTTTCTAAGGTTTTTTAAATTTTAATTTTAGTTTGCAATTATGACAGTAAAAGGTAGAAAGATTCAATGGGGCTGGCTGGCGCTCTTCATCGTCATGCTGGGGTTCAGCATTCTGGGCCTTTTCGCCACCCCTCGTGCCGGGCAATTCGACATGGCCAACGAGCACCTCTACGCCAATGTGGCGTGGATGATCACAGCCACCATCTTTGTGTTGATGATGACGCCGGGCCTGTCGTTCTTCTACGGCGGCATGGTCAAGGTGAAGAATGTGATCTCCACCATGCTCCAGAGCTTCATAGTGATGGGCTTTGTGAGCGTGATATGGGTAGTTTTCGGCTTTGGCTTGGCTTTCGGCAATGATGTATGGCACATCATTGGCAACCCCGCGGATTTCTTCATGTTCGACCATGTAGGCGTGGACAATGTCACCAATCCCGACTCTCCCGACCTTTCCCAGATAGGCCTTGCCACCACCACCATCCCCTTGGCTCTCTTCGCTCTGTTCCAGATGAAGTTTGCCATCATCACTCCCTCTCTTATCACGGGTTCATTTGCCGAGCGCGTGCGCTTTTCGGCTTATCTGCTCTTCATGGCTCTGTGGGTAGTGGTAGTGTACTGCCCCTTGGCGCACTGCACATGGCATCCCGATGGGCTCTTCGGCATGATGGATGTGCACGACTTCGCTGGCGGCATTGTGGTGCACGCAGCCTCTGGTATCGCTGCTTTGGCCGGAGCTCTCTTTTTAGGGAAGCGTCGTCCGAGCAAGGATGCTGCAAAGCCTGCCAATGTGCCTTATGTGCTGCTGGGCGCTGCCCTGCTGTGGCTGGGATGGTTCGGCTTCAATGGCGGCAGTTCGCTGGCCGCCGATGGCATAGCCGTATCGGCCTTCCTCAATACTAACACAGCCGCTGCCACTGCAATGATCACTTGGGTAGTGTTCGACGCCCTGCGCGGCCACAAGCCATCGGCTATGGGAGCTGCCATCGGAGCTGTGGTAGGCTTGGTAGCCATCACCCCGTGCGCAGGCTGGGTTACAGTGGGCCAAAGCATATTCATCTCTTTCGTGATTACCCTGTGCTGCAATATGGCTGTATCCTGGAAGGGTTATTCGCAGATGCTCGATGATGCGCTCGATGTATTCCCCACTCACGGTCTGGGGGGCATCTTGGGCACAGTGCTCACTGGCATATTCGCTTACGATTTCTTCGCGGCTCAGGATCCCAACATCATCTCTCACAGTCACTTCTTCTGGAACCATATCTTAGTGCTAATCATAGTATTCGCTTACACCTTTGCCATGAGTTATGCGCTGTACTGGATTACCAACAAGATCATTCCTATGCGAGTGTCGCGCCACAGCGAGGAGGTAGGCCTTGACCTCTCGCAGCACAACGAAGAATACGGAGCCGAGGCCGGCACCGGCATCGTTGAGGACTCGATGTCCACCAGCGACTGGTACCGCAACATGGAATAATCTCCCCTGGCCCTGGCGCCCCCATCCCCCAGAGCCAACACCACAAAAGCACAGGAGGGTGTGTCATAATTGATGGCACACCCTCCTACATAACGACAGGCAATGACTCCTCACCGGCACTCTTTTTATGCACAATTCACTCCGAAGAGCTGAAAGGAAATAATTTATATCATTAAGGTCGGAGACAGCCAATGGGGACAACCAGCACACCATCTTTGCGTGAATAGGCATAGTTGCCCACTGCAGTGAGTACCATCAAGAAAGATGGAGCATGCATCTTAGTGGTGTCAATTTTTGAGGCAAGACTTTTAAGAGTTGTCGCGCCCTCTTCAATGCGAGTTTCTCCTCCCAATTTCACTTCGATCAAGCCATATTGTCCATTACGCAAATGCATCACTGCATCACACTCCAATCCATTGCGGTCGCGAAAATGGTATATCGTACCACCAAGGCCATCTGCATAACATCTGAGATCACGCACTGCCATTGTCTCGAACAAGAGCCCGAAAGTGTTAAGGTCGCCCATAAGTTCCTGTGGGCCCAATCCAAGAGCAGCGGTGGCTATGGAAGGATCAGTAAAATATCGAGTATCGCTGGTGCGAATTGCTGATTTGGATCTCAAATTGGGATTCCATGCCAAAGAGTCTTCAACTACAAATATTCTCTTTAGAGCCGAAAGGTAATCAGAGATTGTAGCTTCTGAAAGATCTTCCACTTCGTTGGCCGAAATATCCTTGGAAATAGAGCTGAATGTGGCTTGAATTCTGAGAAAATGTCTCAGGATCATCCATGTATAGCACACTTTTGGCTGCTTGTTCGGCTGTAGTGGTCTTTCCGCACCATTTGGGTCCCTCAATAAGTACAGCGCCCATTGCTCCCAATCGTTGATTGAGTAACTTGTCGGCTATTCTTTCCTTGTATTTACCTTTGACCATAAGCTTCAAATTTATGATGCAAAGGTAATCATTAATTATCTAATAACCAAATATTTTTGAACAAACTTCTCCAATTGACGGGGATTTGCTTCTCCAATTGACGAAGATTCGCTTCTCCAATTGACGTAGATTTGCTCCTCCAATTGACGGAAATGTGTAACTCAATTGCAGTGCCCCACGAAAAGTAGATGCAGTGCCTTGCAGTGCCCCACGGCTTTATGCCGTGGGTAATAGCAGCACCCACACCCACTCCAGTGCGCGGAGCGCACGCCTATGGAGTGCCCAGAGGGCACGTCTGTGGATATCCCACGGCTTTATGCCGTGGGTCATCGCCCATGCCACACCCACCCCCAAGTGCGCGGAGCGCACGCCTGTGGATATCCCCCGGCTTTATGCCGTGGGTCATCGCCCATGCCACACCCACCCCAGTGCCCAGAGGGCACGCCTGTGCAGTGCGCGGAGCGCACTCCTGTGGATATCCCACGGCTTTATGCCGTGGGCCTCGCCCATGCCACACCCACCCCCAAGTGCCCAGAGCGCACGCCTGTGCAGTGCCCAGAGGGCACGTCTGTGGATATCCCACGGCTTTATGCCGTGGGTAATAGCAGCACCCACACCCACCCCCAAGTGCGCGGAGCGCACGTCTATGGAGTGCCCAGAGGGCACGTCTGTGGATATCCCACGGCTTTATGCCGTGGGTCATCGCCCATGCCACACCCACCCCAGTGCGCGGAGCGCACGTCTGTGCAGTGCGCGGAGCGCACGCCTGTGGATATCCCACGGCTTTATGCCGTGGGTAATAGCAGCACCCACACCCACCCCCAAGTGCGCGGAGCGCACGTCTGTGCCGTGGCGCACGCAGTATTTGGATATATGGAAAATTATTATTAACTTCGCATCACCATTAAGATTATTAGGAATGAGCTACAACAAATTATACTATCACATTATCTGGCGCACATATTGCAACGAACCCTCCATCCCAGAGTACAGCAAAATAGAGATGCAAAAACTAATTCTTTCCCTCTGTCAAGAGAAAAAGTGGTTTCTAAAACAAATCAACCTCCATCTCGACCATTTACACATGTTGATACAACTGCCTCCAACGGCATCTGTGACAGATGCGATAAAATATCTAAAGTCAGTATCAAGCACAGCATTCCAAGGCCATCCAAATTTTCCCTTATTCAAAGGCTGGAATAAAGGGTATGGAGTGTTCTCTGTGGGATATCGCGAAATAGAAGCAGTAAGAAACTATATAAGAAACCAATCTGAGCATCATAAATATCAGGATTCCCGTGGTGAGCTGATGAGGTTGCTTAGCGAGCATGGCTTCACCGAAGACCCCTACTTTGACAAAGAGTGGTAACCAACACACCACCCCCAAGTGCGCGGAGCGCACGTCTATGGAGTGCCCAGAGGGCACGTCTATGGAGTGCCCAGAGGGCACGTCTGTGGATATCCCACGGCTTTATGCCGTGG
>CAZRYC010000088.1:0-6178 GCA_964604175.1 uncultured Bacteroides sp.
CACGGATTGCAGCTTTTCGATTAACATTTCTTATTAAACAGGCTCTTAATCAAGTAGTCGATCCATGATTAATTTCACTGTATTAGGCTGGCAGTAAGGATTTTCTTTCCAAGCTGCCAGCTTTTGCATTTCTGGGCTTAGGGCATAATCGATGGCTGCGCCGATTTCCTGGGCTGAGGTGCCGCAATGGATTACCGATGGCGCTGCTATTCGGCCTTGCTGGCGGCTGCCGATGTCCACAGTAGGCACACCCATTGAGGGCACTTCGATAATTCCGCTGCTGGAATTGCCCACAACAGTGGCTGCATATTGCAGCAACGACAGATATCGCTTCATACCCAATGATTTCACCAATAGCACATTCTCCCGGCCTGGAGCCCATGAGTTAAGTAGCTCAATGATGCGTTCGGAGCCTTCGTCGTTGTTGGGATAAGTGATAACTATCTTGAATTCAGAGTATTTTTCCAAGACTTTCAGCAAATTGGGGCATGCGTCTTTTTCGGCTTCAAGATTAAGAGTGGCCGGATGGAGTGTGGCGATAATTACTTGCTTTTCCTCAAAGTCGAAATTTAAATCTTTACATAAATCAGCCTTGCCTAACAAGGTCTGATTTAATATGTTCCATACTCCGAGCGAGCCCGCATTGCAAACTGTGTCCGGATTTTTCCCCATGGCTATTACTCGCTTGCGGTATGGCTCTGTTTCAGTGAAATGCAGACTTGCGAGCTGTGTGATGGCATGGCGGATATTGTCATCGATGGCTCCCAGAGATGTTTCGCCTCCGGCAATGTGTGCGATTTTCACTCTCATGGTGAGTGCTGCAGCGGCGATGGCGAGCATCTCAAATCGGTCGCCTAAGATAATAAGATAATCAGGATTGATTGAAGCCAGGGCATGAGCTGCTCCTTGCATGCAGTGGGCCATTGCGATAGCCCGAGCCTCAGCAGAGGCGTCAGCGATTGGCATTGGCACCTCGCGCACGTCCTTAAACCCAGCAGCATAGATTTCATCTATAGTATGGCCGAATTCAGGCATCAGATGCATATTTGTAGCCAAGACTGATACCTCAGCCCTGGTGTCGGCTGCAAGAGCTTGAGCCAAGGGGGTAAGCAGTCCCCAGTCCGCCCTGGTGCTTGTAGCTATGCAAATTTTCTTCGGTTTCATGCCACAAAATTAAAGAAATTTTCTCAATAATTCGTACCTTTGCACAAAATATTTAAAGCCCCGTGATGACGTGGGTTGCAACTGAAAAATCAAAACAAAGAAAATATGGCTTTAGTTATGCCCCTGAGGGGAATTACCCCAAAGATAGGCCAGAATTGCTTTCTGGCTGAGAATGCTACCGTGGTGGGCGATGTAACCATGGGCGACGATTGCACAGTGTGGTTCAATACGGTGCTTCGCGGAGATGTCAATTCCATTCGCATTGGCAATCGCGTGAACATCCAGGATGGCAGTGTGCTCCACACCCTGTTTCGCAAATCCACAATAGAGATTGGCGATGATGTGTCGATTGGTCACAATGTGACCATTCATGGAGCTAAGATAAAGGATTATGCTCTAATCGGCATGGGAGCCGTGGTGATGGACGATGCCATAGTGGGCGAGGGGGCTATTGTGGCCGCTGGGGCTGTGGTGCTGTCGCGTACTATCATCGGGCCCAACGAGATGTGGGCTGGCACGCCAGCCAAGTTCGTAAAGCGCGTGGTGCCAGAGCAAAGCAAGGAGCTCAATCAGAAGATAGCTCACAACTATCTGATGTACAGCCGCTGGTACACCCATCCGGATGAGCCGAACCCGATTGACAATGAATAGTTGATAGTTTATAGTTTATAGTTTAGAGTTAATTTTGTTCATAAGATAGTGCTGGCGGGCGTAGGCGAAGAAAAAGGCTACGCCTGCTATGTTTATGGCCCAAGCCACCCAGAAAGCTTGATGGTAGCCAAAGTATTGGGCCACTGAGCCGCCTATCAGAGTGCCGATGCCCACACCTATATCCCATGATACCAACAGGGTGCTGTTGGCAGTGCCTCGGCGCTCATGTGGGGCCATATTGATAAACATATTCTGGAAAGCTGGGAACATGTGTCCGTTGCCCAAGCCTATGATCAAGGCTGAGAGATAGAAGAGCCAGAGCCAGTCAGTGAAGGCAAAGAACAGGTATCCGAACGCCGATATGATGATGCCGATTGAGGCATTCTGCGCAATCTTGCCTTTGCGCAGCGAGCGCGAACCGGTAAGGCGCGACAAAATCAGGCCACCGGCCAAAAGCATAAAGAACAGGCCAGTGCCTCCAGTCACCCCAAGATGCTCTTTTGCGTATATGGCTACATAAGTGGAGAGAACGCCATAAGAGAAAGCGAAGCAGATCATGCACAGGCTCTGGCTCCAACCCTTAAGCAGGATAAAGCGGTCGAACGACAATTTCTCTTTGACTCTCACCACTTGGCGTGGCTTAAGATTCACCTTGCTGTCAATCCACAAGCCACCAAAGGCGATTAAGAGAGAAATCCAGAAAAGCAGTTGAAAACTATTGGTGCCAGCATATATCCACATAGCTATGGTAGGGCCAATGGCAGTGGCTATATTATTGCTCAAGCCATAGTATCCAATCCCTTCAGTGCGTCGCGAGGAGGGAAGCACGTCGATAGCCACAGTGCTATTTGCCACAGTCAGGGCGCCAAATGGCAGACCATGAAGCGTGCGCACAATAGTGAAGAGCACCAGAGTGCCAGCCACAATATAGCCTCCGAAGAAAATGGCGAAGAGAAAGAAAGCGACCATCAACACAGTCTTGCGAGGGAAAGAGTCCACAATGTAACCGCTAAAAGGGCGCACAAGCAGGGTCATTAGAGTGTATCCCGAGAGTACCAGGCCTATCTGCTGGCGATCAGCCCCGAATTCTTCTTGCAGATACAGAGGGAGCAGGGGAGTAAGCAGCATAAACGAGAAAAAAAGCATGAAATTGGCGCTCCATACCCGCTTGTAGTTGCCATTCCACAGCTTTTCAAGCGCGTTCGCATTGCCTTTGGCATTGGCTTCGAGTTGTAGAGCTTCGGTTTTTATCTCAGTTTCGGCGTCCTTAATATCGGATTTTAAATCTTCCATACCTTAGTTGAAACATACCTATTAATAACGCAGAGGTATCTATTTTTGTTGTTTTAGGCTGTAATTAGTCGCAATCTTTGAGAGTTTTTTCGCATTTTATTTTGTAGAATAGGAAAATATTCTTAATTTTGCCAGCTACTTAAAAATTCTAATAAGAAATAAGGGTTTTGGTTACAAATTCAATTTCTAATACCTGATTTTAGATGAATTTATCATCAGTTAGCCCTATTTTGTATCGAACCAATCATTATATACACAGTAAAATGTCAGTAAAATTTTATCGTCCGGAGCACCAAGTGCCTCTGGAAATGCACAAGGTGCGCATCGTGCAAAAACTGTTCCTTCCCCCAGTGGAAGAGCGCGTAGAGAAAATCAACGAAGCAGGTAATAATACATTCTTGCTTCAGAACCGCGATGTGTTCCTGGATATGCTCACCGACTCGGGCGTCAACGCCATGAGCGATCTCCAACAAGCCGCTATGCTTCAAGCCGACGACGCATATGCCGGCTCAGAGACATGCAACCGCTTGAAGAAGGCTCTCAAAGAGGTCTTCGGCACAGAATACTTCCTGCCAGCGCACCAAGGCCGCGCTTGCGAAAACATTCTCGCTGAGGCTTACGTTAAGCCGGGCATGATTACTCCGATGAACTTCCACTTCACCACAGCCAAGGCCCACATTACACGCGTAGGCGGCGAGGTTATAGAGCTGGTGAGCGAAAGTGGTCTGGAGCCACAGAACGACAACCCATTCAAGGGCAATTTCGATCTGGATCGCCTGAAAGAGCTGATTGACACTCGTAAGAAAGACATAGCATTCGTGCGCATCGAGACCGGTACTAACCTTATAGGTGGACAGCCCATATCTATGGCCAATATGAAGGCAGTGTGCGATATGTGCCGCGAGGCTGGAATCCGCACTATTATCGATGCCTCTCTGATGCAGGACAACCTCTATTTCGTAAAAGTGCGCGAACCGGAGTACAAAGATGTGCCTCTGAAGCAAATAATGCACGAGATAGCAGATATGTGCGATATTATCTACTTCTCCTCGCGCAAGTTGGGCTTCTCGCGCGGTGGCGCCATCATTACCAAGCACGAGAACATCTATAAGGAGCTGATGGAATTTGTTCCTCTCTATGAGGGCTTCCTCACCTATGGCGGCATGGAAGTGCGCTCTATGGAGGCCATGGCTCAGGGTCTCTACGAGACACTTGATATGGAGATCATCTCCCAGGGCCCGATGTTTATCGAATACTTGGTAAAAGAGCTCGATGACTACGGTGTGCCTATGATCAAGCCTGCCGGAGGCCTGGGCGCCCACATCAATGCCACCGCTTTCTTGGAGGGCATGCCACACAATCTCTATCCAGCCGGGGCTCTTGCCTCAGCCCTGTATATTGCGGGCGGTATCCGTGGTATGGAACGCGGCACACTCTCGGAGCAGCGCGAGCCAGATGGCACAGAGCGCTATGCTGAGCTTGAGCTGTTGCGCTTGGCATGCCCACGCCGTGTGTTCACACTGTCGCAGATCAAGTACTGCGCTGACCGCGTGAAGTGGCTGTATGACAACCGCAACCTAATCGGTGGTCTGGAGTGGGTAGAAGAGCCCTCAGTGCTGCGCTTCTTCTTTGGCCGCTTGAAACCAGTGGATGATTGGCAGCAGAAGCTGGCCGCCAAGTTCCGCGCCGACTTTGGCGATAGCCTCTAAGAGTCCAGAAATTTCATACAATCAAAGCGGGGTTGCGATTCGAATAATCGCAATCCCGCTTTATCTATATCCTAAATTACTAATCCAAAATCCCATCTCACATGCGCTTGAGCAGAGTGGCGCATCCTACGCATACTCCTACTACCCCTATTGCTGCGCCTATATAGCCAAGCAGCGACATGGATAGGGTGGTGATCACTATGCCGCCAGCGTATGTGCCGCTGCCTATGCCCAGATTGAATAGACCGCTGTATGTGGCCATGGCCACGGTCGCTCCCTCGCCTGGAATGCGGCTCACTATCAATTCTTGCATGCTGAGGTTAAATACTGTGAGACTGCACGACATGAGCATGCACACCGGGATGATCGTAGCCATGCTTACTGTAGCCGGCTTGAGCAATGCTAAAGCGCTTAGAAGAGTAACCGAAGCCATTACAAACAGGGTGCGAGGCATCAAGCCGAACCATTTGGCGAAAATATAGCTGGCGCATAGGCCGCCTACGCCCATCATTACAAGCACTAAAGTGATAGCGTCATCTTCTATGTGGCCTATCTGTGCCAAGAAAGGCTCTATATAGCCGTAAGCTGTGAAGTAGGCTATCACAATTAGGATGGTGAACACATAGATCCAAATCAGCATCCTATTGCGGAAAAGATGTGGCAGTTCTCGCACAGGAAAATGGCCTTGGCTCTTTACTGTAGGAAAGATGGTGACATAAGCCATAAATACGAGGGCCCCGATAGCCCCTAACACAGCGAAGGTTATGCGCCAGCTCATATACAAACCTATTACCCGGCCTATTGGCAAACCCACAATCATGGCTATTGATCCGCCGCTAATCACAGTGCTCAGAGCGGCAGCCTCCTTGCCTTTTGGTGCAGTACGCACAGCAAGCAGGGGCACTATGCCCCAGAACACAGCATGGGTGCATGCCACTCCTACTCGCGAAAGCATCAGCCACCAATATCCTGGCGACAAAGCTGATGCTATCTGGCATACAGTAAAACCGCCAACAAGAATCAGCATGATTTTGCGTCCGCTCAGGCCCGAAGCGGCCACCATCAATGGCAGCGACAACAGAGCCACCACCCAGGCATAGACAGAAACTATCATGCCCATTTTGGCTTCGCTGGCGCCAAAGTCTTGGCCAATGTCTGTGAGCAGCCCGACTGGGATGAACTCTGAAGTGTTGAAAACGAATGCGGAGAGCATCAATGTGACCACAGGAGCCCATTCGCGTATAGCATTGGATTTCATCAGAAACTGTACCTTTTCGATTTTGGGCACAAAATTACAATAAATTCTTGATTAAGTTCTAATAGTAAATGCAACTTTTTGGACAAAAAATAAAGCCCCAGAA
>CAZRYC010000089.1:0-5729 GCA_964604175.1 uncultured Bacteroides sp.
CACTCGCTATCGCTCATACGGGGTTACGCACACCCCGTGCCCTTCGGGCACTCCGAGGATGTAGCGGGGTTGGGGGTTAGAGGAGGCCGTAGAGAAAGACCAGGGAGATGCAGATGGGGGCCACAAAGCGCATGCAGAAGCGGATGGGGCCCACCAGGCGGACACGAATGCGGCCATTATTGGTGAGTTGATCCCAGAGGATGTGGCGATCTATCACCCACCCTGCCGTCAGGCTGATCGCTATGCCGCCAAGGGGCAGGAGAATGTTGTTCGACACATAGTCGAACAGATTAAATATCGTAAGCCCAAAAATCTTAAAGTCACTAAGCACACCGAACGACAAAGCGCACAACACCCCGAATACCATGCAAATGCCGGTATTGACCGCACTTGCCGTGGTGCGCTTCATCTTGCGCTCTTCCACAAAATAGGCAATCGAGATCTCGCTCATCGAGATGGTGGATGTGACCGATGCGAAGAAGAGCAATGCAAAGAAAGCCGCTGCCCAGAACTCACCGCCCGGCATCTGGGCAAACACCGCGGGAAGAATTTCGAATACGAGCTTTGGGCCTGCTGCGGGCTCGAAACCGTAGCTGAACACTGCCGGAAATATCACAAGTCCAGCCAAAATCGCCACCATGGAGTCGAGCACGGCTGTGATAGTGGCGCTGCGTGTGAGGCGAGTGCTATCGCTGAAATATGAGGCATACGTCATCATGCAGGTAAGGCCGATGCTTAGCGAGAAGAATGACTGGCCCATGGCCCCAATCACCACACTGGGCGATATCTTAGAGAAATCCGGGCTGAAGAGGAATTTCACGCCCTCAATAGCACGGGGCTGCATCAGCGAATTGATACAAAAAATGACCAATAGCAAGAAGAGCACCGGCATCAGCAGATTGCTAATCTTTTCTATGCCCCGCTCCACCCCTCGGCGCAGCACCCAGAAATTGATAAGCAAGAAGAGGATAGTCCAGGTCACTGACCGCCAAGGATTGGCTATAAAAGTGTCGAACTGGCTCTGATATTCACCCTGCGGTGTGCCAGCAAAGAGGTCAAGCACCGACTGGTAAAGATATTCGATAATCCAGCCGGCCACCACAGAATAAAAGCTGAGGATAAACAGCGAAGCCACAATCCCCACATAGGCGCAAGCTCGCATCGGGGTATGAGGGGCCAAGATTCTGAAAGCCCCCACTCCATTGCTGCGGCTGGCGCGACCCATGGCGAACTCGGCCACAAGCACAGGGATGCCAATGATGAATACGCAGATGATATACACGAGCATGAAGGCCCCGCCTCCGTGCACTCCGGCTTCGTAGGGGAAGCGCCATATATTGCCCAGCCCCACTGCCGAGCCTACTGTGGCAGCGATTACGCCGGTCTTGGTTACGAATTGGCTACGCATACGAGAGATGTAAAGTGGTCAAGAGAAGAGTTTGAAGAGGAGGATGATGGTGATCAATATGGGGGCCACATAGCGGATTAGGAGAGCTATCAGCGGGGCTGACTTCGCGGGAAGCGAACCGAAATTGCTGAGCTGCTCGCGGATAAAGCCGCGAGGTAGCACCCACCCTACATACACACAAATGGCCAGCGAACTGAGGGGCAGCAGCAAATTGGTGGTAAACATATCCAAAAAGTCAAACACCGGCATGCCCCAGAGCTTGAGCTCCGGCACAGACCCAAGGCTGAGCGAACACAGGCTGCTGGTAATAAATATCGGCAGCAGCACTATCCAGCATGCCTTGGTGCGGCTCATGCGCAAGCGGTCGCGCACAAAGGCTATCGAAACCTCGCCTATAGAAATGCAACTGGTAAGAGCTGCTACTGCCAAAAGCAGGAAGAAAAGCGAGGACCACAGCCGAGGCGCGCCCATGTGGGCGAATATCTCCGGCAAGGTCACGAAGACCAGGGTGGTGCCCTCTACCTCTTCCACACTCTGGCCAATGCCGAAGCTGCGCACCGCCGGGAAGATGATGAGACCCATAAGGAATGCCATGCCGAAGTCGCAGAGGCTTACGGTGACGGCGGTGTTGGTGAGGTTGGTCTCCTTAGGATAATATGCCGAATAAGTGACCAAGATGCCCATGCCCAGGCTAAGGGAGAAGAACGCTTGGCCGAGAGCATTGATGATCACATTGATATTGATTTTGCCGAAGTCGGGCTTGAGGAAGAAGTTGAGACCATCGCCAGCATTGGGCAAAGTAAGCGATACCACACAGAATACTACCAAAATCACAAACATCAGCGGCATTAGCACATTGCTAATCTTCTCTATGCCTTTGCGCACGCCCATCAGCAGAATAGCGAGGTTGACCAGAATCATTATGTAGGTCCAGATAAGCGGATTCCATGTGGAGGCTACATAATCGACCATCTTGCCAGTGAAGAAAGTGTTTTCGCCAGCTTGATCGCCAAGCTGGTAGCCATCATAGAGCGAGCCTGTGAGGGAGTCAAAGAGGTATTCGATGGTCCAGCCGGATACCACCATATAGAAGCTGAGAATAAGGTACGAGGCCAGGAGGCCGATGATGCCAGCGAGCCACCAGTGGTTGTGGGGAGTGAGGTTTTTGAAGTTGCCCACGCTGTCGCTCTGGCCAGCACGACCAAGCGAGAACTCAGCTAACATCACTGGAATGCCGAGGAGGAAGACACAGAGAATGTAAATGAAGAGGAAAGCGGCGCCGCCATTGGCCTGCGCTTCGCCCGGAAAGCGCCAGATGTTGCCCAAGCCGATGGCTGAGCCTACTGTGGCGGCGATTACGCCGATTTTTGAAGAAAATGTACCTTTGTCTGCGGCCATAGATTACAAATCGCAATAAAACACGAGTGCAAAGTTACGAATTATTTTTTAATTCGGTATAGAAACTGCCAAATAGAAAGCGGGATTTCGGAGGGAAAACTGAAAACTGAAAACTGAAAACTGAAAACTATTTCGTATCTTTGCATCATGATTAAGAGATTTTGGAAATATATGGCCATTGTGCCGCTATTGA
The DNA here is from genome assembly GCA_964604175.1 of uncultured Bacteroides sp. Classification (GTDB taxonomy): domain Bacteria; phylum Bacteroidota; class Bacteroidia; order Bacteroidales; family Muribaculaceae; genus CAG-873. The sequence goes on from CAZRYC010000089.1 coordinate 3,000, forward strand.
TAGCAAGCGCTTGCTTCACCGGAGTGGAGAGCACTCCAAAGATAACTGCCGCCAATGTAAAAAAAGAAAACATTAAGACCACCGCGGAGCAACAGTTCTTAGCGGATGTGGGGCCTCAGCCTCCAGCCCAATGGGCGCAAGGAAAGCAGTTCTATGTAGCAGATCCTAAGATTTCCATCATTTTTTCATCACAATCCTCACCGGACAAGGATTACCTTTATGGCAAAGAGATTGCTTTCCACTCGATGTACCCGGTGACTTCAGTCACGGGAGAGCAGGTGACGGAAATAGAGTTTGTCTCGCCCAGCGGAGGCCGGCTCTTTTACCGCATCAACACCCCCTACTCCGAGATTGCTGACCGCCAGATCCTGGAGATACCATTCACCATAGAGCAGGACATTGTGAATGACGCGAAGGCGCGGATGGTGGGCAAGCTGTATTATGCCGTCACGCCCCTATGGTACAGCGCAGATGGAGAGCAGAGCATCAACGGGCTGCGCCATGTGCCTGTGGAGATCAAGCAGGTGGTGCCTGGCAATGCTGTGTATCCGCTGCGAGTAGTGTTCAAGGCCGAGGGTGACGAGCGGCTCTTCTCTATGTACATGACAGTGGGCACACAACGCAATAGCACCAGAAATTTCGATACCCTATTTGCTTTTGACAATCCACGCAAAAAATATCCGCAAATTTCAGATGAGAACTGGGAACTGATCAAGCATTCGCGTGTATCCCAAGGGATGAGCCGCGATGAATGCAGACTGGCCTTGGGGTCGCCCCAGACTATAGGCCAACGGCCCACGACTGCGGGAATGGTGGAATACTGGAGCTACAGCGATGGCATTTATCTGCTCTTCGAGGAGGGATACCTTTCCTATTTTAGGAGATAGGCAATACGAAATACGAAATACAAAATACGAAATACGAAATACAATCTGAAAAAGTGGAAAAAAAGTAGTACCTTTGCAAAAAATTGAAACATCTATATAGAAATGGACTGGATTACCGAATTACTTTTCCCGGGCAACACCTCGATTGGCAGCACTTTGGTGCTATATTCGTTTGTGATTGCCGCCGGTATATTCCTGGGCAAAATTAAAATTTTCGGCGTATCGCTCGGCGTTACCTTTGTGCTGTTCGTGGGCATTCTTATGGGGCACTTCGGTTACACCGTCAACGAAAACACCCTAAAATTCGTACGCGAATTTGGCCTTATTCTGTTTATCTTTTCTATCGGTCTGCAGGTGGGTCCTGGTTTCTTCTCTTCTTTCAAGGAGGGAGGCATCCGGCTTAACGGCTTGGCTGTGCTGCTTGTGGCCCTGAATGTGACCATAGTGATGCTCATATATTATCTGGGCAATATCAACGACATCAGCGCCTTGGTGGGCGTAATGAGCGGTGCCGTGACCAACACCCCCGGCCTCGCAGCTGCCCAACAGACAGTGAGCACCATGGCGGCCGATGGCCCTACACAGGCCAACATCATGGCATCGGGATATGCCGCAGCGTATCCGCTTGGCGTAGTGGGCATAATAATGTCGATGTTTGTAATTAAGGGTATATTCCGCATCAAAACGGATGAGGAAATAAAGGAAATCGAGACAGAGCAGGAAGACTCCCAGCTCAAGCCTTTCCTGATTTCTTTGGAGGTAACAAATAAGCTTATCGACAACCGCACCCTGCTCCAGCTCCATGATGTGATACCTTGCAACTTTGTGGTATCTCGAATGCTAACCAAGGACGGCGACTTCATCATACCGAAGTCCGACTCGGTAATAAATGTGGGCGACAAGATGCTCATAGTGGCATCGCAGCACGATGCTGACAAGTTCTTAGCTGTGCTGGGCCCGGAAATCGATGTGGACTGGGACAAGGTGTCTCCTACCAACCAAGCATTCTCACGCCGCATCCTGGTCACAAAGAACGAGTTCAACGGCGTGGCTCTCGGTTCGCTGCGCCTCCACAAGGGCTATCGAGTGAACGTAACCCGCGTGAATCGCTCCGGTGTGGATCTGCTTGCCTCTCCTAACCTGCGCTTGCAAATTGGCGACCGCCTCACAGTAGTAGGCGATTTGGAGGATATCGACCGCTTGGCCAGCAAGCTTGGCGACTCTATGAAGCGCTTGCACCAGCCTAATCTTATCACCCTCTTTGTGGGTATCATCTTCGGTATCATCTTGGGCTCTGTAAATATTGGATACGGCATGAAGCTGGGTCTGGCCGGCGGACCGCTGGTAGTGGCCATCTTGCTTAGCCGCTTCGGTTATAAATTCAAGCTCATCACATATACCTCGAGCTCTGCCTCGATGATGCTCCGCGAGCTTGGCATTTGCCTCTTCTTGGCTTCTGTTGGCATAGCGGCAGGAAAGGGATTTGCAGCATCGGTGTTCAATTACACTGGCATGTGGTGGGTAATCTGGGGCTTCGTAATCACTGTAGTGCCATTGATTATCGTAGGCTGCATAGCCAGGGCCAAATACAAAATCAATTACCTCACGATTATGGGTCTGATGAGCGGCAGCTGCACCGACCCTCCAGCCTTGGCTTACGCCAACAACAGCACTGGCAACGATGCTCCCGCGGTAGCGTACTCCACAGTGTACCCGCTGACGATGTTCTTGCGAGTGGTGGCTGCCCAGACGCTGATATTGCTGCTGGCTTGATGGGTTTCAGTTTTCAGTTTTCAGTTTTCAGTTTTCAGTTTTCAGTTCAAGGTTAGTGGTTAGTGGTTAG
>CAZRYC010000090.1:0-5624 GCA_964604175.1 uncultured Bacteroides sp.
TCTGGGGCTTTATTTTTTGTCCAAAAAGTTGCATTTACTATTAGAACTTAATCTAACCAGCTTATGGCTCCAGCAAGCCGGCGGCGCGAAGGTACTCTGTCTCGTAAATCTTGTATTGGGTGCGAGCCTCGATAGTGTTGGAGCGAGCAGTGTGCCACTGCGATTGAGCTTCCAGCAGATCGGTCACCGTGCACATGCCCACGTCGAAGCGGTCTTGCATCACCCGCAAAGCCTCCGTAGCCTCGGCCTCACCCTGCTCTGCTGTGCCAATCTGGGTATAGGCTGATGTGAGATTCATCCGCGCATTGCGCAGCTGCAAATCAAGCATCTTTGTGTTCTTTTCCAGCTCCAACCGCGAATTTTCCAATGCTATCTTCTTCTGCTTCACCTTCTTGTAACCTTCTCCCCAGTTCACAAGCGGGATATTGACAGAGAGAGCTAAAAGCCCAAAGTTATCATTAAGCTTGGTAGTATAAGGCACATAGCCTCCCATGCCATCGCTGGCCATGCCCTTTAGCTTCATATTGCCGTACCAATTGTACATGCCCGATAGAGCCACCGTAGGCATATAATCTCCACGGACAAGCTTAATCTGCTTCTCAGATGCTGACACCTGGCTCTGCAACAATTTATACTCAGGCCGCAGACTCACACCCCCATCCTTAGCGATAAGATCAATAGGATTTTTCACGACCACCAAGGTATCCGCTGGCACAATCTGGGTGTCAAAATCCACTCCAATTATTCGGCAGAGCCCCATGCGGCACATATCCAGGCCGTTGCGCACCTTCTCCATCTGATAGTTAACATCGCTGCGCTTGGCCTCCAAGCGCAGCTGGTCAGCGCGGGTTGACATTCCCGCCGACACCGACGCTTGCACTTGACTGTAAGCCTCCTCCACGAATGAAATCAGAGATTGCAACATCTTCTCTTTCTCAAGCAGAGCAATGTAGGTCCAGTAAGCATTGTCAGCATCTGTGATCACATCCAGCTTAGCCATCTTCGCCTGCTCAGCCTTTGCCTCGCGGCCAATCTTTGCCAAGGCGATGCCGGCAGTGATCTTGCCTCCGGCCCAAATAGGCTGTGTAAGCGTAAGCCCCGCCGACCAGGCTCCGTGCATCACAAAATCCATGCCATTCATTCCCATATTGGGAGCCATGTAGAAGCCATTGGCGCTCCCGCTGAGGCGAGGCAAGCGGTTAGTGTTAGCCACCTCCAAATCGAGCTTCGATTGCTGCTGTTCATTGCCGGCTATCCTCACATCTTCGCTGGCAGCCAAGGCCATTTGTATGCATTCATCGTGGCTGAGAGTGAGTTGGGCGCCAGCACTGGCACTCATACCCAGAGCCAATATAAAAATCAATATCTTCTTCATCACTTGTCATTTTTAATAAATACCACATACAGCAGCGGCAACAGCAGCAGAGTAATCATAGTGCCTATGAGCAAGCCGCCCATGATGGTCAGAGCCAAAGACCCATACATCGGATCCGGTATCAAAGGTATCATGCCTAAGATAGTAGTGAGCGAAGCCAGCAGCACAGGGCGCACGCGCGACACTGTGGCATCAATGGCAGCTTGGCGCACAGGCATTCCTTTCTCACGCATCAAGCGGTCAGCCTCATCTACCAGCACAATGGTATTCTTTGTCATCATGCCCATCAATCCCATCATGCCTATGATGGCCATGAATGTAAATGGCGTCGAAGTAAAATACAGAGCCGGGGTGATGCCGCAGAGTATAAACGGCAAGCAAAGCAGAATCACAATCGTGCGCTTCCAGTTGCCGAAGAGGAAGAGCAGCACCACAAGCATCACAAATATCATCAGCGGCATATATCGATATAGATTTCCCATGCCCTCATTCTGCAGTTCCTGCTCGCCAATCCACTTCAGGCTATAGCCTGTGGGCAGCGGTATGGCCTCCACCTGGGCAGTAATATCCTCCAGCACCTTGGCTGGGGTGGCAAATTCGTTATTCGGATCCGGGTCGCACTCCACCTCGATGGCGCGCTGGCCATTATAGCGGTATATCGCATTCTCCTCCGGGGCTATGCGATGAGAGCGCACTGAGCTACCCACGGTAGCAGTTTGGCCCAGCATGTTCCACACCGGTATCTCATTGGGATCGGCAATCTTGCTGCCATCCTCATTGCGCACCTGCAGGTTAATCATCAGCATCTTGTCAGCATCAGCCATCACGCCCACAGTCATGCCATCGCCCGCGGCTTGCAGAGCGTTGGCAATATCGCCGCGCTTGATGCCAGAGCGAGCGCCATCAGATGTGTCATATTCGAATGTCCACGATGGGGTGCGAGGCATCCAGTTGTCTTGCACCGAGTAAGTATCCACATAAGGGCTCTTCCTCATTATCTCCTGCGCTTGTGCGCTAAGATCGCGGAGCACTTCGGGATCAGGCCCCATAAAGCTTACCTCTACAGTATGCGATGTAGATATGGAGAAATTATACTTGCGTATGCGGGCATATCCCTCCGGGAAATTATTGCGAATGTACTCGCGCACTGCCGGTATTACCTTCTCCACCCCATTGTAATCCGGGCAATCGATAATCAGTTCGCCGTAGGCCGAGTTGCCATTATTCATGGGGCGAACCAAGCAATAGCGCGAAGGAGGCCCACCCACGCTGGCGGCAACTCGATCAATGCCCTCCATGCGCGACAGCGAGTCAGAAATCGCCAGCAAGTCAGCCTTTACGCGTTCCGGGCTTGTCTGCGGCGGCATCTGATATTCCACTACGAACTGCTTATATTCAAAATCCGGGAAGAACCGATTTTTCACAAACTTCAGGCAGAACAGGCACAGCAGCAATATGCACACCGCTGCCACAAGCGAAATCTTGGTGTGGCCAGTGACCCAAGTCACTGCTTTGCGCATCACACGATACACAGGGCCACTGTAAAGGGCCTCTTCATCATCCTCATCTTCCTTTACGGCTTTTTTATCTACCTTGGGCAGATACAGCTTACAGAAGAAGGGTACTTGCACCAAAGCCAATACCCAACTTACAAGCAGGCTTACAGCGAGCACCAGGAAGAGGTCATGAGCATACTCTCCCGTAGAATCCGGAGCCAAGAAAATGCTTATGAATGTGGTTGCGGCAATGATTGTAGCCCCCAGCAGCGGCATGGCCGTAAGGCTGCCAGTGCGGTATAGCCACTGGCTCTCTGGCAAACCCCGCTTTCGATCCTTAAGGATGCCATCCATCACCACTATGGCATTATCCACAAGCATTCCCATAGCCACAATAAATGCGCCCAATGAAATGCGCTGAAGCGTAGTGCCCAGCTGCATCAGTATGGGGAACGAAGCACATATCGTAAGCACCAGCCCGAAGCCAATAATCGCGCCTCCGCGCCATCCCATAGAGAAAATCAGCAACAATATTACGATAAGCACTGACTCTACGAGGTTAATCATAAATGAATTAACGGCCTCAGTCACCTTGTCGGGCTGGAAGAATATTTTATCAGTGGTCAAGCCCACTGGCAAGCGGCTCATTACCTCAGCCAGCTTAGCATCTACCTCTTTGCCGAGGTCGGGAACAATCACTCCATCTTCCATGGCCAGGCAGATAGCGAGAGCCGGCTCGCCATTGACAAAGAAACCGTTGCTGTGAGGTGTCTTGAACTCGCGCTTCACCGTGGCCACATCTGCCAGGCGCACGCGGCGGCCGTCCGATGTGGGGATGTACAGATTTCTTATATCCTCCACAGTGGTAGCCATGGTGTCCACGCGCAGGGTGAGGCGCTGGTCCTGGCTCTCGTGTACGCCAGCCTCCACCGGGTTGCCCACATCTTGCAAGGCAAGCATTATCTGAGTGGGCAGGATGCCATTGTTAGAGATGGCGGCCTTGTCAAGCACGATATTCACCACCTCTTCCCTATTGCCCACTATATTGATTCGCTTTACGCCCTTGATGCCAAGCAATTCACGGCGAATGAGCTTAGCATATTCGTAGAGCTCCGGATAGTCAAATCCCTCGCCCTGAAGTGAATAAAATATGCCATACACATCCATTTGGTCATCTATGACCACTGTGGCCACACAGCCAGTGGGCAGAGAAGATTGTATGTCGTTGGCCTTTCGGCGCAGCAAGTCGAAATGTTGCTCCAAATCCTCCAAGAGCACTGTCATTTCAAACTCCACAGCGAACATAGCCATTCCCTGCTTCACATCGGTCTTAATCTTTTTCACATCAGGCAATGTGCGCAGAGCATCCTCTACTGGCAAGGCTACTTGCAGCTCCATTTCATGCACTGTGGCCCCTGGTCGAGCCACCACCAGCATCGCCTGCTTCACCGGCACTGCTGGATCCTCGAGCTTGGGCATCTGCATGAAGGAGAGCACGCCGCCAATCAGTATAAATACGATGAGCGACCACATAATGGTGGGCCGCTCCACCAAGTACTTTACTATTTTCATCAGAGCTGTCCTCCCACATTGGTGCCACATTCGCGTTCCAGAATTTCTACCGAATCACCCTCATGGAGATGCTTCACACCAGCGCGAACCACTTGGTCAGTGGGACTAATGCCCTGCTCCACCATCACCTCGCCGTCAAGATTTAGCGAGGAAAGAGAAAGTTCACGCTTTGTCACAGTATTCTCCGAGGTCACTACCCACACGCACGGAGTGGAACCCTCATAGAAAATTGCGCTCACTGGCAGCGACAGACCCTGAACATTCTCCCCCTGGGCAGCAGCCATGCTGAACGTGGCGGTGACATTGGTGCCTGAAGCATTGGACACCTCAGCCCCGGCTGGAAACGCAAGCAGCATCTTGTACATTTGGGTGCCGTCAGTCTTGGGCGTGATGCTCAACAATGTCATAGGATAGTCAGTGCCATTCACTGTGGCATGAAAATCGCTCAGGCTTTCATGATTCTTGTAAACATCATGCGGGATGCTTACCTCCACTTGCATATTAGTGCCATCAATCAATGCGAGCACCGGGGTGCCGGCATCCACCATCTCGCCCTTGTGATAATATACATCTTCCACATATCCGGTGGCAGGAGAGTAGAGGCGAGTATATTCTACTTGTTTTTTCTTTGCACGCAGCTGGGCATCGAGTTGGTCCAGGCCGTACACTGCTTTTTCGTATTCGTTGGCTGAGACGCTGCCGCGTTCATAGAGCTGCTTCACACGAGCTGTCTCGTTTTTCAGCTGAGTGTATTGAGCCTGCGCGGCATCCAGACCTATCTGATAATCCACATCATCAAGCGTGGCCAGCAACTGGCCCTGGCGCACATAATCGCCCTCCTTGACAGCCACATTCATCAGCTGGCCAGCTGTCTTGAAAGCAGCTTTTACGTTTTGAGCCTCCTTTACTACTCCGGGAAGGGAAATCCGGGTTGCCTCTGACGACGAGCCCTGCGGCTGAGTTACCACCACTGTATATACTCGCTCACCCTTGTCGGCATTTGCACACCCCACCAAAGCGGCGCAAGCTACACAGCCTGCCACTCGCAATGATTTCTTCAGAAGAAACATGACAAATTCTGTTGTGATTAATGAAGTTTATTATGGTTGCAAAGTTACACATTATTTTAAGAGCCTGTTTAATAAGAAATGTTAAATCGAAAAGTGGCTCATTTTTTAGTT
>CAZRYC010000091.1:0-5114 GCA_964604175.1 uncultured Bacteroides sp.
CAGTTGAGCCAATTTTGATGTGGCAGTTGAGCCGATTTTGATGTGGCAGTTGAGCACGAATGTCTATCCCCGGACTCAGAGGCTGTATTGAGAGATTGCGTAGAGTGGCACGTTGGTGAGCCATGATTGGTGTCTATAATCAGAAAGTGACAACCGATAAGCATCTGTAATTCCAAACTTTTCACAGAATGCGCGAAGGCTTTTGCTCTGAAGATTCTCTCCGGCTTTGACTTCGATCGGAATAACGCGCGACCCATCATCCGCTACAAAATCCACTTCGCCTCGCGAACTGGCGGCCGACCAATAAAAAAGCCGCAGATTATTCTGGGTTAGCAATTGCTGATACACATACTGCTCGGTTAGCGCTCCCCGATATTGGTCGAATAAATCATTCCCTTCCACCAAAGTTTTGGGCGAAAGGTTGGCCATAGCTCCTAAAAGCCCTACATCCAAAATATAAACTTTAAATGCACTCAGATCCGAGAACCCGCTTAAAGGAAGCTCACCCTTTGATACCCTATGCACTTTGTATATTAGTCCGGCATTGAGGAGCCATTCTAATGCCATTTCAAAATCCTTGGCTCGAGAGCCCTCCTTTACTGCTCCGAAGATAAACTTCTTGTTCTCTTTGGCTAATTGTGTAGGCAAAGATTCCCATACCATGCGGATGCGGGGTACTTCAGAAGCAGGAGCATGCTTAGAGAAATCCAGCTGATATGAATCGAGAAGCGTCTTTTGCAGCTTGCGCACCTCCATCACATCCTTAGAAGATACATATTCCCCTACTGCCCCAGGCATGCCTCCGATGTAATAGTAAAGCTTCAGCAGGTCTATGGCACGTTGCTTAACGCCATCTATTACAGCCCAATTCTGCTGGCGCAGGTTTTGGTCTAAGATGTCTTGATCCATCGCCCATAGGAATTCCTCGAAATCCAATGGATAGACATCTAATATGTTGACCTTTCCCACTGGGAATGAGTCGCCCTTGTGAATGGCAATTCCCAGCATGGAGCCAGCGGCTATGATGCGTCGCCAGGGAGCCTTCTCGTTGAAATATTTGAGAGCCATCATGCCTCGTTGAGCCTGCTGAATCTCATCGAAAAGAAATAGAGTATCTTTATTTATGTCAATGCTCTTGATTATAGAAATTGTGGTCTCAATCCTTGAGATGTCAAAATCTTGCGCAAACAGATCACGCAAATTGGTTTCATCCTCGAAATTAATATAAACATAATTGTCGGGATAGGAGAGGCTGGCAAATTCTTTCATAAGCCATGTCTTTCCCACTTGTCGTGCGCCATTTAGCACCAGCGGCTTGGCGGGAAGATGCTGGTTCCATTTTTCTATCTCTTGGAATACCTTGCGTTTCATAATCAGTCTTTTTAAGTATCGCAAAGTTAAGGAAATTTCTGTGATTTCACAAAAAGTCGAACTAAAAAGTGTGAGATTTCACAAAAAGTCGAACTAAAAAGTGCGGGATTTCACAAAAAGTCGAACTGAAAAGTGTGCGAGGAGCTTGGCGAATAGCTGTGAATCGATAGTATTGTACCACTTATACAAGATTGTACCACCCCGAAAGGTGGTACAATCAATGCGCTGCGACAGCTTGAATTACAAAATGAGAGCAGAGCTTCCCTATTCAAGATGCAATTATCGCCTTGTGTGGCCTTGATGCTTATTCTGCTATTACCTTTGAGGTGCGGGTGCCTTGACGCAGGATATAGACAGAGCCAGGTGCCGGGTCGGCGATGCGAATGCCCTGGAGGTTGTAATATTCCTTTGGAGCAGATGAGGCATCATCGGCGGTGATGCCAGGGATGCCGCTCGATACTATATGGTCGCGGAAGAAATCCAGATAATCGGTGTACCAAGCGTTGGCCACAGCATGGCCTAAGGTATTATTGATCACATACTTCTTCTCTTTGGAAGCGAAATTGTTGTAAGGTGCTAAGTTGGTGCGCAGAGGGCACACATCGTCCTGCAGGCTCATTGAAGAATACACAGGCACCGTAACCCATTTTGCCAAATTCTTGGTGTCGAAATAAGATAGCATCTCGTACATCTCTTCGTCGGACATCCCATATTGCTTTTGGCAAGCAAAAGCCACAGACGCTGGCCAGGAAGCCACTTGGAAGTAATTGGGGAAGTCACCCAGGAACTGCACGGCGGGTGCTATGGCGCTGATGCGCCCATCGGAGAGAGCGCAAGCGGCTATGGTGAGGGCTCCGCCCTGGCTTTGGCCTTGCGCGAAGATGTTCTCTTTTTGTACTTCAGGGCGCGAAGCCACAAAGTCGATGGCGCGCACGGCATCCATAAAGGCCCCGCGGTAGTAGTAATGGTCTTTGGAGTCAAAGCCATAAGCGAACCAGTCGCCGTAAGTGTTCTCGTATGGTTCTCGATTATTTATCATCTGTCCACGGGTGGAGAGCACCAGTTCGCACCAATCGCCATTGTAAGCGCCGCTTGGAGGATAGAGGTCGCCACCGCCATCATAGCCCTGATAAGTGATAATGCACGGATATGTGCCCTCAGCAATAGGCACGGCATAGTGAGCGCGAATAGTCACTGGCTCGCCATCGCCATCGGGCACTGACTGCATCTCCACAAGATATACCTTGCGTACGCTTCCTGAGTATTCCGGTATCTCAGTAATGCTATAGTTGGGGTCGATTGAAGCCAACTGTGCTTTGGCTGCCTCCCAGAATGCTTCGAAATCGCTGCGCGAGTCGTCTGCCGCAACTATCTGCTCGGGGTTGAGCACAAAATTGTAGGCCTCGATAAAGATGTCGCAAATGGAGAGGTTGTATTTGAACACTCCAGCCTCGTACTCTCCCACGGGCAGTGCTGCCTCTATGGTTGTGGATGTGCTTTCGCCTGAAGCGCTGGCTACTTTCTCCATCTTATCTGTGAACACATCAATCTTATAGGTGTAAGTGTCGTAAGCTTTGAGAGCATCGGAGATGGGAGTGAATTTGAAGGAAAGTTTAGGCTCTTCATTGATGAAAACCAGGTCGGAGTGGTCCACCGTGCATGAGATGGCATTTCCTGTGAGGCCGGCATCGATTATCGACATTGCCTCTAAGGTGTAATTGATGCCGGAGACTATGATGCCCTTCTCGTTGTTCTCGCCCTTTAGGATGGGCAGCAGATCCTCGGTGATTTCGTATTCGAAGTAGGTGCCGGCTATGCTCTGATAGTTTTCCAATCCGGCGAAGGTGGTCCAGGCATAGTTGGCTGCGGCATATTGCATGATGCCCATGGCTCCGGCGCGAATATCCGACACATAAAACCGGATTACATCGCCCACTTGGGCGCGCTTGAAGCATGAATGGTCGAGCTGAGCCCATGCTCCCCAGGAATCGCCCATGTCCACAGGGCCTGTCCATATGGCGCTGGGGTATTGGGGCTCAAAACCTGTGAGAATTTCCACCTTGGTGACCACTCCCCATGAGCCTTGGATTAGGGCGCCATAGGTCTTGAGGTCGGCGGCTCCGTATTCGTTTACACGGAAGTCGTATTCACCCGGCTCGCTAAGCTGCACATTGGCAGTGCAATCAAGCGAGGGCCAGCCGTCGGCATTGATTTTCACGCCCACCTGCGGGTATTGGCCTGTGCCTGCTGGATCGATTTCTGAGATGGTGAGGCGTATGAAGTTCCAATTCTCCACCTCTGCAAATTTGGCCGCATCGATGGTGATGGTGTTGGCCCAGTTGCCCAGAGCTTGTGAGCCCTCCCAGATTGTTGTCAGGGATTCTTCGGCATTGGCCCATAGAGTTGAGGCCAGTGCTGCTCCCAAAAGGAAAAGATGTCGGATTTTCATAAGGTAAATTTCTAAGAGTTTCAGTATTAGTTTGAGGCTAAAAGAAGCTAATACGCAAAGATACGAATTTTTCTTAATTTCTCTATCTCTTTCATGCCATAAATTTAGCTCCAATCCATGGATTTCGCCCTGTCTTCCGGCATTGGCCCCTAATTTTACACACGGAAATTCGGCCAGGGCCATTTTTAGCGTAATTTATTTTGTGGTTTCGAGAAAATATTGTAATTTTGCACTCGAAATCAAGGCGCGATTTGTGGCCTTAAGCGTAACATGGTGAGTTTAGCTCAGTTGGTTAGAGCGTCGGATTGTGGTTCCGAAGGTCGTGGGTTCGACCCCCACACCTCACCCATTAGGTTTGTCTCTGCGACAAACCTTTTTTATTCACTATATGACAATGGATGATTTAAGAGAGCTCTTAGACTCTGAAGCAAAGAGGATAAATAGCCCAGTGTTCATTGACAAGGATCCGGTGCAATTTCCCCGCTTGTTCGATGACTTGCGTGACATAGAGATTGTGTCGCTGCTGGCCAGCACCATAGCTTGGGGCAATCGGAAAATGATTTGCAACAACGCCACCAAGATGCTGGCCCTGATGGATATGCAACCTTACAATTATGTAATGGACAAGGGCTACGAGGACCTGCCTGCCGAGGGCAACATCCACCGCACATTCTTCAACAGCAATCTCCAACATTATCTGCGCGGCTTGCATGCCATTTACTCCAAGCATGGGAGCCTGCAAGCCTTTGCCAAGCATCACCACATAGAGCAGAGCGAGGCGCCATCCTGGGAACTGGCACGCTTAATCAACCAAGAGCTATCCCATGCCAACAGCGGCAAAGCCGACAGCCGCTGCCTGCCCCTCAACCTGGAGAGCACTGCCCTGAAGCGGCTCAACATGGCTCTGCGGTGGCTGGTGCGCACCGACGGCATTGTGGACTTAGGAGTGTGGGATGTAATCACCCCCGCGCAGCTGTTCATCCCTTTGGATGTGCATGTGGGCGATGTCTCGCGCAATCTCGGGCTGCTCACGCGCCGCAGCGATGACCGACGCGCTGTATTAGAGCTCACCGCCAATCTGCGCCGATACAATCCAGCCGATCCCGCGATATATGATTACGCCCTATTTGGCATAGGAATGGGGCTGTAAACATCAGGTTACATAAAATTAAAAAAGGACTCTGTCGCAGAGCCCTTTTTTTAAGGTTTCCAATAGGTACAATTTCTAAGGTAAAAAAGATTATTTAAGTTTCCAAAGTTAGTTCTATGAACAAAAATATCGGTATAGAAATTT
>CAZRYC010000092.1:0-5074 GCA_964604175.1 uncultured Bacteroides sp.
CCTGCGACCGCGTGGTCCCAAACCACGTGCGCTACCGGACTGCGCTACGCCCCGAAAGTCAATATGCCAATAGGAAATCCTATCTTTTTGACGGTGCAAAGGTAGGTAATTTTTTTTGAATGACAAAATAATTGCACAAATATTAGCGATTTGTGAATTCCAGCTCGAACCCAGAACATTTCGACCGAGATTTTAGTTCAAAAAATTATGAATTTTTAAAATACTGAAATTCAGCGCATTATCGGTTTATTGGCATTTTTTATATAAATTTTGACGCAATTTAATATACAAGTTTCGAGAAAATGTCGTAACTTTGGAGAGTGAAAATAGCACCTGGCTATACCTGAAAAATTTAAGCACAGCAAACACCACTCATGGAGAAGACTCTTATCATATTAAAACCCTCGTGCGTGCAGCGCGCACTCGTTGGCCAAGTAATCAACCGCTTCCAGCAGAAAGGCCTCACCATCGCCGGCATCAAGATGATGCAGCTCGATGAGAAAATCCTGCGTGAGCACTACGCTCATCTTGTGGATAAGCCTTTCTTCCCCTCATTGCTCCAGTCGATGATGGCTACCCCGGTGATCGTAATGTGCTTGGTGGGCAAAGAGGTGGTGACTGTGGTGCGCGCCATGGTAGGCGCTACCAACAGCCGAGTGGCTGCTCCCGGCACCATCCGAGGCGACTATGGCATGAGCGGCCAGGAGAACATAGTGCATGCCAGCGACTCCCCCGAAAATGGCGAAATCGAAGTGGCTCGCTTCTTCAAGCCAGAGGAAATATTCACTTATCAGCCAATCACCACTCCGGCTATCTACAATGCCGATGAGCGCAATTATTAATAGATGTATTGCAATGTCACAGCTTAAACTCATAATAGCGGCAATCGCGCTTGGGGCCCTGGGCACAGCACAGGCTCAGACTTACCGCCTGCCTGGCCAGCACGACCAGCAGAGCGCCGACTTGCTCGCAAGCCAAGAATTCATCAACGACCAGATTAATCTCTCCGTAAACAACTATATCAATTTCGATGAAGAAGAAGAGCCGGAGCTCGATATCTACACCGAAGGCTGGGACAGCAAGCTCGTGAATTGCTACGCCGGAATGGATGTGCCCGACCGAGTAGTGATTGATGTGGCCAACTACTATATGCCATGCCCCGGGTATGTGACCTCCCCTTATGGCTACCGCAAGCGTTTCCGCCGCGAGCACAAGGGCATCGATCTCAAGGTGAATGTGGGCGACACCATCCGCGCAGCTTTTGACGGCCGTGTGCGCATCATCAATTTTGAGCGTAAAGGATACGGCAATTATGTGGTGCTCCGCCATACCAACGATTTGGAGACCGTCTATGGCCACCTCTCCGCTTTCCTGGTAGAGCCTGACCAATACGTAAAGGCTGGCGAACCAATAGCCCTGGGCGGCAACACTGGCCGCAGCACCGGACCGCACCTCCATTTTGAGACCCGCTACATGGGCTATCCTATCAATCCGGCAGCCATCTTCGACTTCGCCAACCAGACTACCCACACTGACACCTACACCTTTGATAAGAAGACATACAAGCAAGCTCGCAACTTCGATCCCAAAGCCAATGCCGAGTATGCCAAGGCTTATCTGAAGGAGCATCCTAACAAGCCATACACCCGCAGCAACAAGAGCGCGCTTCCCGGAGCTCAGAACGAAAAGGCTACTGCGACAAAAAGCAGTAAGTCCGGAGCCAGCACCTACACGGTGCGCAAGGGCGACAGCCTGAGCAAGATTGCCACCAAGAACCACACCACAGTGGCTAAGCTCTGCAAGCTCAACGGTCTGAAGACCACCTCTAAGATCCAGCCGGGGCAGAAGCTAAAGGTAAAATAAACGAATACACACTCATAAGATAATAAACCAATCAGAAGGGCCGCGCTGCATGAAGCGCGGCCCTTTCTTTGGTGTCAGGTTCCGTGGCCGGTCAGATTTGGGTCTTGAGTAGCTCTACCCATGCGTCAATCTTGGCATCTGATAGCTCCGGATGGTTGACTTCATCGAGCAGCAGCCCCACAGTGTGGTCGCCATGCACGGCTTCGCTTTCGGCGAAATCATAGCCGTCAGCGTTGAAGCGGCCGATGAACTGCGCCCCTGTCTGCTGCATGCGGTCCCAAAGCTTGCCGATGCCTGAGCAGAAAGTGTCGCTCATCGACTCATCCCCGCAGCCAAAGACTGCTATCTTCTTGCCTTGGAGCGAGAGAGCCTCAGCCCCGTTGATGAAATCCTCCCAGCTGTCCTGCATGTCGCCGGCACCCCAGGTGCTGGTGCCTAAGAGGAGCACGTCGTAATCTCCCAATGCAGATGGTGCCGTGTCGGCCACATCATGCACATCAGTGGCGGCTACGCCGAGCTTCTCGGCGAGCTTGCCCGCAACTCCGGCGGTGTAGCCGGTGTTGCTTCCATAAAATATACCTATCTTTGACATGTTGGTTTTCGGTTTTCAGTTTTCAGTTTTCAGTATTTGGTTTTCAGTTTTCAGTTTTCAGTTTTTACATTAAATAACATAGGTTGAGGGATTTTTGTTTATGTGAAAAAGATTTTGTAATTTTGCAACACTTTTGTAACTAATCAACACAACTATTTATTAGTTTTTTCCTTATGCTTATCACACTAATAGTTTTGTTTGTGGTGGGTTATATGGCTATTGCCCTGGAGCATCCCATAAAGATCGACAAGGCTGCCAGCGCGCTGCTGCTGGGCATGTTGATGTGGGTGGTCTATGCTGCGGGCAGCGCAGCCATCATTCCTGCTGTCAATGCCGAGGGATTGGCAAAATATGTGGGTGAGGCTGGCCTCACGGAAGAAAGTCTTCCGCACCAATGCCTGCAGTATCTGCTCAATGTGGATGTAATCGAGCATCTTGGCGACATCACCCAGACCCTCTTCTTTCTGATTGGAGCCATGACGATTGTGGAGCTAATCGATGTCCACGAGGGCTTTTCGGTGCTCACCGACCGCATCACCACTCGCCAGAAACGCCAGCTGTTGCTTGTAATCAGCTTGGTGACCTTTGTGCTGTCGGCTGTGCTCGACAACCTCACCACCACCATCGTGATGCTGATGCTGCTGCGCAAGCTGGTGCAGGACAAGAACGAGCGTTGGATGTTTGCCGGCATGATTATCATCGCAGCCAACACCGGCGGCGCTTGGAGCCCCATCGGCGATGTCACCACTATTATGCTCTGGGTCAAGGGCAATGTCACCACCCAGGCTCTTATTTGTTTTGTGCTTCTCCCAAGCCTCGTGGCCCTGTTTGTGCCTATGGCTTTCGTAATGCCCAGGCTTAAAGGCACTTTCCCGCCGGTGGAGCATACGGAAGAAAAGGAGAGCGTCACCACTGCGGGCGAGCGCAAGCTTATTCTCACCCTTGGTATCTGCGGCTTGATTTTCGTGCCTATATTCAAGAGCATCACCCATTTGCCTCCGTTTGTGGGCATATTGTTGTCGCTGGGCGTGCTTTGGGTGTTTTTGGAGATATTTTACAACCGCAAGCATCTTGAGAAGAGCAAAGAGCACCGCTTGGCCAAGATAATATCGCGCATCGACATGAGCACCATCCTCTTCTTCTTCGGCATCCTGATGGCTGTGGCCGTGCTGCAAAGCACCGGCATATTGGCCAGCGCCGCCAATTGGCTTGATGAGAAAGTGCACAATGTGTATGCTATCAATACCATCTTAGGCGTAATGTCATCAATTGTCGATAACGTGCCACTTGTGGCAGCCGCTATGGGCATGTATCCCGTTGAGCCAGTCACAGCCACAGGCTATGCTGCCAACTTCATTGTTGATGGCACATTCTGGGAATTTTTGAGCTACTGCGCCGGCGTGGGAGGCAGTATCTTGATTATCGGCTCTGCAGCCGGCGTGATAGCAATGGGCATCGAAAAGATACCTTTCGGCTGGTATCTTAAGAAGTTCTCTCTCATCGCTTTGGCCGGCTATCTTGCCGGTGCGGCTGTCTATATTCTGGAGAGCGAGTATCTGAAGGCTTGGTTGCTGTAAGAATTGATTAATCTATAATAGAAATGGGCTGTCGCTGCGACAGCCCATTTCTATTACTCGTTGATTTGGAGCTCCGGCGGCAGCTCTTCTTGGCGCGATTTCAACCATTCGTAAGCTGTGCGGTCTCCTTTGTAAGCCGCCTTGAGCATATACGGGGCTATTATTTCATAGGCGTAAGGCGTCTGCTTTTCAATGGATCTTCCTACTGCGTAAGCTCCGCTGGCATTGCCTACCTCCATGCTTTCCCAATCTTCGGATTCGATGCGGTACACTCTGAGCACTTCTTCGTCGCTATCCCATTCCTTGAGCATCACTGTGTAGGAAAGGAGTTCCATGGCGGCATTAAGAGTGTATTCGGGGTAGCCGAATGTGACAGAGATGCGGCCTTGGCGCTTGTTGTCCCAGAGAGTAATGCGGTCATCCTCCAGCTGCAGCACTTTGTAGTCGATCCATTGGGCGTATGGGCCGTCGGGCCGCAACATCAGCTTTGACAGCTGTATGCCCACACGCAGGCTGTCGCGGCGAAATGCCACGCTGCTGTGCCCCTGTGTCACTCTGAGCACATCCCAGGTATAAAAGACTAAAGGCTCGCATACCAGCATCACCTCCAGGCGCAGCTTATGGTATTTTCCATTGTTGAGCCACTCGAGCTCGTATGCCGCAGCAGAGCCATCGTAGAGTGTCTCGCGCTTGGTGCGGTGACGAGCCTTAAGGCCACCGCGCAAGCCCATGTTTACGTCATGCTCCGAAGCTGCGCAAGAGATAGTCACCTTGTTGATGCCTATTTCTTCAATGGCGAAAGCCCCTTGGGTGCCTGAAATTTCTCCAAGCATCACGGGTACGCGGTTGACTTCTTGACCATTTTCTTTGATGAGGATGTACATGACGAAAAAAACAACAGCGCTTTTTTGACTGTTTACACCAGAGTTGGGTTTGACGGTGTAAAGTTACATAAAAATTCTGAAACCGAATTAAGAGAATGGTGATTTTTATTAAGTTCTAATAGTAAATGCAACTTTTTGGACAAAAAATAAAGCCCCAG
>CAZRYC010000093.1:0-4922 GCA_964604175.1 uncultured Bacteroides sp.
TTTTCAGTTCTGGGTTGGCGGTGCCAGTTTTCAGTTTTCAGTTTTCAGTTTTCAGAGAAAAAATATTACTATTCAAAGAATAGTTATCAGTTCAACTGAAAACTGAAAACTGAAAACTGAAAACTCAAATTTACTCAGCCAACCTGTTGATGAAAATTTCCACATCCTCCGAGGGGTGCAGCACATGGGTGGCCACCAAGTCGTAGCGGAAATCGGAGTCATGCAATGCATAATCATCAAGCTCATTGCGGATCTCGAAGTCCATTTCAGCCTGGCGGGTAGATACATTGCCCGGAGTCACGCGGCACAGGAAATAATAATCATTGCCTCGGATGGCACTCTTATAGTTATACAAGCGCCTCATTCGCTGCACTATGCGAGGCACAGTCTCGCCAAGGGCTGGGCGCAGCAAGTTGGAATCGTACAGATGGTAGCGCATGACCACAATGAACTCTTGCTGCAAATCTTCCTCATCGCGCGCGCACTGCCGCAGATAATCCTCGAAGTCGCGCATTGACGAATGGCCGAAGAAGCCCACCTGACTGATGGTCATGTTGACATCATTGTTGGCGAATGCGCGGATGCCGTCAGGGGTGAACTCGTACTCCTCCACATCCAGGGTGGTAAGGCGGTCCGGCGTAGAGTCGCGGCGGCAGGTGGCGCAGTGCACGCGCATGGTGGCGTACATGAAGTTCTCGCCGCACTGATTGCAAGTGAACACCGCCGATGGCTTGTCATAGTCCACGCCGATATGCAGCAGCTTGCGCTTGCACTTGGGGCACTTAAGCTCGCCATCCCACTCGTAGGCGCTCTCCGGGGCCACATTGGCGCAGCGGAAGTGGTGGATCACATCCTCTTGCTTGATGTCGCTGCTGCCGCACTTGGGGCAGGTCTCCAAAAAGAGCAGGTGGGAGCGGTTGCAGTGGGGGCAGAGGTGTATCTTCTCTATGAAGCGCTTGCGGCGTATGTAGCCCAGCTCCAGCATCTGCTTATGGAAATATTCGCGCTCCTGGAATTGGAGGTGCTCATGCTCCTGGTTCCACAGGGTATTGAAGTACAGGGCCATATAGCCCGAATTCAGACCCGGGGTAGGCTGCGAGGAGAAAGTGTATTCGCCGCGGCTTATAGAGTAGCGGCAGAGGCGGAACACCTCCTCGGCGTGGGTCACTACCGGCTCCGTGCCCAAAAAGAAGTTTACGCGCATCATGTTGGCGTAAATCTCCTCGATGGTCTGAGCCACCAGGGCATCCTGGGGGTCGCTGCCGTAGCCGTCCACAAGGATATCCGTGGTGTAGCCGATCCACGCTTTCAGGCGCCGGGTCACGAAGCAGGGCTTGAAGCGGCATTTCTCGCTATGCAGAGGCGAGGCCAGGCGTATGGCGTGCATCACGCTATCGAGCACTGCGTCGATGGTGTTGATGAATATGGCATCAAAGTCCTCAAACTGCAAGTCGTCGTCCTTCTCTACATCCACCACTTGGTTGATTACAAGGATACGGCGCTGGTGCATGTTCGAGACAATGTCGTAAGGTTTAAGTTCGGTGATCATAGTGAGCTAAAGATTAAGGGTTTTGGCTGGGCTGTGTGTCAAGCACCCATACCTCTTCCAGGGCCTTGCGCTTGCGCAGGGGCACCAGTTGGTCTTGTGCTTGTTGGCGCTCAGTATAAGAGCCCACATATATTATATTTTTTGATCCTAATGCCAGTACTCCGAATTGAGCTGCCAAGTCGGGATGCATCTTAGCCAAGCGCTCGCATTCGAGCTGAGCCTTTTCGGCATTCTTGAAGGTGCCAGCCACCACCACATATCTAAAGGCTATCTTAGATTTCTGTGCGGGCTGGGGAGCAGCTTTGGCTTCAGCCTTGGGCTTGGCGCTATCAGCATTGCTCTTAGGCTGGGTTTCGACCTTGGTCTGAGGCTGGGTTTGAGCTTGGGGCTTGGTTTGCGGCTGGGCTGCAGCCGGGGCTACTGCTTGGGGCTTCACGCTGTCGGGCTTGGGATTGCGCTTAGGCTTTACGGAGTCTTTCTTGAGCTTGAAGCGCTCGATCACTGAGTCGCGCGAGGTGCGGTACTTCCACTCCTTGTCCATATCGATCTTTATGCCCTTGCCGGTGGTGTACCACAGATAGTTCTCGGCTGTGGCTTCCTCGCCCCAGGTGTCGGTGTTGCGCACTCGCACTCGCACGGGCAGCCCGGAGGCCATGGTCCAGAACGGCAGGGTCTGACCATCGTCGATGGTCAGCACAGCGATCAGAGCTGTGTTCTTCTTGCTGAAGTAGCTGCGCAGGTTCTCCGGAATCACATCGGTGCGCAAGCCCAGCACTGAGACTGTGGCGCGGAAAGAGAAATCGTCGTTGACCACCACCTCGGCCTTGCTGCGGTTGGTGATGCGGTGCATCTTGTCGATGGGGATGTATGCCACCACTTGCAGGTTGTTGCCCTCGAGATCGAGGTGCTGGGTGGTCATAATCTCCTCTTTCTCAAAGAAGACCATTCGCTTCGGGGCCATCACCTGGGTCACTATCGAAGAGTCGCTCATCAGGTGGTAGCAGATAAGCTCGCGCAGGTAGAGGCTGCGGTTGTCATCGTAAATCTGCTGGGCCAGGCGCCCATTGCTGCCGAAGCCCCAGGAGTTCAGGGCCGATGAGGGCGCTGCCTGGTTGCGCAGGCGCCCTATGGTGCCAAGCTCGGCCAGCAGGGCCTGTAGCTGGCTGCGTGCTATGTTGAGCTCGCGCTCCAAGTCGAGCTTGTGCGAGTTGGAGCTCAAGCCGAAGCTGATATTGTGGTTCTCCACCGCAATCTGCTTCTGCAGCTCGGCAATCTGGGTGCGAAGCACGGCAATCTGCTGGGCCACATTCTGGTATCTCAGGGTCAAGTCGCGGCCATGGGTGATAAAGGCCGGCTCGGTGGCCGGATTGGCCTGGTCGAGCAGCATGTCGATATTGTAGTAGGAATACAGGGTGTCGCCCGGGCCCACTATGTCGCCCTCCTTGACATATACGCTGTCGAGGTAGATGTCGAACGGCGTGCGCACCTTGTTGGCATCCACATGCACATAGCCGTCGTATTCGGTGTAGTAAACATGAAAACCCACATAGAGGACAAACGCAAGCAGCACGGCCGCAATGATGAGAGCCGAAATCAACTGCTGGCGGTTGAATTTCTTCTTGCGACTTCTGAGAATCTCCTCTATGTTATCTTTCTCCGCTTGGGAGCGATAGGTGAAGGTGTTCACGGTCTTCGGTTTTCAGTTTTCGGTTTTCGGTTTTCAGTTTTCAGTTTTCAGTAGGGTAGGCATCCTAGGCATCCTAGGCATCCTATGCCTCCTAGGTATCCTAGGTATCCTAGGCCTCCTAGGCCTCCTAGGCCTCCTACAGTTGGCGCTCGGTGCAGAAGCTCAGGATTGAGACATCGGTGAGATAGCCTTGCAAGTCGGCTATCAGGCAGTCGCGCCTATATTGGTATTCTACTAATTTCTCCAGACATTCTAAGTAAGTGTTGTACTCCTTCAATCGGTCCAGCCGGTTGTACTCGCCCTTGCGGTTGTCGTAAGCCCTGCCTCGCATCGAAAGATAAGAGCGCAAATCCGCAATTCGCGAGTGCTCGCCCAGGATGGCTCGGTTGAGGCGCTCGATTTCCTGCGTGGAGTACGCAATCTTGTCGGTCACTTGCACCAGTATATCGGTCTCGGTGGCCTCAAGCTCGGTCTGCTGGGCGCGGATCACAGCGCGCTTGCGCCGGCTCTGAGCATTGATAGGCACAGTGAACGACACTCCCACATCCACATTTGTGCTCGAGCCCAGGTCGCTGCGGAAATACCCCGAATAGCGGGCGAAAGGCGCGATGCGCACATCGCTCCACCAGCTTTCGTTCTTTTCCTGTTGCTCCATCAGATTGAGCCTCGCCTGAAGCAATCGCATATCTATGTGCGCCTCGCGGATATGCTCCACCAAGGCTGCGGTGTCCACGGTTATAGTCCAAGCTTGGATGCCATTGAGGGTGGCAGCCTCCGGGAAGATGCTTGCCATTGAGGCGAGCTGCCGCTCGGCCTGCGCCTTGGAGTCGAGTATGCGCAGCAGATCGTCGCTGCTGATGTCAGTGTTCTCCAGCAGATAGATGTTGGCATTCTGCAGCAGCTGCAGGTTAGCCACCCTGTGCTGCAGCACTCCGGCCAACAGGCTGTCGCTGAGCCAGCGCAGCAGCTCTTTCTGGCGGTAGATGGCCAGGTCGATGCGGTCGCGCTCATGCTCCAGCAGGTCGATGCGGGCCTGAAGCCGGGCCTCGTTGGAGCGGCCCTCGCGCTTGAAGAGGCTGCTCTGCAAGAAATACCAGCGCAACTCGGCTTGCACCTTGGAGCGGTAGCGCGAGATCTCGCCGCCGTCGCCGTCATCGTGGAGGCTCAGGGCATCGTCAAGGCGATAGTAGATCTGGCCAGTAGCCTGGATGCCCGTCTCAGCCCGTATTACCCCGATTTTGGCGTTGGCGGTAGCCCAGACGGCATCTTCATAGAGGCTGTCGGTCTCGGTGGCGCGTGTTACCCCCAAGGCAGAGAGCGAGAGTGTCTGATTTGGAGGGGCCGGGGAGAAAATCAGTGAGTCGAGCACTACGATGCGCTGGTCGATCTGCTCCAACAACTGCTCCCCCTGCTGAGCGCAGAGAGGCAAAGCACAGAGCATGGATAATATCATGTACGCAATTCGCATCGTTAATTTTACGCAATTAGCATCGGCATTTAAGGCAAATCCCAGGTTATGGTATTACTGTTCGTGACTATTCTAAGTAGGTCTTTTTCAGAGAAAATCTGAATAAAGTAGGCAAAGTTACGAAAAGTTGGGTGAAAACTCCAATTTTTTTTGAAATAATTCGTCTGAAAAGTTGGTTTTTCATTGTTTTTTCGTAAATTTGCACAGATATGAAACCA
>CAZRYC010000094.1:0-4637 GCA_964604175.1 uncultured Bacteroides sp.
CGACCCCGACCTTGGCAAGGTCGTGCTCTACCAACTGAGCTATTTTCGCAGTTTTATGTCGTTGAGGACGCTCTCTTACGTTTTGACGTTGCAAAATTACATACTTTTCGTGAGATGACCAAATATTTTTGAAACTTTTTTGAAAATATTTTCAGGCGTGCCCTCTGGGCACTAAGGAGGGGGAAGAGCATAGCAAACCCACGGCATGAAGCCGTGGGTTACTAATAGACGTGCTCTCCGAGCACTGGGCCGGGGGTAAATAATAGGCGTGCTCTCCGAGCACTGGGTAATAGGCGTGCCCTCTGGGCACTAAGGAGGGGGAAGAGCATAACAAACCCACGGCATGAAGCCGCGGGTTACTAATAGGCGTGCTCTCCGAGCACTGGGCCTTGGGTTAGTAATAGGCGTGCCCTCTGGGCACTGGGCCTTGGGCTAATGGCA
The DNA here is from genome assembly GCA_964604175.1 of uncultured Bacteroides sp. Classification (GTDB taxonomy): domain Bacteria; phylum Bacteroidota; class Bacteroidia; order Bacteroidales; family Muribaculaceae; genus CAG-873. The sequence goes on from CAZRYC010000094.1 coordinate 442, forward strand.
GGGGCGGGTCATTTTGCTATGTGCTCGAGACCGGCGGTGTTATCTTCGATTTCTTGGTCGGTGAGCTGGTAGTTCTGAAGGTCGCCGCGCAGGTATTGCTCGTAGGCTGTCATGTCAATCAGGCCATGGCCAGAGAGGTTGAAGAGGATTACCTTCTCCTCGCCAGTCTCCTTGCATTTGTTGGCCTCGCGCACCACAGCTGCGATGGCGTGGCAGCTCTCCGGAGCGGGGATGATGCCCTCGGTGCGGGCGAAGAGCATGCCGGCATCAAATGACTCGAGCTGAGGAATGTCAACGCCGCGCATCAGGCCGTCCTTGATCAGCTGAGACACGATGGTGCCAGCCCCGTGGTAGCGGAGACCGCCAGCGTGGATGTTGGCCGGCTTGAAGTCGTGGCCGAGGGTGAACATGGGGATAAGAGGGGTGAGGCCTGCCTCATCGCCGAAGTCGTACTCGAATTTGCCGCGAGTGAGCTTGGGGCAGCTTTCCGGCTCTGCAGCGATGAACTCTGTCTTCTTCTCGCCCGTGAGATTGTGGCGCATGAATGGGAAGGCGATGCCGCTGAAGTTGCTGCCTCCGCCGAAGCAAGCGATTACGATGTCGGGGTACTCGCCAGCCATCTGCATCTGCTTCTCGGCTTCGAGGCCGATCACTGTCTGGTGGAGCGACACATGGTTGAGCACAGAGCCGAGGGTGTACTTGCAATTGGGTGTGGTCACAGCCAGCTCCACAGCCTCGGAGATAGCGGTGCCAAGAGAGCCGGAGTGGTTGGGGTTCTTGGTGAGGATGTCCTTGCCTGCGCGAGTTGACATAGAGGGCGAGCCAGTGACGGCAGCCCCGAATGTGCGCATGATTGAGGGGCGGTAGGGCTTCTGCTCCATAGAGATTCGCACCTGGTACACAGCTGCTTCGAGGCCGAAGCTCTTGGCGGCATACGCGAGGGCTGCGCCCCACTGGCCGGCTCCGGTCTCAGTGGTTACATTGGTGGTGCCTTCCTCCTTGGCATAGTAGCATTGAGCCAGAGCGGAGTTGATCTTATGGGAGCCCAGAGGGTTGGTGCTTTCGTTCTTGAAGTAAATGTGAGCGGGTGTGCCGAGGGCCTCCTCGAGCGCATAGGCGCGCACCAGAGGAGTGGCGCGATAATATTTGTATCTCTCCCTGATAGGCTCCGGAATCTTGATCCAAGCATTCTCTTGGTCAAGCTCTTGCACGCAACATTCGCGCGGAAAGATGTGAGCGAGGTCATCTACGGAAAGGGGCTCTTTTGTGGCTGGGTTGAGCATGGGCAGAGGCTTGTTGGGCATCTCGGCTTGGATGTTGTACCAGTGGGTAGGGATTTGATCCTCCTGCAGTACGAATTTCTTTTGACGTTCCATTATAATATAAATGTGTAAAAAATGATTGATGATGCAAAGGTAATAAAAAGTTTTCGGTTTTCGGTTTTCGGTTTTCGGTTTTCAGATTTTTTATTGTGGATTTAAAGAAAATATGTAACTTTGCGAATGGAAATCTAAAATAATACGCGTAATTATCATGAAAAAATTTTTAACTTATTGAGTCTTGCAGTCTTGGCTCTATCGCTTACCGTGGTGGGGTGTACGGAGAAGAAGGTGTATCGCATAGGCGTGTCGCAATCCAGCAGCGATGACTGGCGCCACAAGATGAATGATGAAATCATGCATGAGGCAGTGTTCATAGATGACATAGAAGTGGAGATCCGCTCGGCCGAGAACAGCAATGCCAAGCAGCTGGGGGATATCCGCTATTTCGCAAACAACAAATTCGACTTGATCGCAATCGCGCCTAACGAAGAAAATCCGCTGAAGGCCATAATCGACTCCCTCTTTATGAGCGGCACGCCAGTGATCGTGTTCGACCGCAATGTGCAAGACCATAATTATACCACTTATATCGGGGCTGACAATCTTGACATGGGCCGCCAGGCTGCCAAGATGGCATTCAAGATGCTTGGAGGTCCGGGCAAGGTAATAGAGATATGCGGCATGCCGGGCCATGCGCCAACCTATGAGCGCAGAAAGGGCTTTGAGCAAGAGGCCAAAAAATTAGGCATAGAAATCCTGGGCGAGGGCAATGGCAACTGGACAGCCGAGACTGCCTATCCTGTGGCTGACTCTCTGCTGCGCCTTTATCCCAATACACAGCTTATCTATGCGCATAATGACCGCATGGCCATCGCGGCAAAGGAAGCTGCTCGGCGCCTGGGGCTGAAGCACATAAAGGTGATTGGCCTGGATGCGGCTCCAAATATAGGCCTGAAGGCTTTGGCCGCAGGCGAGCTTGATGCCACATTCCAGTATCCCACCGATGGCAAAAATCTTGTGCACACAGCCATTGACATTCTTCAGGGCAAAGAGGTGCCTAAGCAGAATCTGCTTAAGACGCCGGCTCCCGTGGACACCACTAATGTGCAAGAGCTGTTGCAAGAATACAATGACATGAAAGAAGATCTGGACAAGAATTTGTGGCTGATCAACAAGGTAGAGTCTTATTGGAAGCAAAATTCAGAGGCTAAGGCCCTATGGGTGGTAGAAATAGTTGCCCTCTCTCTCTTGGCGCTTCTGATAGTGGCATTGTAATTACATGCTTCAAATATAAAAAATTGCGTAGAGAGCTCAAGGCTCAGAAAGAGCAGCAGGCTCGCGACCATGAGCTGATAAAAGATCTTTATGACCAGATGCAAGACATCGGATCTTCGAGCAGACCGTATGATGCCTTTGAGATAGAAGATGTGGATCCGGCCAAACCCTAACCAAAAAGACAAAAATAAGGGCAAAATAGTAAAATAGTGTTAACGGAGGTTAGAATTCCGCAAAAAATAACTATCTTTGCAACCTGAAAAAGAGAGTAGAAAAGATTATGAAATTACTACAGGCAAAGTTAGCCAAATACACAGCGCCGCAGGAAGCCAAAGCAGCGGGTGTCTACCCGTACTTCAGGGCCATCTCTTCAGAGCAGGATCCGGAGGTTATCATGAATGGCAAGAAGGTGCTGATGTTTGGCAGCAATTGTTATTCAGGTTTGGTCAACGATCCCCGCATCAAAGAAGCGGCTATAGAAGCTACAAAGAAATATGGCACGGGATGTGCCGGCTCGCCTTTCCTCAATGGCACGCTGGATCTCCACAAGAAGCTGGAGGCCAGGCTGGCCGAGTATATCGGCAAAGAGGATGTGATGATATACTCTACCGGCTTTGGGGTAAACCTGGGAGTTGTGTCCACGCTTACAGGCCGAGAAGATTACATACTTTGGGATGAGCAGGATCATGCCTCAATCATAGAGGGTCGCCGGCTCTCATTCTCTAACCACCTCAAATACAAGCACAATGATATGGCTTCTCTGGAGGAGCAGCTACAAAAGTGCGAGCCCGACAAGGTGAAGCTCATTGTGACCGACGGTGTGTTCTCTATGGAGGGTGATGTAGCCAATATACCTGAGATAGTGCGCTTGGCCAAGAAGTACGACGCATCAGTGATGGTGGACGAGGCTCACAGCATAGGCGTGTTCGGCGAAGGCGGCCGTGGCACTGTGAACCATTTCGGACTTACCAAAGATGTGGATCTGGTGATGGGCACATTCAGCAAGTCGTTTGCTTCGCTGGGAGGCTTCATCGCTACTGACAAGGAGATAACCAACTATCTGCGCCATCACAGCCGCAGCTATATATTCACAGCCAGCATCACGCCGGCCTCCACGGCTGCGGCCCTCAAGGCCATAGACATCATGATAGAGGAGCCGGAGCGCCAGGAGCATCTGTGGAAGCTTACCCACATGGCTCTCGAAGGTTTCCGCAACATGGGATGCGAGATTGGAAATACCTCCACTCCGATAATCCCGCTATTTATCCGCGACAACTTCAAGACTTTCCAAATCACCCGCGACTTGCTCGATGAGGGCATATTTGTAAATCCCGTGGTTTCTCCGGCAGTGGCTCCGCAAGACACCCTGATTCGCTTCAGCCTTATGGCTACCCACAGTGAAGAGCAGGTGCAGCGCGGATTGGATAAGATTCAGAAAGTATTCCGCGCCCACAACCTTATTCCGTAATTGGCAGGTGGTAAACTAACATAGCTGACACTCGATGCATGTGTATCGGGTGTCGGTTGTTTTTATATTGAACCTGTTTATTAAGTTCTAATAGTAAATGCAACTTTTTGGACAAAAAATAAAGCCCCAGA
>CAZRYC010000095.1:0-4198 GCA_964604175.1 uncultured Bacteroides sp.
ACCTTAAATCTAATACCATGAAAAACTGATGCAAAGTTAATGCTTTTATGTTATATAACATAATTTTTGGACAAAAAAGTTGTATAATTAACAATATTTAACTATTTCGCCCTTTTTCATAAACTCTATCCTTTGTAAGATTGTTTATCTTTTTGTAGATACACAGAATATTCCTACCTTTGCAATCTATTTTGACAAAATCGTCAAATATCCAAATTTGAGATAAATCGAAAAATTACGAATATAACAAAAATTTAAACATACTGTCATGACATCTTTTGAAGAATTAGGCGTGAATGAGAATTTGCGCAGGGCCATAGAGGAACTGGGGTTTGAGAACCCCATGCCGGTCCAGGAAAAAGTGATACCGGTGCTGCTTAACGGCGACCATGATGTGGTGGGCTTGGCTCAGACGGGCACCGGCAAGACTGCAGCCTTCGGCTTGCCGGTAATACAGCGCATCGACATACAGCGCCGGGTGCCTCAAGCCCTGATTCTGGCCCCTACACGCGAGCTCTGCTTGCAAATAGCCGGAGACCTGGCCGATTACTCAAAATATGTCGATGACCTGGAAGTGCTGCCAGTCTACGGCGGAAGCTCTATTGAAAGCCAGATACGACAGCTTAAAAAAGGCGTGCAGATCATAGTGGCCACGCCGGGGCGCCTGATCGACTTGATAAACAGAGGCGTGGTCAAGCTCAACGATGTGCACACTGTGATACTCGACGAAGCCGACGAGATGCTTAACATGGGATTCGTGGAATCTCTCAACGAGATATTGCAGCATGTGCCAGAAGACCGCACCACTCTGATGTTCTCGGCCACAATGCCTAAAGAGGTGGCCAAGATTGCCGCCAATTACATGAAAAATCCCGAAGAAATAGTGATTGGCAACCGCAACGAGGGTGCCGAGAATGTGCGACACATATACTATATGGTGAATGCGCGCGACAAATATCTGGCCCTGAAGAGAATAGTGGACAATACACCAAATATCTACGCCATCATTTTCTGCCGTACTCGCCGCGACACTCAGGAAATAGCCGACAAGCTGATCAGCGACGGATACAACGCAGAAGCATTGCATGGCGACCTGAGCCAGGCGCAGCGCGACTTGGTGATGAAGAAGTTCCGCGATCGCGTGCTCCCTATCCTGGTGGCTACTGATGTGGCTGCTCGCGGCCTCGATGTGGACGATCTTACACATGTAATTAATTACGGACTTCCAGAAGACACATCAGTGTATACACACCGCTCGGGCCGTACCGGACGCGCCGGGAAGACTGGCGTGTCTATCGCCATCATCCACAGTCGCGAAAAGGGACGCTTGCGCGAAATCGAGCGCATAATTGGCAAGCAGTTCGAGCGCAAAGAGGTGCCTACTCCGGAGCATATCATCGAGAAGCAACTCTACAGCTTGGCTGACAGGCTCGAGAAAGTGGAAGTGCCGGAAGAAGAAATCGACAAGTATTTCCGTGGAGTGAGCAAGAAGCTCTCCTGGCTCTCAACCGACGACCTGCTCAAGAGAGTGCTATCGCTGGAATTCAACCGCCTGCTCGCATACTACAAGGATGCGCCAAAGATTGACTTCATCGATGAGAAGCCGGCCAAGGGAGAGAAAGGCTCAAAGAAAGGCAAGAGATTTGAAAACAACGGCAACAAAGACCGCCGCACAGCCGAGCCCGGCATGGCCCGCATCTATGTGAATGTGGGAAAGGCCGATGGCTTCTTTGCCGGAAACCTGATTGAGCTGCTCAATAAGAACGTGCCTGGAAAGCGAGTGGATGTGGGCAGAATTGACCTGCTGTCAGATTACACGCTTTTCGACATTCCGGAGAGCGACGCCAAGCGCACCGTGGCAGCCCTGAAAGGCAGCGAATTCTTCGGCAAGCGCATATACAGCGAGGTGGCCAGCGAGGATAAGGACTACCGCGAAAAAGGCAAAAGAGACTCAGCCAAGAGCAAGAAAGACTATGGCATGAGCATGGCAAAACGTAAAAAACGCAAATAAATTGGTAAAATTTACTGTTATGTAAATTATTATCCCTATATTTGCACACCACGTCAAAGCTAATCATGAGATTGTACGCATATTTTCTAATAATGGCTTCTGCTTTTTCGGGCTGTTGGGCGCTGAAGGCCCAGCAGCCTGATTTCGAGCTTACGGCCCAGAAATGCTTTGTTGATGCTCCGGATACCGTTATAGGAATGGTGGACAAGAATGCGCGCCTCGACATGGTTGACTACTACGATGCCCATTCCACTAAAGGCACCAAGAATATTTTCGGCGGCGAGTGCCAGATAGTGAGCAATGATATGGCCGCTGATGCCAGCGCTTTGAAATTCACCAGCTCTACTGATATGGAGTACATAGTGTTCGTGCTCAACTCCACCTCTGCCGAGCCGGTAATCGGGCTTGTGGAGACAATACCTACGCCCATGCGCGATTCCTCAGTGAAATTCTACACCCGGCTATGGGAAGCTCCGGCCAAGAGCCCTTGGAAAGAGCCCGGACTTGCAGATTGGCTCGTAAGCAAGGCCGACCGCGAAGAGGTGGCTTTGGCTATGCCTTTCATTATGTATTCAGCGCAAGTGGATCCGCAATCCAAAGAGCTGATCCTTACGCAAGAGATGGCGCCGTATTTTGCGCCTGATGATGCGGCGGGGCAGCAGGCCTTGTCCAAGATTAAGCCCCGGCTTGTGTACCGCTGGGATGGAAAGCAATTCAAACTTGTAAGCAAATGAGCCAGACGCAAGCCTACACTCTCAGCCAATTAGGCCGACATTTGTCGGGCCTGATTAGCCGCGACCCCAACTTGCAAAATGTATGGGTGGTGGGCGAGACTGTGGACGTGCGCGTCAACGGCGGCCACTGCTATTTTGAGCTGGTGGAAAAGGACCCTGCCACAGGCAAGCCTTTGGCAAAGGCCCGGGCCACTATATGGCAATCCACTTACTACAGGCTGGCGGCTGATTTCCTGATGGCTACCGGCCAGAACTTCCGCAGTGACCTGAAGGTGATGGTGTGCGTCAACACCAATTACCATCCACTCTATGGCATGAGCCTCAATATTGTGGCTATCGACCCGGCCTATACCATGGGCGATGCCATGCAGAGGCGGGCCAAGATGATTGAGCAGTTGCGCCAGGAGGGCATCATAGATCTCAACCGCACCTTGCAATGGCCTCGCTTGGCGCAGCGCATCGCGATTATTTCCGCCCAGGGTGCTGCCGGATATGGAGATTTCATACATCAGCTCTATACCAATGCCTCGCATCTGCGCTTCTCCACCAAGCTCTTCACCGCGGCCCTCCAAGGCGAGCGCACAGCATCATCCGTCATTGCCGCTCTTGATGAAATATACGCGAGCATAGAGCAGTGGGACTGTGTGGTGATTATCCGAGGCGGCGGGGCCACCACGGATTTGGCCTCCTTTGACAATTACGACTTGGCCGCTAACATAGCTCAGTTCCCCCTGCCTGTAATCATAGGCATAGGCCATGAGCGCGACATCACCCTGCTCGACTATGTGGCCAATATGCGAGTAAAGACTCCCACGGCTGCTGCCGAATGGCTGATAGCCAAGGGTGAGCAAGAATTGTCGCTGCTTCAGCAAATGGCTGCCGCGATGCTCCAGACCTTAAGCGACCGAATGAGCGGCAATCACCGCCAGCTGGCCCAGATAGCCGGCCAGATACCGGTCCTGGCCCAGAATGCCTTGATGAGGGCTCAAAATCGCCTGACTAATCTTCAGGCCGGCTTGGGCTCGATAGCTGACCGGCGGCTGCGACCGGAGATGGCTCGCCTCGATGCGATGGGCCAAGCCCTGAGCCAAGCCGCCCAGGTGGCAATCCAGAAGGGTAAAGCTCGCTTGGATGCGGTGGATCAGTTGCTGCAAGCCCTCTCTCCGCAGGCTACGCTCAAGCGAGGATACACGATAACCCGCATTGGCGGCCGAGCCGTGAAAGCTGCCGACCTGCGAGCCGGCGAAATCATAGAGACAACCTTCGCCGATGGCACCGCTTACTCCACCATCAATACCATAACCGAACCCTGAAACCCCTCTAATACAAGAGGCCCGCAAGCGGACCTCCCCCGATCGGAGCGGACCCGGAACTGAAAACTGAAAACTGAAAACCGAAAACCACTAACCACTAACCACTAACTGCCGTGTATCACAACATCGTTGACAAATTT
>CAZRYC010000096.1:0-4033 GCA_964604175.1 uncultured Bacteroides sp.
GTGTTCTACGAGATGCTACAGAAAAGTTGCATTTAGAAATTGAATCTACGGTATCGCAAAGTTACGTTTTGTTGTTGGATTTCCAAAATAATTTCTTTAATTTTGCACTTATAATTCTAACCTTTCCTCAAATTGGAAGACCACTATATCGTTTCGGCGCGTAAATACCGCCCCTCTACTTTTGATACCGTCATCGGCCAGAAACCAATAACGGAGGCCCTTAAGCATGCCATTAAGAAGGACCGTCTGGCTCATGCCTATCTGTTCACTGGTTCACGAGGCGTGGGCAAGACATCATGCGCCCGCATATTTGCCAAGACTATCAACTGCTTCAACCGCACCTCAGATGGGGAAGCATGCAATGAGTGCGAGAGCTGCCAGCAATTCAATAAGGGCAACTCTCTTAACATTGTTGAGCTCGATGCCGCCTCGCACAATGGAGTAGAAGACATTAAAGCCTTGATTGAGCAGGTGCATGTGCTGCCCACCAATGGCAAGTATCGCGTGTTCATCATCGATGAGGTGCATATGCTCTCATCTCAAGCATTCAATGCCTTCCTGAAGACTTTGGAAGAACCGCCAGAGTATGTAATCTTTATACTTGCCACTACCGAAAAGCACAAGATCATTCCCACTATCCTGAGCCGATGCCAGATTTACGATTTCAGCCGCATCTCAATCCAGGATATGATTGACCATCTGAGCAAAGTGGCTCAGAATGAGGGCATCACTGCCGACAAGGGAGCCCTCAATCTCATAGCGCGCAAGGCCGATGGCGCTATGCGCGATGCACTATCCATATTCGATCAGGTAGCGGCCTCTTCTATGGGAAATATCACTTATCAGAGCGCTGTGGACAACCTGAACGAACTTGATAGCGCCTACTATGCTCGCTTAATTGAGGCTTTCCTCACCAACAATGTGCCAGCTGCTCTGCTCATATATAAGGAGATACGCGACAAGGGCTTTGACTCTCAATTCTTCATAAATGGCCTGGGTCTGTACCTGCGCGATTTGATGGTAGCGATGACCCCGGCTACCCTCCCTCTGTTGGAAATGGCTGATGAGATAAAGGTCCAAATGGCTGAAGTAGCTCAGAAATGCTCCCCACAATTCATATACCGAGCCATGGACCTGTGCAATGAGGCCGACCTGAATTTCCGCTCTGCCACTAACAAACAGTTCTTGGTCGAGCTTACCCTGGTAAAGCTATGCCAATTATGCAGCCCCTCCCCCGGAATTGACGGCGGCGGGGAGGGGCAGTTAAAACCCATCGCCGCCTCCACTGCTTCGCAGCCCGCACCAGTTGCTGCTCCGGCTCCAACTCCGGCTCCAACTCCCGTACATGCTCCAGCGGCAAGCCCCATAATCCCCTCGGCACCCCCGACTCCAAGGCGCACTATGGGCGCCCCAAGGATTTCTCTATCCATTAGAGGCAACAAGCCCAAAGCCGAAGCGCCATCGCCTGCTGAGAACGCCTCTGCAGCTATACGGCAAGAGCCTTATTCTCCCAAGGATCTGCAGGGCGCGTGGATTCGTTATACGCAAGAACACCCCACTGAGCGAATTCTGGTTAACTCAATGCTTGCCGTAAAGCTGCAGCAAATATCAGCTGACCAGTATCTGGTGCCAGTGGATGACAATATTCAGGTGGAGACTTTCAATGAAGCCATGCCGAGCCTGCGCCAATTTCTGCGAGATACATTGCGCAACGACAATATCACTCTTGATGTACGCATCATGCAGGGCGAGTCATCACCCATCACTTGGACACAAGCTGAGGTGCTGCAGCATATGATGGAGCAGCGCCCTGCCGTGCGCGATTTGCTTCATGCCTTTAATTTCTCCTTGGCTTAATCCAGCGGTTTCGCATCGGGATCTTTCTTCAGCCAGGTCAGTTGCTTTTTGGCATACACGCGCGTGTTCTTTTGAATGCGAGCAATGGCTGTAGGCCAATCCATTAGGCCGTCAAAATATGCGAACATCTCTTTATACCCCACAGTGTTAAGCGAATTAAGGCGACGCAGATGGTACACACTGCGAGCCTCTTGCTCCAGGCCTTGCTCAATCATGAGCTCCACACGCCGATTGATGCGCTGGAAAAGCTCCGGCCGAGGCAAGTCTATATAATATTTCTCGATTTTAAAATCTCGGATTTTCTTTTCTCCGGTAAGCAATTGCGAGGCTGGCACCCCAGCCTGAAGACAGATTTCTACCGCATGCACATTGCGGCGAGGATTCTGAGGATCCACTCTGTCATAGCTTATAGGGTCAAGCTCTTTTAGGAGGCGGCGTACCGCCTCCAGTCCTTCCTGCTGGTATATTTCCATTACCTGGGTGCGCACTTCATGGCTGATAGTGGGCAAGTCGTCAATGCCCTTGCATACCGCATCTATATACATCATGGAGCCGCCACACATTATCTGCACTGGATTTTGTTCAAAAAGGCCAGGCAATAGCCTCAGCACATCGCTCTCGTATTGCGCTGCGCTGTAATGATCTGTGAGCTCGAGAGTATGCACAAAATGATGCCGCACTCGCGCTAAGTCTTCTGGCGCGGGCGCGGCTGTGCCTATGCTTAGTCCCCGGTACATCTGCCTGGAGTCAGCAGAGATGATATCGCATCCTAACCTTTCAGCCAGCTCTATAGCCTTGGCTGTCTTTCCAGAGGCAGTAGGCCCGGTGATGACTATCAGTCGGTTCATTTATTAGCTACAAGGCGGCATATCTCCACAATCACATCGCTGGCTTTGACCATCGAGGGGATGGGCAAGAACTCATAGCGACCATGGAAATTTACCCCTCCAGCGAAGATATTAGGGCAAGGGAGGCCCTTGAACGAAAGCTGGGCTCCGTCAGTACCGCCGCGGATGGGTTGCACCTTGGGCACTATGTCGAGATTGCGCATTGCCTGTTCGGCTATCTCCACAATGTGCATTACGGGCTCAATCTTTTCACGCATATTATAGTACTGATCCTTGATTTCTATGGAGCAGCAATCAGGATATTCGTGGTTGATCTTGCGAGCAAGATGCTCCAGTTCTTTCTTGCGGCGTTCAAAGCGATCGCGGTCGTGGTCGCGGATAATGTAGTGGAGTGTGGTTTCTTCTACGCTACCCTCCATTCCTACTAAGTGGTAGAAACCCTCATAGCCCTCAGTATGCTCGGGAGTCTCCCAGCGAGGGAGCATAATCACAAACTGATTGGCTATTCTCATGGAATTGATCATCTTATGCTTAGCGCTTCCGGGGTGCACATTGCGGCCTTTGAAAGTAACCTTGGCGCTGGCAGCGTTGAAATTTTCATATTCCAGCTCTCCAATCTCGCCACCATCCATGGTATAACCCCAATCGGCTCCGAACAATTGCACATCGAATTTATGCGCACCCTGGCCAATCTCCTCATCCGGATTAAATGCTATGCGGATTTTTCCATGCTTGATATCGGGATGGGACTGCAGATAATCCACTGCGGATATTATCTCAGCGATGCCGGCCTTGTCGTCAGCTCCAAGCAGGGTGGTGCCATCTGTAACAATAATGTCTTGACCCTCATAATGCTTCAATTCTGGAAATTCGGCAGGAGAAAGCACTATGCCTTGCTCTTGATTAAGCAAGATGTCTTGACCGTCATAATTCTTCACGATGCGTGGCTTTACATGGCGGCCGCTCATATCTGGAGCTGTGTCCAAGTGAGCGATAAAACCAACGGTGGGCACTCCCTCAATGTTGGCAGGGAGAGTAGCCATCAGATATCCATTGTCATCGAGAGTGATTTCAGACAGGTGCATCCCCTCGAGCTCATCCTTAAGGTATTGGGCAAAAACCATCTGCCCTGGAGTGGAGGGTGTCATGTTGGTGAGTTCGTCGCTTTGCGTATCGAAAGTCACATACTTTAAAAATCTTTCCAGAATATCCATGGTAATAAGGGCCTGATTAATAAAAATCCCGGTTTCGAGAATAGGGAAACCGGGGTGCTGAGCGCTTCAGGATGGGCTTGAACCAACGACCCCCTGATTAACAGTCAGGTGCTC
>CAZRYC010000097.1:0-3503 GCA_964604175.1 uncultured Bacteroides sp.
CAGGGTTGGTGAGGGTTGATGAGGGTTGGCGCCCACCCAGTTGGAGTCGGATGAGGTTCTTTCTACGAAAGCGGCCCTGCGGTTCGATAAGCTCGTCCAGCCCGTAGGGCTTCAGCATCAACCTTGGCGTTATCGTCGGCCTCACGGCCGGGGCGAGCAAGCTCACCCAACTCCAAACAGGGGTGATGAGGGTTGATGAGGGTTGGTGTTTTCGGCCTCACGGCGGGGAAAGAGGTTAGAGGCCGGCGGTGACTATTTCGTTGGCGGCATCTATGGAGGCCTGATCCAGGCTCTTGAGATATATCTCGGTGGTGGACAGCGACTCATGCCCCAGGCTGTCGCTGATAACGGCCACGGGCAAGTTCTTGGACTTTCCTATCGATGCCCAAGAGTGACGGGCCACATAAGTAGTCAATGCGGTACTGATGCCGGCCATTTGGCCTATCTTCTTCAGATTATTGTTGATGCGGCGAATAGCCGCTGCGTACTCCCTATCCTCCTGCGGGCTCTGACGCTGAATCAGAGGCAGGAGATAAGGCATGCCATCGCTGCGGTACTTATCGATTATGGCTTGCATCTGTGGAATGACCTTGATTTTCAGCGGTTGCCGGGTTTTGGACCGATTATAAAAGATATAACCGCCATGCATGTCGGATGGCGCCAGATGCGCCACATCTATCATCGACATGCCCCGGCCATAAAAGGCGAAGAGAAAGGCATCGCGGGCGAAGTCGAGGGCCGGCCGCACGCTCAAGTCCAGAGCCTTAATGCGGCGAATGTCCTCAATGCCGACAGCCCGCTTCATAGTCTTGGCTATGCCCGTGAACACTCGCCCGAACGGGCGCGCATCCCCGGTAAGATGCCGGGAGACCGCCTGATAGTACACTGCTCTAAGATTTCGGAGGTAGAAAGCAGAGGTGTTGCTCCTGATCTTACGCTGCCGGAGCTCAGCTTCATACCGCTCCATGAGCTCCGGGGTGATATGGGAGAATTCAAGATCATAGCCGGCGAATGAGAGGAAGCTCCGATATGAGGAGATATAGTTCTGAGCTGTAGTGAATTGCCCCAGCTCAATAAGATGCGCCACCGCATCCTCCATAAAAGGGAAAAACAGCCGAGGTGACTTAAGGGCAGCATACATGTGCGCTACTTCTGATAGGCTATGGCACCTCTGCGCACAACAGCGCAGACGATCCAGATCGAATTTTATGCGAGCGCGCACCACCCTCAGGTGGACGGCGCGGTGGGGACTGACTTCGCTTTTAATAAGCTCTTGGTGGGGATCCCATTCATGGGGATACACGCTGTAAGGGGTAAAAATAAGCTTTCTGGAGCGCTCCATTGTCAGAAGATAGTAAAGGAGGCCAGGATCGGAGGGGTTATGAGTTTTTCGCATCTTCACCCTGATTTGCAATACATTTGCCATAAACATAAAAAAATAGCCCGGCCATAGGTGGATGGCCGGGTAATAATCATAGAATACAATTGATGTACAAAATTAGCGAATATCTTTGATAACACAAAAAAAAGTAGTAACTTTGCAGTCGGAAAAAATAGGGCTTTTTAGCATCCCCAGTGTGATGGGAAATTAAGAAGCGTCTTAATTTTTAGTAACACAACAAATTAAACGAAATGAAAACATTCCAACTCGCTGCCGAGCCTCGCACTGACCTCGGCAAGAAGGCCACCAAGGCGCTGCGCGCCGCTGGCATGATTCCCGTGGTACTCAACGGCGGACAGCTCGTAGATCTCCCCTACAATGGCAAGCTCCTGGCTGGCCAGAAGGTAGTAGAAATCGGCGACGGCAAGGGCCTGATCACCACCGACCTCGCTGTAAGCCAAGAGGCTGTGCGCAAGCTTATCTATACCCCCGACATCTTCGCTATCGAGCTTACTTTCGACGGCGTCACCCGCATGGCTGTGATCAAGGATATCCAGTTCCAGCCCGTCAAGGATACTATCCTCCACATCGACCTGCTTGAGGTTTCTGACAAGAAGCCTGTAACCATCGAGATTCCCGTGAAGATCGAGGGCCACGCCGAGGGCGTAAAGGCTGGTGGTAAGCTCACCCTGTCGATGAAGAAGCTCAAGGTGAAGGCTATCTACACTCAGATTCCTGAGCGCGTAGTGATCAATGTGGATCACCTGGGCCTGGGCAAGACACTGCAGGTGGCCGACCTCCACTATGATGACTTCGAGGTGGTAAATGCCAAGAACGCTGTGGTCTGCGCCGTACAGCTCACACGTGCCGCCCGCGGCGCCGCTGCTGCTACTGCTACAGAAGAATAAGAGCCATCTACTGCATGAAACATTTGATTGTTGGGCTGGGCAACATTGGCGCTGAATACGCCGACACCCGCCACAACATAGGATTTATGATATTGGATGCCTTTGCAAAGGCATCCAATATCTCTTTTTCCACAGAGCGATACGGCGATGTGGGCTCCGGGCGCGTGAAAAATCAGCAGGTGGTGCTGCTTAAGCCCAGCACCTACATGAACCTTAGCGGCAACGCTGTGCGCTATTGGCGAGACAAGGAGGACATAGAGCTCAACAATATCTTAGTGCTGGTGGACGACTTGGCTCTCCCTTTCGGAACCATACGCATGCGCCAAGGCGGCAGCGACGCCGGCCACAATGGGCTGAAGAGCATAGCGGAGTGCCTGGGCACAAATGCCTATGCGCGGCTGCGCTTCGGCATTGGCAATGATTTTCCGCGCGGAGCGCAGATCGATTATGTGCTGGGGCAGTTCACAGCAGAGCAGCGCGAGGCATTGCCGGCGCGCATTGATGTGGCGGTGGAGGCTGTGCGCGACTGTGTGTTAGCGGGAATCCAGGCGGCTATGTGTCGGTTTAATAATAAGTAGTTTTCAGTTTTCAGTTTTCAGTTTTCAGTTTTCAGTTTTCAGTTTTCAGTTTTCAGTTAATAGTGGAGGAGAGAGTAGATAAATGGTTATGGGCGATGAGGGTGTTCAAGACCCGCACTATCGCCACTGAGGCTTGCAAGAAGGGCCGAATCATTGTGGGTGATGCCAACAGCGCCCCATCAAAGCCAAGCCGCACCGTAAAGGTGGGCGATATTGTGCATGTGCGCAAACCGCCAATCACATACACTTTCAAGGTGCTGGCCCTGTCGCAGAACCGCTTGGGAGCCAAACTGGTGCCAGAATACATGGAAAATCTCACGCCGAAAGAGCAGTACGACCTGCTGGAGGTGGTGAAGATCTCGGGCTTTGTGGATCGCCGCAAAGGCTTGGGGCGCCCCACCAAGCGCGAGGGCCGAGAACTGGAGAAGTTCACCAGCGAGAGCTATGACGACGGCTGGGATTTCGACTTCGATGAGGATGATTTGGGTTAGTGGTTTTTCAGTTTATAGTTTATAGTTTATAGTTTAGGTCAGTGGTTAATCGTGCCCTTCGGGCACTCCAGAGTGAGAGAATAGTTTGCTCTGTGCCCCGCACTCG
Organism: uncultured Bacteroides sp.; assembly: GCA_964604175.1. Lineage (GTDB taxonomy): Bacteria > Bacteroidota > Bacteroidia > Bacteroidales > Muribaculaceae > CAG-873. The sequence continues at coordinate 3,465 of CAZRYC010000097.1, forward strand.
CTATCGCTCATACGGGGTTACGCACACCCCGTGCCCTTC
>CAZRYC010000098.1:0-3036 GCA_964604175.1 uncultured Bacteroides sp.
TCTGAAAAGTTGGTTTTTCATTGTTTTTTCGTAAATTTGCACAGATATGAAACCAATCAGCCTCATATTTGCGCTTTGCCTGGCTATCGGCCTCTCTTCTTGCCACTCAAGCAAGAAAAGCGCCCGCATCGACTATGAGAGCGAAGTGTATGCCGACCAGTCAAAGGACAAAAAAGATAAGAAGAAGGATAAAAAGAACCTCAGCCCCATAGAGCTGCTGCTTGCCGAGGCCTATTCCTGGACCGGCACCCCTTACCGCAGCGGAGGCCACAGCAAGAGCGGCACCGACTGCTCCGGCTTCACTATGGAGGTGTACCGCAATGCCCTCGGGGTAGAGCTCCCGCGCAACAGCGCCAAGCAGATCGAGGCTTGCGACAAGGTGAAAAAAGACAAAATCCAGCCCGGAGACCTGCTCTTCTTCCACCCAAGCAAGAAAGGCAAAATCTCGCATGTGGGCATATATGTCGGCAATGGCAAGATGATCCATGCCTCCTCTCGAGGTGTGATGGAGAGCAGCATTGAGATCCCATACTGGCAAAAATGCTACAATCAGGCCGGAAGAGTGAAATATAAGGATCTGACCATATCCGAAGACCCTAAAAAGAAGGACAGTAAGAAGAAGGACAAAGCCTCGGTGCCCAAGGATGCCAAGACCAGTCCCGAATGGAGCTTCTGACAAATGCTTAATTTTACCAAAATATCAAGATTGGCCCTGGGGCCAAAAGCAGAACAAGCCCTAAAAAGCGCACACGATTGCGAAAACACACAGCGCGCAGTACTCGACAAGCTGCTGCGGCAAGGCTCCCGCACCAAATGGGGCCAAGAAAATGGACTAAAAGCCTCCATGACTTATGAGCAGTACGCGGCTCAGGTGCCAGTGCGCTCCTACGAGGATTTCCGCCCCTATGTGATGCGCATGGTGGAGGGCGAGCCGGATGTGCTCTGGCCCGGCGTCACCCGCCGCTTCGCCCAGTCCAGCGGCACCAGCGGAGGCAAAAGCAAGTACATTCCCGTGACCGCGGCATCGCTGCGCCTCAACCATTATGCCGGAGCCGGCGTGAGCGTGGCCCTCTACCTTAGAGCTTATCCCCAGTCGAGAATGTTCGCCGGAAAAGGCTTGATCTTAGGCGGCAGCTTCGCCAACGAGCTTCTCCTGCCTCCCGGGGTGAAGGTGGGTGACCTGAGCGCAAACCTTATTGATGCCATAAATCCACTGGTCAACATGGTGCGCGTGCCCAGCAAGGAAATAGCCTTGATGGAGATCTGGAGCAAAAAGCTTCCAGCAATCGTGGAGGCGTCAATCGGCCAGGACATCACTAATATTTCCGGTGTGCCAAGCTGGTTTCTGCGCGTGCTGCAGCAAGTGCTCGAGCGCACCGGAGCGCAGAAGATCCAAGATGTGTGGCCAAGCCTGGAGGTGTTCTTTCACGGTGGCATAGCCTTTGAGCCTTACCGCGCAGAGTACGACAAAATAATGTCTCCCCAGATGCGATACTGGGAGACCTATAACGCCAGCGAGGGCTTCTTCGCCTCGCAAATCAGCCCCGGCGACCATGGCATGCTCCTTATACCCAATGCGGGAGTGATGTACGAGCTTGTGCCTCTCGACCAGGCAGACCAGCCTTTCCCGGCAGCCGTGCCTCTGTGGCAGGCTAATGAGGGCGAAACCTACGCTTTGGTAATCACTGCTTGCAACGGGCTGTGGCGCTATATGCTTGGCGACACTGTCAAGGTGGTGGGCCTGGATCCCGTGCGCATCGTTATCGCTGGGCGCACTACCAGTTTTATCAATGCCTTTGGCGAAGAGGTGATGGAGTGCAACACTAATGCCGCTCTGGCCCAGGTATGCCAGCAGATGGGCTGTGAGATGCGCAACTACACTGTGGCCCCCGTCTATACCCAGAATGGGCGTCGAGGCCGCCATCAATGGCTCATAGAATGGGATAAGGCCCCGGCCGACTTGGCTGCTTTCGCAGCGGCCCTTGACCGCGCCCTCCAGCGTGAGAATAGCGACTATCAGGCCAAGCGCTCTGGGAGCATCTTCCTCGACCCCCTGGAGGTGATCTCTGCCGAGCACGGGGCTTTCGATCGGTGGCTGGCAGCCACGGGCAAGCTCGGGGGCCAGCGCAAGGTGCCCCGCCTTAGCAACAACCGGTCTATAATAGACGCGATTTTGTTACAAAACCCGTAACATTTGAAGAATGTATAAGTGTTGTAACATTGCGTCACAATTTTAATCGATTGTCTATCAGGGAGATATGCTGAATATTTTGGGAAAGTGAATTTGTTTGCTTTTGTTTGCAATTTAAATTCGTCATCGCGTTTTTTCTCACTTAACTTTGCAATGTAATCAACACACGGGGGCGTTTTCGTAACCGGAATTACAAGTAAATTTAGAATAAACTCAATAATAAACCTTGCGATGATGAAGACGGATAAATTTCAAACTAACCTGATGGAGCTGCAGAGCAACCTGCTCAACTTTGCGTACATACTTACCTCTAACCGCGATGATGCCTATGACCTGCTGCAGGATACTACTCTCAAGGCTCTCGACAATCAAGATAAGTACGCGGAGAACACCAACTTCAAGGGCTGGGTCTTCACCATTATGCGCAATATTTTCATCAATAATTATCGGCGTACCACCCGCGCGGCAACCATCGTGGATACTTCGGAGAACCTCTACCACCTGAACCTCTGCCAGGATTCTGGCTTGACAGCCCCGGAGGGCTCTTTCACTACTCAGGAGATCACCGATGCCATCAACTCTTTCGACGAGGAGTTCCGAGTGCCGTTCACCATGCATGTGCAAGGCTACAAATACAATGAGATAGCAGAGAAAATGAATCTGCCCCTGGGCACCGTGAAGAGCCGCATCTTCTTCGCCCGCAAGCGCCTCCAGCACCGCTTCGCCGACTACCAAAATTAATCCCCGACCGAAAACTGAAAACCGAAAACCGAAAACCACTAACTTAGTGGTTTTCGGTTTTCAGTTTTCAGTTTTCAGTTTTCAGTTTTCGGTTTTCAGTTTTC
>CAZRYC010000099.1:0-2766 GCA_964604175.1 uncultured Bacteroides sp.
CTTCCGGCTCTCTCTTGTACTACTTCGTATCTTGTTGCAATCTTTCAATGTCCTCTGATTAAGGTGCAAAAAGCACCGCTGCAAGCCCCTTGGGCGAAACAGCGGTGCAAAGTTACGACTTTTCCTCGAATTGACCAAATATTTCCTGAATATTTTTGCTAAATATTGCTATTTGGCCGATTTCTTGACTACTTGACGGGCCTTCTTGAGGACCATGGCTGAGCGCGCCGGGAGGTAAAGGCGCAGCCATTCTACTCCCGCGGGGGCGTAAAGAGGATCGGCCTGAGTGAGATGCTCTACCTTTTCATCTATATTGCCGTAGCCTCCGAAGTCGGGATTGTCAGTGCTCAGAACTGTGCGGTACTTGCCGGCCGGAGCCAGGATGCCATAGCCATCGAAAGACTTGAAAGGATTGAAGTTGAACACGAATACATAGTCGCCGCGCATAAAGGCAAGCACCTGGTCATCGTCCTTCTTCCACAACTCTTGTATCGGTTTGGCTTGGAAATTGTATATGCTGCTGACCAGCTCGATCATGGCATTGTCGAAGTTCTGGAGGTAGATGTACTTCAATTCCTTGCGGTCAACCAGGTCCCACTGGCGGCGGGCATACTTGTAGCTCCAGCCATTGCCCTCGCGCGGGAAGTCGATCCATTCCGGATGCCCGAACTCATTGCCCATGAAGTTGAGATATCCGCCATTGATTGTGGCCAGGGTCACCAGACGTATCATCTTGTGCAGTGCGATGCCACGGGCCACGACCATATTGTCGTCGTCCTTCATCATGTGCCAGTACATCTCTTTGTCGATAAGGCGGAAAATTACCGTCTTATCGCCCACCAGGGCCTGGTCATGACTCTCTACATAGCTGATTGTCTTTTCATCTGCGCGGCGGTTGGTAAGCTCCCAGAATATGGAGGTCGCATGCCAATCCTCATCTTTCTTCTCTTTCAGCATCTTAATCCAGTAGTCGGGGATGCCCATAGCCATGCGGTAGTCGAAGCCGATGCCGCCATCGGCTACTGGCAGGGCCAAGCCAGGCATGCCGCTCATCTCCTCAGCGATAGTGATGGCATGAGGGTTGACATCATGGATAAGCTTGTTGGCCAAAGTGAGGTAAGTGATGGCATTGGTGTCCTGGCTTCCATTGTAATAGTCATCGTAGCTGCCGAAAGCCTGTCCTAAGCCATGGCTGTAATAGAGCATGGATGTGACACCATCGAAGCGGAAGCCATCGAAGTGAAATTCCTCAAGCCAATACTTGCAGTTGCTGAGCAAAAAATGGAGCACCTCGTTCTTGCCATAGTCAAAGCACAGAGAGTCCCATGCTGGATGTTCGCGGCGACCGTCGCCGTACATATACAGGTCATAGCTGCCATCGAGGCGGCCCAGGCCCTCGTTCTCATTCTTCACCGCATGGCTGTGCACAATGTCCATAATCACAGCTATCCCCAGCTCGTGAGCTTTGTCAATCAGGGCTTTCAGCTGCTCCGGGGTGCCAAAGCGGCTTGAAGGAGCATAGAAATTGGACACATGGTATCCGAAAGATCCATAATAGGGATGCTCCTGGATTGCCATAATCTGGATAGCGTTGTAGCCATCGGCAGAGATGCGGGGCAAGATGTTCTCGCGGAACTCATCATAGGTGCCCACGCCCTCCTTTTCCTGAGCCATGCCAATATGGCATTCATATATCAATAGGGGCTTCGTGTCCGGCACGAACTTTTCTATTTCCCACTTATAAGGTTTCTTTGGGCAATAGACTTCAGCCGAGAAGATGTGAGTCTTTTCATCTTGCACCACGCGATTGGCGTAAGCCGGGATGCGTTCGCCTTCGCCGCCATCCCAGTGGACCATCATCTTGTAGAGCTGACCCTCCTTGAGGTCTGCGGGCTTGAGATGTATTTCCCACACGCCATTGTCAAGACGCTTGAGCGCATATTTGAGCTCTTCCTTCCAGCCAGAGAAATCGCCAACGAGGGTGATTGCCGTGGCATTAGGGGCCCATTCGCGGAATACCCAGCCTTCCTTGTCGCGATGGAGGCCGAAATATTTGTACGCATTGGCAAAATCGACGAGACTCTGCTTGCCCTGTGTCAAGTCATATTCCTTGCGCAGGTAATCGTTGTGGCGACCCTCTATGGCAGCAGCGTAGGGTTCGAGCCAGGGATCGTTCTTGATAATCGGGAGCACTTTCGCGGAGGCCTCCTTAGTAGTCTTCTTTTTCGCCATATTATATAGGTGTTTTGGTTGTCGTAGGCATTTGTATTGCAAAGTTAACAAAATTTCTTAACTATCAGCTCACAAATTAATTTAATTTATGAACTTTATAGAATACGACAGTTTGCAAGGCAAGGCTTGCAAGCTGTCGTCAATCATCCCTGTCTTTCCTACGCAAAACAGCCAATGCTTTGAGGCATCGGCTGTTTGCTGCGGAAAGACAGGGATTCTTTCTCCGCTGCGCTACGAAAGCGCAAGCGATAACGAACCCTGGGGTTCTCATCCCTGTCTTTCCTACGCAAAACAGCCAATGCTTTGAGGCATCGGCTGTTTGCTGCGGAAAGACAGGGATTCGAACCCTGGAAACCCGTAAGGGTTTAACGGTTTTCGAGACCGCCCCGATCGACCACTCCGGCATCTTTCCTGGTGAAATGTGGTGCAAAGTTAGTGGTTTTTTCGGATTTGACCAACTAAAATTAAAAAATTTCACTACCCGTAGATTCAATTTCTAAATGCAACTTTTCTGTAGCATCTCGTAGAACACTT